>NZ_JBXUGK010000004.1:0-436932 GCF_057180485.1 Chryseobacterium sp. HNCC26DJ240
CTTATTAAATTTTTAATATTCTAATGGGAGTGAAAATATAATTCATTCCAGCCAACGCTTTTAAAATACCGGGAGAGTTAACTGTCCCTGGCAGATCAAAAAAAATAACATCTACAGGGACAGCTGAGGTTTCTGAAAATTCAAGAGCAGCTTCTAAAATATTTTCTGCTTTATGCTGAATGACTGGATATGCTTTTTTGTTTATGGTAGTGAACTGTTTATAAGCTAATTTTTTCAAATGTTGATTTTCCATCACCATCGCAAGATCTCTGGTTTTCATTTTCATTAAACTGTGCTGAGGAAAATCAGCGTCAAATACAGCAATATTATATCCTAATCGATAATGTAAGATACTTGCTAAAAGTGTCGTAAATGTGCTTTTTCCTACACCACCTTTCTGTGATGAAAAAGCAATAAACAATGGTTGTTTTTTTGTGTTCATAATAAAAAAATTAAAGTTGTAAATTTTTGATGGTAAGCAGGAATGCTATCGGTCTACTTTTCATGATGTAATTCTTGCAATCATTATAACCTGCAGTCAGGTTGCAGTTTATCATACAATCATGACGTCAAGTTCTCTTGATGGAAAGCCTTGAAGTAGTTTTCCAATCAATCAATCAATCAATCAATCAATCAATCAATCAATCAATCAAGATATTCTGAATGTATTCCAACAATCAATCTGTATTTCCTGCATTACTGAATTCAAGATTGCAGGGATGCAGGCGATCGTGAGTTCTTGCCTTCAGTCAAACAGCATTGAAAGACTGCGCTACAGAATTCTGGTGCAAAGAACCTTTCATTTTCTTTCGGTTTTATTGAAGTGGTTGTCTTTGGCTTTAAAAGGTTGGATTTGGTCAGACCGTCAGTTGTTAATTTTATATAAACTCTATTTTACTTTGTAAACCAATTGCTTAGAGAATGACTTGTGAGTTTTTTAATGAATTTTTAGGAAGAAGAAATGAAAGCCTAAGGCTTTTTAGGATGGATATAATATTCTGTCCCGATGACAGATTATGGTGTTCGAAAGAACACAGCAAGTTGTGTTTTGAGTGCCTCATAACTGTTTTTTGTGCCTCAAAACAACTTGCTCTTGCAGAGGGCTGGAAAAAACTTCCGAAGTCAGTTTTTTTATGATATAAATTATGATTAAATGGAAGAGAATAAAAATGTAAAACAAAATAGAGGTGGGAGAAATCCGAAAACAAACCCTAGTATTCATCGTCATGTTTTTCGTTTGACTGATGAAGAAAATGCTCACCTATTAAGCCTTTTTGAAGCTTCAGGAATGAGTAATAAGGCCAAATTTATTATTGCAGTATTGTTCAGTAAGGAAATTAAGGCAGTGAAAATTGACAAAGGAACTACCGATTTTTACATGAGATTGACTTCTCTTTTTGGTCAGTTTCGTGCTGTTGGTGTAAATTATAATCAAGTAGTTAAGCTTTTATACAGCCGTTTTACCGAGAAAAAAGCTGCGGCATTTCTTTTTAAATTAGAAAAGCAAACCGCCGAGATGGCAAATCTTGGCAGAAAAATCATTGAGTTAACGGAAGAATTTAATCGAAATTATCTTTAAAAATAAACAGAAATGATTGCTAAAGTGGGTAGAGGAAATAATGTGTATGGTGCTTTAGCTTATAATCTACAGAAGGTGGATGATGAGAATGGGAAGATTTTGTTGATGAATAAAATGATTGAAACAAGGGACGGGAAATATACTGTTGCTCAGTTAGCAAAATCATTTGAACCTTATTTGGTGGCAAATAAAAATACAGAAAAAACGGCATTACATATTTCTCTTAATCCTGATCCTAATGACAAGGTTTCAGATGAAAAGTTTATAAAGATGGCTCAGGATTACATGAATGAAATGGGATATGGTGAACAACCTTTTGTGGTGTTTAAGCATACAGATATCAACCGCACCCATATTCATATCGTAAGTGTTGGAGTTGATGAAGAGGGCAAAAAAATATCCGACAAGTTTGAGAAAAGAAAATCTATGAAGATTTGTCGTGAATTGGAACAAAAATATATCTTGATTAGTGCTCCAAATAAAGAATCTGTACAAAATGAAAAGGTTTTCAGTCCGGTAAATTATCAGGCAGGGGATCTAAAAAGTCAACTCGCTACTGTCATTCGACATATTCCAAATTACTACCAATTTCAGACGTTAGGCGAGTATAATGCATTACTTTCACTTTTTAATATTTCCTGTGAAAAAGTTGAAAAATCAGAAAAGAGAGTTGGAAAAAATGGACTTTTGTATTTTGCTATAAACGATAAAAATGAAAAAATAAGCCAACCTTTCAAGGCTTCTTTATTTGGAAAAAACGCTGGCTTTGAAGCTCTGAATAATCATTTTTTGAAATCAAAAGAAACTTTGAAATTAAGTTCTATACATGAAAAATTGAAAGAGACTTTGACTTTAGCAATGAATAATTATCCTAATGAAAGCGAATTTAAAAATAAGTTGCAACAGATGGGAATTAATACCGTATTGAGACGCAATGCCTCTGGCAGAATATATGGAATCACTTTCATTGATCATCAGTCTAAGTCGGTTTGGAATGGTTCCAGGCTAGGGAAAGAATTTTCTGCGAATGCTTTTAATGAAATTTGGAATGAAGGTGTTGGCCATAAAGAACAAGTGAACAATAATATTGAAAAGCTAGTTGGAATTCAGAATAGACCTGAAATTTTAAATCCAGAAGAACCTCATGAATTGTTTAATTTTTTACATGACGATTCAGATTCTAAAATAAATGGAATAGGTAGTATGTTGCCGGAAATTCAAGGTGAGGATTATGAAGAGCTGGATTTTGAAAATAGAATGAAGAAGAAGCTAAAAAGAGTTAAAAAAAAGATAGAATGAAATTTTTTTAACTTTTAACCTAAAGTAAAAATGACTTCAATTAAAATACAAAATCTCTATAAATTAATATTATTCTAGGTTAATCAAATATTTTAAAAACCAATTGGGAATATGATCTTCATCAACGGGTAAAGTGATTACTTGATTTTCCATCTCTGCAATCATATTCATTTGATCAGAATTAACAATTAACCTGGGATTAAATTTGTTTTTATAAACTCTGAAAGTAGCGTAGATTTTCCCGAGTCATTGGGGTCGCAAAATACTCTGAGTTTTTTGGTCATAAGTGTATTTTACTTCCTTTTTTCAGACCTGTTTTTTCTGAAGTAACTTTAGAGACAATTCCTATTTCTTCTGTAACATTCCCTTCAATACGATAGATTTTGCCATTTCGGATAACTTCATACGAAATACCTAAAGCTCTTGAAATCCTTTGTGAATTTTCTGAAGCTCTTCTTGCAGATTTTACAAGACTTCTATTAGTAGTCTTCAATATTCGTTTCGCTCTCTGTTTTCTTCTATCTGACATCATTGAATAAATTGTACTTACGAATTTAAAAATTTTCTTTGAAAGTATATTTTAACAGCTTTAAACATCTTGTGCAATAAAAGTTTTTTAACCTTGATCAATTTTTAAATGTATATACAAAACTTCTTGAGATTGTTATTAACTAAATAAAACCTCATTCAGCAAGACACTAAATGAGGTAAATTGTTATAAGTTATAAACTTAGGAAAGTTCGTCGATTATATTAATAAATTCTGGAAAAGTATGTTTTAAATGATTTAAGAAAGTTTTTCGTTCATCATCATCTTTTGGTAGAGATGTACTGCAGCCCTCATAAAAAGCTGGTGCTAAGGTACAACTGCTTAAATTAAAATCTTTATTTACAACTTCAGCACCAAACCATGTATTTTTTGGTACTACAACTTGTAACTTTTCTCCTTTAGCAATATTTTGACCTAAGGTCTTCACTGTAGCTGTCTTTTTCACCAAATCGAAAATATAAATTTGTAATGCAGAACCTTCATGAAAAAACCATTGTTCGTCCATGGTAAGCATATGCAATTTTAACTTTGGAAGATTATCTATAAGTATATAGTTCAATGAATAGCTGCTGTCTTTGTCAGCTTCATGAGTGCTATCAATGCTAAAGTAACCAACACGATCTACTAACTTAAGTCCCAAATCTTTAATCCACATTTCTTTAGTTTTCCGCAGAGAGAAGTTTACTGTCGTACCCAAAATTTTAGCTTTGTCAGTTGCGCATCGCCATAATCCTTTTTGGGTAAGGATGGGTTGCTGGGATCCATCTGGTAGTTCTATTACTTCACGATGATTTAATAATGGAACACCTGAATTCCGTACCGCTTCATCATCCTTTACATGATCTGCTCTGTCATCAATTTGTCCTACAATGTCAGAGACAGAGCTTCCTACTAATCTGGCAAAGTTTTCATTACAAAAAACAAATCTCGAATCAACATCTTTCACACATGTATAGACGCCATCCATATTTTCTACAGATTTTAACTCTAAATTTGCTTCTAAAAGTTTCATAGTTTCCATGGTAATTAAGATTTAGATTGGTCGATTGATGATAGAAGAGTAGTAGATTCAGTTTTTTTCAGGCTAAGACGTTCTTCTTTAGCTACAAATCTTTTATCAGCTAATTGTAATGCCATTGCCGTCATGGTTAAAGTGGGATTCCAGGCACCGCTCTGAGCCCATAATGATGCTCCTGTTATGAATAAATTAGATACCGCTTTACCTATGTTTAACAACTGATATTCTAAATTCACTACAGCCTCAATATTATTATTGTTTTCAATAGGTAATGTAGAACCCTCGTGTACCATTGCGGGAACATGTGGGTACAGTGTACGGTCTTTTTTCTTCACCCATGTATTTTGTATTTTACAACGCTCGGGCAATGAATCTTTACCACTTACACGACACTCTTGATAATAGTTTAAATCACTATACCAATATTCAGGTTCATCAAATAGATAATCAAGAATATTATAGGTGGTTTTACCCATATCATCCCAAGTTTCTTTATCTAATGAACTTGGATTACAACGAAGTAAGCTTGCAGTTGTAGCGTCAGAACTTTTATTGGATTGGAAATATGAATCCGGATTATGAATATCTAATTCACCTAAAACAGCACACACTAAGATTACATGATTTTCTGAATCTGCCAATTGCTCGGGAGATGCTGTAGACACAACGTCAGGCATATAGCGCATTGCCAGCTCTTTGTTGTTATCAGGATTAGGGTCGTGGATAATGGACAGTTGAATATGAAACTGCTGTCCATTTTTCGCAAAGAAAGGCAGATAAATTGCTCCCATTTGCAAATTGCTGTTTTCTGAAATCGCCTGATCTCCTAAAAGCTTTGAAAATTTATTTTTCTCAACTCTGGCAGTTATTGCGGAAATCGTATGTGCTGTAAAATGCTTACCCGCTAATTCGTGGTTGAAAGATTTTTGAATTAGAGTAGCCGGTGGCATAGAGCCGGTTGCTAATATCAATTCTGCATCATTTAATGCAATGGTTCCTCTTGATGTCAATAATCCATAAGCTTGATTATTTTCATTCAAAATCTCTTCCACAATACAGTCCGTAACAATATGTAATCTATTGGGATACATATTATTGCCTTGTCTTCTTCTTTTTTCAACATCCTTATCTATATTTTTAGTTGAAAATGCAGTACTGTCTACCAAATTAAGAATAGCTGTTGGGGTAGAAAACTTATTAAAATCAATACCTTTATTCTCACCATCACCACAAGCTAAAGATGCATATTCTACTTTCATTAGATGTGCACCCGTCTCACTATGGGAATTAAACTCTTCTCTTTTGCTACTGAATATATCATGAATAGATTCTTGTAAACTACCATATTCAGGCAGTCGCAATTGACTTAAATTATCGACCAAATTCAACTTTTCTAAATTCATCGAAAAAGGCAGCTTGTTGGATTTATGAACATGCAACAATTTGACTGCTTCATCATAATAAGAGGTTTCATTATTTTTTTCTGTTAAAGACTTAAATAATTCTGGAGACCATTTCTCAGCCTGAGATTTCTCGGGTTGAGGACACCAGGCACTCCACAAGAAACTTCTGCCACCAAAATATGGCAACATACCATGTTGCGATACACGATAAGGAGCTTTTTCGAGCATAGTAGATTGAGACAAACTCCAAGGAAAAGTTTCAGAAATAGGACCAACGAGTTTCTTGTAACTCGCACCTAAGTTCTGAAAATGAGTTGGTAATAAAAAACCTCCACGCTCGATCATAAGAATCGTTGCTTCTTTGTCTTTTTCCAAAATTCTTTTAGCAAAGGCATATCCACAGAAGCCCGATCCAATAATTACATAATCGTAAGAATTATTCTCTTTAGCTTCTTTCCACTGACCGTCTGTCAGGAAATATGCGTGATTCATGATGTCTTGAATATCCGGTCGCTGAGGACCTGGCGTAGGGTATCCATTACCCAAGTTTTTTGATGAAGCAAAATTTGCCATAGTTGTTTAGTTTATTTTATGATTTTTATTAAAGTTTAAAAGGATTTGTAGCAGTTATTGGTTTGCTCTACAGTAATTTTCTAAGTTGTATGAGAAAGACATATGTCAAGAATGATTTCCCTCTGAATGGGAAAATCTAATGTGATATTCATGGTGTATTATTATTTGATAAAACTAATCAAAATGAAAATATTTTAAATAGGTATTTATACGGAATTTGTGGTATGCCCATTTAATCCATCATTATTGTGTGGTAAGACTCTTTTATGCTTAACACGGACTAAAAAAGCTATCTTTTCTTCGCATCATAAACTAATGTAGTTGTGAAGCATTAGTTTTAATATATTTGGTTTATTGTATTTATAAAACTCACAAATAATAATCAACATTCTGATGAATAACAACATCAGGGAGCTTTTGTTGGTAAAACTTTTGATGTATGGATTTATTGATTTAATAGACTAAATAAAAAGATGTGATAAGTATTAATTTTAATTTATTCTATAATTTTCAATCAATTTGTTTTTGATTTGATACGGGGTAAACCAATTTCATATTCCTGCGGGTAAGGTTTTCTGGATGTCATACTTACATCTTCACGAAGACTGTTTTCCACTTCTTTTGCTTTATCCTCGTCCATAGAATATCTGGGATCTGCAATGAGCGGCATCTTAGACATTTTTGTGATTGTAATCGTTGGAAAATGATAGTCTACTTCTACAGTTCCCAACAGAAGATAAATACCTCCCTCTTTAAAGGGGAATTGTCGAAGACTGTCTGGAAAATGAGCGGTATCAAAATATTGCCCCTCAGCATCTATCCAGGTTCCAAAATACATATCGTCTTTTTGTCCAAGATGACCTCTTTTTTTTATAGGAACATGTTTTCTTGAAATCAAATAAGCGAGCATTTTCACTTGTTTTTTGTGGTAATTAAAAAGATCTTTAACCAGTACGTGACCTCTGTACTTGGTTTTTAGTAAATCGAAAATTGAATAAGAAACTGGAAAACCTAATATTTCAATTTCATCAAAAGCATCTTCAAAAGGATTTCTTTCAATAACTGGTAATTGGTAATCTTTCTGTGGTTCATCAAACAACGATATAATTTTTGTTTTGTATTGATTCTTTGATAAAAGAAATCTCGCTTCAATTAATAATTCATGTTTTTGTTTTCCTGTAAATCTGAAAGCACCTACAAAAATCAATATCTGCAAAGTTTCAATGCCGATGCTGACTCTTTTGATAAAATCTTCTAAGGATATGTAATCACCATGTTCTTTTCTTTCTTCAGGAATAAAAAGTTTAACAGTCGCGTCCAGTTTTTCAATATGCATTAACCCTAAGTAAACATCTGTTCCATATACTGTCGTGTGGAATTCGCTGAGGTTCACACATGGATTGTGAATAGTTGCGCCTGACATTTTAGCTTCATGAACATAGACTTCGGTTCTGTAAAACCCTCCGCCATTATTAATTGCTGAAACCATAAATTCAATAGGGTAGTAGGCTTTTAGGTACAAACTCTGATAACTTTCAACAGCATAAGAAGCAGAATGTGCTTTACAAAATGAGTAACCTGCAAAAGATTCTATCTGTCGGTAGACTTCTTGAGACAATTGTTCAGGATGTCCTTTTGTCTTACAGGATTCAAAGAATTCATCTTTTAATTTCTGTAGAGCAGAAAGAGAACGTCCCTTTCCACTCATGGCTCTACGTAAGACATCACCATTTGCAGCGGAAACACCACCAAAGTGCATGGCAATTTTTATAACGTCTTCCTGATACACCATAATGCCATAGGTTTCCCCTAATTCTTTTTCAAACACTTCATGGAAGTATTCAAATTGACCGGGGTGATTATGTCGAAAGATGTATTCTTTCATCATACCACTTTGGGCAACTCCTGGACGAATTATAGAAGAGGCAGCGACCAAGACTTTATAATTATCACATTTCAGCCTTCTGAGTAGCCCACGCATAGCAGGAGATTCAATGTAAAAGCATCCTATCGTTTTTCCAATGCTTAGAAATTCATTACATAGGGTTTCATTCTTCGAAATTCTTGTATCTTCTATATCTATCGTTATTCCTTTTTTTTCCTCAATCAACTGAACGGTATCTTTAATGGTGCCCAATCCTCTTTGGGAAAGAATATCAAATTTTTCCAATCCAATATCTTCAGCAGTATGCATATCGAACTGTACGATAGGAAATTCTTTTGGAGGAAATTCTAAAGCAGAATAATAGGTGATAGGTTCTTCCGAAATCAAGATTCCACACGAATGCATACTTCTCTGATTAGGAAACCCTACTAACATTTGTTCATATTTATAAATCTCCTGAACAACTGAATTTTGATCATGCAGATCTCTTGATTTTTTTGAAAGCTGATCCAATTCGTCTTTTGGAAGCCCAAATACTTTTCCCAGCTCTCGGAATCTCGATTTTCTTTTAAACTCTACATTGGTTCCACAAAAGGCTACATGGTCTTTCCCATATTTATTAAAGATATATTCTAAAATAGTATCACGGTTCTTCCAACTCCAATCGATGTCGAAGTCGGGTGGTGACTTACGGTTTAGGTTGAGAAATCTTTCAAAGTATAAGTCCAGTTCTAAGGGGCATATATCAGAAATTCCCAGGCAATAAGCAATAATACTGTTAGCACCACTTCCTCTTCCCACATGCATAAAGCTCATGCTTTTACTATATTGCACAATATCCCAGGTAATTAAAAAATAGCCACAGAAATTAAGCTGATTAATAACTGTCAATTCTTTTTCGACTCTGTCTTTAGCTTGTTGATTATGATCAGGGTATCTTCTGGTTAAACCTTCATATGCCAGCTTTATCAATAATTTAAAATCATTTTCTTTACTATCAGTAAAATATTTTTTGTTTTTTGGCGTCTTGAAATCAAAATCAAAACTGCATTCATTGACTATATACTTCGTATTTTCAATAATCTTAGGATAAGCTTCGAATTGATTTAAAAGTGATTTTTTAGGAATAAAAGTTTCATTTTTCTTACAGTAATCTTTCTCCGTAAGTCTGCTCAGTAAAACATTACCAGCTACTGCTCTTAGTATCTTGTGAAGCTCAAATTCTTCCTCGGTTTTAAAGGTTATCGGATGCAGAATGACCATTTTGTGAATTAAAGATTTGTATTCAGGATTAATCAGGAGATTTAATTCATCCTTTCTTATTCCTATAAATTCATGCTCCGATAATTTTTCAGGAGTGTTTTGTAGGGGATAGATTACAAAACAATTTTCCAATGAAGGATTTACTTTTGGAATTTCAATTCCTTCACAATTATAATATGTCAACAGTCTGTTCACTTCGGCAATACCTTTGGGATTTTTAGCTAAGCAAATATAATACTGCTCATTTTCAACCCGTACATCAACTCCAATAATAGGTTTAATACCATTTTTCTGACAAAGTTTATAAAACTGATAGATTCCAGTTACCGTATTAATATCGGTTAATGCCAGAACTTTTAATTGATGGTCAACAGCCAGCTGAACCAAATCTTCAAGAGATATAGTTCCATAACGCAAGCTGTGGTAGGTATGGCAATTGAGAAACATATGCGATTTATTAATTTAAAAAACCTGAAGCTCTTCCTATACTCTTGACACCGAATCTGTCTTTAATTTTGTCCATAGTCTGATATAATGAGATCATTTCTTCCGTATCTTCAAAAAGATTCATCTGATGTTTTCCGGGAACAAGACCTGTAAACTTGATTCCAACCAAACGGATTCTCATTCTTTTGGTGAATACTTTTTTAAATAGTTCCAATACATACCTGAGTAGGGTGTGATCTGCTGAAGTGTAAGGAACTTTGCATTGTTTTACTTCTGTATAGAAATTAGCATACCTGATTCTTACAGAGACTGTTGAGGTCAGCCATTTTTCATGTCTCAGTTGATAGCAGAGCTGTTCTACCATTCCTGATAGAGTGCTTTCGAGTTTCTGCATATCAATAGTATCTTCAGGAAAAGTAGTTTCGGTAGATATTGATTTTTGTTCCGAATAAGTAACCACAGGAGTTTCATCAATACCATTCGCTTTTTTCCAAAGGGTAAGTCCATTTTTTCCAATAAGTTGTTGCAATACATCAACAGGCATTTTAGATAGGGTTTCTATTTTTCTAACCCCTAATCTGGAAAGCAACTCGAAAGTCACGTTACCCACCATTGGAATTTTTTTGATAGAAAGAGGATTTAGAAATGGCTGTATATTCTGTGTTATTAATTCTAATTTTCCTGTTGGCTTCGCTTCTCCTGTTCCTATTTTTGAAACTGTTTTGTTGGAAGAGAGTGCAAAACTTATAGGCAGACCTGTATTTTTCATGACTGACTCTGCGACCTCAGTTGTCCACTGATAGCATCCGAAAAATTTATCCATTCCTGAAAGATCAAGATAAAATTCATCTACACTGGCTTTCTCTAAAACGGGTACTTTCTCCTGAATGATTTCAGTAACCAGATGTGACATATTGGAATAATATTCCATGTCACCTTTGATGACCTTAGCTTCGGGACACAAGCGTTCTGCCATTCGCAGAGACATGGCAGAACGAACTCCAAATTTCCTGGCTTCATAAGAGCAAGATGCAACTACGCCACGGTCTCCACCTCCAATGATTACGGGCTTATTGTTCAGTTCAGAATTTTTAAGCCGCTCACAGGAAACAAAAAAGGTATCCAAGTCCATATGTGCAATTGTTCTTTCCATGGTGTAAATTTAGTCACGTTTTAAAACAAATTTTGTATTTTTGTTGTCTAAAATTGTAACAATGTCAAAATTCTCTGATAACATCGTGTTCCTGAGAGGTAAGAAAAATATTACTCAACATGAATTGGCAGATATTTTAATGCTTACCCGATCCAGATATGTAGCCTATGAATATGGAAGGTCAGAACCTCCTATTGAAATATTGATTAGAATTTCAAAATACTATGATATCAGCATTGACCTTCTGGTCAATGTAGATGTCAGGAAATTTTCAATCGATGAGATTATTGAACTTCCCGACAACAGAATTGTTCTGCCGGTAAGGGTCGATAATGAGGGGAACGATCAGATTGAGATTGTTCAGCAAAAGGCTTCGATGGGTTACCTGAACGGTTACAGTGATCCGGAATACATAGAAGGTCTTGATACCATTTCGTTACCTTTCTTAAAAGGGGGTAAGTTCAGGGCATTTCCAGCCGATGGGGATTCAATGCCTCCCTACAAGAACGGAACTTATATTGTAGGAAAATATGTAGAAAATCTTTCGGACTTAAAAACCGATAGAACGTATGTTTTCATTACAACCAATGATGGTATCAGTTATAAAAGGTTCCAGTTTCACGAAGCTGATAGTATTTGGGTTAGAGCTGACAATCAATTTTATGAGCCATATAAGATTCCATTAACTGAAATCAAAGAGATATGGGAATTTGCCTGCAGTATAAATACAAAAGAATATGGACCTGACGAATTTGCAGAGCATCATATTCAAAATTTTATCTCGGAAATCAAGACCGATATAAAACAGATCAAAGAAAAAGTAGGTGCTAAGAATTGAGCTTTTTTAGAATAAAAAGAGGTGACTTACTATCAGGAAAAATATTTTAAATGAAAAGTGGTATGGGCCAGCTTAGTTTATTTGATGCTGATGAATTTTACGAATTTCCGAAAGATCTTTTGGAATACAGAGAGAATTTTATCAGCCTGGATGAAGCAGATTTATTAAAAAATCATCTGCTTCGAACGGTTAAATGGGAGCAGCGAACACAGAAAATGTATGATAAGGAGGTTGTAACACCACGACTGACTGCATGGTACGGAGATGACAGAAAATCTTATCAAACTGCAGACAGTAATGCATCAGTAAAAAACAGCTGGACTCCGGAGCTTTTGTTATTAAAGGAAAAATTGAAAAAGAATTTGGATATAGCTTTAATGGCGTTCTGCTTAATCTGTACCGTGATAATAATGATTCAGTTGCGTGGCATAGGGATAAAGAAAGCAGTTACGGAAAGCGGCCAGTGATTGCATCAGTCAGTCTCGGGCACACCAGAAATTTTGATTTCAGAAAAAAAGATCATCATCGAAGCAAATACAGTCTTCCGCTTCCAAGTGGTTCTCTGCTTATTATGAAAGGAGATTTACAGGAAAACTGGGAGCATAGGATTGCTAAATCTACTGTTCCAATGAAAGAAAGAATTAATCTGACCTTTCGGCTAATCCGGGAATTGTAATTTAAATTTATATGGAGGATCAAAATTTAAACCGTACGGTCTATTCACCCACGGCAGTGATAGGAATCTTTAGTAATGCACTGAAGTTAAATGCTATGGTCAATCTGATTTATCTGAAAGGCAGATATTCTTTTGGTGGTGGTAAATCTTACGGTAATCATTACTACGACCATCTATTTTCTGAAGGTGACAACACTTCTGTGGGAATTCGAATTTCTGCGCTGCTTAGAAGTAAAATCAACAACAATGATGTCTACACGCTGAGAGGTTTTATCGAAAAGAGTATAAAAAATTCATCTATTGAACTCCGTTTTGTTGTTGATGAGATCATCCGGCAAGAGGAAAAATCAATATCTGAGGAGGAATTGGAGAGATATGAGCTTATTCAGAAGAAGCTTGAAATCGGATCAAAGAATCTTGATACTTTAATTAGAGAAAAGATTCTAAAAAACGAAAAAATCAAAGTAGCCAATATCTATGGTAATAATGCGATTGTACAAAACGACTTTTTAGAAGGGGTAGATGTATCGTCAGTGAATTTTGATATTGATAATCACAACTGTAATATAACTTCATCTACTGCTATCATTTCAAAACTGAAGGAAGTTTCAGCTTTGAATTATGATATTATTGCTCTCGTACGGGGTGGGGGAGATCGTCAGAGCATGGAGACCTTTAATGATTTAATACTGGCAGAAGTTTTTGTTAGCCTTAAATCAGTCACGGTGACAGCAATCGGTCATACTGTTGATGAAACACTGCTGGACAAACTTGCTGACAAACGATTTCACTTACCGCACGATTATGGTGCAGGGCTTCATTCTATAGTTGAGAAGCTTTCCCATGAGCGATCAAATTCAAGATCTTTACTGATTGATGAGGTCAAGAAAGATGTTTCCAAGCAGTTTTCAGAGCAGGTTGAAACTCTGGAAAAACAATTAAAGAAAAAAAATGAAGAATTTACCGAAGCTCAGAAAACATACAAAGAACAGAGCGAAACCCATAATAAAACTTTCGGCGAACAGTTAAAAATAAGAAACGAGGAATTTCAAAAGCTTCAGAAGGATTCAGCGAAACAGCTTGAAGATATAACTAAAAACTTTCAGGAACAGCAAAAGCAACGTCAGGCAGACATGGAAAGTTACAAGAAAGAAATTGCTGCTATGTACGAGAAGAATACACAATCCGCCATCGATGAGAAGACTAGTTCCCTAAAGGTTAATATTGAAATGATGAAGCTAGAAAATTTAAGATTGAATCAGCAGGTTGAGAACAGTAAGACGGATTATGCAAAAATCATTATTGCTTTTATTTTGGCACTGATCATAGGATTTGTAATGGCAAAATTGATGTAAGTTTTTTAATAGTCATTAAGTTAAGATTATGTCTTACAGATTAAATGAGTCGTTAAACAACAAGCTGTTTGAAAGACTGTCTGGACTCCAAAGGTGTTATTATATTCCTTTGTCCTTGAGGGAAAAATCTTTTTAGATTTCCAAAATCGTAGATTACAGAATCTCTGGAAAAATATTTTAGACTTACATCAATGTTCTACTTTATTGTTTTCAGGAATTGATTGCTGTTTCACTTGTACCTTCCTGAATGATAATCTTCATAGAAAAATCAGAAACTTAACAGGATACAAACGCAGTATATTGAAATAAATCATAATTAATCTTCATAATTATTATATTATTTTTCATAAGACTTGTATTAAGCAATTAATTCATAAAAAAACCAATAGTCATGTTGCAATGACCATTGGTTGAATTAATTATAAAAAATAAAAAATATTTATCTCTTCATTACTTTACCGGTAAGATTTCCCTTATCAGTTGTAATTTTGATAATATAGTTTCCTGTTGAAAGACTTTGCATTTGGATTTTATTATCATTACTATCAAATTTACCTTTTTTCACGAGTTGGCCTGCAGTAGAGTAGATTGCATAATTTTGTAAAGTGTTTTTAGTGCTTACTATTACAAAATCCTGTGTTGGATTTGGGTAAAATGAGATTTGGCTGTCTTCAATTTTGGTCTCAGCTGTACTTAGTGCACTGCATGCAGTATTTGCCAGCTTTGCAAAGAAAAAATTAGTTTTCTGAGATCCTGAAGCATTGCTGATTGTCGGAACCCCGTCATTGGGATCAACAAACAATTGTCCATTAATGAACCCTCCGAGCATAATATTTCCATCATTATCAGTTGCTATTGCTGTAAAGTGGTCTTCTGCTCCCGAACTTCCCAGTACTTCGTGAGTTCCTGTTACAGCACCTGTATCTTTATTAAATTTTACAACCAAAGGATCAGTACGCTCATTGACAGGTCTTACCATAGGGAAATTCCCCCATGTTTCACGGATGCTTCCTTTTGCGAAAAGAACTTCATTACCTTTAATCGTAATTGGCATTCTGGCATTTTCGATTGCTACCTGTGTAGAACCATCTGATAAAGCAGTGGGATAATTCGACCAGATAATATTACTTCCGGTATTGGACGTGCTTAGTTTCATAACATAACCGATTTGTCCTGTTAGAGGAGTTGAAAAAGTAAAATCACTTCCAAATGAGACAGTATTGGTTGTTTTTCCAATTTTCCCAGAAATATAAATATCGCTTGTTAAAGGATCTTTTTTTAATCCAAAAATAAAATTAGATCCAATACTTGAAGTAGTAGTAAATTCTCTTCTCCAAAGTTCATTGGAAGTTGTACTGCTAAAAGCAAGAAGGAAACAAGAACCTGCAATTGGAACATTATTGTATGAAAGAGCAGCTCCATTACTACCTGTTCCTTCATAATTTCTAGATCCACCAAGATAATATCTGCCATTAGCTTCATCATACATGAAATTTAAATATCCACCTGTAAAGGTAGTTGAACCTTGCAGTGGAACTAAGGAAGGGTTGCCAACAATGTTTCCGGAACTATCATACTTTACTATATAATATTGATAATTATTATTCGTATTATATGATGAGGGAACAGTAATTAAGCCGCCTAAATGAGTTCCATTTGAAAATCCTAAAAGGAGATGCAAATATCCCTGCGAATCAATTACAGGTTCACTTAAATCAATGTAATTATTAAAGAATGTAACATCACCCTGAAAGTCTTTGCGCCATGTCAATTGACCGTCAGCTGTACTATATTTCAAAAGAAATCCTTGTCTTAGTGCTGCCTGCGGTTCAAGGGGATTATTAGTGATTGTGGGTTGAATATTATTGTCACCAAATCTTGGCGGAAGAAAACCACTGCCAGGCGTGGCATTATTGGGCATGAAAACGCTTAAATATAGATTTCCATTATTATCTAAAACAATTTTTTGTGCTAAACCACCAGTATTACCACTTCCCCCAATTGTCCTTGTCCATCTTACATTTCCCTGACAATCTGTTGAAAATATAATTAAATTACGACCACCATAGTTAGTAACAGTCTGTCCGTCTAATATTGGAACAGTATTAAACAAAGAGCTTAAATAGTATGTATTGTTCTGATTATCTACCGCTATATCTAAAATATGTTCATCGGATGTATTATTAAATCCGACACTGCTTGACCCATTGGTGGCTCCACCGGTTTTTGCCCATTGGAAGGTGTAGGCTTGTGCATTAAAAAATATAACAGCCATTAAAGCTATCAGGATATACATTTTATTTTTCATACGCATTATTTTTATCATTATTAAATATATAATCTTTTTTTAATAGTAAAGTAGTTATTTTTTCAATATTTTTTTGATTTTCATATTTATTACATTAATTAAAATCAGTCTGCCCAATGAGGAGGGCAGACTGATTTAATTTGATAATTATTCTTTTAATAATTTTCCCTGCATTGGTTTTCCGGATGTAGTTATATTAACTAAATACATTCCTTGTAACCATCTGCTTACATTCAGTTTTACTTCGCCTTTTGACTTAGATAATTTCTCTTGATGACGAATATTTCCACTTTGGTCATAAATATAAATTCCCATTGCTTCTACCTTATCACTTCCAGTATCATAAGTTATTCTCACCTCATCATGAGCTGGATTTGGAATCATCTTTAATACTGACTCCGTTTTTATTGATGCAGCAGCTGTTTTACTATAAATCAAATCATCCATCACTACTTCAGCTTTTATCACACACCCTGGTATTGGCCCTGTGATGGTTAGAATATCTACACCACCAGGGAATGTATTTGGATCCGGATAAAAAATAACAGGATTCATATTATAGCTTTGTCCCGGACCAATCATAATGCTGGATGGATAATATACTCCGTAATTATTGGCGCTTGTTAAATTAACCGTAACCGCCTGATTACTGAAGTTCATGATAGTTCCAAAAATTAAATAGTTACTTCCTTCCTTTTTAACAGATTGTAAAGCAAAATCGAGTTTGCAATCTCGGGGTGCACAATTTGGATTATTAGGAGATGGGCTGACATTCATATTTCCAGAAGTTATTTCACATCCTCCATTTTCTAAATGTAGATTATAAGTACCTGGAGTTGAAGGCCAGAAAGGATTGATAAATCCGTTACCACTTTGTTGCGGATTACCAAAATACTGCCACTCATAATTATCATAAGTTCCTCTTGGTCCGATGATAAATCCGTCGCCTCTACAGATGTCATAGCAGCCTGTTGGGAAAATCCACATTAAATCTTCAAGACTATGCGGAACCATAATCTGTTGAGTAGAGGTACATCCTGAAGGTGCAGTGTAATTTACCTGATACAAACCACCAGTATTTACAAAAATCTCAGAACCTGATTGCCCGTTGCTCCAGTTATAAGTTCCAGCACCTGGATTGGAAAGAGATAACTTCACCGTATATGGTGAACAGTTAATAACTGTAAAGATGGCATTCGGTGCTGCAGGAGGGCTGCTTACTGTAACCGTGAAACTCGAACTACCTAAACAAGTTGGATCTGATGCAGACCATACATTTAGTGTGTATACATAGGTTCCGACAGTCAGGGGAGCAGAAGTGTAAGTAATCGGTGTTGCGGAATTTCCAGTTTGAATTGTAGAATTTCCTCCTCCGTTAAAACTTTGCATCAATTCATACTGTAGGTTATTATCAGTCACAACTCCCTGTAATGTTATTGTATTATTTTGACAAACTTGGGAGCTGCCAACAATACTGACCTGAGGAGCGCTACGGATATTTACAGAAACCGGATCTGCTGCCGAGGTTTTATCTAAACATCCATTCGTTGCATCCCTTACAATGACCCAATAACTACCTGAAGTTATTGGTTGATAACTCGGAATCAAAGTTGTAGTAACGCTTTGGTTTCCGTTCATCCATTCATAATTTAATGCTGAACTACCAGTTGTAGTAACTATAAGTAATGGCTGATTAGGACTGGTTTCACAAACATCAGTACTAAATCCTGACAGATTTACACTTAAAAACTTTGATTCATTCACAACAATTGTAACAATTGCGCTTAAAAATACGCAACCATCAGGAGTTGTAACTTCTAATTGTACTTCATGGTTCGGGCTTGCTGTATTAAAAGTAATATCAGTATTTGCATTATTTGCGATATATGCAGTTCCTGCAAATAACCATTTATAAATATGATTCGGTAGAAAGTTTGCTTGCGGGATACTTAAGATAATTTTTTCACCTTTGCAAACCGTGGTTTGTGATACGCTAAACTGCGTGTTTGGTAAGTTTGGCATTGTCACAAGTTCACTGTAAATACAATCTGGCATACTACCTGGACCATCAAGTTTGATCGAGAAATTATAAGATGTTCCTGGCTGCAGTCCTGAGTAGGTTACAATCTGACCATTTTGTGCATTCCCTCCATTCATCGTGTAACTGTAACTAATACCTGAAGATGTAATACCCGATAGTAGTGAAGTGTCTGTAAGGGTTACATTATATGTTCCATTACTATTACAACTGATTTTAGCTTTGAAGTCAGGTTTGTAATTTTTAGTAATATCTACTTGATTCTGTGCAGTACAACCATTGTAATCCAAGCTCAGATTGATACTGTGTACTCCTGCTTCCACTACAGTAAAAGTTGCAGATGTACTTGTACTTCCTGATTGTAATTGGAGAAACGGACTTGAAGACCATTCAAAAGTATTAGGATTACCTGTGAATGTTGCAGTTGCAGCAATTGTATTGCAGTCAATCCATGTTGCTGTAACATTTAAATTTGGATTAGGATTAATTGTACATGGAGGGAATGATCCACATCCTTCAGAAACTATAATGTTTTGTGACTGAGATTTGCAACCATTACTATTTGTAGTAACAACTAAATAGTAGGATCCTCCTGGTGAAGGTTGATTAGTATTATTTATCAAATACGTTGGATAATAGCCTAGTGGCGTTATCGGTGATCCATTCTTAAACCACTGGTACGAAACATTGTTAATACCTGATGGAATACTTCCTGATAACTGTTCATTGTAAGTAGATGTCGGACAGATGGAGTAGAAGTATCCAGGTGTAATTGTTACATCCAGTTCCGGAATAATATCAAAATTAACTGCAGCGGTTGCAATGTAATTACATCCGTTAGGAGAGGTAAGCTGAACCTGAAGCGACTGCGATACTACAGAGTTTGTTGAATTAACAAAATGATTATCAATTACAAATGTCTGAGTTCCTCCCCCGGATGCTACAGTCACCTGCTCAGTATCTGTGTTTGGAAATGTAAAAGTTAATGTCCCGCTGTTAACTGTTGAGGGTAAGTTTACAGAGACTGAAAAAGTAGGACTGCCTTCACAAATTGTACCACCATTAACACTAATCACAGGTAACGTTTGTAAAACAACAGGAATATTAATTGGGAAATTCTGTCCACACTTTGTTACTGTCAAAATAAGATTTGCAGTCGATCCACCTGAAATCTCGTTGAAGTTAACAATAACTGCATTTGGATTAGTAGGATCCACTAATAAACTTCCAAAGTTCTGATGCTGAGCATCGAAGCTCCAGTTAAAATCATCAGGAACAATTCCGTTGAAATTCGCTGTAAATGTTGCACTGCTGCTTGGACAGAAAACATTTGTTCCTGCAGAATTTGATACTGTTATGGTATTAAAATCTACTTTTTGCACTGCATAGCTAATAGGAGAGGAGAGACAACCTAAACTGCCTATCGTTCTGTTTTGTACACTTACAACGTAGGATGTTGCGGAAGCATTAAAAACGATATTTACACTATTGCCTGTATTACTACCTTGAATAGTTCCACCTACAACGCTCCATACAGGTAAAAAACCAGCATTTGGTGGAGTAATGGTGTACGTATATGGAATACCGGCACATACAATTTGATCTCCGGTGATATTTCCTGTTGGTGCAGGAGGTATTGGTAAAGCTTTTACAACATATCCTTCTCCGGTACAGCCTCCGTTAGCGTCTGTTGCGGTGATAATGTACGTCCCCGGATTTGGAAATAAATACTGAAATGAACCTGAAGTATTTTGTGTATCAATTACAGCTCCGTTGAGTATAACCTGCCAAATTACATTTCCTGATCCATTACTGTTAAAAGTTAACGAATTTCCTGTGCATACTTCCGGCTGTCCACCCGTAATGCTTAAAGGTTCTGTTACTACAATAGTTATTGGTTCACTTTTTCCTCCACATTTTAGTAAAGTGTTTTCATAGTAACTTCTTAGTGTATATGTTCCCGGAGAAGTAAATTTTAAAAAGACTTCATTTCGTTGAGAATTGTAAGTACTCTGTACTGGTGCCGGGCCTGAAACATCCCATTGGAAATCAGTAGTTGGCCATCTTGGTAATTCGTATTTGTACTGCTTCTGAATACAGACATTTGTCGGTCCCTGAATAATCCCATTTGGAACTACAACAGGAATTTTAATCGTGTTCCAGGCTGGACATCCACATTTTGAACGGTACTTCACATAGCCGAAACCATCAGCAGGATCTACCTGATCCCAGGCAATCTCGATTGTATTCCCATTTATATTTAAAATTGTACCCCCGATAACATCCCAATCACCATCACAAGTATTGTTTGCAGTATAAGTTTGTTTTGAACCAAAGCATACAACTCCTGGGCAGCTTATTTCTATTGGATTTGCCTGTAAAACATTGATATCCATTTCAAAATAACTGCTGCAGTTACATTGATTGGTAACTTTTAATCTAACAGTGTAAACACCTGCTGTGGAAAATGTGTGAACAGGTTCAAAAACGCTAGTAGTTGGACTTCCGTCTGCGAAATCCCATTCATAGCTCACAATCCCTGTTCCGCCTCCGGGAAAAGATAGATTATCAAAATACACTGGTGTATTTTGGCATACATCTTTGCCCCCGCCTGC
Organism: Chryseobacterium sp. HNCC26DJ240; assembly: GCF_057180485.1. Taxonomy (NCBI): domain Bacteria; kingdom Pseudomonadati; phylum Bacteroidota; class Flavobacteriia; order Flavobacteriales; family Weeksellaceae; genus Chryseobacterium; species Chryseobacterium sp. HNCC26DJ240. The sequence goes on from NZ_JBXUGK010000004.1 coordinate 21,000, forward strand.
AGCAATTGCAAATTGGGCAACAGGTCCATCAATCTTTTCAATACAAATGGATTTTGTTTCTTGGGTTCCATTTGAGTAATTGATAGTGAAATTTACCGATCCGGCACCGGTATTGCCCCAATCTATTGTAGCACTGTGAGGATTAGTTGCAGTGGATGAAATGGTACCGCCTGCAACTCCCCAATTTACAGAGGTAATAGTTAGAGTGGAAGATGCAAGAGTGTATGTGACTTGAGATCCCTCACATACCCTTATACAGTTACCCATATCTATTTCCTCCAACAGCCTGATGCCTTGCTTAGGATCTTCATTCTCCTGCGAGTTATACTCCTGACAGCCAACCTGACTATTCCAGGAAATTGACGTGCCCGTATTTTGTGAGAAAAACAGCAATGGCAGAAGAAAAAGCCAAAGGAGTAATATTTTATTTTTATAAGGTTTAGTTTTTATCATAGTAATATTAATTTATGTGTTATGAAAATGATATAAAAAACCTTCATTCTACAATTGAAGGATAGAATTATAGAGAATTCTGTTTCGGAATTTTATCATGGATGTTTGGTGTTAAATCGATTTGAATCTTATTATTTAAAATCTATTAATCATCTGTGCAATTCTTAAATCCTTTTTGCAAGGAAAAAGAAATATGACATTTGTAAATCTTAATAAAAAGTTAAAATTCAAAGACTTTCAAATCTCGTTTTTAAATTTAATTCACACAATAGGTAATTTTACGTGATTTTCAGAATGATTTTTATTTTGGATTTACAACCTTATTTTATATAATCACATCTGTAACTATATACTGTTGTGTTGTTTATATAATAAAAAAAACAGACCAGGGATAGGTCTGTGTATCATTAGGAAAAAAATACGATTACTGATCTTTCGAGATAAGATTAAGTTCCAATGCTAAAATCACAACACCGAGAAAACTGTAACATCCTGTCTTTTTTAAGATATTGCTTTTGTGCCCTTCTACAGTGCGCACACTGATATTAAGTCTGTCAGCAATATCCTTGTTGTTAATATCCAAAGAAGACAAGCGGATAATTTCTAATTCCCTCTTTGAAAAATCAAGCGAAATCTGTTTTGCATCATACTCTTGAACTGGATCATGTATTTTGGAAACGTGTTTTTCCAATTTGGGATCATATAGAAAGTTTGATTTTTTTATTTTTCTGATAACTTCTATCAGTTGTTCGGGATCCGAGTCCTTTGTGAAAAAGCCATTAACTTTGTATTCTAATGATTTTCTGACTACATGCTCTCCAGAAAGCTGTGACAACATTATAATGGCAATTTCCGGATGATTAATCTTAAGTATTTCCGCAGCTTTCAGCCCATCCATTACAGGCATTTGAATATCTAATAGAATAAGTTGTACTTTATTTTCCGGTAAAGACAGTTTTTCTATTAATTCAAGACCGTTTGTCGCTTCAAATACAACTTCAATGTCTTTTGTATCCTCAAGTAGTCTTTTCAGACTTTTTCTGAAAATCTGATGATCGTCTACAATTGCAATTTTAGTCCTCATGTCCCGTCAGTATTTTAAAATGATTACCATTATCAGAATTTATCTGTTGCAGAGATCCGCCAATAAAGTCTATCCTTGACAAAATATTTTTCAGACCATAACCGATGCTCTGATCTGCACTTTTTTGAAAATCATAAGTTTTCCCATCATCGAAGTAATGTAGCAGACTCAAATTATCTTCCTGACTGATATAAATTCTTATATTTTTTGCCAATCCATGTCTTATACTGTTGTTGACCAGTTCCTGAATTATCTGGAGCAGTTGGTAAGAATTTTCGTGAGAAATTTTGATGTCTTCAACACTGGAAAATTCATAATTATATCCATTCCTCTGGCTGTTTTTTCTTAAAAAATCCTCAAGAGAAGGTATAAAACCAGCTGTAACTAAAATCGGAGGCATCAGATTAAAGCTTATTCTTCTAATCTCATGTTGTGTATTTCTCAGTTCTTCGCTTGCTTCGGAAAGAATTTCAACGACTTCAGGATCTGATATCCTTTTTTTTAATAATGTGAAATAAATATTAATGGAAGATAGATTTCCAGAAACAGTGTCATGGAGATCTTCAGAAATTCTTTTCCTTTCTTCCTGCTCTTTTTGAAGAACTGCTCTTATTTTAAGACGTGACTGTTCTTTTTTTAATCTGAGCATTCTGTTTTGATAAAGAACCGCTAAAAAAACGATCCCAACTGAAAGAAATGCCATTGCTGCACTGCCAATCCAGAAAAATAATTTTATTTGAGTGAAGTTTTCCAAATTCCAGTAATTAAAAAAAATCTTAGTAAAAGTGAAGCTATGATATTTAAAATCCAAAACTCCATCAACTTCTCCGAATCAAGTTTCATAATAATATCGCTTAAGAGAAATAGTAGAAAAGTTGTAGAGTGAAAAATGAATATACCTGAAATATAATAAAAATCTGGAATACTCCACAGATTATGGTTCTCCATTTTTGAAAAAGTTTCCACAAACCACAATGTTGTGAATATAAAAATGTATAAAGTATACACAAACGAACTTAGAGGTTGACTTAAAATCTCTTCACTAATAAAAAAATATTGAGAACCTTGCGAGATTAGAAATAGAATGACAAAAGCAAAGGAAAGCCGTTTGTATTTTGGAAAATTAAGTTTATAAAAATAGTAGGAAATGCTAAAAAACTCCAAAATGTCATAAATAGCAAACCAACCCGAACTATCTTTTTTAAGTATTAATGAGAATATGGTTTCGTACACTGCACTGAATGCTGTAAGATAAACAAACGGTGCAATTGGACCAACTTTAAATCTTTTGAGTCCAGTTAAAAATGCTGGAATTATTCCCATAAACAGGGTTATGCAGATTAATTCCAGCATATAATTCTATAGAACAGAATTTGCACTGCAAAAACTTGGGCAAGGCACAAGTTTTTCTAAAATAATACCTTCTGACATCTCATCAGTGCTGGAGTCAACCCCAATTAATACTCTGTTATCAACACCTTCATTACTGTCATGACCGTTGAAAATTCTGATACCGATACAGTCAGGTTGTGATAAAATTTGTAAGAGTTTTTCTTTACCAACATAAAAAGCTTTTATTTGATCTGGGTTCAAATTCTGAAAACTACGTGTGTAATTTTTAGCTTCTGTTAATGTGATAATTTCTCCTGAAGTACTATTAATGCTCATATTTTTTTTACAAATATAGAAATTGAAATAGATTTATCAAATAGGTATATTTACCTGTTTTTTTACTACGTGCCTCGATCCCATGAGATGAAAAGTAAGAATTCATATGAATAATTGAAACATGTTCGTTATTAAGAGGTCAAAATATTACATTTTTAAAGAATTACTGTACTTACTAAGAAGAATTTTCTATTTGGCTTATTCTTTCACAGCTGTTCAAGAATTTCGCTGCTAACATTTTTTTAACTGATCTCAGTGTACAGGATAAATTAAAACTGAATTTTATATTAAATGGCAGATAATTAAAAAATTTCTGATTCTTATTCTGAAGAAGAATATGCCAGCGAATAATTAAATTCAATCAAAAATATTCAAAAAAAATACACAGATTAAAGTTTCATTTTTACAGAAATTAGAAACCCTGAAGAATTGAGAAATTAGTCAGGTATTTAAAATTTAATTTGTGATTTTTTTACATATCTAAAGTCGGTGCTCTGCCAAACTTCTTTTTAAAAGTGTGAGAAAAATGTGACTGGCTTTCAAATCCAAGATCAAGATAAAAAGCAGACGGCTTCTTACTTTTATGCTCAATTAAATGCTTGGCTACATTAAGTCTTTTTTCCTGCAGCCATCTTCTTGGAGGCATTCCAAACGTTTTTAAGAAATCTCTTTTAAATCCGGAAAGACTTCTGCCCGTCAGTTTGGAAAACTCTTCAACCGGAAAATTGAAATGATAATTATTCAGCATAAACTTTTCAAGATCAATCTTATGTGATTCCGAGAAATCAAAAAGGAAATTCCGAAAGGTAGGGACAGCGATGAGTAGCAATTTGATACCTTCTTTCACTTTTAAAAGCCCAATTTCGTCAGTCATTTCTGCTCCGGAAGGCCTAGGAGTTCTCATATCTCCTTACTGACAGTTTCTTTATGTAGCATATTTCATTTTTCAGAAAAGTAAATCTGAAAATGATGTATGCCTGTACGATTGCAGTGCAAGAAAATATTTGACTTCGATTGTCGATGAAAGTCTAAAGTAGAATCCTCCTATTAGTGGAGATATTAACAATTGGAATTACAAATTTTTCCGTTGATAGTTACTTTAGTACATACTATTTTTAAGAAGTCCATCTTTTATTAGGAAACCTTAAACGAAATCTAAAATATGTAGATGGTTTCGTTTTGCACATTTAAAACATTAATGAAAATCAAGCCTGTTTTGTAAAAAGTAATGTTCCAAAAGTATTGTTTTAAGAATGGATTTATTGCTTATTGAAATGCGTGCGATTTTACACTACGTGGAGAAGTTAGAAGCTCATTCGAAACTTTCAAAGTCGTTCCTCCTAACAAAGTTTCTACTTCGCTCTACGAGGCTTTAAAGGTTGTCATATTTTTTATTTCTAAAGCTTTTAATTATTTGCAGTAATCATTTTGTATATAAACTCAGAATTACTTTTTTTAACAAATCTTTAAAATGTGAAAAAAGTATTTGTAGATTATTTAAAAACAATTAAATTAGTTGCAAAATATTAATAACCGAATATGAAAAAACTCAATATGAGTGCGCTGTTGTTGTGCACTTCTGCCATGCTTCATTCTCAGGAAGTACTTTGGCAGAAAGACATTAAATCATCCACACAGGATTTTCTCTCTCAGGTAATCACAACAATTGACCAACAATATCTCATTACAGGAAGTTCCATTCAGCCTCCAAAATCTTCTACCGAAAACAAACAGAATAACGGATACGACTTTCATGTTGTTAAACTTGATCAGCAGGGGAATGAGGTTTGGAAAAAGTATTTCTCAGGACAGAATCACGATTATCTATCGGCGGCAGTGAATACGCAGGAAGGAGGTTTTCTGCTTGCAGGCACTTCGTATTCAGGTAAAGGATATGATAAAAAAGAAGATTCTAAAGGAGGCTCCGATATGTGGCTGATAAGACTGAACGAGTTTGGTGATGAATTGTGGCAGAAAACCATCGGTACAACAAGCGATGACGAAGCAAGATCAGTGATTCAAACGACTGATTTTGGTTTTTTTGTTGCGGGCAACGTTTCAGCCCTTCGACAAGCTCAGGATTATAATGGTTTCGGCTCTAAAGATGTTTTGGTAAGCAGATTGGATAAAAACGGAAAAGAGCTTTCCCAGATTATTTTAGGAGGAAAAGGATTAGATGAAGTAGAAAAGATAATTCCGACAAAAGACGGAGGGGCTATTTTAGCGGTTTACTCAAGGAGTTCCGGGGTTCGGGGTTCGGGTTCCGCAGGAACAAACCCGATATCTTCGATCACTAATCCCGTATCCCGCATCCCGAAACTAACTGAAAACTTTGGTGAGGGAGATTATTGGATTATCAAACTCAATAAAGATGGAAAAGTAGAATGGGAAAAGAACTATGGCGGTAAAGCGGATGATCATGTGAAAACTTTAGCATTAAGCTCTACAGGATATATTATCGGAGGAAGTTCGAGATCTGAAAGATCAGGAAACAAGAAAGCAGGAATTGAAGAAGGTACTGATGTATGGTTGCTGTCCCTGAATGAAAGTGGAGATGAAATCTGGCAGAAATCCTACAATTTTAAAAACAGGGATGTTTTGATGGGGATGAATGTGGTGAGCGGGAAGTCTGAAAGCAGTTCAACAAAAGGTATTTTGCTTGGCGGATATACTCAGGCAGAGGGACGTGTTGAAGCTGATGATGAGACTTTCTGGATTCTTTACCTTGATAATAATGGTGAAGAACAATGGAGAAAATACATCAAAGGAGAATCCCGTAAAAAAGAAGAAAGACTTTCAGATTTAAAATTAAACCGTGACGGTTCGATTATTCTTGCAGGAACAAGTGCTGAAGAGCTTGGCAAAGAAAACTGGAAAATTGTAAAGCTGGGTGATCAGCAGATTGATAATTTGATTGAGAAGCAGAATATTAAGATTTATCCGAATCCTGTGTCGGATTACGCTTATATTGAAATAGGTTATGATTTTATGGAAGCTGAGATTATTCTCTATGATATGAGTGGAAGACAATTTCAATCACAAAAAACAAAAAATAAAATCACTAAGATTAATATGCAGGCTTTGATCCAGGGAGCTTATCTGGTGGTGATTAAAACCGACACAAATAAAACTGCTAACGCTAAATTGATTAAAAAATAAAAACGCAAATTATGAAAAAACTCGTTAGGATATACATCTTATTTGTATCTCTTTTTCTGAAAATAAATATTATTGCCCAACACAACAATAATAATTTTAATATAAACATACCGAATATTTTACCACCCTCTCCAAGCGCTTCCTTTAAAACAGATTTTGGAAATCTACCAATGAATGAATATCAGGGTACCCCTTCCGTTACAATACCTATTTACAATTTTAGCCAAGGAAGTATTTCCCACAATATTTCTTTAAATTACAGCAGATTGGGCGTTAAGGTAAATGAAATACCGGATATTGCAGGAGTAAGCTGGCTTCTAAATGTTGGGGGAATAATTAACAGAACAGTTTACGAATTTCCGGATGAAAAGAATGATCGTTATTTGGTGAATGATGCCATTAGCCTTAACATACAAAATCTCCAGGAAGGATCTCCTCAGGCACTAAACTTAATTGATAAAATAAAAAATGTTAATGTTGATAATGAAGTAGATGTTTTTTCCTTTTCGGTAGATAATTATTCCGGTACATTTTATTTAGATCAAAATTTTCAGCCGGTAGTTTTAGAAGCTGGAAAAGGCATAAAAATTCAAACAGTTGGCAATTTTTCAACAGATTATGCATTTATAATGACTGCTCCCAACGGCAAAAAATATCATTTCGGGGGAATTGGTTATACAGAAAACACATTTAATAGAGATAGTATGATGACCAATGCGGTAACGGGATTTTATTTATCAAAAATAGAAGATGGAAACAATATAATTGAATTCACGTATTACACTGATCTGCCAAGAACTATCAATACATCACTGCATCAATCAAAAGCCTTGACTTTTCAAAGAAATTATGTTGATCAAGTAGCTACTAACTGCGGTGTTCCACCTCTTTATCCTTCGACTCAGCAAATGAATAATTTAAATATTCGAGAGCCAAAAAGGCTTAAAGAAATATCATTCGGAAATAATAAGATCACTTTTAATTACCTGACAGTTACCAACCAAACCTATGGGAAAATTGATAACATTAAAGTACTAATCAACAATGCAATAAAAAAGCAGTTTGACTTCCATTACCTAGATAAAAATATTGGAAATATTACCCATCGCTTCTTCTTAGAAAAAGTCTCTTTTTTTGAAGTTCATGAAAATCAAAAAACTTTTAACCAAGAATATGTTATAGAATATAATGATCCGTTGGATATTCCTGAAAGGATGAGTAAAAGCGTAGATGTGTTAGGTTATTATAACGGTCAGGTTAACTCCACATATATTCCCAATCTTGCCTTGTTAGGATCTGTTGGTTTTGATCAACCGCTTGATGCAGACAGAAGAGCTTATTTTAATTACGCACAAAAAGGAACCCTCAAATCTATTTCTTATCCAACTAAAGGTAAAAGCAATTTTGAGTATGAGTCTGTACCAATAAAAAAGCCCACATACAAAAGCTTAAATCTAATCATTGGAAATAATGATTTTGTAACTGCTGAAACGGGATTACCTGTGTATGAGGCATCGCAAGAGTACCAATTCAATCCCATGGTATCTGATAATATAAAAATCGATCTGCATTTATTTTCTGAAACACAGCAAATGCAGGTTAATAAAGCCGATGCATTATTTGAAATTATTGATAAATCGAATAATCAAGTGGTATATTCAAAAGATATGATGTTAGGAAAAACGGTCTTTTCAGGTTCTTGGGAAGCAGGGCTTGCGGTAGACAAATTAAAAACATATTTAATTAAACTTAAAGTCAAAAATAACTGCAATCAATGCAATGGTTCGGCTAAAATAGAATACCAAAGTGGTTACCATTCAGCTGATGGTTTGGGACTTAGACTTAAACGTCAATATGATACTAATGCTTTGGGAGATACTATAAATATAAAAAGAATTTACTACAGTCGAATTTCTGATATTAATAATTTGGATTTATTACCGACAAATCCCTATTCACCAGGATTATTTACATCTACTTATTATAAACAGTTTACGCCTGTCTCACAGCCTAATAATAATCCAGGCTCTGATACAGATACAGCTTATGGAGATGGTTGTGGACCATTTAAATATTATTTCAGACAGATGATTGTCAATTCAGAACCTGTAAGACCTGTTGATTATGGAATCACCGGTTATAAAGATTTTGCTGTTAATCCCATTGTTTCTATAAGCTATGGCGGGGATAACTTTGAAAATGGAGGTGAAGAAAAAGAATTTTTGCATAATGATGAAAATGGAATGATGTCTTTAAGAGAACCATCTAATAATCCACAAACATTTTTTGATGACACGCAAGACATTCTAAATATTATAACAAATACTTTTTGGAATAAAATTGAAAGAAAAGTTAATTTTAAAGAATACAATGGACTTTTAGCACGTAATTCATTTTATAAAAATATTGGCAACAATAATTTAGTAATTAACAAGAAAATTGAGAGCATATATGAAAGAGATGAAATTTCATCAGTTTCGAATATAATTGGTATGCCAATATACGATGTGGTAAATATATCGTCTGGATCTGTAAACGGAGGAGAATTATTCAATTTATTAATTGCTTACTACAAAACAGCTTCTTATTTTATCCGTCTCAAAAAAACCATCATCACTAACTATCTTGAAAATGTGCCGTATAATGTTACTGACGATTTTAATTACAAAAAAATTAAAAGTAGAAGCACCTTTGAGTATAACTCTCCTGTAAAATTACTCACAAATACCTCATCAAATTTTTCTGACGAAACTGTTTCGGAAGTATCTTATCAATACGCCCACGAAAAAGGCAACCCATATCTAATCAGCAAAAACATGATTGGCATTCCACTGGAAACAACGATAATAAAAAAGACAGATTCTACCGCTACAACAGGCAAACTCCTTTCTAAATCTGCGGTATTGTTCCCGACTTCGCAGATAGAAGCAGACCAGAAAACATTAGGGATGGCATTGCCTTATGAGACACAGTCGGCCTTTGCCAATGCACCTTTAGCAACCGATGTTACATATGATAAATACGACGACAAAGGAAACATAGTACAGTACACTTCCAAAGACGGTATTCCCACAACGATTGTCTGGGGCTACAACAAAACCCAGCCTATTGCAAAAATCGTGGGAATTGATTACGATACATTAAACAGCAGTCTTGTCAGTGGAATTGTGAATGCCTCAGATACCGATGCTTCGGCAGCTGCCAATAATGACGAAACTTCATTCCTTGGACTTCTGGATGATTTCAGGAAACATTCTTCCCTCACAAATTATCAGATCACTACCTATACTTATGATCCTTTAATTGGTGTCAGAAGTATAACGCCTCCATCAGGCATCAGAGAAGTTTACCTTTACGACAACGCCAACAGGTTGAAAGAAATTCGTGAGAATAATGCCGCAGGAAAACTGATCAAAGAGTTCAAATACAACTACAAACAATAAACACAACCATGAAAAAAATAATCATTCCCATCAGTGCCTTGTTTGTAGCAGGTTTAAGCCATGCACAGACCTTAACGAATACTGAAAATTACGTTTACACAAAAACCTATCTTCACTATCCTGTACCAACAGATCCCGATCAAACGATAAAATCTGTCGAAACCGTTCAGTACTTTGACGGTCTGGGAAGACCCAAACAGATCGTCAATGTAAAAGCTTCGCCATTGAGCAAGGATATTGTTACACCGATAGTATATGACGGCTTTGGCAGGCAGACCCGAAATTACCTTCCTGTCCCTCAGAATTCCACATCAGACGGACAGATCTATAGTCAGAATAACGGTCTGATACCATTTCCTGTTTCTGATGTAACAAACGTTTACAATGGTGAAAAAACCTATACGGAAAGTTTTCCCGAAAACTCTCCTTTAGACAGGATCCTTTCCCAGAAACAGGTTGGCGATGCGTGGAACAACAAGCCCGTGACCTTTGGCTACGACGCCAATGCAGACGGGGAAGTAAAAAAATATGTAGCCACATTCGATTACGGAACATTCAGCTCATCCATCACCATGGTTACAGGAGGCTACGGAGCCAATCAGCTTTACAAAAATTCGGTAACGGATGAAGACGGAAACAAGACTATCGAGTTTAAAAACAACAGCCAGGGGCAGGTGATACTCGTAAGAAAAATGCTCGATGCCACTACTGAGGCAGACACATACTATGTGTACAACGACTACGATCAGTTGGCTTATGTAATTCCGCCACTTGCCGTTGCCGCCAATAATGTGGATGAACAGACTACGCTCAAAAATTTATGTTACCAGTATAAATACGACAACAGAAACCGCCTTGTGGAAAAGAAACTTCCCGGAAAAGGCTGGGAATATATGATCTATGACAGACAGGACAGACTTGTCGCCACCCGTGATGCCTTTCTGGAAGGAAAAGGACAGTGGTTGTATACCAAGTATGACGGGTTCGGGCGGGTAGTTCTTACCGGAATCAGCACCGGAGGATCAAGAACATCGGAGCAGGCTAATGCTGAAACTTTTAACAGCAATAATACACCGAGAATATCCACAGTGTCTTTTACCAGTGAAGGTATGGATGTTTATTACAGAGGATTTTTGACGTATCCTGACAATTCGAAATATGTAAAGCTTCTGAGTGTCAATTATTACGATACCTACGCACCCTACAGTTTTAATCCTTCAGCTCCGTCAACAGTTTTCGGAGAATCTGTTCTTACCGATAATATCACAGGGGAAAACCGAAGTACCAAAGGTCTACCTGTCATGAGTTTTGTAAAAAACATCGAAGACGACAACTGGACGAAAAACTACACATGGTATGACCAAAAAGGCAGAAGTATTGCTACCCAATCTATCAACCATCTGGGCGGATATACAACAACAGAATCAAGGCTTGATTTTTCGGGAGCGGTGCATGAAAGCATTACCAGACACAAAAGGCTCGCCACAGATACAGAAAGAATGATCACCGAGAATTTTACTTATGATCATCAGAACAGGCTGAAGTCTCACACCCACAAAGTAGATAATCTGGCAACGGAAATTCTGGCACAGAATGAGTATAATGAACTGTCTCAGCTTATCGGTAAAAAAGTGGGAGGAGTTTCTTCGACAGCGCCGCTACAGGAAGTGAATTACACTTACAACATCCGTGGGTGGATGACTAAAATAAACGATCCTCAAAATCTGGGAACTAAACTCTTCGGGTATGAATTAAGATATAATAATCCCGTAAACACTGCCAGCTCCACAGGAAGATTTAACGGAAACATTGCAGAAGCCACATGGAAAACAGCTTCAGACCAATGGCCAAGAAGATACAATTATCAGTACGATGGTCTCAACAGACTTCTTACTGGAAAATATTCCGAACCTGAGGGACAGGTAATTCAAAACAATTATTACAACGAAACGCTCACGTATGACCTGAACGGAAACATTATGTCTCTGGTAAGAAATACGAAAGCTGTTGCAGGAGCAACACCGATGGATAATCTTGCATACGACTACACTGGCAACAGGCTGAATACAGTTACAGACAGCTCACAGAACTATAGCGGATATCCCGACACTTCAGGCGTTACCATTGGGTATGATGACAACGGAAACATGAAAAACCATACGGATAAAGGAATTCTGCAGATTGATTACAACTTTTTGAATCTCCCGAACTATGTCAAATTTAATCAGTATGTTCAGAGCAGAGGCGGGGTTACTTTTGTAAACACCCAACATAAGTACCGTGCAGACGGCGTAAAATTACAGAAAGTACATCAGTACAAAGAAGGAAATACTTTGGGAACAAGAACCACGCATTATCTTGACGGTTTCCAGTATGAGGAAAACATCAACATTTCCAGCCCCACTTCTACATTTCCTGTTCTGAAGTTTGCACCTACCGCAGAAGGCTATTATAATTTTGAAAATAATAAGTATATTTATCAATATAAAGATCAGGTAGGAAATGTACGACTTTCATATTATAAAGATAATAATGGTAATGCTGTAATTGAGAAGGAAAGTAATTATTATCCTTTTGGTTTAGAACATGACGGATATAATTTTGTGGCTTCAAACCCTTCTTATAATTATGGCTTTCAGGAGCAGGAAAAGCAAGTCGAAACAGGATGGAGTTCTTTTAAATGGCGAAATTATGACCCAACAATTGGGAGATTTTTCAACATTGATCCTCTTTCTGAAAAGTATTCTTATCAGTCACATTATAATTTTTCTGAGAATAGAGTTGTAGATGGTAGAGAATTAGAAGGTTTGGAAGTTGTTTTAACGAAGGACATTGATATAGCAAGAGTTGCAAACAATGGACAATATTCAGATAATCCAAACACTAAAACTGTTCACGTTTTTGGGCACGGAAATACTACAGCTATGTATAATGAAAATGTAAGTGCAAAAGAGAGACAAGCTGGAGTAGGGACAATAGATTCGGGAAAAAAATTAAATAATGTTCTTAATCAAGGTAGTGAATTATGGAAAAACTCAAAAAACAAAGAAGGATTTACTGTTGTATTACATTCGTGTAGAACAGGAAGATATACAGTGGATAAAAGAGGAAATGTTACTGATCCCATTGCTTCTAAAATGTCTGAGTCTGAAGAAATGAAAGGCGTAACAATTATTGCACCTGATGAGAGAGATGGATTCACTGTTAGTGGTAAAGAAGTTGGTCCGCAAGTAACTAAAAATACTGATAACAATGGAGAATATCTTCCTGGAACGCCCAGAAATGAACACGGTTTACAAACCAAAGAATTTGGTCATTGGAATTCATTTCAAAATGGTCAACACACTAATCAGCAACCAGGCAACATCAAGCCACAAGGGAAAGATCAAAGAAGTCTAATAGAAAAACTATTTAATTTATGAAGTACGCAATAATATTTTTAAGTTTTTTGCTTTTTTCTTGTCATAAAAAACAGAAGCTCTATCAGCCAAAAGATAATGAAAAAGTTTCTACTATAAATTCTGTATCAAATTATGACAGTCTTGTTGCTAAAGTAAAATTGAAAGGAGATACTTTAGCATATAGTAATCTTTATTATTTTTTAATGGACTCTAATGAAAATGATAGAACGGACACATTAATGCATTATTCTAAAATAATGGCAGAAAAATACAATAATAATTTTGCTTATTTTAATTACTTCGATGCTATTTTAAGAAAACATAATGTAAAAACTAATTATGATAATTTTTACAATGTAGATATATCAAAAATGGAATACACTTCAAAAAAGCAAGCAGAAGATTGGTTAAGAAAAATGCTTAAAAAAAAGGTAATCACGCAAGATCAATACAATTCAGTAAAAAAATAAATGGCTGAAGTTTATAATAATGAGGAATGTGGTAATATATCAGGGTAATGTATCAGAGTTAGTGATACAACATTTCCAATAAGTAAATCATTGATTTTTAAAATAAATTTTATAACAAACAATCAAAACAAGAGTAGGCATTTCCCTACTCTTGTTTATTTTAGCAGAAAAAACATATCTAAATGACTGAAGATCATTCCTCGTGTTTCAGAGTTAGTGATGAGATAAAAAATAAGAATTGTTATGCGAAAAAGAATTGCGTCGGATGCTGAAAGGGTAATCACTAATAGTTACGAATATGAGCCTTGCTCCCGCATGATTTTATCCTGTGGCAGGTAAATGAAAAACCCTCGCAAAATTGCGAGGGTTTGTGTTGTAAAATTGTTCTGTTTTGTACTTGTAAACAGAACTAAAGTGCAGCAATATTTTTCTGCAGATAATGTTAAGGAGTTTTTTTAGAGAAGAAAGTTTCAATGAATCCTCATTATATCAAAATTTATCTGCTAAAATTTTTCAGCTTACGAAAACTATTTTTTCGTAAGATTTAAAAAAGAGTAATTTCTTAGAACATAGGTTCAAATGTTCGAACCTATGTTTTTAAAACACTATTTTCATAGAATTTTCTGTGACTTAAAATCAATTAAATTTTTGTTTCGCAGGCTTCAGACATAAGATTTTCCGCAAGAATATTTCAAGTTATTTTCAATTCGTTGTTTATTCAATTTGTCGAAATAATATGTAGAGTTTTTTAACCAGAATTTTTATAGACTGAATTCGGTGTATATAAGATATGATAACAATATGGTTTTTCACGGTTAGAGTTTTAATGAGTCTTGCAATATATTTCGAAAATTTATCAGCAGTTAATACATAATCGATCAAATAGATTTGTTTCAAAATTTTGTCACTATCCTTAGTAGTGATTTTTGAAATAATGCTCTCTTATAATATTCATATTTTTTTTAGAAAACATAAACAATAATTCACATTTAATTCTATTTGTAGTGATGGGGTTTGCAAAAAATGATTTATCTTAGTCACACAAAATCTTAATAACCGAATATGAAAAAACTCAATATGAGTGCTCTGTTGCTGTGCACTACTGCCGTACTTCATTCTCAGGAGGTACTCTGGCAAAAAGATATTAAGTCCTCCACTCAGGATTTTCTGTCTCAGGTTACTACTACAATAGACCAGCAATATTTAATTACAGGAAGTTCGATCCAACCTGCGAAACCTTCTACAGAAAACAAACAAAATAACGGATACGACTTCCATGTTGTTAAACTCGATCAGCAGGGAAACGAGGTGTGGGAAAAGTATTTCTCAGGACAAAATCACGATTATTTATCTGCATCAGTAAACACTCAGGAAGGAGGATTTCTTCTTGCCGGAACATCGTATTCAGGAAAAGGGTATGATAAAAAAGAACCCTCAAAAGGAGGATCTGACATCTGGCTCATCAGACTCAATGAATTTGGGGATGAACTGTGGCAGAAAACGATAGGTACTGCTAGTGATGACGAAGCAAAATCGGTGATTCAAACCACTGATTTCGGATTTTTCGTTGCCGGAAATGTTCATAACAACAGCAATGGTTTTGGCTCTAAAGATGTTGTGGTAAGCAAACTTGATAAGAACGGGAAACTTTTATCTGAAATTATTCTCGGTGGAAAGGGGCTTGACGAAGTTGAAAAAATACTTCCTACAAAAGACGGAGGAGCAATAATAGCGGTTTACTCAAGGAGTTCCGAGGTGCGGGGATCGGGTTCCGCAGGTACAAACCCAATATCTTCGACGACGAATTCCGTATCCCGCATCCCGAAACTCACAGAAAACTTCGGTGAGGGAGATTACTGGATTATCAAGCTCAGCAAAGACGGAAAAGTAGAATGGGAAAATAACTATGGTGGGAAAGCGGATGATCATGTGAAGACTTTAGCCCTGAGTTCTACAGGATATATTATTGGAGGAAGTTCTAGATCTGAAAGATCGGGAAACAAAAAAGTAGGAATTGAAGAAGGAACAGATGTCTGGTTACTATCCCTTAACGAAAGGGGAGAGGAGATATGGCAGAAATCTTACAATTTTAAAAACAGGGACGTTTTGATGTCGATGCAGGCAATAAATTCAGCAGACGACAAATCATCGAAAGGCATTTTGCTTGGCGGTTACACTCAGGCAGAAGGGCACATAGAAAAAGATGACGAGACCTTCTGGATGGTTTATCTTGATATGAATGGAAATGAGCAGTGGAGAAAATACATCAAAGGAGAATCCCGTAAAAAAGAGGAAAAGTTATCTGACCTTAAACTCAACAGGGATGGCTCCATTATATTGGCAGGAACAAGTGCAGAGCAGCTCGGCAAAGAAAACTGGAAGATTGTGAAACTGGGTGATCAGCAGATTGATGATTTGATTGAAAAGCAGAATATCAAGATTTACCCTAATCCAGCATATGATTATGCTTATATAGAAATAGGTTATGACTTTACAGAAGCTGAAATCATTTTGTATGATATGGGTGGAAGGCAGTTCCAGTCTCAGAAAACAACGAACAAGATTACGAAAATAAACACTCAGGCTCTGATTCAGGGAGCTTACTTAGTAGTTATCAAAACCGAAACAAATAAAACAGCTAACGCTAAATTGATTAAGAAATAAATTATGAAAAGATTTTTTTTAATATCTCTGTTATTAATGTTTGTTTATTCGAACGCTCAAATAACATCAACTCCTCCTAAAAACATGAATGTCAATGTTCCTGCTGGAGCCAATGCATATGAACTTAGTAAAGTTTCTCAAATCCCTATGGATTTATCTAGAGGCACTGCCAATATATCAATTCCTCTTTATGAAATAATTCAAGATAATGTCAGCATACCAATTAGCTTATCATACAATACCGGAGGAATTAAACTAAATGAAATTTCAGGTACTGTGGGACTTGGCTGGTCTTTGAATATACCTGGAAGCATATTTAAAAATGTTAAAGGATTAGACGATAATGATCATCCGGTTAAATTTAAAAATTTTGCTGATGCAAATAATTTGCAGACTTTAAAAATTTATAATACGATGGGAGCTACGCCTGAAAGTACTCCACAAAATTTAGATTTAGCCGAAGGTTTGATTGAAGGAAGATATGATAGTAAACCAGATTTATACAAATATACAATACCGGGCTACAGTGGAGGCTTTATTCTTAATCAAAACACTGGGATATCTGTACCCAATGATAATAATAAGATTCAAAAAATTGATAATTTGAATTTTGTAATTACTGATGATTCAGGGATCAAGTATTTTTTCAAAAATTTCGCAACATCAATTTCATCCTCTGTTTCTCAACTACCTACTTCTGGTATTAATAGTTTTTACCTTATTAAAATAATAACAAATACTAATCAGGAAATTACTTTTGAATATGCTAAGCATTATAATTATAGTGATACAAATATAGTTGATACTGATTATTTTAAAACTTTCCTTGTAAATATGGCAGCAGGGGCAGTTCCACAAGTCCAAATTCCACCTTATCAAAGAGAAACTATAACAACAACGCAAATTGATAAGGTAATATCCAAAATAATTTATCCTAAAGGAGAAATTCATTTCAAATATAATGATGACCTGTCGTATAGCATAAATGGCTCTATTACAAGAAAAGACATTCCAACAGGATCTGCATTACGAGAAATAGTAGTTTACGAAAAAAATGGAAAAGTAATAAAAGATTATCAATTAGAATTTAATTATTTTATTTCAGATTATCAAAATGAAGTCCCGGAAAAGTATAGACTAAAACTAACGAAAGTTAATAATATAGTAGATAATTCCAATTATAGTTTCGAGTATGATGAAACTTATCCTTTTCCGATAAAAAATAGCTCATCGGATGATCACTGGGGATATGTAAATTCTATTTGGAATGAAAATTCTGTAAACATACCATCTCAAATGAAAAGTGATGAACTTTCTACTGGAGGAGCGCTACAGGACTATATTTTAATACAAATTGGTCCTGATAAAAAGTACAATTATTCTGGTGGAAGAAATAAAGACTCAAATCAATACGCTAAAATTGGAAGTCTAAAATCCATCAAATATCCTACGGGCGGACAAAAAAATTTTAATTACGAAAATAATACTGTTAGTACTTTATACAAAAATGTGCAACAGATGGGTGATGATGTGTTTATTCTTGAGAGTTCATCCCTTAATCATCCTCCCGGTTCATTTTTTGCAATTAATGAGCAAAAGGACACTATTGTTACACTTCCTCCAGCATCACACCCTGTTTTTCAAAATCTCAACTTCAAAAATTTAAAATTTAGGGTTACATATGGAAATTTCTGTGACAATAATATTCCCCAAGATCATGAAGTTATTACTCCAACCTCCTGCCACGGTTTTGCTACATATAGTGATGGATCTTCTGATATCTCTCCATATTATTTCACGCGTGTTTTAAATAATGCTGGTCCTAGTTCCCCCATTCGATTAAAGTTAAATAGAATGGGAGATTGTAATTGTGCGATAGGAATAAGTTATACATACGATATTGAATCATCAAGCATTCATAACTTACCTGTGGGAGGATTAAGAATATCTTCAATAGAAGATAGGGATGAAAGTAATAACTTGATTCGAGAAGTTTTTTATGATTACTCCAAAAAAGATGCTGACAATCACACAATAAGCTCCGGAAATCTTTTGTCAACTTTACAGTATATAAAAAAAATAAATATGAACATAGATTTTGTATCATATGATCCTACAGTCTTAAACCCTCCTATAATTCCTTATTTTTATTATCAGGTAAGTAATAACGGTAACAATAAAAATTATTTTGGAGCTGATCAAATTATTGAATACACTCAAGTAACTGAATACGAAGTTGGAAAAGGAAAGACTATAAATAATTTTTTAAATACTTATGGAGGTGATTATAGTGTGGTAGAATCAAACATGAACCAAGATTATAATTTTTGGAAAAGAGGATTGCTGTCACGACGTAAATATTTGAACGAAAACAACGAGATTCTTAAACAGGTTGATTATAAATATAATTTTAATACTATAAAAAATTCTCTTTTCGGCTACAATGTTTCCGGATTAGATCCTGAGGTAGCGTTTTTTGCTACAAATATAGATGTAATAAAAAATGTTGAAACTAACTTATATCCACAATCAGGATCAAATTTTCAATTGTATTTTTATGAGCTTACTCCGAGCTTTAATTTCGGTACATCAGCTAATATTGAAAATTATGAAGTTACAGAGATAAATTACTTTGGAAGCTCAGAAATATTGGAAAAAACAAAAAAATATTACAATTCTGCAAGTTTAAACCTGCCTATTAATCTTGAAAAAACAGAAATTTTCAGGGAGGACAATTCCCTTACCGAAACCACCTATTCCTACGCCCATGAAAAAGGCAACCAGTATTTGATTAGCAAAAACATGATTGGCATTCCACTCGAAACAATCGTAGTCAAAAAAACTGATTCTACTGCAACTACAGGCAAACTACTTTCCAAATCTGCAGTGCTGTTCCCAACTGCGCAAACCGAAGCGGATCAGAAAACGTCAGGCTTTGCATTGCCATATGAGACAAGATCAGCGTTTGCCAATAGCGCTTTAACGACCGACGTTACTTATGACAAATATGATGATAAGGGAAACATTCTACAGTACACCTCCAAAGACGGTATTCCTACAACGATTGTCTGGGGTTACAACAAAACCCAGCCTATTGCAAAAATTGTAGGTGCTGCATATACTGCGGTATCATCTTTAATAAGTACAATTGTGAATGCCTCAAATACCGATGCGCAAAATCCTTCGACCGAGCCTGCATTGATCTCTGTACTCGACAGCTTCAGGAAAGAAAGTGATTTTTCAGGTTACCAGATTACAACGTATACTTATGATCCACTGATCGGGGTAACGAGTATAACGCCTCCATCAGGCATCAGAGAAGTTTACCTTTACGACAACGCCAACAGGTTGAAAGAAATTCGTGAGAATAATGCCGCAGGAAAACTGATCAAAGAGTTCAAATACAACTACAAACAATAAACACAACCATGAAAAAAATAATCATTCCCATCAGTGCCTTGTTTGTAGCAGGTTTAAGCCATGCACAGACCTTAACGAATACTGAAAATTACGTTTACACAAAAACCTATCTTCACTATCCTGTACCAACAGATCCCGATCAAACGATAAAATCTGTCGAAACCGTTCAGTACTTTGACGGTCTGGGAAGACCCAAACAGATCGTCAATGTAAAAGCTTCGCCATTGAGCAAGGATATTGTTACACCGATAGTATATGACGGCTTTGGCAGGCAGACCCGAAATTACCTTCCTGTCCCTCAGAATTCCACATCAGACGGACAGATCTATAGTCAGAATAACGGTCTGATACCATTTCCTGTTTCTGATGTAACAAACGTTTACAATGGTGAAAAAACCTATACGGAAAGTTTTCCCGAAAACTCTCCTTTAGACAGGATCCTTTCCCAGAAACAGGTTGGCGATGCGTGGAACAACAAGCCCGTGACCTTTGGCTACGACGCCAATGCAGACGGGGAAGTAAAAAAATATGTAGCCACATTCGATTACGGAACATTCAGCTCATCCATCACCATGGTTACAGGAGGCTACGGAGCCAATCAGCTTTACAAAAATTCGGTAACGGATGAAGACGGAAACAAGACTATCGAGTTTAAAAACAACAGCCAGGGGCAGGTGATACTCGTAAGAAAAATGCTCGATGCCACTACTGAGGCAGACACATACTATGTGTACAACGACTACGATCAGTTGGCTTATGTAATTCCGCCACTTGCCGTTGCCGCCAATAATGTGGATGAACAGACTACGCTCAAAAATTTATGTTACCAGTATAAATACGACAACAGAAACCGCCTTGTGGAAAAGAAACTTCCCGGAAAAGGCTGGGAATATATGATCTATGACAGACAGGACAGACTTGTCGCCACCCGTGATGCCTTTCTGGAAGGAAAAGGACAGTGGTTGTATACCAAGTATGACGGGTTCGGGCGGGTAGTTCTTACCGGAATCAGCACCGGAGGATCAAGAACATCGGAGCAGGCTAATGCTGAAACTTTTAACAGCAATAATACACCGAGAATATCCACAGTGTCTTTTACCAGTGAAGGTATGGATGTTTATTACAGAGGATTTTTGACGTATCCTGACAATTCGAAATATGTAAAGCTTCTGAGTGTCAATTATTACGATACCTACGCACCCTACAGTTTTAATCCTTCAGCTCCGTCAACAGTTTTCGGAGAATCTGTTCTTACCGATAATATCACAGGGGAAAACCGAAGTACCAAAGGTCTACCTGTCATGAGTTTTGTAAAAAACATCGAAGACGACAACTGGACGAAAAACTACACATGGTATGACCAAAAAGGCAGAAGTATTGCTACCCAATCTATCAACCATCTGGGCGGATATACAACAACAGAATCAAGGCTTGATTTTTCGGGAGCGGTGCATGAAAGCATTACCAGACACAAAAGGCTCGCCACAGATACAGAAAGAATGATCACCGAGAATTTTACTTATGATCATCAGAACAGGCTGAAGTCTCACACCCACAAAGTAGATAATCTGGCAACGGAAATTCTGGCACAGAATGAGTATAATGAACTGTCTCAGCTTATCGGTAAAAAAGTGGGAGGAGTTTCTTCGACAGCGCCGCTACAGGAAGTGAATTACACTTACAACATCCGTGGGTGGATGACTAAAATAAACGATCCTCAAAATCTGGGAACTAAACTCTTCGGGTATGAATTAAGATATAATAATCCCGTAAACACTGCCAGCTCCACAGGAAGATTTAACGGAAACATTGCAGAAGCTACATGGAAAACAGCTTCAGACCAATGGCCAAGAAGATACAATTATCAGTACGATGGTCTCAACAGACTTCTTACTGGAAAATATTCCGAACCGGAGGGACAGGTAGTTCAAAACAACTTTTACAACGAAACGCTCACGTATGACCTGAACGGAAACATTATATCTCTGGTAAGAAATACGAAAGCTGTTGCAGGAGCAACACCGATGGATATTCTTGCATACGACTATACCGGAAACAGGTTAAACTCTGTTACAGACAGCTCACAGAACTACAGCGGATATCCCGATACTTCAGGAACTGCAATAGGGTATGATGACAACGGAAACATGAAAAATCATACGGATAAAGGAATTCTGCAGATTGATTACAACTTTTTGAATCTCCCGAACTATATTAAGTTTAACCAGTATTATCAGAGGAGAAACAATACTTATTATGTAAATACTACTTATAAGTATCGAGCAGACGGTGTTAAACTCGTGAAAGTACACAATTCCCTTGGTCTTAATCAATTAGATAAGCATACTACCGAGTATTTAGACGGTTTTCAGTATGATTTTCCCCATGTGATGATAATAGATATTGATAATGGTAACACATCTCCTCAAAATCAGTTAAAATTAGTTCCTACTGCAGAAGGATATTATAATTTTGAAAATAATAAGTATATTTACAACTACACAGACCATTTAGGAAATGTGAGGTTGAGTTATTTTAAAAATGACAATAACAGCGTAGAAGTTCTTGAAGAGAATAATTATTATCCGTTTGGGTTGAAGCATGAGGGGTATAATGCTATGGCGGGGAATTCTAGTTATCAATACAAGTACAACGGTAAAGAATTGCAGACAGACTCTGGAATGTATGACTATGGGGCAAGATTCTACATGCCGGATATTGGAAGATGGGGGGTGGTGGATCCGCTCGCGGAGAAACATAGAAGACATAGCTCATACAATTACGCAGTTAACAATCCAATAATGTTTATTGATCCAGATGGTAGAGATATTAAAATAGGAGATCAAGTTTATACATATCAAAAAGATAGAGATTATAGTGAATATAATGATTTTGAAAAAAACACTTATCAAGCTTTAGATCATTTGTATTCATCAGGTGCTCTTAATGTTACTATTGGTGAAGGTAAAGAATCTAAAACAGTTAACATGTTAGATGTATTGATTAATGACACTAAAAATACAGTTACCATAAATGAACAAACCGAAAGCGGGAAGGATAATGAATTCAATGCAAATGATAATTCAATAAATTTTAATCCATCAGAAGGAATATCATTTAGAAAAGACGCAACAAAATCTACGCTTGAAGATGGCAATAAGGGATATAATAGCCCAACATCAAGATTAGGACATGAGCTAATTCATGGATATAATAAGTTTAATGATAAACAATATGCAACTCGTAAGAAAGATCAATCAACAAAAGGAGATAAATCAATGATTACTCCAGATGGTAGAGATTTGTCATTTAAAACCAAAGAAGAAGTTTATACTATTGGTATAGCAAATCAAATGAATGTAAAGCTAGGTGAAGATAAAAGAACAAACTATGGGATTATTCCTTATACTGTAGAAAATGTGACATCAACAAAGAAAAAGACACCATGATTAGAATTACAGTTTATATAATAATTTCAGCACTTTTTTTCTCCTGTAACTCAAAACATCAGGTGACAATTTATCATTATAAAAATTCTACGGAACCTAACGCACAAATTCTTGCATCTGATTTAAAAACTTTCTTTAAAAACGAAAGGAATGTACATGTATTTTTAATAAAAGACATTAAATTAGAAAAAGAGCTTACTGGAATAAAAGAAAAAATTCAGTTAGTAAATAATAATATTGAACCAGATGATAGTTATTATGAGCGTGCATTTGTGTCTAAAGGCGATACCATATATGCTGATTACAGATTAGAATTTTGGAGATATAAAAACTTAGGAACTGTTTATAAATTAGATAATACTATAAAAGCAAAAATTAAAAATTTTGATAAAAATTAATTGATTTATAATCCCCCTCGCTCTCGCACGATTTTATCGTGTGGCAGATCATAAAAAACCCTCGCATTTTGCGAGGGTTTTTATGCAATATTTTTCTAAGAATATGCTTTTTTAGCTTTATAATCTCTGATAGTAAGGTCAAGAAATCTTGTGATCAGAGCTTTGTCTTCCTCGTTCATATCCTGTATTACTTCAAATTTTTTCAGAAGTTCTATGTCTTTGATAGAAACTGTTTCATCGTTCAGCAAAGCAACCCGCTGCGCAAAGTCTCCCGACTTTGAGCAAGCTAAATAAACACAAAACCCACCGCAATGCGGTGGGTTTTGTGTTATAAAAGCATTCTGTTTTGTATTAGAAAACAGAACTTTTATTTCTCTTTCAAATGCTCATTGATGGCATCTAAAAAACTTTTTGCCAACTCATCCAACACCAAAAGATTACTTTCTTTAAGATAATAAAAATTCTTAAACAGATTTTTAGAAAGATTTAGAAATTTGAAAAAGTCAAAAGGCAGTTTTTCTGTAAGATAATCCAACTGCTTTATTTTTGGATCAATATATTCACAAGGTTTCCACAGAATTCGGATATTAAATGCATTGTGAAGATAATTCAGTGAAATATTAATCATCGTAGAACAAGCTCTATAGAAAAATGCGCTTAGAAGCAATCCGAAACCTTCTTTCGAATTCAAATCTTTTTTAGAGTGCAATATCCCCAACTGAATTTTTGTAATTTCTGACGTAGATTAATTATTTTGATACTACAAAGTTCAGCTATTAATTGCAGCATGACTTTACTGTACAGCCCAATTTACTTGTCTGTATGGTTCACCTTTTGTTTGCTCATAAAAAATAGTTTTTCGCTATATTTTATAAATTACGATTAAGTTTTGAACTGAGATCCATAGCCGTTAAATTATCATTAAAAATACCATTCTATGCCATAGTCTAACGATATTTCTCAGTACTTTTATCGTCTAAATGCTGTTGCAGTCACAAAATATGAATCAATTACAAAATCAAAGTATCAAAGCCGTCTTTTTCGATATCGACGGAACTCTTTTCAGTTTAAAAACCAAATCCATTCCCGAATCTACCGAGAAATCTTTAAAGATATTACGTAGAAAAGGCATTAAGGTTATCGTTGCGACAGGTCGCTCAATCAACGATCTTCACCATATCAAACATCTCGAATTTGACGGTTTTCTGACTTTTAACGGAGGCTACTGCATGACAGTAGACGGTGAAGTAATGTTCCGTCAGGCCATTCATGCAGAAGATATTAAAAATCTGGTCCTGCATTCTGTAAAATCAGAGGTCAGCTTTTCACTGATGTACGAAGACAGGGTGAGAGTCAGTCATGAATCTCCGGAAGTAGTGGAGCTTTACGAACATGTGAACATTCCTGTTCCTCCGTTGTATGATCATACTAATCAGGATTTCGAAAATGTTCTGCAGGTTAATGTTTTCATCGATCCCGACTCCGAAGATTCCTTTATGAGGGAAGTAATGCCTAATTCTTTATCATCACGGTGGACGCCTTTATTTGCTGATGTTAATCCCGGAGGAATCAGCAAACAGAATGGAGTACAGCGGTTCTGCGACCATTTTCATATAGATATTTGTGAAACTATGGCTTTCGGAGATGGAGGAAACGATATTTCAATGTTGAAGTTTGTAAAAATCGGTGTAGCCATGGGTAATGCCAGTGATAACGTTAAAGCAGCGGCAGATTATGTTACAGATGAAGTAGATAATCATGGAATAGAGACAGCACTGATCCATTTTGGTGTTATCTGAACCGAAGCAGGTGATTAACGAAGACAATTCAAAGACAGTTAGTTCCTAAAAGCACCGGAAGCTTCCAAAAAATTATAAAACATGACCGGCTGATCTATTTTTAAAGGATTATTCAATCAATCCAGATGAAAGACCTTACAGATCAACAGTCAGAAAATGAAATATCATCTTCCGATACTTTAATCGTTCTGCATAATAGAAGCAATACGGTTGGAATCGTAAAGAATATCAATGCGGACGGAACGTTAAGCCAGACAGCTCCCAACAGTCACCATTCAGAATCCATCTTAAAAATCAAATCAAATG
Organism: Chryseobacterium sp. HNCC26DJ240; assembly: GCF_057180485.1. Classification (NCBI taxonomy): domain Bacteria; kingdom Pseudomonadati; phylum Bacteroidota; class Flavobacteriia; order Flavobacteriales; family Weeksellaceae; genus Chryseobacterium; species Chryseobacterium sp. HNCC26DJ240. The sequence goes on from NZ_JBXUGK010000004.1 coordinate 46,714, forward strand.
AAACTCTGTTCACGCAATTCTATTCAGACTTCTACGGTCAGCTTAAAAATCCCGGAGAATTCACTTTTTTTAAAGTCAGAGAATATGAAGCTAAAGACACTGCCGTTAAACTCCAGAACTACATCGATCAGGCCACGGGCAAAGAAATCAATCAGCTGAAAGACTATGCTGTTTCCATAGATACTGTCCGTTCTCAATCCAGAGAAAATAAAGATCAGCAACTGTATAGCTCCAAACCCCGGTATCGCTTTTTGCCCGAACAGTTGGACTGGAAAACAATTGAAAAACTCGGTCTCACAAAAGAAATTCTGGAACATCATAACGCTTTTGAGCCATTACTCAAAGGTTACAAAACACCTACACTTATTCCCATTACATTCAGTAAGGGAGCGGTAACCGTAACATTGGATGTAAGGCTAGCAGCCAGTAAAATAATGGGGCTCTCAACGAAAAAATCACCTTGCTTCTGAATCCAGCTTCTGTTAAGATTCAGCATAATGGTATAGGCAGCTTCATAGGCATCCGAAATATCTGTCATGAAATCAGGATTTAACGGATTGCAGCGATGGCTTTTGCTGGGGTCATCGAAATTAATAACATAAAACTTTGGTTTTACTTTGTATTTGTCTGTATGTTTAAGTAAATGGTTATAAGCAATTGTAGAAAGGTCATCAAACTTGAAATCATAAATATACATCGAGAAGCCTTTTTCAATGTGCTGTTTTATGTAATTATTGATGATTGCATAAGATTTTCCGGAACCGGGTGTGCCTAAGACAATAGTCGCCCGGAAAGGATTAACAACATTAATCCACCCATCATTCCATTGACCCTTATAATAAAATTTTGTAGGAAGATTTACCGAATATTCATTTTGCATCAGTTTTGTTTCCTGCTGAAAACTCTCGTTTTCATTATTGAAAACATCTTCCATCAGATTTGTTCTTAAAAGACGGCTGATCCAAACCCCAGACATCATTAAGCTGATATAACCACAGCATGTAGTTAATATGTAGAGAAGTGTAGAATACTTAAAAAGAGAATTAAGTAGCAAACCATTAAAAAAGAAAAGTAATACGCCAATTACTAAAGTAGTGTTTATCTTTTTCCAGGTTACTTTTTCATCTTTTACACCTTTCGTTCCCCAACAGCTTAATGCCAAAAGAACTGCTGCAAAGATTTTGGTGTATAAAGGATGAGAGAATAATCCTGCGGTCTTCTGAAAATTAGATAAGATCTTATTAATAATCTCTAAAATCCATCCATACTCTAAAAAGAAAATATAACAAAACCAATAAAAATGCATTAAGACCAGCAGTATGCTTACGGCTCTCATAAATCCCATTATTTTAGCTAAGCCTCTCAAGTCATCTTCACCGTGCATAATTTTAATATTCTTATATCAGATAAATTTATAGTTGATAGGTTTAGTTTTTTTTTTTCTGTCATTAAAGGGAAGTACATGTCTTGGTATAGGCCACAGACGAAATTGCCGAGGCTGACAGTTCTTTAAAACATTAAAAAAAGAAATCATTCATGGCAACAAGTTCACTACAAAAAAAAAGTCGACTGGAAATTTTCTAATACATCGTGGTTTTGTGTAAAATAAGCATCACAAAAACCTAATTTATCAGACAGTAGAAGAGTTTAACAATCAGAACATAATTAATAGAAATGTAGCTTAACTTAAACTGGAATTTTTATTTGCTTATCCGTCGAGCAATACAAAGTGGTTTTTTTTCTATTTTAAATAAAAAAAAATGAAAATATGATTTTTTCAAAATTGTTTTTGTAAGAATATTTTTTGAAAAAAATGTATTAAAAAAAATGTTCAGTTCTTTAAAAAATCTTATTTTAGAACAAAAATTTGAAATCATTTTCTTTTATTATTCATGAATTGGAGAAAACTAATTCCTGATTATAAACAGTAATGAGTTCTGATAATATTTAAAAACTAACTAATCATGTCAAAAACTACAGAAAAAATTAACTTTTTTGAAGGAGAACCACTGTACTCCGGAAATAAATTCTTCTTATCTAAACAGGAAGGCGAGATTCATAAAAATTTATCCACAGCCAGCCGACAGTCTGGAACATTTTGGATGATCAGGAATGGTCATTTATCTTTCGGTTTAAACCTGACAGGTAAATCTTTGGTAAAACTGAGCGTGAAGATGCCGCAAAGTATTGGTGAAAACAGATTTATAATTACGATCAACGGAAGGATATTAGGTTCCGAGCAGGTATTCAACGGATATGAAGACTTTAGTATTGGAAAATATGACATTAGCGATTATGTAGAATTAGGAATCAATCAAATAACATTGTCTTCCCCTAACATGGCAATTGATGAAATTTCCTTAGAAATCGAAGATCTTCAACATGAAATATTTACCATTTTAAATCCTACCCAGTTAGTGCTTGAAGTACATCAAAAAAACTCACATGAAGATAAGGAGGAAACTTGTTTAGGTCAATTATTTCCCACTGAAAGTTTAGAAGTTGATAAAAATAAATATTATTTGTTTAAAACAGTTAATTCAAAAAAGATTGTAGATAGATATAATGGGTTAACTGGAGTATCAGGACAGTATGAAATACAATATAAGATACCTGATAGGTCTTCATTAAATGACCTTAGTGTTAAAAATGATTCCAATATGGAGGTCTCTTTGGAGAAAATAGATCTTAACGGAGAGTTTAAATTCATATCAAAATTGTCTCCCGGTGGAAAATATGCTGGTAGTGCATTTTTAGATGAACCTTATATATTGCGGGATGTACATAGTGGTGCCGTGGCTGATTTCTTTTATGCTAAATATAGAGGCGAGAATCGAAACAGTTTTAGCTCATATGATGTTGACAATCTATCAAAGGGAGTAATTACCAAGGTTAGATTTATCAATTGTGAGGATAGAGAGATAAGATTGCTGAATAAGATTGAAAATGGATGGGAAGAAGTTGCCAAGCTCGGCATTGGTCAAGTATATGAAAAAGAGACTCATTCAGGGCAGGTCTGGGAATTTACTATTCCACAAGGTGGAACTTTAGTAAAGACATATTATTTTATCCCTAGTGCAGATCCCTTTCAGTCTACATCTATAATAGATAAAAAGCAGGGGGTTGAAGTATCATTTAAAAACGACACGCATTTTAACTTAAAAGCGTATAAAAATATTAATGGACAATGTCATTTTTTTGGTTATATCGCACCTCAAAGTACACTTACACGTTACTCATATAAAAACTCTGAATGGGAATTTACAGTTGTGACAGATGATGATGACGAAACGGCTGTAATTCATTATCAAAATGCTCCCGATGGAGGAACTTATCAGATTACAGGAAATAATTTAGGAAAATTAGGCAGGCAAAGTGAGGGTATCAGAAAAGTAAATCTTTCTAATAATTCTTCTGTAGCATTAAAAGTTCAGAAACGATCTGAGGGGTTAACATCTGAGGATTTAGGAGAAATTGCTCCTGATGAAAGAATTGTTCTTGAATGCTCTGTGGGAGATGTATTAGATATGCGTGAATTATGTGATAATGGCAAAGTAGATCAGGTAATAATTCCTTCAGGTGATGGTGATTTTAATTATACGATTGAGATCAAATCTTTACACAGCAGAAATCCGTCCGTGCTCACCATTAATAATCAAACCATGTTAAGCCTTGAAATAGTTTGGCTGGATTATCAAGGTAAAGAGGTAAGCTATGGCGACATCAAAAATAGGGCTACTTTAAGTATCAATACATTTCTGACACATCCTTGGTTAATTAAAGAAAGCCGCAGTGGCAGAGTAATGAAACGGGTTTATGGTCTCGAGCAGGATGAAGTTGTTAATATTATCGACAGCGATTTGTATAAGGTTGAGCAATCAGCAGAAGTCGTAACTAATTTTAGTAATACTCTTCCGTTTTCTGTAGATCTGTATGAAGTAAGTTCCAGTCGAAAGGAAGAATTAGTAGGAACGCTGGAGGCGGGAGCAAGTATTTCAGTGAATAATAAGAATGCGGTTCCCATCATTATTCGTGAGCATGCCTCTCAGGAGGTTGTGGATGTATATGTCCCATCGATCACGACACATCAACAATTTGAAGTTAAGCCAAATCTGGTATCGGAAGCAAAGAATACCGAAGTGGAGATTTTTAATCTTTCTTTTTTTGATGTTGATATTTACACATTTAACAGTGAAGGTAGACATACCAAAATCAGAAGTGTTGACACTCGTATGTCCGAAAAAATAATCAATGTAAATGTTGGACAACCCTTCTTTCTTCAGGAAAAAAAAAGTGGCAAGGTGGTGAGCTATTTTTCAGCCACTGAAAAACCATTACGATATGAGTTTTCAGCTTCGGAACTAAGATCTCCCGCAAAAGCCGAACAAGCGAAAAGGAGGATAATGTTTTTTAATAAATCAGATTATAGCGGTACTTTATTTTTATTTGACGAAACCGGAAACAGAGTGAATAAAGGAGCTCTGAGGGTGAACTCAAATGTACAGATTGAAGATGCATACTCAGGAGAAGTGTACCTGTTTGTAGAAGATAAGTCCGAAATAATATTAGATCATCTGATCATTGGTGATCATACATCGGACTCTATTGATCTGATACCATACCCTGTTTCAAAGACAAAAAGAACACACGATGAACTTTGGCCTGGGGAGGTTGCTCTGTTTACCGAGGAAAACTTTCAAGGGAATACATTTATTTTTCATACAGATCTATACTCAAAATTTGAAAATATAAATGATCAGGTAAAATCTATAAAATTAGGACCGGGAACTGCAGTTACCGTTTTTCAGCACACACTTTACGGTGGAATAAATGATGTATATTATCTGGATATGCCGAACTTGTCTGATACGGACGTTAAAACTGAATTATCATCATTTCAGATTTCTTATGTTTCACCTGGATCTACAAATGGTATTTCAGCAATTTCTCGCTTGACTGAAGAGCCAATCGTTGATGAAGATACAAGTATTAATAATATCAAAAACCGGTCGGTATACCGTACTACAATCTCTTTTCCGATTACAGTTTCTGCTGTAGATATTTATACAACAGAAGAAGCAAGCTTTGAAGTAAGGGGTAAAAAGTATACTACGGATCCCATTAAGCCTGCCAAAATTATTCTTGGAGATAATAGGCAGTTAGTTATTACAACTGAGGCTCATACACTGGAACAGGCTATATTAATGGTGAGAGCGAACACAATGAACCGTAACGAACGTTTCTTCGTATTTCAGGATACAGATTTATACAAAAAGGTTCTGAATATGGACAACGGAACTCTGTCTAAAAACAGACATAAACTCGACATAGATGACGAATTCTCAAATAATGAGATTGATGGTGTACAGACAGCTTTGCAAAATCTTGCCGCTACAATACCTACGGTTCATGGTACGAAAACTCATGGAACAAAACAAGATTTGTACACAAGGGCAGATGTTATGGAGTATAGTTCCTGGAGCTTAAATTTCGGAAATAAGAGCACCCCTGGGATATTTAAACCTCTTTCTCCGGATGAAGTGGCTATTGCAACCAGAGAGGGAGATAAATCCGTGTTCAGACGGAACCTTGATAAGGATGCAGGACAGGTTTTTGGCATAAGTTTTCCTAATCCCCTAAGTTTTGTCGTAGAAACAGTCAAAGATATAGGTGAAGGAGTTGCGAGTTTCGCTTCCGATGCTGCAAGCACTGTTGCACATGGCATATCTTCTATTGCAAGTGAAGTTTCAGATACTGTACAAACAGCTGCAACTGCCACATTGGGCGCTGCAGGTAGTGCAGTCAGCTTAGGAGGAGAAGTTATAAATAAAGGAACAAATCTTGTAAGTGATGTAGCTGAAGTTGTAGTAAGTGAGGCTACTACGGTAGGAGGTTTTGTTGTGGAGGGAGCTTCTCAAGCTATAGAAGCTGTAAGTGCAATACCAAATTTGGTAAAGGATGTTGCAATAGTTGTAGCAGAAGGGGTTGCTTCAGAATCTAAAACCTTATTGAAAGCTACAATTGACTTAGGTGCAAGTATTATTGAGTTTACTTTGGATACTGTAGATAAAATAAAAACCTGTATCGAAATAATTGCAAAAAAAGTTTTTTCTTCTATCAAAAGTGTAATAGATTTTTTCAAAGATCTTTTTGCTTGGGAAGACATTCTTGATACAAAGGATATGATTGTGGATTTCTTTAATGATAAACTTGATGTTGTAACTTATAAAGCACTTCCTGAATTAGAAAATAAGGTAGATAATGTAATTGACAACCTTGAGAATATTGTTACTGATAAATTAGATGACGTCATAGCCGATTTTAAAAATAGTATTCCAAAAGACGATGAAGAACCCGGTGTTTTTGATGAAATTAAAGATAAAATTAATTGGTTCTTAGATAAAGTATTTGGTAGTGATGACTCATCATCGGAAATGAAACGCTCTACTCAGTTCGTTCCTCACCAGCAAACTGTCGAAAATGAACCGTCCAGCCCAATCTTGAAGGTTATTAATGAATTAAAAGATAAACTCTCTGAAATTATTGAAGATACAGGTAAATCCTTTTCAGATTCATTATTAGATGGTATTGAAAGTATCACGGATGCTATTTCCGGAAAAGGAGATACTCTTAAAAGAATTGTTATAGGAATTTTGTCTATTGTGAAAGCTATGGTTCACGCCGGATTTGGTATTTTAAAGATGATTTCTACGATTATCTTTAAATTAATACAGCTCGTTTTGGTTTTTATAAAGAAAACATTAAATGAAATAATCAATATTCCCGCTTTATCGGATTTTTATAAGAAAATATCTGGTAAAGAGCTTTCTGCACTTGATGTTATTTCACTTATTATTGCCGCACCAGCTACTATTTTATCCAAACTTATTCATGGTAAAACTCCACGTGAAGTAGCGGGACCATCTGGTCAGTCGATATCATTAACGAATAATATTTTATTGATTATTAGTACTTCCACTTTCATGGCTTTATCTATATTTGCCATGGTTCAGGACGGTATAGAGTTTGCAAACGGAATAGATCCAATACCACCTTTACCCAAACCGGAAATACCAATAATTCAAACAATTGTAGTTGGATTCAATCTTGTGTTGTTGTTGATAAGTTTAACAACTGAAATTTTATCTCAAATAGACAGAAAAAATATGAATGTCTCTTTTACGGGTTGGGCACTCTTTTTTATTTCAATTTTGGGTTTTGCTATATCTGTTGTTCCAATTGTTACACTTACAAAAAACGGAACGGACGAAGGGGTTGACGACATCATAAAAGTAATTTCTGCTATATTGGCTGCTACAACAATTGGGGCTTTAGTTATAAATATAGCATTTGAAAATTATAACAAAGAAAAATTCTCTGCAGATAAGGTTTTGTTGGCTACGTCTGGTATTCTTGCTGCTTCTGTTGGTCTTTTTGAGCTCGGAAAGTTTAGAACACCGAGACGTTCACCGGAAGAAGCTACAAAAGCAACAGCCAACGGTATTTTTCTAGGTTGTTCCATTGCACAGGTTGGAATATTTTCAATTGCAGGAATACTTACTTTTGCAGGATCCGTAATTTCGATTAAAAACGCATGATAATATTATTTTAAAGAATGATTTTAATCGGTCACATTGATTCTGGCCTCAATCCTGATCTTTCTATCTTCAAAGGAACTATCAACAGTTATCGCTATTTTGATTATTATGGGAATTATGATCCTGATATTGAGTTATCGGATAATAACGGACATGGTACGATGACAGCGAGTTTAATGGTGGGGAGAAAAACGAAAGAATGGGCTGGAGGAATAGCACAGGAAGCTGAATTACTTGTAGCCATAGCTATTGAATCGGGACATAGAATCTCGCGAATACTATCTGCACTCATGTGGATGATAAAAGAGCCTGTACGTATTGTTAATTTGTCTGTTGGATTTCCGGGTTGGAATCCTATATTCCAGCCCCTGGTCCAAATTTTGGTGAAAAATGAAATATTAGTTGTAGCATCTATCGGTAATGGTGGTGCAGGTCAATATCACAGTCCTGGTGTATACCCCGAAGTCTTATCTGTAGGAGCTGCTTCTGCCACTGGTGAAGTGCATTTTTTTTCAGGAAGTTTAAATGATGAATCCGTGTGCAAAAAACCAGATATATTAAGTATATCACAGAGCTTATCTATTGACTTGGAAGGAAATATTTGCGATATAGAAACCGGAACGAGTGGTGCTACAGCACTTGTGTCTGGAGTAGCTGCACAACTTTTAATGAAATTTCCAGATGTATCTGCTTTTGAGGTGGGACAAGCATTGAAAGAGACAGCACTACCAGTTAACTTCAACCAAAAACACCGGAGCACAGGTGGCTTAATATTACTTGAAAGAGCTGCTGAATTGCTTAAAAGGAATTCAAATAAAAAGAATATTAATTTAAGTAAAATAGACTTTTTTAGGGATCCTAATCTTTCACGACAAATGAAATACTACACTTCTGACAGATTTCTTTCAGTTATTCTCTACATTAGTAGTGTTGTTAATATAAAAGAATATATCCAAGCTACTACCATCTCAGAAGATACGATTCATTCTATTTCGATTTTTAAAGAGTTCGGTTATATTTTTGCAACGGCCACCATAAAGCAAATAGAAAATTGGTGGGGAGATCAAAATATATTAATGATTAGCAGAGTAAGCTGAATATTTATTAATGGCTTATAGGGATATACTGAGTTTGAAATTGAAAAATGCTTTTCACATACGTCAAAAAGTCGCACCATATTCTGACGTCGAGTCTGTCTGTTTTTCTTCCTGTTAAGAAAGAGAATATGCTTTCTCATTTTTTCAACAGTGCTAACTCCAATATATAGATACGTTGATTTCATAAATATGGGTTTATGAAATATTAACGTTTAAATAGTACTGTTGTAATTTAAATAACAATAAATTTTGACCACAACACTCTTTTTCGGAAAGTCTAATTTTATTATTCATTTAGACAGTTGCAATTTCAGAAAGAGTGGCATTTTGAACGCTACTGACATTATCACTAATTTTCACCAATCCCAATATTATATTCTGAAGAACGTCTCTGCCTGTTATATTGTAGTTGCTGCAGTTTTTCTTCAAAAACCTCAATCTTACATGTTACATATTATCAAATATACATAAAGTGTCAAAATTATTTATGTAAGCGAATATTTATTTCTATCAAATAAATATATACTAAAAACTTTACAGACACTCAATCTAGAGAAGTCTTTTATTGTGGGAATTTGAAGCTGTTTACAAATTAATGTATTCCATAACATACGTTTGCACAAGGAATTATCAAAAACGATTTTGATTATACTTTAGGCAATAATAGATTTTTCTAAAAAATATAAACTACTATTGAGAAGTCCTTTGGAATAGATTAGTAATTATTCTTATATCCAAATTTAAACCTATGGCAAATCCTCCCTTGAATTTTGTTTTATTTTTTAAATCAAAGGATGATTGTGTCAAATATGTTTTTTCAAATTCAAAATCTTTTTCAACCTCTAGGATATTAACTTTTCCCCAGTGATAGCCTACAAATAATGAACCTCCTCTAATAAATTCCCATTTTCCACCCACAAATACATTTTCCAATACTTTTTCACTTAAACTAACGCCAATTGTTGGATAAATACGTTGATATATCTGATGATCATCTACAAAACTTTTTCCTTCAACTCTATAATTTCTCACTTTACTTGGGTTAAATAGTTTTTCCAATAATACAATTGGAGACAAATAGAAAGTATACATTGCAGTAGCTAAAATGCGATAACCCGTATTTGTTTTCTTTACTACCATTTGATTAGAATCAATATTAGACTGCGTTAGCGTAAATGTAGGGTTTTCGAGATTAGATTTTAAAATACCAACATCTATACTACCATGATAGACTTTTTTTATCTTAATGATTTTAGAGGCAACTGCTGCAGGGTCAATATATTGTATCCCATTTTGATTTATATAATAACTTGTTCTAACAATATCAAATTTTATATCTAAACTAGATGGACTCAACAATGTTTCATAGTCCTTCCATACATATTCAATAATCTTTTTATCAGATTCTTTACCTTCCATGTGGATTTGATTATTTTGTAAATCACCATTTCCTCTAATCATAACACCTTCTTCAATATCAGGAGCTGAGTAACAGCGTATAAAAAATTGTTTTCATTTTAATACGATTTAAGTTTTATATAAAGTCTAATTTTTGTGATAAATTAAAACATAAGTCTTAAGGCTATTTTGACTCTTGAAAATTTTTCATCGTTTCGCGGTCAAAAATGAAGCCAAATTTTGTATTTGGAAAGTTTAATTGGGGCGAAACATTTTAATAATATCAAAATTCTGACCATTGAAATTTTCACCTTTAAGTCAACTGAAAGACGCGTTTTTTTCAAGCGATTGGAACTTTGTTTATTCCTACTTAAATTCAAACAGTTCTGTCGCTCCCACATTGATTATGAAAGATGATTTTAGCAAATATCATTAAAGTCGGTGTACAAGAGTTTCAGTTTCTCGAGCTCCCGATGCTTCGTTTTTGATAGAAGTGAGTAATTGCTTTGCGGCGAAGATGCCCATTTCATTTCCATCATTCACTTGATAGTCATACGTTTCATCAAGATACTTTGGTAAAGTACCCTCACTGATTGAAACTACTTTTCTGTTGGTATTGTTCAGGCTTCTTTTGATTAATGAGCTATGTAGACCCATCAGTGTTTCATCACTCATAGCAAAAAAACCATCGATGGAATCGTCGTCAAGTAAAAGGTCTAATTTTTCTTTCACTTGATCAGCGGATTTACAATAGATAATGTTCAGGTTTATTGCAGGAAAGTGTTTCATCCGATTTTCAAATGACACCAATCTGCTCTGTGTGATTTCTAAATTTTCATCACCAAAGATGGCAAGTATATTTTTACATCCGTGATCAATTAATTTGTCGGCGCATAGTTCAGCATTTCTAATATTATCAAAAATAACAGATTGGAAAATATTTTGAGAAACAGTTTTGTCAAAAATAATAGCAGGAATTTCCATCTCCTTCAGTTTTAATAAATGGTCAATATCTTTAGTTTCGTTCGTCAGGGAAATTAAAACACCATCGACTCTAGAATTAATGCATGTTTCCAGATGTTCCTTTTCAGTCTCAAAAGAATCATTTGATGATAATATGAAAAAATGGTAACCTTCTTTGTTAAGCACAGAAGAAATACCGTTAATAATTGATGGAAGAAAGAACATCGTTATTTCCGGAACAATAAGTCCAATCACCTTAGACGATTTCTTCCTAAAATTGATAGCAAAGTCATTTGGAACATAATTAAATGTTTCGGCAGCCTCTTTAACTTTGAGTTTTACCGAACTGCTGATATCAGGATGATCCTTCAATGCTCTTGAAACTGTTGAGGTACTTATATTAAGCATTTCCGCAAGGTCTTTTATAGTCGTTCTTTTCATTTTGAGTTATGACATCAATTATCGGGAGAAATTAAGAATAATTAAGCAATAGTATTTTGTTAATATTTGTTAAATAAATAGGATTAAATTGTTAATATAAAGTTAATTTACTTAAAAGTTATCCACCGCAAACGGTTGCGCAAACGGTTGATATTTTCACACTGTTAACAATCCGTTTAAATCTCTTTTTTGATATGGTAAAAAAAATACTTTTGAGACATAACAAAAAACTCAACAGAATTATGGAATCACAGGTAATCAAAAAAATACTGATTTTCGGGACGATGAATATGGCCGCATTTATGTTCGCACAGTCTGCCGAAACTGACACAATATCTCCAAGAAGTAAGACAATTGACGAGGTAGTCATTACAGGAAATTCAAATCCGAAAGCTTCGATCAAAACCAGTACGTCAATTTCCACTTTGAAGTCAGCGGATATCATTAATTCAGCGCCAAGAACAACAGCTGAGATCTTCAGAACGATTCCCGGTATCCGTGCTGAATCTTCCGGAGGTGAGGGTAATTCCAACATTACTGTTAGAGGAGTTCCTGTTTCTGCAGGGGGTTCACGATATCTTTTGATTCAGGAAGACGGTCTTCCGGTGATGCAATTTGGTGATATTGCTTTTGGAACACAGGATCAGTTTACAAGATTTGATTCTTTCGTATCTCGTGTTGAGGCTTTGAGAGGAGGTTCTGCATCTGTATTTGCATCCAATTCTCCTGCAGGGATCATTAACTTTATTACAAAAACAGGTGAAAAAGAAGGCGGAAGCATCACGCAGCAGGTAGGATTGAATTATAAGAATTTCAGGACAGATATTGATTATGGAACACCACTTGGAAAAGATTTTTACATTGGAGTAGGAGGTTTCTACAGAGGTGGAGACGGTCCGAGAAAAACAGGTTATACTTCCAATAACGGAGGACAATTCCGTCTGTCATTATTGAAAAAATTCGATAAAGGAAGTATCAGAGTGTATGGAAAATATCTGGATGACCGAACAGCAGCTTATATGCCAATGCCTATTGCGGTTTCGGGTTCAGATTCAAATCCGGATTATAGCTCATTAAATAACTATGATATTTTAACAGGCGCTTTACAATCATCCAACTTCAAAAATGATGTTACGTTTGGTGCAAACAGACAGATTTTGAAAAGCGACATTCGTGACGGAATGCATTCAGTTTCAAAAACAGTTGGGTTTGAATTTAATTATGATTTAGGCTCAGGTTGGAAAGTCGATGCCAAAGCAAGATACGCAGCAAACGACGGTCAGTTTCTAGCACCATTTCCCGCATCAGTTGGAAGTAAATCTGAAATTTTGGAATCTGTTACGGGTTACGGAAGTGCAGTGTATGCAGGAACTAATACAGTAGTTGACGGCAATGCGAAATATATGAAAACGGTTTTATTCAACACCAAAATGAATAATCTGAACAATTTCTTCAGCGATGTCAACATCAGTAAAAAATGGAATAAAATAAAGTTGAATACCGGCGTTTACAACAGTTCACAAAACGTCAATCTTTTCTGGAACTGGAATACTTATTTGATGGAGGTTTCTGATAATAATGCTCGTTTAGTGGATGTTTTGAGTCTTACAGGAACTAAAATTACTGATAACGGACTTCTAAATTACGGCGTTCCTGCTTTTGGCGGCGTGAACAGAATTTACGATACCAAATACTCAGTGATTGCTCCGCACGCTCAGGTGGAAATCAATCCGATTGAAAAATTGACTTTGGATTTCGGAGCAAGATATGATTTCGGAAATGTTACGGGAAGTTTCTCAGGAACACAGAATACGAAACGTGCAATGGACATTAATCAAAACGGAACTTTGGAAATACCCGAACTGGCAGTGGAAGTCGTAAACGGAACCGTTCCTGTAGATTATCAATATGGTATTTTCGGATATTCATTTGGGGCTAACTATGCTTTAAATTCTCATAACGCAGTTTTTGCAAGAGTAAGCCAAGGTGGAAGTGCTTCTGCAGACAGAATTCTTTTTGCAGGTTACAATTATACCAATAATGATGATCCGGCTTTAGATGCAGTAAAAGTGAATAAACTGAATCAAATCGAAGTAGGTTACAAATTAAGGGGTTCAAACTATTTTCTGAATACAACATTGTTTCAGGCTAGAACGATTGAAGCAAATTACGAAGCAACGACTCAACTTAGAACGGAAAATAAATACCAATCATTCGGAGTTGAGTTCGACGGATTCTATAAAATCAATAAAAACTTTGACATCAAAGCAGGTTTGACTTACACGCACGCAGAAATTAAAAATGCGATTGATAAGACCATTATTGGCAATATGCCGAGAAGAACTCCGAAATTTATGTATTCTTTCAATCCGAATGTAAATATTGAAAAATTAAGCTTTGGTTTCTTTGCAGTTGGTTCTACAAAAGCATTTACTCAAGACAGCAATAAACTGATTATGCCTGGTTATGTGATTGTAAATCCTTACATTTCTTATAGATTACTGAAAAATCTAACCTTGAATGTTAATGCCAACAATGTATTCAATTCTTTGGCGATTACAGAAGCAGAAGAGGGAAGTTTGCAGGGAACCAACGGAATCATCAGAGCGAGAACATTACCGGGAAGAACTTTCGGAGCGAGTGTGAAATTTGATTTTTAATAAAAATATTGATTTTCAGATAGTTAATTATTAAAAGTAAAATAAATTTATACTATGAACTAACAGCAGATTCTGCTGTTAGTTTTCATACTCATTTAATAAAAATATATGTTTACACAACAAGCCTTAAACGTTATTGAACAAGCGATCTCAGACCAGGGAATCCTTGCATCTTCTGAAAAGAAAGACAATTATGCAAGAGTCTGGTCAAGAGATTCTATGATGACGGGAATTACGGGAATTTTGATTAAAAATCAAATGATTGTTGATGGTTTGAAAAAATCAATAACAACCCTTGCAAATCATCAGGCAGAAAACGGACAGATTCCTTCCAATGTCTACGGAGATAAAGCGAGTTACGGAACACTTGTCGGCAGAACAGATGCAACATTATGGTGGATTATTGGAGCTTGTGAATATATGATTTTCACGAAAGATGAATCCTTAAAAGAAACTTTAAAAGATAAAATATACAAAGCTTTTTCTTGTCTGAAAACCTGGGAATTTAATCAAAGAGGTCTTTTATACAGTCCATTGGGAGGAAATTGGGCAGATGAATATGTGACTTCAGGTTACGTCTTGTATGATAATGTTCTTCGATATTGGGCTTTGAAAAAAGCATCTGAAGTTTATCAGGATGAAAATCTGAAATCTCTTGCAGAATCTATCAAAAAACTAATCGAAAATAATTTCAGAAAGAACAATTCTGATGAATCCAAATATCATCCAACGGCGTATCAAAAAGCAAATGAAAAACCTTTTTTATGGGCATCTTTGAATGCAAACGGTTACGATGAACGTTTCGACCTTGCAGGAAATGCGTTGGCGATTCTTTTAGGTTTTGATTTAGATTTGGATGGTTTTACTCAATTTTTGGAACAATTGAATGATGAATTTCAACATTGGATGCTTCCTGTTTTTTACCCGATTATCTTTCCAAAAGATACTGACTGGAACTTGCTGGAAAACAATTACAGTTATGATTTTAAAAACGAACCCTATCAATTTCACAACGGTGGTTCGTGGCCCATTTACCTTGGTTGGCTTTGTTTGGGATTAAAGAAAAGAGGTTACGATGAGATTCCTGAAAAAATTGTGAATCAATACGAAGAGCTTCTAAGAGAAAAAGGCTCAAGTTTCAAAGAATATTATTCAACTGATAAACTTATTCCTTCAGGAACAGATCAATTGTGCTTTTCGGCTTCCGGATATCTTTTGATGAAGGTTTAAATTGAGCGACTGACTAATGGTAAACAAAAACTATTTATTTTTAAAACTGATTAAAAGATGATTGGAGATGTAATTAATTTAGAACAGAAACATCTGGATACCGCTGAGAATATTTATAAAATTTTTAAAGAAAAATATAATCACGAAAAAAAATGGGCGGTAGGAATTTGTGGAGAAAGCGGTAGTGGGAAATCAGTCACAGCCTTTGCTTTGAAAAATGTTTTGGAAGAAAATGGTATTAAAAGCATAGTCATTCAAATGGATGATTACTTTAAACTTCCTCCAAAAACCAACCACGAGAACCGAGAGAAAAGTTTTGATAATGTTGGAATGCACGAGGTTTACTTGGATTTAATTCAGAACAATATTCAGGAATTTAAAGAAGGGAAATCTATTCTTAAAAAACCACTCGTTCATTATCAAAATAACTCTATTTCTGAGGAAATTTTGGATTTAGAAGACATTCAGGTTATCATTATAGAAGGTACTTATATTTTGAGCATCGATGATTTTGATTTCAGTATTTTCATCAATCGGAATTATCAGGATACCTATAAAAAACGAATGGAAAGAAACCGTGACGAGCAGAGTGATTTTATTGAAAAGGTCTTGAAAATTGAACACAATATTATTCATCAGTTCAAAGAAAAAGCGGATATCGTCCTCGGAAAAAATTACGAAATTTTAAAGGCATAGATTATGAATAAAAAAATAATTCCTAAACTCAGTTTCTGGCAAATCTGGAATATGAATGTCGGTTTTTTCGGGATTCAGTATAGTTTCGGGCTTCAGCAGACTGCAGTAAATCCGTTATATTCATTTTTGGGTGCTCACGCAGACCAACTTCCAATTCTTAATTTGGCAGGTCCGGTTACGGGATTGTTGATTCAACCGTTGATAGGAGCGATAAGTGATAAGACCTGGAGTGTAAAATGGGGGAGACGGAAACCGTTCTTTTTGTTGGGTGCTATATTTTGTAGTTTGGCGTTGTTCGTTTTTCCATTCAGTTCTTCCATCTGGATGGCAGTCGGATTATTGTGGATTTTAGATGCTGCAAATAATACGGCAATGGAACCTTACAGAGCTTTTATTGGCGATAAACTTCCGGAGGAACAGCAAACCTATGGTTTTCAGATGCAGAGTCTGTTTGTAGGTGGTGGAATTACCTTGGCTAATTTATCTTTATTTGTTTTTCAGAAATATTTCGGAGGAAGTTCTGAATCCGGAGGAATTCCTGCTTGGGTTTATTATTCATTTTTCTTAGGGTCTTTCTGTTCGATTGCATCGGTGGTTTGGTCGGTTTACAAAACCCCTGAAATTCCGCCAACTGAAGAAGAATTGGTGCAATTAAAATTGGAAAAAGAAAATGACACAGTTTTCACGCCATTCGTTGATATTTTTACAGCCATAGTAAAAATGCCGAAAATACTTTGGCAATTGGCACTTGTTTACTTATTTCAATGGTATGCGCTTTTCTGTTACTGGCAGTTCGTTACGCCAATGATCAAGCAAACCTTGTATCAAGTTTCTGAAAATGATGAAGTAAAAGCTAAGCATATTCTTGAACTTTCAAAGACAGGTTTGGGAAATTCGATTGACATAGAATGGGCTCACAATGTACTTCGTTTGGTAGAAACGGCCGTTGGACAAACAGGATTAATGAATGGTTTTTATAATTTTATCACGATGATATCAGCATTGCTGCTTATTCCCTTTGCACTAAAATATTCTTCTAAAAATGTTTATATTTTTTGTCTTGTAGGTACAGGAATATCATTGTTGATTTTACCGTTCATTCAAAATGAATACTTGATATTACTACCGATGGTTCTTTTTGGAATCGGTTGGGCAGCGATGATGGGATTACCATATTCAATGGTTTCTCCGTCGATACCATCTAACAAAAGAGGCGTTTATATGGGCGTTATCAATATGATGATTGTTATTCCGATGTTGATTCAGACCATTTCATTTGGATTTATCTACAAATATTTCTTAGGCAACAACCCTTCAAATGCTATCATAATGGCGGGAATTTTATTTCTCTTAGCATCTTTATCGGTGATGATGATTAAAGTAAAGAAAATGGCTCATTAATTTATCCAAAAACTTTGATAATCATTCCAATATCAGCACTTTTATAATCCGCATAAAGATGAGAATGGAATTCATTCAGCTTTTTCAACGTTTTAAGAAATTCAGACTTTTCAGTATCATCCAATTTCCCGCATAAGATTTTTGAAGTTAGGTTGACATTAGAAACTGAGGCGTGGAAAATTTCTTCGCCTTTTTTTGTGAGATTTAATCGTTTACTGCGTTTGTCATCTTCATCATTTTTTTCTTCTAAAAATCCAGCTTCCAAGAGTCTTTTGATAATTTGAGTTCTAGTTTGTTTTTTATAACAGTTTTTTTCAATCAACTTAATTTTTGCCAAAAAAAGATTCATCTTCTAATGAACTGCCCCGAAAAAGTGTCAATTTTTTTTAGGGCAGTCTATATTATGTGAGAAGTTTTTTATTCCAATAATGAAACATGATCAATGTGAGGTTTTAGAAAAGAAATTCATAATGAACACACCGATGACAATGAATACAATGCCAACAATTGCTGCAAGATCCAACTTCTGTTTGAAAATAAAAACCGAAACTGCAGCAGTAAGCACGATACCCAAACCTGCCCAAATAGCATATGCAACTCCCAAAGGAATCATTTTCAAGGCCAGAGATAAGAAATAAAAGCATATCAGATAAGCAATAACGACTATCGCAGACGGGAACCACTTGGTAAATCCTTCGGAAGCTTTCATAAAGCTTGAACCAATGACCTCAAAGATAATGGCTAGACCGAGAAATAAATATTTCATAATTTTTAATTAATAAATGTATCTTCCAAATAGATTTCAAGATCCGTAGCTCTGTGTCCTAAAAGTTCTTCCAAATCGGGCGAAACCACATTATACTCATCATTTCTGATAATGGAAGCTAGCAGGGAAGAATACCAAACATCTATTTCGCTGACACCATATTCTTTCAGCTTTATTTCATAGTCTTTTGGTTCGGGACTTTGATAAGCTACTTTTTTTCCGGAGAATTCTGAAAGTAATTTTGCAATCTCAGAAAAAGAGTAGGAGATTATGCCTGTGAGTTTGTAGATTTTATTCTGGTGCCCGTCAGTGGCCAAAACATTTGCTATCGCTTTTCCCATCTCTTCCCTTTTGGCAAAAGATGCTTCTCCGTCTCCGGCTGGAAAAGAAATTCCTGTATTAACTACATCGTAACCTATAAAAAAGGGAAGTGTTTCTGCATAAAGACCATTTTGGAAAATGGTGTATGATAATCCGCTGGCGATAATATAATTTTCGGTAGTTGAATAAGCGTCGGTTAAAGGTCCTAATTTGGACTCAGTAACATCTTCATTTCTTGCTCCACTGGTGTAATAGATTTGAGAAACGCCTGCATCTTTGGCAGAATCTATTACGTTTTTGTGTTCTGTAAGAGCATCCTCACTACTTCCACTTACCAATAATAATTTTGTAATGCCTTGAACGGCCTTTTCAATGGAGGCTTTATCTGCATAATCGGCAATTCGGATTTCGATACCTTTGGTTTTGAGAGATTTTCCTTTTTCTTCAGACCTTACCATTGCGATGATTTGACCTGCTGAAATCTTTGTCAAAAGTTGATTGATGACTGCTGTTCCCAATTGTCCTGCTGCGCCTGTAACTAATATCATAATCTGTATTATTAAATTAATGATGCAAAGGAAAATATTAAAGGAAAATAATTTTTTGACAAATGTCAAAATAAGTTTACTTCTTTCTTATCCTGCTCAGTGTCTCCTGAGTGATGCCAAGATATGATGCAATGTGACCTAGAGATACGCGTTGTGTGACATCGTGTTGTTCTTTTAGCAAAGTATTATAACGCTCTTCAGCAGACTGGATGTGCAGCGAAATTATGCGTTCTTCCATAATTTTACAATATTCCTCGGCCATTATTCTGCCAATAGTTTCCATAGGATGATACCTTTTGTACAGCTCATTAAGATCATCCATTGTGATGTAATAATAGGTAGACTTCTCCAAAAACTGGATGTTTTCGAAAGAAGGAAGTTTGTAGAATAATGGTAAAATGGATCCTAAAATAATATTTTCGAACCCAAACCAGGAGTTGACCTCTTTGTCATCCTCCATAAAAAATGAGCGTACCAAACCTTTCTCAATGATAAACAGGCTAGAAACAATCTGTCCTTGTTTCAGGAAAAAATCTCCTTTTTGCTTTGTTTGGGATTTGATTCTGATGGAAAGTTCCTTCTCAATTTCGGGTGTCAGGCTTCCGTATTCTTTAAATTTTTTGATGAGTGGATTCATTGTATTTTAAAAGAAATATGATTTCAAAATTAAAGAAAACACTTAAATCTAAGGACTGATTTATTGATTAATTTATCTTTTGATATTAAAGAATTCTTATAATTTATTCTAAACAGACCTGCTTTTCTATTTGAAGTTATGGATGAAACCAACTTCAGGAACAACGCACTTTTTTTCAATCGTAAAAAGGGATTCATCGTTTTAATTGATTCCATATTTCGTAGAATCCTTTTTGGAAAAAATGCTGATTGCTTTTTTTTAAATTTAACGTTTTTTCTTTAATTCATGGATTTTTCCTTGCTCAAAAATTAGTTTTAAATTTCCATTACCAGGTAAACTTTCCCTTTCAAAATCTTTATGCTCTTTCCAAAATTTATAGAAAATGTGACTTTAAGTTCATAGTTCTCGGGTAATTTCAGTGACATTACTTCTTTCATGACTTAGTTAAATTGCTATTCTCTTACAAGTTGGATTATAGATTTTCCTCTCTCGTTTTATATATTAAAATTAAGGCTTAGGCTTAACTTTAACAGGATGTTTAATTGGTATATCTAAAATTTGGAAATTATTTAAACCTTTTAATAATCTTAGTTTAAGTATCTCCAATGTTATATCGAAATTTATAAAAAGGATTTTCTCATCAAAAAATAACAAGGAATTTTTTTTTAATTTTTTTATGCTGATAATCAATAATTCTAACATTTTAGTAAGTTATTGACTTTTAGGTGGGTACTTGTATGAAAGTGAGTGTGTACTTAGATTTGTGATAATATTAATCGAATAAAAAAAGTCGGAATATGAAAATTTTAGTATTTGGAGCCACAGGCTCACAACAATTTAATGTAATAGGCGAAGCAAAGAAAAAAGGTGCCGATGTAATTGCTGCAACAAGTTCAGAAAGTAGTTTTGACAAATTAGCTCGGGCGGGAGCAACGCCTGTTTTAGCAAATTTGGCTGATGCCGATAAAATTAACGAAATTACTAAAGATATTGATGCAATTGCCTTTATGATTCCTGTATCACTTCCTAACCCTTTTGATGGTTTGCAATATTCTAAAAATTTAATTGATGCAGCTAAAGCAAATGGAGTAAAGAAAATTGTTTGGAATACAAGCGGTTGGGTAGAATCCAAAAAAATTGGTTCCCCGGTAGATGATGTAAAAGTGGATGTTCAAGATTATTTGAAAAATAGTGGAGTGGATTATGTGATCATAGAACCAACTATTTATATGGAAAATATGATGGGTCCATTCTGTGCACCTTTTATTATCAGTGAGAAAAAAATAGCTTATCCTACACCTGAAGCAATGCCTATTGGATGGATTGCGTCAAGAGATGTGAGTGCATTTGTTGTTGAAGCAATTTATAATGAAGATTTAAAAGGAGATAATTTTAAAATTAGTGGGTTGGAAAATCTAAAAGGGGATGAATTAGCATCAGCCTTTTCTAATGGCGTAGGAGAAGAAATTGTTTATTATCCGCAAAAAGCTCAAGAATTTGGTGATATCTTAAAACCATTCGTAGGAGAGGCAGGAGCGTCAAGTGTTGCCACTTATTATGAAAACCTTCAAAATTCGACTGAATATCCTTTAAAATTCAATCCAAAGATGAATGAAATTCTAGAAAAACTTCCTGTAAAGATGACCTCATTGGCAGATTGGGCAAGGGACAACAAAGGTTATTTTATTAAATAAACTCACCATATATCGCTGGATAATATGTTTCGTTAGTGCACGTTGCTGATCATCATCATACAAGACGTATTTATTAGCAAAAAATCCCACCCTTTCATCGGCAAACCGCTTACGCATCGGTATTTTTGGAAGCAGGACAATCGAGGTGTTCAATCGTAAAGTGGTACTTCCGCTGCTTGATGCAGAATTGATGTAAGTTTTTGTTGTTTTGATTTCAATGTTGATAGGATAGACATCCACTGTTTCAATAAAAGATTTATCATCAGCAAGAGACGTTAGTTTTCTTTCTGTTTTCTCTTTATTCTCCAAGGAAAACATCGCATTGTCTTTTTTGAAGGCATCTGTTACCTCAATAACAACATCTCCTGTCACAGGATTGATGGTTCTTATGGGAAAAGCCGTCACAATGGGATTTTCATTACTACCTGCTAATGCTTTTGCGAGCATCGATTCCGGATTGCGGACATCTTGTTTGTACTGCAAAGATCTTAGAAGAACGGTATTATTGCTTCCTTTTTCAAAATAGATTGTCTGCTCGTTGGCTTTTTCACCACCAAAAATCCCCATTCCTTCTGGAGTTGAAAGATATCTGGTAACAACGATCATATAGCGATTAAATAAGCTGTCTGAAATTTGAAAATAATACTTATTATCCAGCTCATCAATTGTAAATAAACCTGATTTACTTACGGCATTTTTTTTAATAATCTTATCATAGGGCTGTAAACCTTTCTGCGGCGTGGTGGTGCTATCTGCTTTTTTTTCCGATTGGGTTTGAGCAAAGCCATGTTGAATAATAAACAACAAGATTATTAATTTCAATAATTTCTTCATTAGAATTAAAATGGAACTGTTTCGTTGGTATTTAAGGTAAGCTTTGGATTTTTTGTCAGTGCCGACAGCGGAAAAGGTATAATGTACAATCTTGAATTAGGCTGTAATGTATACGTTTTTTGAGGAACAGCTGTGTTGACCAATGGAAATAATCTTGTGACCGTTTTTGCGTAATCGGCTTCATTATTCAGTCTTTTAAGGTCAAAAAATCGATTGAAACCTAAGAGCAATTCTTTTCTGCGTTCGTTGATGACCAACTGCATCGTTACTTTTCTGGTGGATGGAACTGCTAAATTTATTGTACCCGATAAGATTCTCTTTGCTCTCAACGTATTTAAAATAGCTACAGCGTCATTGAATCTGTTTTGTCTGGCATGACATTCGGCAAGAATCAGATGAACCTCAGTGGTTTTCATCCCGACAGTCGGATAGAAAAATTTTGTGTATTGAGTTGCCCAATAGGCTGTATTGGAACCCTGATCCAGATTGGTCGAACTTGTAGAATTGAAAAACAAATTAAAACGTGCATCATTGTTCCCAAATAGAGTACGCAGTTCAGGACTGATGATATTACTTTGAGCAAAATTCATTTCATTATAGCCTGTCATGTACATATAACTCAATACTTCAATATTGTTGGCTGCAGGAACCGCAACTGCGTTGGGTCCTCCTTGTTGATTGTAAGCTACAAGGTCAAATATTTGATTATTGTAGCTTAACGATTTTTCAGCTGCTGCCTGAGCTTCTGCAATTTCACTTTTGAACAAATGAACTTTAGCTTTGAAAGCATAAGCAAATGCCAATGAAGGATGGTAAATATCAAGTGGTTTTGCCTGAATGTGGGGGAGAGCCTCTTCTATATCCTTCTGTATAAATTCATAAACTTGTGCTACCGTTGACTTTGATGGCTGAGCTTCCAGATCGAATTTATCCATAATGCAAATTCCTCCATCATTAGCAGAAGTCTGCGGATCATAGGCTTTTGCATAAGTGTTGACCAGCAAAAAGTGATCGTACGCTCTGTAAATTTTGGCTTCTGCTTTTGCCAATTGTTTCGTGCCTTCATCTCCTTTGCTGTTATCAACCAATGAAATAATGGTATTCCATCGGTTGATGTACGAATAAGCCTGATTGTAAAAGCTGGATGTTTTCATCAGTGAAACTCTATCTACACTTTCATCAAAGGTAAAATTAAGAATATCGATGTTGGGCGTTTTGCCTATCACATTGGCTTCTCTCATCCACTGATCGTCTGATAAATATTGAAAATTGTTGATAGGATATCCCCTGTTTGGCAATGATACCATTTCGTGAAACTGGTCTGCCGTTTCTATAACCAATGCTCCTTTTGGAGTAATATCTGTATAATCTTCGCAAGATGTTGTACTTAAAATCATCAGCGACAGCAATATAATTTTTATATGTTTCATTTTTTTAAAGTGTAAGATTAAAACCGAATAGAAATGTTTTTGGCAACGGCAAATTTCGCGTGCCTGAATTAACAGAATAAACCTCAGGATCAATACGATTTCCTGCGGCACTCCAGTACCAAAGATTGTTGACCTGTAGTGTAAATTTAGCCGACACCACTTTACTTTCATCAGTAAAAGATTTGGGCAGATTATAACTTAATGAAATATTTCTAAGCTTGATGTAATCGCCGTCTACCACATTGGCAGTTGAATTTCGCCATTGACTGCTGATTGTTCCTGCATAATTTCTAACACTTTCGTCAAAATCTACAAACAATCGTACATTGCCATTTTGGTTGACATCTGTATAACGACCAGCAATACCCGAAAGATTGACTGCATCTGAACTCATATCAAGAGTTTCCTTGCGCATCACATTCCCTCCTGAGAACACAAACAGGAAATTCAAATCGAATCCTTTATATGAAAATCTTTGTGACAGCGAACCGGTGTAAGTTGGTGTTAAACTTCCCATATTGACCAAGGCAGCAGAATTTGTTACTGTTTTTATCGCAGTTGAAACTGGATTTCCATTGGCGTCAAAAGTAATGGATGGATTTCCATTTTCATCTAAAACATAAGGATATCCGTTGATAGTTCCTCCATATTGATAAGCGTACAAACTATTGTAGGTCTCATTTTCCAGAAAGAAGTCTATCGGTGAACTCACATATACCGACGCATTGGATTGTGCTCTTGTTATTTTTCTGACCGTTGTTTTGTTAAAGCCTACAACCAGGGTAGAACCTATGCGAAATTCTTCTTTATTCAACCAATCCGAACCTATGCTGAATTCAACGCCTTTAACCACTCTGATATTTCGCGTGAAGCTATTCATCCCCAGCACATAAGTGATTTACTTCATGGATTAATTAAACTACGTTCATTTGGAATTAATAACCATTCGTACATCCTCAGCGGTCACAGCTGCGGTGCATGTATTGCCTTTCAAGCTATTCTTCAGCCGCCATCATACTACGGTCTTAGTCATATATCTTATGCACCTATTCCGGCAGCACTACTCGGTCTTAACGGTTTGTATGACCTTCCAGAATTGGTATATGGTTTAGGTGTATCCCACGATCACCTTAGCAAAGATTACAGAGGAATTCTAAATAACGCATATGGAACAGACGAAAAAAGATGGGCGGCAATAAGTCCAAGCCGCTTTGATGTTGACAGTATTAAAACACGTTTATTAGAGAATAAGGCACCTGCACTTATTATGATTGATAGTAGCTCTGAAGATCAGCTTGTGCCCTCTAATCAACTAGAAATTTTAAAAAAAAATTTATCAAATGTATCTGGACTTCAGACAATTGAGGGGAAAAGATGTAATGGAGATCATGCATCGCCATGGAATCAGGGTTTTCCGATTTGGCAGAATGTCAAGGATATTTTGGAGGTTTTAAAAAAATAAAATAAAATTTTAAAGCCTCACTCTCCGCAAAAGAATCCGTCTCACAACCGAGGCAGATTTTTTGATATCACTAGAGAATTTTGTATATTCATTTGTGATAATCAGATATTTGTTTATGAATTTTAAGCATTGTAATCAAAATCAGCAAGTGCTATTTCCCTATAGTTTTGAAGATTTGATTCCTGAGAATCATCTTGTCCGAGTGTTGAATAGTGTTTTAGATAAAATGAATATTGACCCGATACTTAAAATGTGCAGCAAAGGAAGAAATCCCAATTATCATCCCGTGATGATGCTCGAAATAATGTATTCTTGATAAATATGACAATAAAAAGTATTAGTTTTTGATATAAAATACTCAAGTTCCGCTTATCCGTAGACAGCTGAAATTGATTGAAAAATCTCAAAAAACGATTAAAAAAAATTTAATTTGTGACAGGAATCACTGTATTTGATTTCACTGATCATTTTGACGTAATAGAGTAAATTTGAAAATTAGCAAGTATTCAAAAAAATTTTTATGAAATTTACTATTGAAAATGGAAATGATATATGCTCTATCGGAATGAGTGATATTGGTAGCTACATTAGATTTAACTATCCACTAACTGTAGTCTGGAACGATTGCCAAGGTTCTTTTGGAAAGTATTTTAGCGTTTTACCTTATAATGAAGAGTATCGGAATACGGTTAGAGAGAAAATCAATGAAGATTTAAATCGAGATTTTACAAATAACATTCAGTGCTTGTGTAAAGTTTTACAACCTTTGTTTCCAATATTTAGGAATGGAAATTACATCTTACAATTTTATAATAACAAAGAAAAAGAATTTTTTGAGTACAAATCGTCAATTGACAATTTTGAAAAGTCAATATACGAAGATTTGGAGGTTGTATTTCCAAGTGAAATAACGGATATTAGAAATGCAAACAACGTAATTAAAAATCATAAACAATTTTTGAAAGAGGTCAAATTATCAAAAGAGTTTTATGCTTCTAGTTTATTAGACTATTCAACAAGTGGCATATATAAAGGTTTTGAATCTTTATATGCTACGCAACCACAACAAGATATTGACGGAAACAGAGTTACATATTTTGAAAATATAATTAAAAATGGAGCAAGACCATTTGCAATAATATTTAATGCTTATTTTGACGTGAAAGATTACTATTCGTCGAATTTTATTTTGGATGGGCATCATAAGTTATTAGCTTATAAAAATTAGGAATATATCCACCATTGGCAACAATTACATATAGTCCTGACAATATTGACGAAGTTGAATTTGATGCTAAAAAACTTGCCGAGTCGCTTTATCCTTGGCAAACTAAGCCATTGGTATGATAAGAATTTTTTAGATGAAAGTGCTGCGCAAGATGGTTTGGCAAAAAGTGAGAATGTTATTAAAGCAAATTCAGAAAGTAAAAATAGTAGTTTTTTAGATAGGCTTAACAATATGTTTGAATAAAGATATCTCTAACTTTAATGAAAAACTGAAAATCTCAAAAAACGATTCTTTTTTCAACACTTTATTTTCTAGTCTTTTTGTATAAGATGCTTTAGTCGAGGATCATTTTGAATTCGCTCCATTTCATTTTCCACAATAGATAAAATGTCTGTTTTGATTTTCTGGTAATTTGCATGAATTTCTTCCTTCATAGTATTTTCTCCAAACTCATTTTTAAAATTCACTATCTGTGGGATTTTCTGATATGATTTTGTTTCTGAAGCTACTTTTTCATTGTCAACAACAATTTCTGAGTGGAAAATTTTTTGTTCAATGCGTTCATCGAAATTGTCTGAAACAGCTCCAACAAACATTCCTTGTGTTAGAGTAGAAATTTTGGAAGCCGGTATTAAACTATCTAACTGTGTTGAGATAGAGGTGGTGGTATCATTTCTATTTATACTTAAGCTTTGTCGTTTTTGAAGTACTTTCCCAAATCTTTCTGAAAGATTTTTAGCGGTTTCTCCCACAACCTGTCCACTGAAAATATTTCCTACCGTATTTTGAATAACTTTACTTTCTTTATCTCCGTAATCACGAATAAGCTGAGAGTAATCCTGAAATCCTAAACAAACAGCGACCTTATTACTTCTGGCTGTAGCAATAAGATTATCTAATCCCCTGAAATAGATGGTGGGTAACTCATCAATAATAACCGAACTTTTTAGCTGTCCTTTCTTATTAATGAGTTTCACAATTCTGGAATTATACAGACCTAACGCAGCGGAATAAATATTTTGTCGATCCGGATTATTTCCCACACAAAGTATTTTGGGTTCTTCAGGATTATTAATATCTAATGTAAAATCATCGCCTGTCATTACCCAATACAGTTGTGGAGAAATCATTCTTGATAAAGGAATTTTTGCGGAAGCAATCTGTCCCTGAAGCTGATCCTGTGCACCACCTTGCCACGCATCCATAAAGGGTGAAAGATAATTTTCTAAATCAGGATAGGTCGTTAGTATGGTAAATACATCAGCGTATTTTTTGTTCAACAGCTCAATAGCATGAGGAAATGTACAATATTTTCCATTTTCATAAATATTTAAAAACCAAATAATAGCAGCCAATAGTATGATAGGACTCTCAACGAAAAAATCACCTTGCTTCTGAATCCAACTTCTGTTAAGATTCAGCATGATCGTATAAGCAGCTTCATAAGCATCAGAAATATCTGTCATGAAATCAGGATTCAGAGGGTTACAACGATGACTTTTGCTGGGGTCATCGAAATTAATAACATAAAATTTTGGTTTTACTTTGTACTTGTCTGTATGCTTAAGTAAGTGATTGTAAGCAATTGTAGAAAGGTCATCAAATTTAAAGTCATAGATATACATTGAGAAGCCTTTTTCTACGTGCTGTTTAATGTAATTATTTATGATTGCGTACGATTTACCTGAGCCTGGTGTACCTAAGACAATAGTTGCGCGAAAAGGATTTACAACATTAATCCACCCGTTATTCCATTGACCTTTATAATAAAATTTTGAAGGAAGGTTTACTGAATATTCATTTTGCATCAACTTTGTCTCCTGCTGAAAACTCTCATTTTCATTATTAAAAACATCTTCCATCAGATTAGTTCTTAAAAGGCGGCTAATCCAAACCCCTGACATCATTAAGCTGATATACCCACAGCATGTACTTAATATGTAGCAAAATATAGAATATTTAAAAAGAGAATTAAGAAATAACCCGTTAAAAAAGAAAAGTAGTATCCCAATAACTAAAGTAGCATTTATCTTTTTCCAGGTGATTTTTTCGTTTTTGACACCTTTCGTTCCCCAGCAACTTAATGCCAGAAGGACTACTGCAAAGACTTTAGTGTATAACGGATGAGAAAACAATCCTGCTGTTTTCTGAAAATTCGATAATATCTTATTAATGATCTCTAAAACCCATCCATGCTTTAAAAAAAAGGCATAACAAAACCAATAAAAATGCATTAAGATTAGTAGGATGCTTACTGCTCTCATGAATGCCATAATTTTGGCTAAACCTCTCAAATCATCTTCTCCCTGCATAATATCTATTTTCTAATTATTATGAACGTTCGAAGGTAATTTTGTAAAATGAGGAATTTTTAAGTTGTCTTCAGATGGCTTCTATTTTCATCTAAATGTACTTTTAATTGCGAATTTACTTAATAGTGTGAATTTCTATATTTTTAATTAAAAGACTGCCGGAACTCCAAAGGCGAAACATTGGTTTTTGATTTGAAAAGCTTACTGAACGATTGCGAATGCTCAAATCCCAGTTCATAAGCAATTTCCGAAACAGATAAATTGGTCGTTGTTAATTTTTCTTTGGCTTTTTCTATGATGGCGTTCTGAATATATTGCTGTGTGTTGAGTCCTGTCAATGAACTCAACATATCACTCAGATAACGTTGTGACAATTTTAATTCCGTGCTGATGTATTTCACAGATGGTAATCCCTCCCTTGGATTATTTCCCTCTTCAAAATAGTTGTCCAACAATTTGTCCAAAGAAGTGATGATGTCGTGACTGACAGCTTTCCTCGTCAAAAATTGCCTATTGTAAAAACGATTACTGTAATTCAACAGCAATTCTATCTGCGATACCAGAACATCCTGGCTGAAACCGTCAATATTGTTAGCTAATTCATTGGCTATTGAAGCAAATAAATTGGCGATAATTTCTTTTTCCTTTGCTGATAAAAATAAAGCTTCAGAAACATCATAAGAGAAAAATCCGTATTGACTGACTGTTTTTCCTAATGTGTAATTTCGGATAAAGTCCGGATGAAAATACAAAGCAATTCCTTCATAGCTTTCTATTTCTTCGGGTGGAAAAACAATTTGTTTCGGCTTCAGAAATGCCAATCCGCCTTCTTCAAAATCGTAATAGCCTTGTCCGTATTTTATCTGTCCTGTAAATGTAGGCTTAAAGGAAATCTTATAGAAATCAAGACTTACTCTTTGCCCTTTCGGGAACATATCTATTGAAACATTATTGTAGTCAACCAAAGCAATCAACGGATGCAATGGCGCAGGAAATCCCAGTACACGAACTAATTGTGATATACTTTTAATCTGATTGATATTGGATTGTTGCTGCATTTCGTTTACTAATTTAATCAATTTTGTTTTGACGGACGAATTACAATGTCGCCAATTTCAACATCGTCTGGCTGGCTTACTGCGTAAATTACAGCATTAGCTATGGCAATGGGATCTATGGCCATATTTTCCATTCCCTTTTGGATCGCTGTTTTCATCTCTTCGTTTCTGATGTTGTCCGCAAAATCTGTTTTCACAAATCCGGGCGAAATCCCAGTAATACGAATGTTTCCGTCAGACTCCTGACGAAACGCTTCTGCAATCGTGCGAACGGCATTTTTAGTTCCCGCATAAACGCCCTGAATTGGAACAATCTTTATTCCTGAAGTGGAGATGATATTGATGATATGTCCAAATTGTTGTAGTTTGAAAACAGGAATTGCGGCCGCCATCCCATATAAAACACCTTTGAGATTAATGTCAATCATTTCTTCCCAACCTTCAATATCCAATTCGTCAATGTGACTTAACTGGCTTATGCCTGCATTGTTGATGATGACATCTAATTTTCCGTATTGCTCAACTGCTGTATTAACCAAACGAAGTAAATCAGTTTTATTCTTCACATCGATTTTAACAAAGGTGGCTTCACCACCTTTGCTTTTAATTTCTTCAACAATTTGATGCAATTGTTCTGTACGTCTTGCACCCAGAACAACCTTAGCACCTCCTTTTGCTAATTCTAGAGCGGTGGCTTTACCCATTCCGCTGCTTGCACCTGTAATGGCGACAACTTTTCCTTTGATATTTTGCATTGCTATATTTTTTTTATCTGTCTATCTGTCTATCTGTTTTTCTAAAAATTCAGGATAACGGTCGCCCACCAATGTAATCCCATTGACTGTTGAATCAATTTTTGCCAGTTCATCGGTTGTTAAAACAATATTGGTACTGCCAATGTTTTCCTCTAAACGATGCAATTTTGTAGTCCCGGGAATCGGAACTATCCAAGGCTTTTGAGCTAAGAGCCAGGCCAATGCCAATTGTCCGGTTGTAATGTTTTTTTGTTGAGCGATCTCAGAAAGCGCTTCCACTAAAACCAGATTGGCCTTTATATTTTCTTCGCTGAAACGGGGAATCACATTTCTGCGGTCGATATCCTCCAATTTTTTGTTGATGATACCAGTTAGGAAGCCTTTACCCAAAGGGCTGAACGGAACGAAACCAATTCCTAATTCTTCTAAGGTTGATATGATTTCATTTTCCGGCTCTCTCCAAAACAGAGAGTATTCACTTTGTAATGCTGAAACCGGTTGAACTGAATGTGCTTTTCGAATCGTTGCAGCACTTGCTTCCGATAGACCGAAATATTTTACCTTGCCCTCCTGTATCAGGTCTTTTACAGTTCCTGCAACATCTTCTATCGGAACATTGGGGTCAACTCTGTGCTGATAAAGCAGATCAATGTAATCTGTTTTTAATCTTTTTAGAGATGCTTCAGTTACCGCTCTTATTGTTTCGGGTCTGCTATCCAGACCTATTGCTGGACTTGCATCTTTACAGCCAAACTTGGTAGCGATGACTACATCTTTTCTAAAGGGCTGTAATCCCTCGCCAACCAATTCTTCATTGGTGTAAGGTCCGTAGGCTTCTGCAGTGTCAAAGAATTTAACACCTCTTTCAACTGCGTTGTGCAGTAGTGTTATAGCATCTTTTTTATCAAGACCTTTTCCGTCTAAAAAGTTTAAACCCATACAACCAAATCCCAATGCGGAAACTTCCAATCCGCTATTTCCTAATTTTCTTTTTTGCATAATTCTTTTTTAAATTGTATCTAAACTCACTTTATTTCAATTGCAAAGTTCATGATTGTCATTCTGTAAATGGTAGTCATGTTGGTAAATATAGTAGTTAAATTGTCAAACGATTTTTTAGCAGTATATGGAAAATAACAGGCGATATTGCCGCTCTCTTGAATTATGGCAATATTCAAAGTGTTTGCTTAATATAATTTAATGTATGATAAAAATCATATAATTATTAGTCACATAATAAGGTCAAAGATTAGAAATTCCATCTTTCGTGCACTTATTTGGTGAAAATAATTGTCATTTTTCTCCCGTTTTTGTAAGAAATTATTAACATTTAGCATCTATTTTATAAAAATTTTAGAGATTTTCAAGCTGTTTGTTATCATACTTTAAAATTTGAGATAATTTTCCGAAGTTGGTTTTTTATTAACATTTAACTATCTTTAAATTAACACTTTCAATATCATATATCATTTTAATAATGATAACCTTATCATGCATATGGATCTTATCTTATCATACAAATTAGATATGTAAAATGCTGATATGCAGCAGTCAATGTAAAATTTATTTTTTTTTCTCGTTTGTATTTTTATATTTGTCATGTTACGTAAATGTTAACACTGATATGAGCCCAGACTTTATTCATACTTATGTTTCTGTTGATTGTGTTGTTTTTGGATTTGACTACGAAAACAGACTTAATATCTTATTGGTACAGAGACCATCCACTGATGTTCGGATCGAGAGACAGAGAAAACTGCCGGGTAGTTTAATTTATAGTAATGAAAGTGTTGATGATGCTGCTAATAGGGTATTGCAGGAATTAACAGGTATTAAAAAAATGGTACAGAAACAATTCAGATGTTTTGCGGATCCAATGCGTGCGAGTAATCAGAATGACATCAACTGGATGGGTTCTGAGTATAAACACAATATAGACAGAATAATTACTGTAGCCTATTTGTCACTCTGTAAAATTGACCGCAAAATTAATAGCAGTAAGTATGAAACTGTGGACTGGTATCCTGTAGACAAGGTGCCCGATTTACCTTTTGACCACAATAAAATAATCAGCGAATCTCTTGTAGAAATCAGAAAATGGATAGAATCAGACTTTTCAATTATATTTGAACTTCTCCCTAAGAAATTTACGATAAGAATGCTGTATCAGCTTTATAGTGCAATAAGTGAAAAATATGTTGATATCAAAAATTTTCATAAAAAGATTTCATCATTCAGCTATATTATTCCACTGGAAGAAATTGAAATGAATGTTTCTCACCGTGCCGCTAGATATTACAGGTTTGATGCACAGATATATAAAAAAAGCAATTCCAGACTAATTAAATAAACTTTCTTTTTCAAACATTATGTACTTAATTGGATACGATATTGGTAGTTCTTCTGTAAAGGTTTGTCTCATTGAGGCATCCAGTGGAAAGATAGTTGCCTCAGATTTCTCCCCAAAAAAAGAGATGAAAATAACCGCAATATATCCAGGATGGGCAGAGCAAAACCCTTCTGATTGGTGGCTTAATCTGAAGCTCGCACACGAGTCTGTAATGCACTCTTCCGGTATAAATCCTGAAGATATCAAAGCAATAGGAATTACCTGGCAAATGCACGGTTTAATTTTGGTGGATAAGGATCAGAATGTTCTCCGTCCATCCATTATCTGGTGTGACAGTCGTGCCGTGCCTTACGGTGAAAAGGCGTTCGAAGAAATAGGGAAAGATAAATGTCTTTCACATCTTTTGAATTCACCCGGCAACTTTACTGCTTCAAAGCTTGCGTGGGTAAAAGAAAATGAGCCTGAAATTTTTGAGAGAATTGATAAAATCATGCTGCCTGGAGATTACATTGCCATGAAGCTTTCCGGTGAAATTGGAATAACCGTTGAGGGGTTATCTGAAGGAATTTTCTGGGATTTTAAGAACAACTGTATCTCAGAAGATGTGATTAATTATTACGGAATTCCGAAAAATTTCTTCCCGGATATTATTCCTACTTTAGGTATCCAGTCTGCGGTCTCAGCTACTGCGGCAAGAGAATTGGGACTTAAAGAAGGTACACCAATTTCTTATAGAGCTGGAGATCAGCCGAACAATGCACTTTCACTGAATGTTTTTAATCCTGGTGAGATTGCTTCTACGGCAGGAACTTCAGGTGTTGTTTATGGTGTTTTAGATAAACTGGAATATGATCAGTTATCAAGAGTTAATACATTTGCTCATGTGAATCATACTCAGGAGCTAACAAGATTGGGAGTCTTGCTATGTATCAACGGAACTGGAATTTTAAATTCATGGCTGAAACACAACTTTGCAACTTCACTTTCTTCATACGGAGATATGAACGAGATGGCATCATTATCACCTGTCGGCTCAAAAGGTTTAAGTATAATTCCTTTTGGAAATGGTGCAGAAAGGGTTTTGGAAAACAAGGATACAAGATGTTCAATTCATGGTATCAATTTCAATATACATTCAAAAGGAGACATCCTCCGGGCTGCACAAGAAGGAATTGTCTTTTCATATGAGTATGGAATGAACATTATGAGAAATATGGGCATGGATATTCAGGTCATCCGTGCAGGAAATACCAATATGTTCCTAAGCTCAATTTTTCGACAATCACTTTCAAGTGTAAGCAATGCGGTGATTGAACTGTATGATACGGACGGTGCAGTGGGCGCTGCAAGGGCAGCAGGAATGGGAATTGGTTTTTATGCAGATTCTAAGGAAGCTTTTGCATCCCTTGAGAAAATCGCAGTAATAGAGCCGGAAACAGATAAGAAGGAACAATATTCAGAAGCCTATTCAAGATGGCACGAGCATCTTAACGAGATAAAATAACCCCCTTACAAAGACAGTATTTCATGATACTTATTGATGTTAAAAAAGTCAGTGAGAAGGGGTCTTCTACGACAAAAATCAACTATATAAAACAAATAAAATTAAATATATATGAGTACATTAAACGGAGTTAAACAGTTTTTTCCAGGTATTTCGGAAATAAAATTTGAAGGTAGGGAAAGCAGAAATCCATTGGCATTCCGATATTATGATGCAGAGCGAATCGTAATGGGAAAACCCATGAAAGAGTGGACACGTTTTGCAATGGCATGGTGGCACACCTTATGTGCAGACGGAAATGACCCATTTGGGGGCGCAACCATTCATCATCCTTGGAACAAAGAAGTTGACGTAGTTTCAAGGGCAAAATATAAAATGGATGCAGGTTTTGAATTTATGTCTAAAATAGGTTTCGAATACTATTGTTTTCATGACACGGATCTTGTGGATCCTGCCAATAACTGGAAGGATTACGAGAAAAACCTTCAGGCTGTTGTAGAATATGCCAAAGAAAAGCAGAAAGAAACAGGTATCAAACTTTTATGGGGAACAGCTAATGTTTTCACTCATCAAAGATACATGAACGGTGCGTCTACCAACCCAAACTTTGACGTCGTAGCTTGCGCAGGTACTCAGGTCAAAAACTCTATTGACGCGACGATTGCTCTAGGTGGTGAAAATTATGTATTCTGGGGTGGAAGAGAAGGATATATGAGCCTTCTGAATACCGATATGAAACGTGAAAAAGATCATTTAGCCCGTTTTCTGATGATGTCTCGTGATTATGCCCGCAAACAAGGTTTTGAAGGAACGTTCCTCATCGAACCAAAACCAATGGAACCTACCAAACATCAGTATGACTATGATTCTGAAACTGTAATCGGATTCTTAAGACATTATGGATTAGATAAAGATTTTAAATTAAATATTGAAGTCAATCATGCGACATTGGCAGGACATACTTTCGAACATGAACTTCAGGTAGCAGTGGATGCAGGGCTTCTGGGAAGCATTGATGCTAACCGGGGAGATAATCAAAACGGATGGGATACGGATCAATTTCCGATCGACTACTTAGAGATGGTTCAGGCATGGTTAGTACTTCTTCCGGCAGGAGGTTTAGGTAAAGGAGGGGTTAATTTTGATGCGAAGATCAGAAGAAATTCAATTGATCAGGAAGATCTATTTATCTCACATATTTCAGGAATGGATGTTTTTGCCAAAGGATTGTTAGCTGCTGCAGATATTCTTGAACAGTCGGATTACAAAAAATTAAGAACAGACCGTTATTCATCATTCGACAATGGAAATGGTAAAGCTTTCGAAAACGGAGGTCTTACTCTGGAAGATCTTCAGAAGATTGCCCATGAGACAGGAGAACCTCAGCCTAAAAGCGGAAAACAGGAATTATTCGAATCTATCGTGAATATGTATATCTAAAAAAAAATGATAAGGCTGCAATCATAAATTACATATTTCCTTACAGTCTTTTCTTTTAATCTAATTCAAATAAACAAAAACTTATGAACCGATTTTATTCTGCCCGTGGTAACAGAGCTGCATTATTTTTTGCAATGGTTCTCTTGCCTTCAGGCTTGGTGTACTCACAGGTAAAAAATGATACAATAGCAAATGAAAAGAAGATTGAGGAGGTCGTCGTAATAGGATATGGAACACAGAAAAAAGAGTCCGTTACCGGATCTGTATCTTCTCTTTCGGGAAATGCTTTAAAAGAAGTGCCATCTGCTAATATTACAGATGCATTGGCCGGGCGTCTGCCAGGTGTAGAAATAGGAAGATCGTCCACGAAGCCGGGAGCTGTTCAGCAGATCCGTATCAGGGGTGAGCGTTCACTTACGGGATCCAATGATCCACTGATTGTACTGGATGGAATTCCTTTTGTTGGATCTCTCGGTGACATCAGCCCATCAGATATAAAAAGTTTAGATATCCTGAAAGATGCTTCAGCAACAGCAATCTACGGTTCCAGAGGTGCGAATGGCGTTATATTGATCACCACAAATAGAGGAGCGAAAAATCAAAAAGCAAGATTCTCATATAATGGTTACACTGGTTTTGAAACACTGTTTTCTAAATTTCCTATGATGGATGCCAGTAAATTCATTAAGTTAAGAGCAGATGCGAATATGTTTACCAATTCTGCAGATGAATCAAACAGTGTTAATACAGATTGGCAAGACCAATACTACGGTACAGGAGTAATGATGAATCATGACGTGGGAGTAACAGGTGGTAGCGAGAAGGGAAACTATAATTTTGGTGTAGCCTACTTCCAACAGACCGGAGTTGTGCCTATGCAGGGATACCGAAGACTTTCTCTCAGGGGATCTCTTGATCAGGAATTGGGCAGATTCATTAAAGTTGGTTTTTCCACAAATTCTAATTTTGCAATCACCGATTTCAACGGGCAGGGTGGTGCTCCAACTTTAGCCTATTCACCATTACTCAGTCAATACAATGCAGATGGCAGCCCGAGATTGAGAGGTACATATGCCATTGATCAGGTGGCTATACAGTCAAGAAGCATTCTTGAGAGTCTTGGAGATGCAAATGTGGACCGTACAAATGCATTCAGTTCTTACAATAATTTATATGGAGAATTAAAAATACCTGGAGTTGAAGGGCTTAAGTACAGACTTAACGTTGGTCTTACCTACAGAAATTCCAACAGCGGCGCATACAGGGGAACTGGCATTCTTAATTATAATCCAGCTACTCTTTCTTCGGCCACTATTGGGAATTCTTTAACTACTCAATGGGTTTTGGAAAATTTGCTTACATATGACAGAACTTTCGGAAAACACAAAATTAATGCAACGGCCTTATATTCTGCAGAGCAGACAAGATTTAACAGTTCATCCATCTCTGCTCGTGATATTCCTTTAGACGCGTTCCAATACTTTAATCTGGGACATGCCCAGGGAGAGATTACAATCAACCCTGATAACCAGGGGTACTACAGAAGAGGCCTGATGTCTGCTATGGGTAGGGTACTTTATCAGTACAATAATCGTTATATGCTGACAGCGACTATCCGTACCGATGGTGCATCAGTGCTGGCTAAAGGCCATCAGTGGCATACCTATCCGGCAGTTTCAGCAGGATGGAATATTGGGAATGAAAACTTTCTCAAAGATTCAAAATATATTAATGCGCTTAAATTGAGAGCAGGATATGGACAAACATCTAATCAGGCGGTTAGCCCATACACAACATTCGGCAGTTTAAATACAGTACCTTATAATTTTGGAAGCCAATATGTTATCGGAAGTTATGTAAGCACTGCTCCTAATGCATCTTTGGGGTGGGAATTTTCAAAAACCTTCAATTACGGAGTAGATTTTACAATTCTGAACAGAAGGATCAGTGGTACAGTAGAATATTATATAACTAATACTGAACAACTTTTATTAAGTAAAGGTCTGCCACAGTCCAGCGGATTGGGATCAGTTACAGAAAATGTTGGAAAATCTCAGAATAAAGGTCTGGAAATTTCTCTTAACGGAATTATATTTGACAATCCTGAAGGTTTTAGCTGGGAAGTCGGAGGAAATTTGTTTGCGAACAGAAACAAAATTGTTGAATTGGCTTCGGGAGCTGACAGAAATGAGAATAACCTTTGGTTTGTAGGTCATAATATTAATGCTTTATATGATTACCAGTATGTAGGTTTATGGCAGCAAGGTGATCCTTATTTAAATATTTTGGAACCGGGCGGTAATGTAGGGATGATTAAAGTTCTGTATACTGGCGGTTATAATGCTGATGGAACTCCGACGAGAGCTATCGGTCCGGCTGACAGACAGATTATCGATACCAATCCTGATTTTATGGGTGGTTTCAATACAAGGTTAGCTTATAAAAATATTGATTTGAGTGTGGTTGGAGCATTTCAGAAAGGAGGAGTTCTGATCAGCACATTATATGGTTCAGCTGGTTATCTGAACAGATTATCAGGAAGAGGTAACAATGTTGATGTTGATTACTGGACCCCTGAAAATACAGATGTAAGATATCCGAAACCAGGAGGTGCGATGAGTGGAGACAATCCAAAATACGCATCAACACTGGCCTTATTTGACGGATCTTATGTTAAAATAAGAACCATATCCTTAGGATACAATTTTCCTAAAAGTGCTTTGGAAAATCTGGGTGTGACCAGTCTCCGATTATATACCACAGTGCAGAATCCATTTGTTTTCGGTTCACCTTACTACAGACATTCCGGAATGGATCCTGAGCCGAACTCACGAGGAGACGAAAATCAGTCTGTAACCTCTTATAAAAGGAATCAGCTTGTTATCGGAACAAATAACCCATCTACAAGAAATTATATGATAGGACTTAATTTAACCTTCTAAAGAATTAATCATGAAAAATTTTAATAAAAAATTTATTCCAGTTCTTCTTTTAGCATCCCTGACCTTCAGTACAGGGTGTAACGAAATATTAGACGAACAGCCCAGAGGTATCTATACCCCTGAAGATTTTACTACCGAAAGAGGTGTTACACAAGGGGTAACTTCGCTTTACAGACAATTACGAATGCTATATGGTAACGGTTATTGGCTTAATGCCAATATGACGGGAACTGATGAAGCCACATGGGCACAAAGTGCAGATTCCAATTTCAAAAGTATGGATATGTCCAACAACGGAAATATCGATAGTTCAACATTTCCTACAGGGATGGTATGGGGATCTGCCTTTACTCCGATTAACACCGCTAATGGCATCATTCAGAACGCATCAGGCGCAGGAGTACCAGAATCTTTAGTGTCTGAGGCAAGATTTTTCAGATCTTTTTATTATTTTCTTTTAGTACAAACTTATGGCGGTGTACCGTTAGATTTAGGATCAGGAGAATTGGCCTTTAATATTACTCCAAAAACTTCATCAGTAAGAAATACAGTTTCAGAAGTGTATACAAAGGCAATTTTTCCGGATCTTATCAAGGCGATTGATAATTTACCTGTCAATCCAAGAGTTACCGGTGGAGTTACGAAAAATGTTGCAAGGCTTCAACTTTCTAAGGCGTACTTAACATATGCATGGTGGCTGCAGAACCCTAACAACATCCCAACCTATCCTGAAACTTCTAGAACGGATCCTGACGGGCATAATGCACAGTGGTATTTTCAGAAAGCTTACGACATCGCATTAGAAGGAATAGCGAATCCTGGACCTTATGCCTTACAGCCGACTTATTATAACCTTAATGTCGGTTCAAATGACAGAAATAAAGAATGTATGCTGTACGCAGATCATACTGAAAGCAGTGCATATTATAATGAAGGAGTGATTCAGGCAAGCTATGGTGACGGATGGTCTCCCAATAACTTCGCTTCCTGGATGTTTACCTGGAACTATACCAATGTACGCAGTAGCAGAACCAGCAATACCTGGACTGGTGTAAGTTCTGTACAAAGAGCTGCTGTTCAGGATTTGGGCCGTCCTTGGGTACGGATGGCTCCAACCATTGAAGTAATAAAAAATACATTTGCTGACAAAACAAATGATTCCAGATATGATGGCACTTTTGCCACCACATACCGCGGAAACTGGAACAAGGAAGGTACAGGTCTTACTACAGTTTCAGTACTTTACAACGCAAACAATTTAC
Organism: Chryseobacterium sp. HNCC26DJ240; assembly: GCF_057180485.1. Lineage (NCBI taxonomy): Bacteria > Pseudomonadati > Bacteroidota > Flavobacteriia > Flavobacteriales > Weeksellaceae > Chryseobacterium > Chryseobacterium sp. HNCC26DJ240. The sequence continues at coordinate 86,741 of NZ_JBXUGK010000004.1, forward strand.
CTATCAATCCCGGAGATGCAGTATTCTCATTCCTTGATAATGACAGCCAAATCCCTACATACGCAGCAACTGGCGCTGGGCAAAACAATATCGGAGCTGGTGTATTACCTGGCAGAGCAGACTGGGTAATTGCACCAAATGGAATCAACAGAATTGTATATCCAGGAATATGGAAAACCGGGCCTTACCGTACTGATAACGGAAATGGTCTTGGATATCCTAATCCAAGTTTAACAAGACCATTTGTTGCCATTAAATACTCAGAGTTCTATTTCCTTGCCGCTGAAGCTGCCGTTAAAGGCGCAACTGGGTCAATGTCAGCGAGAGATTTGATCAATGTTATCCGTGCAAGAGCGGGTAAATGGGTTTGGAGTGTAAAAGGAAATGCACCGAAAGTGCAGGACAACAGTGCAGCTATGATTGCTGCTACTCCAGCTACAATTGATTTGGATTATATCTTGGCTGAGCGTTCCCGTGAATATTTTGGAGAGGGATACAGATGGTATGACTTGGTTCGTACCCAAACCTGGACTCAAAAATCTACAACATATTCTATAGGTGGAATAAATTACAATAACCATACTCCTGTAACTACGACAAGGAACATTCAGGCTTATCATTATTTGAGACCAATTCCTAGAGGTCAGCTTGATGCAATGGAAGTTTCTGCTGATGTAAAGGCTAAATACCAAAACCCAGGATATAATTAATTCAAAACACTTGTTTAATTTTCTTCATATTAACACCCGAGCAGGTGCAGAAATGTTCCTGCTTTTTTAAAAATGACCAAAAAATGGAAAAAACCTGGAGATGGTTTGGTAAAAAAGACAAAATTAAATTAGAAATGCTCCGCCAGATTGGCGTAGAAGGAATCGTCTCGGCGCTTCACGATATCAAAAATGGTGATGTTTGGCCATTAGAAGCTATCACCGAGTACAAAGAATTTATTGAAAGAGCAGGACTTAGATGGTCTGTCGTAGAAAGCCTTCCTGTGAGTGAAGCTATTAAATATGGCGGCAAAAACAGAGATCAATTGATTGAAAATTACATTGAAAGTTTGGCCAACTTAGGAAAAGCTGGTGTTACAACGGTCTGCTATAATTTTATGCCGGTTCTCGATTGGGCAAGGACTGATCTTTATTTTGAGTGGGAAGATGGTTCTTCATCTCTTTACTTTGATAAAGCCAAATTTGCGTATTTCGAAATTTATATTCTTGAAAGGCAAGGGGCGCAAAAAGATTACAATGATGAGGTATTAGCCAAAGTTGAAGAATTAAAACAGACCATTACCGACGAGGAAAAGAATGATTTAATTGATTCAATTATCGTCAAAACACAGGGTTTTGTGAATGGAAACATCACAGAAGACGACAAGAATCCGGTGGCTATTTTCAAAAATTTACTGGCATTGTATGATGGCATTGATAAAGATCAGCTCCGTCAGAATATGAAATATTTTCTTGGGAAAATAATGCCTGTCTGTGAAGATTGGAATATTCAAATGTGTGTGCATCCGGATGATCCACCATTTTCACTATTAGGCTTGCCAAGAATTGTTACCAATGAAGAAGATATCGACTGGTTCCTGGACGCCGTTGATAATCCTCATAATGGCTTGACTTTCTGCACAGGTTCTCTGAGTGCAGGATTGCAAAACGACGTTCCGAAGTTAGCGCATAAGTATGCTTCCAGAACCAAGTTTGTACATCTCAGAAGCACCAATGTTTTTGAAAATGGAGATTTTATCGAGGCAAATCACCTGGAAGGAAGAGGAAAATTGATAGAAGTTATTCGTGTCTTTGAAAAAGAAAATCCAAGCTTACCAATGCGTGTCGACCACGGCAGACTTTTAACCGATGATATCGATAAGGGTTATAATCCGGGTTATTCATTTTTAGGAAGAATGCTGGCATTAGGTCAAATAGAAGGCGTAATGGCCGCTGTCAATTATAAATAAAATTTAAAAAATGAACGAAATATTCAGCATAAAAGATAAAGTTGCAGTCATCACCGGAGCTTCAGGCGTTCTCGGCGGAAGCCTTGCCAAAAGTTTCATCGAAGCTGGCGCAAAAGTAGTTGCAATCGGCAGAAATCAGCAAACTTTGGACGCACGCGTCAAAGAACTTACAGATTCCGGAGGTGATGCATTTGCCATTGAAGCCAACATTATGAACCTGGAAAGTCTTGAAATAGCTTCTCAAAAAATCCTTGAAAAGTATGGTAGAATAGATATTTTACTAAACATCGCAGGTGGGAACATTCCATCAGCAACGCTTTCTCAGGATCAGTCTTTTTTCGATATGAATATGGCAGGATGGGATGAGGTGACAGATTTGAATATCAACGGAACAGTTTACCCAAGTTTTGTTTTCGGAAAAGCAATGGCGGATCAGGGAAGTGGAAGTATTATCAATATTTCTTCGATGGCAGCTTATTCGGCGATTACCAGAGTAGGAGGTTATGCGGCTGCAAAGTCTGCGATTACCAATTTTACCCAATGGCTGGCGACAGACTTGGCGCTGAAGTTTGGAGACAAAATACGTGTCAATGCCGTTGCTCCGGGTTTTTTCATTGGCGATCAAAACCGTGCAATTCTAATTAATCCCGATGGATCTTTAACAGACCGAAGCAAAAAAGTGATTGCCAAGACACCAATGCAAAGATTTGGCGAAGTGGATGAACTTAATGGAACGGTTCAGTTTCTCTGTTCAGACGCTGCAAGCTTTATTACAGGTGCTTTAATTCCTGTGGATGGCGGTTTCAGTGCATTTAGTGGTGTCTAAAAGAAACTAATAACCAATTTTATATAGTTTGCAAGGCCTTTCATCAGTTGTGGCTATTTAAGGTCTTGTTTTTAAATTTTCTTTTCTCATCGGACTTATCAATTTCTCTTTGATGATTTAATTTTAATTAAAAATTTTGGTCATCCTCAGTCTATCTAAAAATAAAATAACGAAACAGAATCCAATGAATCTCAATTTTAAAATAAATAGAAACATACTGATTGTAGCTGCAGTACTGACAATTTCTCAATTGCCTGCACAGATTTTTTCTGATTTTCAATATAAAGGGAATGATAAGATTTACACAGACAATCCTCTGAAAGATGACGAGTTTTATTCTCCAATTCTTCAAGGCTGTTATCCGGATCCGAGCATTACCAGAAAAGGGAATGATTATTATTTGGTCAATTCTTCATTTTCAATGTTTCCTGGTGTTCCAATATTTCATTCGACAGACTTGGTGAATTGGAAGCAGATTGGTCACGTTCTCGACAGACCTTCGCAACTGAAAGTTGATAAGGCAGGATTTTCAGAAGGAATCTATGCGCCTGATATCAAATACAATAAATACAATGATACTTTCTATATGATCACCACGCAGATTGCAAGTGGTATCGGAAATATGGTCGTGAAAACCAAAGATCCTGCAAAAGGATGGAGCGAGATCCAAAAACTGAATTTTGGAGGTATTGATCCTTCCATATTTTTTGATGATGATGGGAAAGCATATATTGTTCATAACGATGGCCCGCCACCTGGAACTGAACTTTATAATGGTCACCGTGTTATTAAGATCTGGGAATATGACCTCAGCAGGGATCAGGTCGTAGCGGGTTCAGATAAAATCATTGTAAATGGAGGTGTTGACATTAGCCAAAAACCTATTTGGATCGAGGGACCACATTTGTACAAAAAGAACGGGAAATATTTTCTGATGTGCGCCGAAGGCGGAACTGGTGGCAATCATAGCGAAGTTATCTTTATGTCTGATTCTCCGAAAGGACCGTTTGTTCCGGCAGGAAATAACCCGATTCTGACGCAAAGATATTTATCAAAAGACAGGAAAGACAAAGTGGATTGGACCGGGCACGCCGATCTTGTGGAAACACCAGACGGAAAATACTATGGTGTTTTTTTAGGCGTTCGTCCGAATGAAAAAAGCAGGGTGAATACAGGTCGTGAAACTTTTATGCTTCCCGTAGACTGGAGCGGAACCTATCCTGTTATCCAAAACGGATTGGTGCCAATCAAACCAAAATCGAAACTGCCGACCGGAGTCAAAAATGAAATGGGTCACAATGGATTTTTCCCGAATGGAAATTTCACGTTCAAAGATGATCTAAAAAAATCTCCACTCGATTATCGATGGATTTCGATGCGTGGACCTCGTGAAAATTTCATTGCTGCTACCAAAAATGGCATCAAGATTAATCCTAAGGCAACCAATATTAAGGCAAAGGCACCTGCTTCTGTATTATTCCACAGGCAACAGCACGCCTCTTTTGAGACTACTGTTTCTTTAGATTTTAAACCAAAATCAGAAAAAGAATTAGCTGGAATCACTTGCTATCAAAGCGAGAACTCCAATTACGTTTTTGGAATTACTAAAAAAGACAAAGACTTCTACATCGTGTTAGAGCGCACGGAGAAAGGTACATCAACATTAATTAAAAGTGAGAAGATTTCACTTTCTAAAAACATACAACTACAAGTTGTTGCCCAAGGCGACGATTATCAGTTCAATTACTCGCTGGACGGAAAAAACTTTGTAAACCTTGGCGGAAAAGTGTCTGGAGATATTCTTTCAACCGATGTTGCAGGCGGTTTTACAGGAAGTTTGATAGGCCTATATGCTACTTCTAATAACGATATTAAATTGTAAAAAAGATGACTCAATCCATTAATATAAATCATATCAAGTTTTTTTTATTGTTAATTCTACTGACGTTTTTTGGAATTAATGTAAAGGCAACAGAGCCCTTCGTTAAGACTGAAAAAAGTACTGATGCGATTGTGATAAAAGATAGATCAACTAAACTTTCATTATTACTAAATCAGTCGGCTGATAAAGGAATTTTGCGGGCGGTTAATAATCTTCAGGCAGATTTTAAAAAAGTAACGGGCGAAACTCCGAATATTTTAAATCAGATTCCAGCTTCTCAATCACCTTTGATCATCATCGGAACTGTCGGAACGAATTCGATTATTGATGATTTAATTAAACAGAAAAAGCTGAATGAAAAAGATCTGAAAGGCAAAAAAGAAAAATTTATCATTCAGAATATTAAAGATTTTAATGGAATTTCAGAAGTGATTGTAATTGCAGGCAGCGACAAACGTGGAACCATCTATGGCATCTACGAATTTTCTAAACAGATCGGGATTTCTCCCTGGGAATATTGGGCAGATGTTCCGGTAATGAAAAAAGAAAATTTATATTTTAAAAAAGGCATTTACACAGACGGAGAACCGGCTGTAGAATACCGTGGGATTTTTCTGAATGACGAAGAGCCTTCTTTAGGGGGTTGGGCAAGAGCTAGATTCGGAGGTTTCAATTCCAAGTTTTATGAGAAGGTTTTTGAGCTTATTCTCAGACTGAAAGGTAATTATGTATGGCCAGCGATGTGGGGCAGCGCTTTTTATGATGACGATCCTCAAAATGGTGTTTTGGCCAATGAGATGGGAATCGTAATGGGAACGTCACATCACGAGCCTATGGCTCTGGCACAGCAGGATTGGAGGCGGTACATCAAAAAAAATAATCTACCGAACGTGTGGGATTATTCTAAAAATCAAAAAGTTTTGGATGAATTCTGGAAGACCGGAATAGAACGTTCAAAAAATTGGGAAAAGCTAGTTACGGTGGGAATGCGTGGCGATGGCGACGAGGCAATGGGCGAGGGAACAAATATTTCACTTCTTGAAAATATCGTTAAGAATCAAAGAGGTATTATTGGAAAAGTGACTGGTAAAAATGCGAATAAAACGCCACAAGTTTGGGCTTTGTACAAAGAGGTTCAGGAATATTACGACAAAGGAATGCGCGTTCCGGATGATGTGACCCTTTTATTTTGTGATGACAACTGGGGCAATGTGAGAAAGCTTCCAGATCTGTCAAAACCTCTCCACAAAGGCGGTTATGGGATGTATTATCATTTTGATTATGTCGGTGGACCGAGAAATTCAAAGTGGATCAACATCAGTCCGATCCAACGGGTTTGGGAACAGATGAATCTGACCTATGAGCATAAGGTTGATAAGATATGGATCGTGAATGTAGGTGATCTAAAGCCGATGGAATTTCCAATCAGTTTCTTTATGGATATGGCTTGGAATCCAAAGCAGTTCAACGCAGATAATCTTCTGGAATATACAGAGAATTGGGCATCACAACAGTTTGGAACAAAATATTCTAAAGACATTGCAAGGATGATAAACCTGTATGCAAAGTACAACCGCCGGGTCACCGCAGAAACATTGAACAGCAGAACTTACAGTTTGGAAAATTATAATGAATTTGAAACTGTTGTAAATGACTACAGAAAATTATCTCTGGATGCGAACAGGCTTTATAATGAGATCCCGACAGAATCTAGAGACACTTACTTCCAGTTGGTTCTGTATCCTGTTGATGCAATGAGTAATTTGTATGAAATGTATTATGCAGTTGCTCTGAATCAAAAACTAGCGGCAGAAAATAATCCTGAAGCAAACCGCTACGCTGACCTTGTAAAAAAGCATTTTGAGTATGATCAAATTTTATCCACCAAATACAATAGTGAAATATCAGGAGGAAAATGGAAACATATGATGGATCAGACTCATATAGGATATACCAGCTGGCAGCAACCGGATAAAAATATAATGCCGGAAGTCAAATATATCGCTGAAAATACCACATTAAACACTAAAATATTTAGAGAAAAAGATGGTTACGTTTCCATTGAAGCAGAGAATTTCTCACGCAAAAATAATTCTGATAAAATAGAGTGGAAGGTGATTCCGGATTTTGGAAAAACACTGTCGGGAGTGACCACATTTCCACAAAATATCTCTCCCAAGGAAAATGAAAATATCTCTTTGGAATATGATATCGATTTTACTTCTACAGGAACTTTTGAAGTTCAGCTTTTGTTAGCACCGACCTTGAATTTTAATTCTAATAAAGGACTTCGATATAAAATTTCTTTTGACGGAGAAGAACCACAGATTGTCAATTTCAACGGACATTATAAAGGGGAATTGGGTCAGTGGCAGTCAGAACATATTATCAAATCGAAAACAAAACATACCGTTTTGAATCCAGGAAAGCACACGATGAAATTCCGTATCCTGGAACCCGGAATTGTTCTGGAAAAAATACTGATTGATACAGGAGGCTTGAAACCAAGCTATCTTGGGGCTCCTCAGAGTAGCCACTAGTTTTTATTTCTTAGGTGAAAATTGAATTATTTTATATACAAGTACTATTCATACAAGTTATTTCTAACATCATTTAAACGTAATATTATGGAAAAAATATTCAGGTTGATACTTGTCTTTGTGACAGGTATCGCACTCTCTACGCATCTGAGTGCACAAGCACTTAGTGCCAAGGTTAAGATCAATAAGAATATCACATATCAAAAAGTCACAGGATTCGGAGGTTTTGTATGCAGTCCACAATTTGCATACAACCATATGAGTACTTCAGAGATTCAAAATTTATGGGGAACAAGCAGTGAAGGCGGATATAACATTATGCGTCTTTATATTCCGGATCAGAGTAGTAATTGGGGAAATGTTTTAGCAACAGCACAGTTGGCTGAATCGATGGGGCTTACGATTTTTGCAACACCTTGGACTATGCCTGCTGCCTGGAAAACAAACAACCATGTTAATGCTGTGTATGTGGATGGAAATGGTGTTCAGCAGATAGGTTATCTTAAGCCGGAACATTATCAGGATTACGCATTATATCTGAATAGCTTTGTTACATACATGCAAAACAATGGGGTTACCTTGGATTATATATCCATACAAAATGAGCCTGACGAAATGGCTCAATATCAGGGCTGTATCTGGACACCTGCACAAATTGCTACTTTTGTAAAAGATTATGGCCACCTGATCAATTGTAATGTGATTGCTCCTGAAAGTGTAGGTCTTACCAATAATTTTGCTAACGCATTTCTAGATCCGGCTGTAATGGCCAACTTTGAGGTTTATGGAGCTCATCAATACGGCGCAATACAAACCTCATATAAACAGTTTCAAAATTTTAATAAAGAAATCTGGCAGACAGAATATCTGATCAATTGGAACTCACCAACAACTCAGACTCCAAGAAATTTCATCTGGAACACTGACGCTTTTACCTTTGCCAAAAGCATTAATAATGCGATGCTGGGCAATGTTAATGCCTGGATCCACTATTCTGCCAAAAGATTTTATGGTCTTTTGGGGGATGGAACCTACGGTACTGTCAACGGAGAGATGACTAAAAGAGGATATATTCTTTCTCAATACGCAAAAAATACTACAGGGAAAACAAGAATCGACACACAGTGGGAAGTGGCAAATAATACGTTGGAGGGGTCATCATATATTTCCTTGAATGGTAACCAGGTTACTCTTGTAGTGATCAATTCATCAGCTAATTCCTATAATCTGAAAGTCGACCTGCCATTCTATACAACGTCAGCTACGCAGATTCTGACATCGCAAACTGTGAATTCATCAACTACACCGGTTGTGTATAATTCAGCGACTTTCAGACCTACCGTACAAATAAGTCCGTCAAGTGTTATGACTTTTACATTTAACAAAAGTGCGGACAGACCAGTTTCTCTGATGACTGGTGGAGATATCCATTATAATAAAATTGATAATCAGATTCCTACAAACACGTCATTTGGAACAAATTATCAATTAAGTAATCAAACCGTTACATTTTATAATTCAACACCGTTAATCAGTACCAACACAACAGCCTCCAATGGATACCTGAATCTTGATGACCGATATAACAAACTAATTCTCAACGTAAAGAGTTACACCACCACGTCATCACAAACCGCAGCGAATACAACGCTGTATTATGTTGATGCTCTTGGAGTGGTAAAATCATATAATTATGGCACGATAACCCTGCCTACTCCAGGTTCCGGAAGTTTTAATTTGGTTTTTGATATTTCCAGATCCGTTCTGACTACCGGCTGTAAGGGTATAATAGGTTTACGTAACGGAAACTTCAGTTCAGTATTAACATTAACCCTGGGAGATGTTTATTTTAATGTAGGAAGCGAAAATGCATCCAAATTTGCAGCTGCATATTCTGTAACAGACAGTAATCTTATTGATGCTCTGGAAAATGAATATTACACATCGATAGATTTCAAAAATGTTTCCGGAATAACATCGGCTGACAGCTGGATATCCGGTTCAGCAAATCTTAATAACTTATTTTATGTTAATGCAAATGTTACTAATAATAACACTAATGTTATTTCCGGTTCTGCTGCAGAAAATATAATACTTTCAGATCAGGGAAAGGATTTTCAGGTTCCATTTGCTTTCAGTGCCAATTCAATAGCATACACCAGAAATTTCAATGGCTATGGTATAGTTTTGTTGCCATTTCAGGCAAATATTCCGGCAGGCGTTACTGTTTATAGCTTAAATCCAAACTCAGCAAATGTTTCAGCTTCACAGATTTCAGGTGGTACAATACCTGCCAATACACCTGTGTTAGTCAATGCAACTGGTACGGTAACTTTTACTGGTTCAGGAGCTGTTTCCACTCCGAAAGCACTTACTGTGAACCAGATCAATGGTGTATATCAAAGTATCAAAGTACCTGCCGGAGGATACATTCTGAAAACTGAAAATGGAATTACGGGATTTTACAGGATTACGGCTGGAAATGAGCCGGTGATCAGTTCTTTCCAGGGATATTTAACTGAAGAAAATAATTACACGGCAGCTGTTCTTCCATTTAACTTTGCAACTCTAGGAAACAATGAAGCATTAATGAATAATGATGAAATCACACTTTATCCTAACCCTGCCAAAAATGAAATTTTTGTGGAGTGGAATTATGAAAATTCAGTCTATACTCTTGTTGATGCAAAAGGCAGTAATATTTTTTACAATGTAAAACTGAATAGAGGTAAAAATAGAATTGATTTATCTGCGCTTCCGGCCGGGATCTATTTTATAGAGATATCAAACAGCGGAAAGAAAATAAAAAGAAAATTTATAAAACTGCAGCAACTATAAAATAACAGCTTTAGGGTCATCAGCCAGGCTGATGACCTTCTGCAATTTTTCCATTAATCTAAGTCTTAAAAAAAAAGTTTTTGCTGACTTGTAAATAATTCTAATTTGATATTAATATGACCAATGTACAATCAGTAGGAGAAAATGTTAGACAGCAGAGTAATATTATTACAAAGCATATCCTTACCAACAGAAATGGAATGATGATAGAAGTAATTAATCTCGGAGGAATTATTACTTCACTCACCGCTCCTGATAAAAATGGAATTTATAAAGATGTAGTTTTAGGCTATACAGATACTGAAAAGTACATCTATCACAATCATTATTTTTTTGGTGCTATTATCGGCCGTTATGCCAACAGAATCTCAAATTCAAAATTTGTTCTTGAAGGAAAAACATTTGAATTGAATGCCAATAATGGGAGAAACAGCATTCACGGTGGTAAAGAAGGATTTCACACAAAGTTCTGGCAGGTGGAAACTATATGTAATACTCAAAATTCTACTTTAAAACTAACTTATGTTAGCACTGCAGGTGAAGAAGGTTTTCCAGGGACTTTAACAACATCAGTTTTATATACTTTAACTGATGATGATGGTCTGGAAATCTCTTATGAGGCTGAAACAGATCAAATAACGGTTATCAATCTTACACAACATACTTATTTCAACCTGTCAGGGAATTTTAATGAGGTGATTACAGATCATGAATTACAGATAAATGCCAGCGAAGTTTTGGAAATTGATCAAAATATGATTCCAACAGGTAGGAAATACCACGTAAAAGATACGCCATTTGATTTCACAGTGTCAAAAACTATTGGTAAAGATATAGACTCTGAAAATAAACAGTTAAGTAGAGGGAATGGTTATGATCATAATTGGATTTTAGACGGTGAAGGGCTTCGGTCTGTCGCAAAAGTTTATGAACCAAAAACGGGACGGCTTATGGAGGTTTTTACTGATCAACCGGGAATACAGTTCTATTCTGGAAATCATCTCGATGGAAAATTTACTAACAAAACGGGAGGTAAAAATGAGCCTAGAACAGGTTTTTGTCTGGAAACACAGCATTTTCCCGATTCTCCCAATCAAGCATCTTTTCCCTCAACCGTGCTGAAACCGGGAATGAAATATCGTACCAAAACCATTTATAAATTTTCAATAAGTACGTAGATTTCGAAAAATTAGCAATTACTTTATTCAACAGATGGTTGACTGTATTTTATAATGGAGGAAAATTAGCTTTTTGTGAGGGTTTTCTGTAATATTTTATAGTGAAAATTGATGATTTTTTGTGAATATAATATTAAATATTGATGAACAGAATGTTAAAATAATGTTAAAATTACAGCGAAATAATGAGTGTGTAAATAGCGCAAATTTTTAAAAGGATATTCTCAAAAATACGATAAGTCTGTTTTAATATTTCTCGATAGATCCACTATTAGATTTGAAACAATTTGCATTTAGATAATTTCGGTTTATTCCGCTGATTTGTTAGTGATTGCATAATCTTCTTATTTATGATAAGCTAGTATTTTTTTCACATTTTAGAAAAAAAATTTCGGACGTTTTTTACAAGATATTTTTTTATCATCGGCAAAAATGTTTTGTATATAGATAGATTCAGTTATTTTTAAAAACAATAGATATATGAAAATCGACTTCGATAAAAATATGGTCATGAAATTAAAAATCTTTGTCTTTTTTGCCTCAATAATTCTAGGCGGAAATTTATTGTCTGCTAAGGTGAAACTTCCTGCTTTAGTATCTGATGGAATGGTTTTGCAGAGAGATCAGAAAATTACAATTTGGGGAAAAGCTGATGCTGAGGAAAAGATTATTGTGACATTCCTTAATAAAAGATATACGGCTGTAACAGATGACAATGGCGATTGGAAAATCAATTTACCAAAGATAAAATCTGGCGGTCCTTATGTTATGACCATCAATGAAATTACTTTGAAGGATATTATGATCGGCGACGTCTGGCTGGCTTCGGGACAATCGAATATGGAGCTTCCGATGCGCAGAGTGAAACCGCTTTATGGAGAGGAAATTAAGAATGCCAATAATCCACACATCAGATTTTTTACCGTTCCTCAAAAGTATAATTTTAAATCTCCGCAGACTGATTTTGCAAGTGGAAAATGGGAAACAACCAATCAGGAGACAATCGTCAATTTTTCGGCTGTTGCTTATTTTTTCGCTAAAGAATTAAATCAAAAAAACAATGTGGCCATTGGAATTATCAACGCAAGTTTGGGAGGTTCCCCAATTCAGGCTTGGATGGAAGAAAAAAGCCTGAAAAAATATCCCGAATATCTGAAAGAAGCGGAAAAGTGGAAAAATGACGAATTGATAAAAGCAACAGAATCTAATGATCAGAAATTGAGTAAAGAATGGTATGCAAAACTGGATCAGACAGACATTGGATTATCAAATAACTGGAAATATTTTTCATTAAATGATTCTGACTGGAAAACAATGAATGTTCCAGGTTCTTGGGAAGATAAAGAAGGTGCTTTTGATGGTTCGGTTTGGCTAAGAAAGGAAATTGATTTAACGAAAAATCAGTCTGATCGATCGGCTTTTTTAAACCTTGGAAGAATTAAAGATGCTGACGAAACCTACATCAACGGTGTAAAAGTAGGTAATGTCACGTATGAATATCCGCCAAGATGGTATGACGTTCCAAAAGGAATTTTGAAGGAAGGTAAAAATGTCATCTCAGTAAGAATCACGAATGGTGGTGGAAGAGGCGAATTAATCGGAGATAAACCGTATTACCTTGAAATCGATGGACAAAAAATAGATCTGACAGGAGTTTGGAAATATAAGATTGGAGCTAAAATGGAAAAAGTGGCGCCTGGACAGACCTTTATCCGCTGGAAACCAACAGGATTGTATAACGCAATGATCAACCCTTTGATCAACTATAAAATCAAAGGTTTTGTCTGGTACCAAGGAGAAAGTAACACTGGAAAACCTCAGGAATATGGTAATCTGCTATCTACATTGATCACAGACTGGCGGACTAAATGGGGAAGTGATCCTCTACCTTTCATTGTGGTGCAGCTTGCCAATTTTATGGAAGTTAAAGATCAACCCGTCGAAAGCAAATGGGCTGAGCTGAGAGACCAACAGAGAAAAGTTTCTTTAAATGTTCCCAATACTGCATTGGCAGTAACTATTGATGTGGGAGAATGGAATGACATTCATCCTCTTAATAAAAAAGCAGTTGGAGAACGATTGGCTTTACAGGCATTGAGGTTTGAAGACAAAAAGATTGTTGCAGACGGACCTGTTTATGAATCGATGAAAATTGATGGAAACAAAATCGTTCTTTCATTCAAAAAAGGAACAGATGATTTTGACCCTGTTTCAGATTTAAAAGGTTTCGCGATAAAGGATAAAACAGGAATTTACAAATGGGCAAATGCTAAAATTGAAAGCAAAAAAATCATTGTTTGGAATGACGAACTAAAAGAGCCGATTTCCGTGAGATACGATTGGGCAGATAATCCGGAAGGAAATCTCAGAAATAAAACAAATCTTCCTGCATCGCCTTTCACAACAGAATAAAAATTTAATTTAATAGAATTATAATCTCAAAATGGACAATAATACACAGAAAATATCAGTAATTGAAAAAGTTGGTTACAGTCTCGGCGATTTGGCTGCCAATCTGGTTTTCCAGACTTTGGTCACTTACTTAGCTTACTTCTACACTGATATCTACGGATTGAAGGCAGAGGATGCTTCTATTATCACGCTTGTCGTCGGATTAATTGCAGGATTTATTTTCAATCCATTATTAGGCGCATTGGCAGACCGTACAAGAAGCAAGTGGGGAAAATTCCGCCCGTGGATTTTATTTACAGCAATACCCTTAGGCGTAGCTGCTCTGCTGGCATTCAGCACACCTGATTTTTCTTACAGTGGTAAAATGATCTACGCAGCAATCACATATTCAATATTATTGTTATTGTATGCTGCTAATAATTTACCATACGCTGCTTTGAGTGGCGTTATCACCGGAGATATGGGCGAGAGAAACAGTATTTCTTCCTACCGGTTTGTGGCAGTAATGTTTGCTCAGTTTTTTGTTCAGGTATTTATGCTTCCTATCATATTATCTGCTGGAGATGGTAATAAGGCAGTCGGAATTGAGATTGTAATGACTTGGCTGGCGATTATCGGAACAGTTATGTTGCTCATCACTTTTTTCACGACCAAAGAAAGGGTCATCCCAAAACCGGAGCAGGAATCTTCTTTAGGTGCAGACTTAAAAGATTTGAAAAAAAATAAACCGTGGATAATTATGCTGATTGTTACGGCTTTGATTTTCATTACACTGGCGATGAAAGGCGGCTCTTACGTTTACTATTTTAATAATTATGTTGATGAGACAGCACTGAAAAGCTTTATTTCACCCATCACCAATTTCTTTAATTCAATAGGAATGAATTTCTTTGGTGAAGACCCGCGTTCTGCAGGTTTCGGGCTCTTCAATGCAGGTGGGATTATTATGATGATTATCGGTATTACATTTTCAAAGAGATTTGCTGATAAATATGGTAAAAGAGATGCTTTCATTGCATCGTTATTTATTTCAACTTTATTTATAGTGGCATTTATTTTTTATCCGCCAAAATCTGTTGGAATGATGTTTCTCTCGCAAATCATACACGGGTTCTTTTATGGTATCGGTACTCCTTTGCTTTGGGCAATGATTGCAGATGTTGCCGACTTTTCTGAATGGAAAAACAACCGAAGAGCCACAGCCATCATCTTTTCTGCAATGATGGTAGGTTTAAAAGTAGGATTAAGTATAGGAAGTTCTCTTGTTGCATTAATCATAGGAAAGTACGGCTACATTTCGACAGAAGGTGCCGTGAATGTCATTCAGCCGGAAAGCGTTTCAGCCGGTGCCAAAATGCTGGTCAGTATATTCCCGTCCATTCCATTTTTTATAGCTTGTGGATTGCTTTTCTTCTATGAGATTACCAAGAAAAAGGAAATTGAGATTGAAAGAGATTTGAACGAAAGACGAAAAATAAAAGGATAACGATGAAAAAGATTATTACATTATTAAGCATAATGGCGCTTACAGTGTCGTGTAAAACAGCCAATTCAGGAACTTCGAATGTTACAGCTTTAAAAGAAGCTTTTAAAAACAAATTCTATGTTGGAACTGCAGTAAGCCTTCCTCAAATTCACGGAACAGATACAAAATCTGTGGAAATCATCAAAAAACAGTTCAGTTCGATTGTTGCAGAAAACTGTATGAAATCAATGTATATACAGCCTAAAGAGGGTCAGTTCTTTTTTGATGATGCCGATAGGTTTGTAGCATTCGGAGAAAAGAACAATATGTTTATCATAGGGCATACTTTAGTGTGGCATTCTCAACTTCCGGCTTGGTTTTTCGTTGATAGGAATGGAAAAGATGTTTCTGCAGAAGTTCTGAAGCAAAGAATGAAAAGCCACATCAGTACTTTTGTTTCCCGATATAAAGGGAGAGTGAAAGGCTGGGATGTTGTCAATGAGGCTATAATGGAAGACGGTTCGTATCGAAAATCAAAGTTCTACGAAATTCTTGGTGAAGAATTTATTCCGTTGGCTTTCCAATATGCTCACGAAGCAGACCCGAATGCAGAACTTTATTACAATGATTATAATGAATGGTATCCCGGAAAAATAGCGACCGTTGTAAAAATGGTGAAAAATTTAAAATCGAGAGGAATCAGAATTGATGGTGTAGGAATGCAGGCTCACGTAGGAATGGATGGGCCATCTATGGCAGAATATGAAAACGCTATTGTCAAATATGGTGAGGCAGGCGTCAAAGTAAATATCACAGAACTGGACATCAGCGCTATTCCTTCTCCAAAAGGTCAGTCGGGAGCCAATGTTGCTGATACTTACGAATACAACAAGGCTATAAATCCTTACACGGAAGGTCTTCCAAAAGAAGTGGAAGAAAAATGGGAAAAGCGATATCTTGATTTCTTTTCATTGTTTTTGAAGCATCAGGACAAAATACGTCGTGTGACTTTATGGGGTGTGACCGATGCTCAATCCTGGAAAAATGATTTTCCTGTGAAGGGCAGAACCGACTATACTTTACTGTTTGACCGAAAGTTTCAGGCAAAACCTGTTGTTGAAAAAATATTTAAACTAGCTGAGAAAAAGTAAAACTCTAATACCTAATTTCTAAAATCTAACATCTCAATAAAATGAACAAAGCAAAATACCTTTTCCCGAAAGATTATATGGCAGACCCATCTGTTCACGTTTTCGAAGGCAAAATCTATATTTATCCATCCCACGACAGAGAAAGTGGAATAGAAGAGAATGACAATGGCGACCATTTCGATATGAATGATTATCACGTTTTCTCTTTGGATGATGTAGAAAATGGGGAAGTAACAGACCACGGCGTTGTCCTTTCTGTAAAAGATATTCCTTGGGCTGGTCGCCAGTTGTGGGATTGCGATGTGGCGCACAAAGACGGCAAATATTATATGTATTATCCTTTGAAAGATAAAAATGATATTTTCAAAATTGGCGTTGCTATAAGCGATAAACCTTCTGGACCTTTCATTCCTGAAAAACATCCGATGTTGGGAAGTTACAGCATCGACCCTTGTATTTTCGAGGATGAAGGCAAACATTATATGTATTTCGGAGGAATCTGGGGCGGACAATTGCAACGTTACAGAAATAACAAAGCTCTGGAATCTGCATTATTACCAAACGAAGATGAACCGGCAATTCCGTCAAAAGTAGCTCTGTTGAGTGATGATATGCTGGAGTTTGCCGAAGAGCCAAAAGACTTATTGATTTTGGATAAAAACGGCGACGAGTTATTGCACGGGAATCCTCACAGATTCTTCGAAGCATCTTGGATGCACAAATACAACGGCAAATATTATTTCTCATATTCTACCGGAGATTCTCATCTTTTGTGTTATGCGATTGGGGATAATCCTTATGGACCGTTCACTTATCAAGGTGTGATTTTAACGCCGGTTGTTGGTTGGACCACTCATCAGAGTATTGCGGAATTCAAAGGGAAATGGTATTTGTTCTTCCACGATTCAGTTCCGAGTGAAGGCAAAACTTGGCTCAGAAGTATGAAAGTCGTAGAATTAGAATACAACGAAGACGGAACTTTCAAAACCATCGAAGGTTTAGACTAAATTAAATCATTTCCTCAGAACCCGAAGGGTTCAACAAAAGTAGCCGTAGGTGAAACCTATGGTAATGGAATGAAACAAACCACAGAACCTGAAGGGCTCAATATTAGTAGCCGTAGGTGAAACCTATGGGAAACATTATGGAAACCAACAACGAACCCGGCAGGGTTCAATATATAACCGAAAACGAACTCGCGGACAAAAACCTTTTCAAATGCAATATTTCAAAGCTTACATATTAATGTTTTTATTAATTCCATTCTCACTCTTCGCTGAAGACGGAAGCAAATTATGGCTTCGTTTCCCGAATGTCAAAAACGGAATTTCTGCAGATAAAATCATTTCAAAAGGAAACAATCCAACCATCGAAATTGCTAAAAATGAATTAACCAATTTCTGGCAGGGACAGGCTGTGGAATTAAGAACTGATAAAGCTTTGAAGAACCTGAAAGATGGTTATACCATCAAATCATCATCACACAAAATCAGCATTTCATCTAGCAAAGAAATTGGTTTGCTGTACGGTGTTTATCACATTTTGAGACTTCAACAAACCAAATCCAATATCAGCAATTTGAACATCACAGAAAAACCTTCTTACGATGTCAGAATTCTGAATCATTGGGATAATCTGGACGGAACAATTGAGCGCGGCTATGCAGGACATTCTCTTTGGAAATGGGAAGATTTACCTAATAAAATTTCGCCCCGTTACAAAGAATATGCAAGAGCTAATGCATCAATCGGAATTAATTCTGTGGTTTTAAATAATGTCAATGCGTCTCCAAATATCCTTAGAAAAGATTATCTGGAGAAAGTGAAAATCTTAGCTGATATTTTCAGACCTTATGGAATTAAAGTTTATTTATCGGTTAATTTCTCTTCACCAAAAGTTTTGGATGGAATTGAAAATTCTGACCCACTGAATAAAAATGTACAAAACTGGTGGAAAGGAAAAGCGTCTGAAATCTATAAACTGATTCCTGACTTTGGAGGTTTTTTGGTTAAAGCCAATTCCGAAGGTCAGCCTGGTCCGCAAGATTACGGAAGAACCCACGCAGACGGCGCGAATATGATGGCAGATGCATTAAAACCTTTTGGCGGAATAATTATGTGGCGTGCTTTTGTTTACAGTCCAAGTAAAGAAGACCGAGCAAAACAAGCTTATTTGGAATTTGTTCCGTTGGATGGGAAATTTCGTGATAATGTGATTATTCAAATCAAAAATGGACCGATAGATTTCCAGCCAAGAGAAGCTTTCAATCCGTTATTTGGAGCTTTGAAAAAAACGCCGGAAATGGTGGAATTTCAAATCACACAGGAATATCTTGGATTTTCGAATCATTTGGTTTATTTGGCGCCGTTGTTCAAGGAAAATCTGGACAGTGATACTTATTCTTTTGGTAAAGGTTCTACGATTGCAAAAATAACAGATGGAACTTTGATGAAAAATAAAATCACTGCGATTTCTGCTGTAGCCAATATTGGCGAAGACACAAATTGGACAGGTCATCACTTTGCACAAGCCAATTGGTATGCTTTCGGACGCCTGGCTTGGAACCACGATTTGTCTTCGGAACAGATTGCAGATGAATGGATTAAAATGACTTTTACAGATAATCAGGATTTTGTAAAACCTGTAAAAGAAATAATGTTGTCTTCCCGCGAAACGGCTGTGGATTATATGATGCCTCTGGGACTTCATCACATTTTTGCTTCAGGACATCATTACGGACCAGAACCTTGGGGCGATTACAAAGGTGGAAGACCCGATTGGTCGCCTGTTTACTATCACAAAGCTGATGTAAATGGAGTAGGATTTGACAGAACTAAGACGGGAAGTAATGCGGTTTCTCTATATTTTCCACCACTCAATGAAACTTACGAGAATATCAAAACTACTCCTGAAAATCTAATTCTTTGGTTCCATCACGTTCCTTGGAACTACAAAATGAAAGATGGAAAAACGCTTTGGGAAGAACTTTGTTTTAAATACGATATTGGTGTGATAAATGTCCGTAACTATCAAAAAACTTGGGACAGATTACAAACTTTTGCTGATGAAGAGAGATTCAAATCCGTTCAAGCGAAATTAAAAATTCAGGAAAAAGATGCAGTTTGGTGGAAAGATGCCTGTCTGCTTTATTTTCAGACTTTTTCGAAACAGCCAATCCCAAGTGATATTGAAAAACCAGTTCATCAATTGGAAGATTTGAAGAAAATCAAACTCAATATGGGACATCACAATTAATTCAAAATCAAAGAAAATTAATAAAACTTAAAAACTTAAATTATAATGAAATTTTTTATCGACACAGCCAACTTAGAGCAAATAAGAGAAGCGAATGACTTAGGAATTCTTGATGGTGTAACAACCAATCCGTCATTGATGGCGAAAGAAGGCATCAGCGGAAACGAAGCAATTCTTAAACATTACAAAGATATTTGCGATATTGTAGATGGCGATATCTCGGCAGAAGTGCTTTCTACGACTTACGAAGAAATGATTGCAGAAGGTGATATTCTTGCCGCAATTCATCCAAACATCGTGGTGAAAATCCCAATGATAAAAGACGGCGTAAAAGCTTTAAAATACTTTTGCAACAAAGGAATTAAAACCAATTGTACGTTGATTTTCTCAGCAGGGCAAGCGCTATTGGCGGCCAAAGCCGGAGCAAGTTATGTTTCCCCTTTTCTTGGAAGACTGGATGATATCTCGACAGACAGTTTAAATCTAATTGAAGAAATCCGCCTGATTTTTGATAATTATGGTTACGAAACCGAAATTTTGGCGGCATCGGTGAGACACAGTATGCACATTATCAATTGTGCAAAAATCGGAGCTGATGTTGTGACTTGTCCTATCCAACCGATTTTATCTTTACTAAAACATCCTTTGACAGATAGCGGATTGGAGCAGTTCATCAAAGATTCACAAAAAATGCAATAATTGATTATGGCTCACGATATTTCAAAACTACAAAATATCGCTTCTCAGGTGAGAAGGGATATTGTAAGAATGGTTCACGCTTGTCAATCCGGACATCCTGGAGGTTCTTTGGGTTGTACAGATTTTCTGGTTGCATTGTATTTTGATGCAATGAAACGCAAAGAAGGCTTCGATATGAAAGCCAAAGGTGAAGATGCATTTTATCTTTCCAATGGTCATATTTCGCCGGTTTTTTACAGCATTTTGGCACACGCCGGTTATTTTGATAAATCAGAATTGGCAACTTTCAGAAAACTAAATTCCAGATTACAAGGACATCCAACCACCCACGAGGGTTTGCCTGGAATCCGTATTGCTTCTGGTTCTTTAGGACAAGGCTTGTCGGTTGCAATTGGTCACGCTATTGGTAAAAAATTGGATAAAGATGAGAACTTGGTTTTCAGTCTTCACGGCGATGGCGAATTGCAGGAAGGTCAAAATTGGGAAGCAATAATGTACGCCTCTCACAACAAGGTTGATAATTTGATTGCAACCGTAGATTACAACGGGCAGCAAATTGATGGGCCAACTTCCAAAGTCCTTTCTTTAGGCAGTCTTAAAACAAAATTTGAAGCGTTTGACTGGAAAGTTCTGGAAGTAGAAAATGGAAATGATTTGGAAGAAATTGTAAAAGTTCTGGACGAGGCTAAATCTTTGACAGGAAAAGGACAGCCAATCTGTATTTTGCTGAGAACCGGAATGGGTTACGGTGTAGATTATATGATGGGAACGCACGCTTGGCACGGAAAAGCGCCTAACGATGAGCAGTTGCAAAAAGCATTAGACCAATTAGAAGAAACTTTGGGCGATTATTAAAACGAATAACAATGAAAAAATATACATACACAGAAAGTAAAGATACGAGAAGTGGATTCGGAGCTGGATTGGCGGAATTGGCGGACAAAAATCAGGATGTTGTGGCACTTTGCGCAGACCTTATCGGTTCTTTGAAAATGGAAAAATTCATAGAAAAAGCACCGGAAAGATTTTTCCAAATCGGCATTGCAGAAGCGAATATGATTGGTATAGCAGCAGGTTTGGCAATCGAAGGTAAAATTCCGTTTACAGGAACTTTTGCTAATTTTTCTACTGGTAGAGTTTACGATCAGATTCGTCAATCAGTAGCTTATTCGGATAAGAATGTCAAGATTTGCGCTTCCCACGCAGGTTTAACTTTGGGCGAAGATGGGGCAACACACCAGATTTTGGAAGATATCGGATTAATGAAAATGCTTCCGGGAATGACGGTAATTAATACTTGTGATTATAATCAGACCAAAGCTGCAACCATAGCCATTGCAGATTACGAAGGTCCGGTTTATCTGAGATTCGGACGTCCTGTAATTCCTGTTTTTACGGATGAAAATCAAACATTCGAAATCGGAAAAGCATGGATGGTAAACGAAGGAAAAGATGTGACGATTGTTGCAACCGGACATTTGGTTTGGGAAGCCATCAAAGCCGGCGAAATCTTGGAAGAGTTGGGAATTGATGCAGAAATTATTAATATTCATACCATTAAACCATTGGATTCTGAAGCGATTTTAAAATCAATCAAAAAAACAGGTTGCATTGTAACAGCCGAAGAGCACAACAGATTGGGTGGACTTGGCGACAGTGTTGCACAGGTTTTGACAACCGAATATTATGTTCCTCAGGAATATGTTGCGGTAAACGATAGTTTCGGAGAAAGCGGAACGCCGGCAGAACTGATGGAAAAATACGGACTCAGTGCTGAGGCTATCGTGGAAGCTGTAAAAAAGGTTATTAACAGAAAGTAACTATTTTTGGATGAATTTTAATGCATAAGCCTTCTATGTAGATTTAAAACTGATATTCATCAAACAACAATTATCAATTTAGTTGTTGTTTTTTGTTTTATTTATAAAATTAAAGTCTATTTAAAATCTGGCGAAATGAAAATACCTATTAAATAAACGGTTTCTTAATTTTCAAATCATCAAAAAAATGACCGACATCGATAATGTCGGTCGTGGATAATATCTAATTAAACTCTGTTATGTAATTTTAATTTAACTAAGTATAGATATGTTATTTAATGATTATTTTTTTGCTTATCTCTCCTTGTTCAAACTGGATGTTTGCGGTATATACACCTGAAGGAAAATCAGATACATCAACTGAAAATTTATTTTTGGGACTATCTGATCTGTAGACATGCTGTCCTGCGGAATTGTAAATAGTAATTTTTTTTAGAGAAGAACGCGATCTATTTTCTATGTTTACTATTTCACTTGCAGGATTAGGATATAGGATTACATCGTTTTTTAAAAGCTCAATATTGTTAACTGCCAAAGATTGACTAATATCGAATCCAAATGCAGGAAGCCTTTTGAAATTAATTCCAGATCCTACCACCGCGCCATTTGTTGCTGTTGTTGAGTTGATATTTAATAGCTTACAACCATCAGTTTCTATAGAATGATAAACAAAAAATTGATCCCCTGTATTATTTATTCTGTTGATTTCAAGAACTAAATTTGTTCCAGCCGTATATGGAAATGGTGTTGTTAGAGGAATTGCTATCCATTGATCTGTGGCAACGTTTAACGTTAATGAAGAATTACTATATACTGTAGTAAGTCCTGTTATAAAAGGATCTGTTTGAGCTGTGTAACTATTCTGCGAAGTTGTTCCAAGTTTTATTTCAAAATTGGTTATCGTTGCACTACCATCACCAAATCCACGAAAATACAGGGTAGTAATATAACCACTTGAAGCAGACGGAAATTTTGAAGCAGTATAGATTGCCTGTAGTTTTTTTCCGGTGGCAAAAGGATAACCATTTTCATTGGCTGTGATTGTTGTGCTTGTAAATTGTTGAGAATAAGCAGTAATTATTCCAAATGTTAAAATAAAGAAAGTGTAAAAGTTTTTCATAGTAAATTGTTTGATTAATTATTATTCAAATATTCGCTTATTTGAGTAATGATAATAGAATGAAAACATTTGTTTTTTAATTTTTATTCATATTTATAGTGTTTATTTGTATTATTGTTCACTAATTATGAAGAATGTAATGCTAAAAATATTTTTTGTTAAACTGACATATTTGGTTTCAATTCTAACATTCATTAATTATTACTCCAAAAATAAGGTTGATTGCAATCATACTTTACCTGATGTATCATTTGCCAGACAAAAATTAATTCAGGATTTTTCAAATGAAGTTTTAAAAAATCAGATAAAAAAATTGCTGGATAAAAATCCTTCAGCATTAAGTACTGTGGGGAAAGCTCAACATTATTTGAATATTTGTGATTTGTTTTTACAAAGAAGAGACTACAAAAACGCCTTGCCATACTTTAAAAAAGCATTGAATTTAGCGGACGAAGTCGAAAATGGAAATGTTGAACTTCCTCAAACTTTATATAGAATTGCCAAAATTTACTATACCATGGATAATTTTGATAAGTCTTATGAATATATTTTTAAAAGTCTGGAAACTTTGAAGAAAAATAATCAAAGTTCTTCGTTAGAATCTAAGCTTTATATTCTTACTGCCAATATTTTTGCTTCTACAAATAAAATCTCAAATGCAATCGAAAATATTAATAAAGCAAACCGAATACTTGAGGAAAATCCGGATTATATAACAACCGCTGACTTGCTAAATACCAAAGCATATATAGAGGCTATCAAACCAGGATCGTTTTCAAAAAATGCATTGCAGCTTTTTGATGAAACCAAGCAATTCAGCCTAGCGCATAAAATTAATAAAACAGCAGTTAGTGCAATGATTAATAAGAGTAATTTGTTGTATAAAAATGGTCAAATATGTGAAGCAGTACAAGAAATCAGTGAAGTAATAAATTTGGGTAGAATCGCAGATCTCAAAACATTGCTTGCCGCGTACAGTACTATCGGCGAGATTTATTTTGTAAACAATCAATTTGATTTAGCTACAGGATATTTTGAGCTTATTCTTGAAGCATCACAAAAGTATTTTAGTGATGAAGGAGCAATGTATGCTCATGAATTTCTTTACAATATCTATAAAAAAAAACAAATCTATAACAAGGCAATTTTTCATCTAGAAAGCTTTGAGGCATTGAAAGAAAAAAGAAGTGGTGAAGAAGTGAAGAAAAGAATTGATGAGATAGAAGTTAAATACAAAACATCTGAAAAAGACAGACTCATTATTTCAAAAAATCTTCAATTGGAAAAAGAAAGAAATAAACAATTCATTTATGTTGTTTTCGGTGGTATTTTATTATTCTTTTTATGTTACAACATATTTAATCTAAAGAGAAAACAAAAAACTAAGATAGAAACCTTAAAAAAAGAACAGGATATTTCTAATCTCAAGGCCATGATTCAGGGGGAGGAAAAAGAGAGACAGAGGCTTGCATTAGAGCTGCATGATGGTATAGGTGCAATGTTGGCAGTATCTCAACTTAATATTGATCAAATTTTGGAAGATAATCCCGATATTACGATGCTAAATACAGTCAGAAAAAATCTAAGCCAAACAGTAAAGGAGGTAAGAAGTGTAGCACACAACTTGGTTCCTCAAATATTACAGGATAATACTTTGGAAGAGGCTCTGTATTTATATTGTAGCTACATAATACAAAAAACTAAATTGGAAATTATTATTCAATTTGATAAAGAAATTCCTGAATTTGAAGAAAACACTAAGCTTATCATATACAGAATAGTACAAGAGCTTTTACAAAATACCATCAAGCATGCCGATGCGAAACATGTAAATGTCCAAATTAGATTAAGAGCAATGGATCTGTTTATTTTTGTGGAAGACGATGGAAGAGGTTTTGATCCGAATGAGATTGATTATGGTTTAGGGTTGCAAAACATTCAGTTTAGGATTGCCGCTTTAAATGGAATTTTTGAAATTCAGTCAAATGCCGAATTGGGAAGTACATTTGTAATTAGTTTTAAGGTAGATAAGTTAAAAGAATATCAAAATTTATAAAGCATGATTCGTATTTGTATCGTAGATGACCATCCTATTATATTGGAAGGTATTAAAAATATTTTTTCAAATGTTTCAGAAATGACTGTTACTGAAACATTTGAAAATCCTTTAATTTTTCTTAAAAACTATGATCTTGATACGCTTCCGGATATAATTCTGCTGGATCTTCAGATGCCAGAAAAAACAGGTGATAAGGTATTGAGATCTATTTTGAAAAAATATCCTGAAGCGAAAGTCATAGCCTTCAGTAATTTTGACAGTCCGTTTTATGTTGAAAGAATGATTAAGTTTGGAGCCAAAGGCTATCTGTTAAAATCAAGCACAAAAACTGAAATGATAGAGGCGATACGAAATGTTCATAACGGAGAAATATTCATCAATCCCAAAGTTCTTGAAGAACTAGATAAATTCAGTAAATACAAAATACGCCTTTCAAAAACCCAACTTACTTTAACAGTGAGAGAAAGGCAGATTTTACAAGAGGTTGCTAATGGTCTTACAACTCGTGCTATTGCAGAAAAACTTTTCTTAAGTTATCACACAGTCGAAAATTACAGAAATAATATTATGATGAAATTAGACGTGAATAACTCGGCAGAGCTTATAAAAAAAGGCATTATGATGAACTGGATTAGTTAACATAAAACTACTGTGTAACCACAGATAAGCACCCAGGTTTTTAGGTGCTAAATATCTATTGATTAGTTTGTTATGTTTGTATTGAAGTGGCTTTTAGATTTATAAGTATTTAATCATTATTTACTCTTTTTAAGAAATGTAAAGGGGTTGAAAGAAACACCAACATTAAAATAAAATGCAGGATCAGGTTTTATTTCGAATACAGAATCATCAAATGAATCTTGTTTTCTAAATAATCTACCTGAGGGAGTTAATTTCATTCCGGCTTTTCCAGTGAGTATAAAATCTCCAATAGCATGTTCATAGATTAAGCCACTGTTAATATCCAATTGTCTGTATTCATAGCGTTGTTTTGTACCATCAATATTGTATACGTAGAATGTTGTCTGATCCATTTCGGTTCCCAGTGATACCCTTCCTGTATTTTTGAAAACGTATTTTCGCAGATAGACACTTTTTGGGAGAGTAATGTCTGCTACCAGTCCGTTGTTGAACTTATGTTCGTATGTAAATATAGGGATAACTGGAACCTGAGAAGTAGGATCTATATTTACGGCCAAACCAACAGTCATTTTTGTTTTTGCGTTTGCTTTTAAAAGAAGTACTCCGGATAATAAACCTTTTACTCGTTCAAAATGCTGATCGCTGCCATCAATAACTATACTTGAACTGTAAATAGCTCTTTTTTTAAATAGTGTTGAGAAATAAGTGAAATTAAGTGAAGAGAATAAATAGTGGAAATCTTCCTGCAATAATGTTTCATTATTGCTTACTGGTTCAAAGATATTTGATTCTGATTTGGTGTATCTGTAGCCGACAGTAGCACCGAACAGCAAGTTTTTCTTTTTAATAAAATTGATGTTGGCACTGATTTTAGCTTGTGTAAAATCATTCACCTTTCCGTCTTTCAGGTTGGTATTACCTCGTTTCGAACTGAAATTATAAGGTGCGACCTGTGAGAATTCTATATTTAGGGGTCTTGCGATGGCAATTTTATCCGCTGCATAGGCAACTGTGCGTTTTGGAATGCTGACACTGTCTTTACTGCGTAATTTAACCGTATCAATATTCTGAGAAAATCCTTTTGCTGACAAGATTAAAGCTGAGATTACCAATGTTCCTTTTTTTACCATTTCCATAGACTTATTTTAAAATTTTAATTGTTGATTTAGAAAAGTTGAAGTAAAATATTTTATCATATACGTCATCTGCTGTATTGCTGTCTACAAATTCCATATTGAGCATTGCGTTTTCTGAGATAAAGTTTTCTACAACAATTACAAACCAAAGTTCTTCGATTTTTAACTGTTTTTTTAAGACATTCAGATAATTTTGATAATTCTTCCATCTGTTAATCGGATACGAAGTTTTATCCTTAAGATCACAGAAATAGACACCTTTTTTTTGGCCACCATCATCAATGACATTAATAACATGTGAAAAATCAACAATTTTGAGCGAAGGTTTATAGAAATCAGTGAAATGACACAAATCACTAATCTGAATTATTTTCTCCTCCTGCTGATCATAAGACAAAGAAGGATTATCTAAAATTTGGGCTGTATATTCTTGAAACATAGTGATGGAAAACATAGATTGCTGTTATGAATGATACAAAGGAAGAGTTAATTGAAATTGGTTTTTCGGTTTTTATACTAATCGGCTTATATTTTATACTAAAGCGCCTTTCATAAGGGTTTAGTATAAAAGATAAGTGAGTTTGTATAATTTTTTTTTATGGATATTCCGTATGCTATACCTTTGTCTGGTGATTATGCTTAATAATACATTATGGTAAAAAATACACTGGAAGTGCAGGACACCAGGATGATCAAATTTATAATTGAAGACAGGTATAGACTGATGCGTCATATTGTCTTACTTCTTGGCCTGCTCGCCATTCTTTCATATTCCAAGGATGTCACTGAATATAATGGATCCTTCAGGATACTCAAAGTTGTATTTGTTTATGTACCATTAGTGGTGATGTGCTATCTAAATATGAATATTTTGGTACCTTTTCTTTTTTTCAAAGGGAGATATGTCATCTATTTCGCATTTGTTATCTTTTTGGTGATTCTTTCATTGGTTATTATATCGAATGTTTTGGATTTGTTTTTCCCGAACACAGTTCCATTTAGTATTCACCAGGAAGATAGGGGGCGCGGTTTTTATGAATCAATAATCATATTAATCCCTATCATCTTAATCACTACGATGATTAAGCTTTTTCAGAGGTGGATGAGAGATAATCAGAAAATTAATGAACTGAACAATATTACCTACAAAATGGAATTGAATGAACTGAGAAATCAAATCAATCCCCATTTCCTTTTTAATATGCTGAATGGAATTAAGTCTCTTGTTCGTACTGATCCCGAAAAAGCGACCACAGTCATCATGAAATTTTCTGAGTTTTTACGCTACCAACTTTATGAGAATAATGATGATCGAACTTTATTAAAATCAGAAATTAATTTTCTTACTAATTTTCTTGATCTTGAAACCTTGAGGAGAGATCAACTGTCTGTTACAATTTGCACCAATACAGATTCCAAAATAATAAACAATATTTTTTTACCACCCAATTTATTTACAACTTTTGTGGAAAATGCCGTCAAACACAGTGTTAGTATAACTGATGAAGAATCGTTTGTAAATCTGAATATTGAAGTTAAAGGTGATAGGCTGTATTTTAACTGCATCAATTCAAAAGATCCTAATTACATACCCTCACCAACTGAGAAAAGCAGTGGTCTGGGTCTGGGAAATATAAAGCGCCGTTTACAATTATTATATGAAAATAGATATACCCTCGAAATCGCTTCAACAGAAACTCAGTACCAAATTAAATTAAGCATACCATTATGAACTGTATTATTGTAGATGATGAGCCCCTTGCAAGACAGGAAATGCAGGCACTCATTAGTGAAGTGTCAGACCTGAAAGTTTTGGGATCTTTCTCAAACGTTCCAGTTGCCAGGCAGTTTTTAGAAAAAAATACT
Source organism: Chryseobacterium sp. HNCC26DJ240 (assembly GCF_057180485.1). NCBI lineage: Bacteria > Pseudomonadati > Bacteroidota > Flavobacteriia > Flavobacteriales > Weeksellaceae > Chryseobacterium > Chryseobacterium sp. HNCC26DJ240. The sequence continues at coordinate 115,587 of NZ_JBXUGK010000004.1, forward strand.
GTTGATCTCATTTTTCTGGATATCGAAATGCCAATGGTCAGCGGTTTGGAATTTGCAACCCAGCTTTCTAAAAACACCTTATTTATTTTTACCACAGCATATCCGAAGTACGCTCTGGAAAGCTATGAATTGGATGCTGTAGACTATCTTTTAAAACCTGTTGAAAAAAACCGTTTGGAAAAGGCAATCTATAAAGCAAAACTGTATAAAAATCTGTTATCTGAAAATACAGAGAAAAGCACATTGGAAGGCAGTACACCAGAATTTTTAATTATAAAATCGGAACGCCGTTTTCATAAGGTCAACTTTAATGATATTCAGTTTATTGAGGGCTTAAAGGATTATGTAGTTATTTACACCACAAATCAAAAATTGATTACTGCAATGAATTTAAAAACCATTAATCAAAAAGTCCCGCAGAATCTGTTTATAAGAGTAAGTAAATCATACATTATTAATGTTAATTCAATAGATTCTTTTGATCATCATAACATATATATAAATCAAATTGAGATTCCTTTGGGTGATGTATATAAAAAGGATTTTTTTAAGTTGTATTCGGGTGGAACTCTTAATCTTGAGGGATGATTTTTATGTATATATTTTTTCTTAAACTATCTTAAGGTTTTTTCTTAATATAGTTTAAGATAGTTATTTAAGAATTACTATGATATTTGCATTACAAAATTGTACTCTATCTATAATTTTTGAATATTTTCAGTTATAACAATTCTTATTTCGATTCCTTTTAATTCTATAGCAGATTAAAAGCAAATGAAAATTTGCATCAGTTAATTTCTGTTTATATCAGAAAATGCAGAGTACTTGGTATGGTTTGATTATGATTGATAAAAGATTAATTCCGCTGGCTTTAGGCGGATTGAGTTTGGGAACAACAGAGTTTGCAATGATGAGTCTGGTTCCTGATGTAGCGGATTCACTCAAAATCACTATTGCAGAAGCAGGCAACTTTATTTCAGCCTATGCGCTCGGTGTAGTAATTGGTGCACCAATATTAATTACAGGATCGCTTAAGTTTCCACCAAAAAAAGCGCTGATGATATTTATGTTGATGATCATACTATTTAACCTGTTTTCTGCTTTTTCATATAATTACGCTATGATGCTTGCGATACGTTTTCTAGCTGGCTTGCCTCATGGTGCTTTTTTTGGTGTTGGTACTGTGGTAGCTGCTCAAATGGCTGTAGAGGGTAAAGAAGCTAAGAATATTGCCATTATCTTTTCGGGTTTAACTATTGCCAATCTCGCTATGGTACCTTTTGTCACTTTTCTAGGACATTCATACACGTGGGAACTTGCATTTATTATTATTTCAATAATAGGTATGATCTCCCTGCTTTTTATTTTTCTGTGGATTCCTGATATCAAAATGAAGAACAATTTAAATATTCGCGAGGAATTTAGATTTTTAAGGAAAACAAAAATCTGGATTATTCTGGCCATATGTGCATTTGGATTCGGAGGCTTATTTGCCTGGCTTAGCTATATTGCTCCATTGATGACTTCCATTTCTGGATTTTCCTCGGGCAGTATAGCTTATGTAATGATATTGGTTGGCCTTGGAATGGTTATTGGAAACTTTGTTGGAAGTGCTTTAACAGATCGTTTCGGTGACCGTAAAACAATAGTCATTATTTTAGCGTCGATGTCCATTATCTTATTCAGTATTTATCTCTTTTCTTCCGTGAAGGCTATCTCTCTTGCTTGCGCTTTTTTATGTGGAGCCTTTTCTATGGCTGGTGCCGCCCCGATCAGTTTACTTATTATGAATGCTGCTCCGGAATCTAAAATGATGGGAAGTGCATTTATACAGTCTGCCGTTAACATTGCAAATTCAGCTGGTGCTTATCTTGGAGGGATTCCTTTAACGTTAGGGTTTTCTTATCAGTATCCAGCTTTGGTAGGTGCAATATTAGCTTTCACAGGTTTTCTTACAACCGTATTTTTCTATAGAAAATTGCAAGGGTAATCAGATTGATGTTTGATATAAGATGATTAGCAAAGATGCCAGATATTTATAAATTTAAATTTACTTGAAGATCAGATCTTCTGTTCTGTTTTCTATGACAGTAAATGAAATCTGCAATTTTCTTAAACTAGTTCAATAGTATTTATTGTTATTGTTTATTGTTATTAGTCTGGAAATCATTGCAATTTTGTCTTGTGATAGTTTTCTGAATCACCGATTATTTATAACAACTTTAAATTTAAAAATTATGTCGAACGAAAATGAAATTATCATCAGCCGAATAAATGATTATGCTGATATATTAAATCTTAGAAAAACGGAATCTATCGGAGAGTTCTACACAGAAGATGCCGTCTTCATCCCAGACAATTACAAAACCATTACTGCACTTGAGTTTAAAAAAAATAACAGTAACAGTTTTCTGAGTAGTAATGAATTTAATATTCAATATTCAGAGGAAGATGTTTTGATCGATGGCAACCTTGCATTTGTTACGGCTATGGCAAAAACATCTGAAAAAAACAAACAGACAGATCAAACGGTTTTAAAAAGCAGCAAAGACTTTTTTGTATTTAAAAAAGTTGATGGACAGTGGAAAATATTCCGCTATTTATTTAATAATGTAAACATTATAACTGCGTAATATTTATGAAAGCAGTTGTTTTATACAGAGCGGGTGGTCCCGAACATTTGTGTCTTGAGGAAAGGGTAATACCTTCTCCTCAGAAAGATCATGTGCTTGTTAAAGTAAAAGCTTTTGGATTGAATCGGTCAGAAATAATGACGAGAAAAGGCTATTCTGAAAGTGTTCATTTCCCCAGAATTCTAGGAATCGAATGTGTAGGCGAAATCGTTGAAGATCCGTCAGGCGAATTTGCCACAGGTCAGAAAGTAGCTGCTTTTATGGGCGGAATGGGACGTGATTATGATGGAAGTTACGCAGAATATGCTGTTCTTCCAAAATCAATTGTTAGTAGTTTCGAAAGTGATTTGCCCTGGTCAATTCTTGGTGCTTTACCGGAGATGTTTCAAACTGTTTACGGGTCTCTTCATGTAGCACTTAAGATTAAGAAAAAAGAAACTTTGCTCATCCGTGGCGGAACTTCTTCAATAGGTCTTTTGGCTGCCCAATTGGGAAAGTCTGAAGATTTAAAGATCATTTCAACAACAAGAAATTCCGAGAAAATACAAATACTTTTAGAAAATGGCGCTGATGAAGTTCTGATTGATGATGGTAATCTGAGTCAAAAAATTAAGGATCTCAATCTTAAAATTGACAAAATTTTGGAGCTTGTAGGAACTTCTACTCTGAAGGATTCATTGAATTCTGTCATAACGGGCGGAATTGTCTGTATGACCGGAATGCTTGCTGAACAGTGGTCTGTCAAAGATTTTGAACCGATGGGTTTTATAAAGGCTGCTTCTTATCTAACTGTATATGATTCTGGCCAAGTGAGGATTGAAAGCCAGTATTTTCAAGAATTTATAAGAAAAGTAGAAACTAAAGAAATTAATCCAATCATAAAAAAGATCTTTAAATTAGAAGAGATTGCGGAAGCCCACACTTTTATGGAATCGAACTACGGTGGCGGCAAGATCATTGTAGTTGTCTAACGCTAAAATAAAATATTACCTATGAATTCACAAACACAGACAGAAATTCAAATTGATTACATTACCCAGGAAAACTTTCGATCTGATGTTGTAGAAGGGCTAACGAAAAATCCTAAAAAATTATCTTCTAAATATTTTTATGATAAAGCGGGAGACGAACTTTTCCTGAAGATCATGCAAATGCCTGAATATTATCTCACCAATTGTGAACTCGATATATTTAAAAATAATACGAAAGAACTGGCCGATGCTATTTTACTAGATGGCGAGCCATTTGATCTCATAGAATTAGGAGCAGGTGATGCAATGAAATCGTCATATCTACTGAAGCATTTTGTGGAACTGAATCTGGAATTTACGTATATGCCGATTGATATTTCAGGAAATATTCTTTCAGTTCTCCAGGAGAAATTTTCAGCTGAACTTCCCTCGCTGGACATGATAACTTTGGAAGGTGATTACTTTGATATGCTCGATAAGGCGACTTCTATTTCCAAAAGACGTAAAGTTGTTCTTTTTTTAGGTGGGAATATTGGAAATATGGATTTGGACGAATCTTATCATTTTTGCCGTGAACTTCACAGAAAGCTTAATCCGGAAGATCTTTTGCTGATAGGTTTTGATCTGAAGAAAAATCCACACACAATTCTTAATGCCTACAATGATTCTGCAGGTATTACTGCTTCATTTAATCTCAATCTTCTTTTAAGAATCAATCGTGAACTCGAAGCTGATTTTGATGTAACAGAATTTCAGCACTATCAGACGTATGATCCCATTTCTGGAGCATGCAGAAGTTTTTTGGTAAGTCTAATAAATCAAGATGTTCACATTGGAAATCAAAAATTCAGCTTTGAAGAACATGAGATAATTGATATGGAGATTTCTCAGAAATTTTCAGAATATAATATCAGTAAGTTGGCTAAAGATTCAGGATTTCATATCTTTAAAGAGGTTTATGATGCTAAAAAATGGTTTGTCGATTCAATTTGGCAGGTTGTCTAATTTTTAAACTATTTCAAATGAAAATAAATCCAACTTCTGCTACCAAAGAAATTACTTTTACTAAGTGGATAAAGCGATACTTAGAAATACGTCAACACTCCGTTGCTATTTGTGAACCTCTGGAAATCGAGGATTATGTCGTACAACCTATCGTTGATGTAAGCCCACCAAAATGGCATCTGGGACACACTACCTGGTTTTTTGAAACATTTATTCTGATGCCGAATGTACCTGAATATAAAGTTTTTGATGCACAGTATAATTTTGTTTTCAACAGTTATTACGAAACGATTGGAGCAAGAGTAATCCGCACCGACAGAGGGAATTTGAGCCGTCCTTCTGTTTCGGATATTTATAAATACCGAAAATATGTTGACGAAAAAATGCAGGGTTTTCTTCAAAGTGATTTGATGAACGAAAGCATTGAAGCTTTTTTGGAATTAGGTTTAAATCACGAACAGCAACACCAAGAATTATTACTGACTGATATTAAATATATTTTGGGACACAATCCGCTTTTTCCGGTTTATAAAAAGGAAGTCAACAAGGAAACTGAAGTTATCAATCGTTCCGAAATGATCAGATTTTCTGAAGGTGTTTACGAAATTGGTTTTGAAGGTGAAGGTTTTTGTTTTGATAACGAATTGGGAAGACACAAAGTCTATCTGAATGATTTTGAAATTTCAAATCATCTCGTCACCAACGGAGAATATTTAGAATTCATGAAACTTGAAGGGTATTTAGATTTTAGACATTGGCACGCCGAAGGGTGGGATTGGGTGAAACAGAATGAAGCAAAATCACCTTTGTATTGGCATTTGATTGACGGTAAATGGATGAATTATACATTAAACGGTTTGCAGGAAATAAATCTGAATGAACCGCTTTGTCATATCAATTTCTTCGAAGCTTCTGCTTTCGCATCCTGGAAAGAAATGCGTTTGCCAACCGAAGCAGAATGGGAAGTCGCATCTGATCATTTTGATTGGGGAAAACGTTGGGAATGGACCAATTCTGCCTATTTACCCTATCCCGGATTTAAAAAAGAAGCCGGAGCAGTGGGAGAATATAACGGAAAATTTATGGTCAATCAAACCGTTCTTCGTGGTGCTTCAGAAGCAACCCCGATCGGTCACAGCAGAAATACATACCGCAATTTTTTTCCTACCAATTTACAATGGCAATTCACAGGAGTCCGTTTGGCTAAATAATTTTTGATGATTAAAGTAGAATCTGTTTCTAAAAGTTTTAACGGAAAACTGGCGGTCGAAGATATTTCCTTTCATGCAAATGATAAGGAAATTCTGGTGCTTTTGGGAACAAGCGGTTGCGGAAAAACGACAACGCTAAAAATGATCAACCGACTCATCGAAACCGATTCAGGAAGTATATGGATTGACGGAAAAAATATCCATGATCAGAAAGTTGAAGAGCTTAGAATGGGAATTGGTTTTGTGATGCAAAATTCGGGATTATTTCCCCATTACACGATCAGAGAAAACATCGCAACAGTACCGAATTTACTGAAATGGGATAAAAAGAAAACCGAAGACCGTACTCACGAACTTTTAACTAAATTAAATCTTTCAAGTGATATTCTGACCCGTTTTCCCAGTGAATTAAGTGGCGGTCAACAGCAAAGAGTAGGAATTGCAAGAGCTTTGATCGCAAATTCACCGATTTTATTGATGGATGAACCCTTTGGAGCTTTAGACAATATTACCAAAGCCGACATTCATTCAGAATTCAAATCTCTGGAAGAACTAAAAAATAAAACGATCATTCTTGTCACTCACGATGTGCAGGAGGCTTTTGAATTGGGTCACAGAATTTGTTTGATGGATAAAGGAAAAATCATACAAGTCGGAACTCCTAAAGAAATGTTATATCATCCGAAAAATGATTTCGTAAAAGAATTTTTTGCAGCCAACCGATTATTGTTGGAATATAAAATTACTCTTTTAAAAGATTTAAAGCCATTTTTAAGTGGTTTTAATTTTGATTTTCCTGAAGATTCCGATGTTTGGAACTCTTTACAAAAATTAAGTTTAGATGGTCAGAAAACTGAGCATTACGAAAGGCTGGTTAAAGCATTGAACGACTACAGAAAACAACAGATCGTATGACGCAACAAAGTCTTTTGCAGTTTGTTTCAGAACAGCACGAAAAATTATTGACTCAAGTAACACAACATTTGGGATTGACGTTTTTATCTTTACTTTTAGCGATCATCGTCGGTTTACCATTAGGGATTTTCATCGCCAGAAAAAGAAAACTGTCAGGATCAGTTCTTGGAATTGCCGGGATTTTGCAGACCATTCCGAGTATTGCTTTGTTGGGATTTATGATTCCGGCTTTTGGAATTGGTGCAACTCCGGCAATTGTTGCTTTGCTAATTTACGCACTTTTACCAATCATTCGAAATACTTATACAGGAATTACCGGAGTAAATCCCGCAGTCATAGAAGCTGCAAAAGCAATGGGAATGAACCGGAAACAGTTGCTTTTTAAGGTTGAACTTCCTTTGGCAATGCCCGTCATTATTGCAGGAATACGAACTGCAGCGGTAATCAATGTGGGTGTTGCGACTTTAGCGTCATTTGTTGCGGCGGGAGGTTTGGGTGAATTTATTTTTGGCGGAATTTCATTAAACAATACCAACATGATTTTGGCAGGCGCAATTCCTGCGGCTTTATTGGCTGTTTTGTTGGATAAAATAATCGCTGTTTTTCAGAAATTTAAATATCATGATCTTCAGAAACTAAAATATATTATTCCTGCGATTTTCATTATTTGCGGTGCAGTTTATTTGATGACTTCAATGTCTGATAATAAATTTAAAGCCGGGTTTACGCCCGAATTTATGGGCAGGCAGGACGGAGATTTAGGTTTGCGATCTGTTTACGGTTTGAATGTAAACCCCAAGGTTGTCAATGACGCCGTGATGTACAAAGCTGCTTATGATGGAGAATTTGATCTGATCAGCGGATATTCTACAGACGGCAGAATCAAAGCTTTTGATCTTTATGTTTTGGAAGACGATAAGAAAATATTTCCGCCATATTTTGCAGCTCCCATTATTAAAACCAAGACTTTACAAAAATTTCCTGAACTCGAAGGAACGCTTGATTTGTTGGCAGGAAAATTCAATGATTCGATCATGACAGATCTTAATTACAAATCAGATTATCTCAACCAAACACCGGAAAAAATTGCAAAAGATTTTTTAATTAAAAATAATTTGTATAAAATTCCAAGCAAAGGAAATTCAGGAACAATAAAGATTGGATCAAAGATTTTTGGTGAACAGTATATTTTAGCTGAAATGTACAAAATGTTGATCGAAGGCTACACGAATTACAAAGTCGAAACAAAAACCGGATTGGGCGGAACAAAGATTTGCTTTGATGCATTAATGAACGACGCCATCGATTTTTACCCAGAATATACAGGAACAGGACTTTTGGTTTTACTAAAACCTGACGAAAAAACACTTTCAACGGTGACAAAAAGTGCTGAAAACACTTATCAATATGTCAATTCAGAATTTCAAAAGCAATACGGAATACGGTGGTTAAAACCTATTGGATTTAATAATTCTTATGCCTTGATGATGCGAAATGACCAATCTGAAGAACTCAAAATAAAAACCATTTCTGATCTTAAGAAATATTTAGATCAGTAATAAAGCATCTTTTCGTAGAATTCAATCTTTTAGATATGTTATGCTTCCATTTGCATATTGATTTGCGCTCTCTATCATTCTAAATTTGTTAGAGATAAAGGGTCACAAGATTATCTTTCAATAGCTAACTTACGTTAACACCTTAATCATTTTTATATGAAAACTTATCAAGAAAATACCATCATCATAGGCGGCGGTTTTGCCGGAATCGAATTAGCTGAAAAACTTCTAAAATCTGGCTATCAGTCCAATATAATTTTAATAGACAAGAACAACTACAATTTCTTTCCACCTTTATTATATCAGGTAGCAACTGGATTTTTAGACGTTTCCAACATCAGTTATCCTTTCAGAAAATTTTTCAGAAATCATCCTAATTTTCTATTCAGAATGGGAGAACTTCTCGAAATCAAACCTGAAGAAAATAAGGTCGTGTTGAATAATGGCGAACTTACTTATAGCAAATTAATTATAGCCACAGGAACGGTAAGTAACTATTTCGGGAACGAGAATATCAAGAAAAATGCTTTGCCGATGAAGACCATCGATGATGCGATCAATCTGAAAAATACTGTTTTAGACAGGCTCGAAAAGGCCTCCAGAACAGCTGATCTTCAGGAAAGAAAAAAACTGACCACTTTTGTAGTCGCAGGTGGCGGACCAACAGGCGTAGAAATTGCCGGAATGCTCAGTGAGCTTAAGCAAAATATCCTTCTCAAAGATTATCCGGAACTGAATAATGTCCCATTTGATATTCACTTGATCGATGGTTTGCCAACAGTTCTCGCACCGATGAGCAAGGCTTCACAAGAATATGCGACCCAGTCTCTACAAAAAATGGGTATCAATATAAAACTGGGACAGTTGGTAAAAGATTATGTGGATGATATCGTCTACATAGCGGATGGAACGGAGATCGAAACCAAAAATCTACTCTGGACAGCTGGCGTTACAGCTCTTGTTTTCAAAGGAATTCCGGAAGCGAGTTATGGAAGAGGAAAAAGATTGATTGTAGACGATCACAATAAAGTAGTTGGAACCGAGAATATCTATGCCTTGGGAGACACAAGTATAATGACAACAGATCCTGCGTTTCCAAATGGTCATCCGCAATTGGCTCAGGTTGCGATTCAGCAGGCAACTTTACTTGCAAAAAACCTGAATGCAATGTCAAAAGGCAGTTCGCAAAAAGCTTTTGTTTATAATGACAAAGGATCAATGGCAATCATTAGCAGAAACAGGGCAGTGGCGGATCTTACGGCTGGTCCGTTCAAACATTTCAATGGATTTTTTGCGTGGTTGATCTGGGTATTTGTGCACTTGTTTTCTTTGATTAATCTTAGAAATAAAGTCACTACTTTTTTCAATTGGCTGAATGCTTACACGACCAAAGATCAGCCTTTGAGAATGATCGTCAACTTTAAAAATAATAAAAACGAAAATTAATTATAAATCAATTCAAAAAATAGAAATTATGTCAAATTTAAAAGATCAAGTGGTATTTGTAACAGGTGCCGGAGGAGGAATAGGAAAAATTATTGCAATCGAATTTGCCAAGTTAGGTGCGTCTGTGGCCATTGCTGATCTCAATGAAGAACTTTTGAAAACTGCAGTGAAGGAAATCGAAGAATATGGTGGAAAAGCTTTAGGGTTAGTTGCCAATGTGACCGATCTGGAATCTATGAGAGAAGCACTTAAAAAAGTGGTTTCAACTTTCGGTAGATTGGATGTCGCTGTGAATAATGCAGGCGTTGTAGGTATCGGTAGCATCGAAGAAATAGAACCTGCTGACTGGGATAAAATAATGTCGGTTAATAGTAAAGGTGTATTCGTAAGTACAAAAGCTGAGCTTGAAATTATGAAACCTCAAGGTTCGGGTGCGATCATCAACAGTGCCTCTATTGCAGGGAAAATGGGAATGGCGCATCTGTCTCATTATGTTGCTTCGAAATTCGCAGTGATTGGTTTTACAAATAGTATTGCAAAAGAGGTAGCAACAACAGGGATCACGGTCAATGCCATCTGTCCGGGAATCGTAGGAACAGGAATGTGGCGAGGGGAAGGAGGTGTAGCAGACCGATGGAAACTGGAAGGTGAGACCGAAGAGCAATCCTGGGAAAGAAACAAAACGTCATTGATCCCCCAAGGAGTCGACCAAACGCCTCAGGATATTGCGGATGCTGTGATATTTATCTCCCAGGCAAAACATATGACAGGTCAGGCCGTTGCGATTGATGGCGGTATGACGATGTAATCAATTCATTCTAACTTAAATTTTGCAGTCGATTGGCTGCAAAATTTCTTAAAAAAATAAAGCTATGAGCAAAGTAATCGGAATTCTTGCAGGAAGCCTGCGAAAAGAATCATTTTCAAAGAAAGTTGGCAAAACACTTTTAGATTTTGCACCGGACGGATTTGAGTTTAAATTAATTAATTTAAGTGATATTCCATTATACAATCAGGATTTTGATGACCATAACGAAGTTCCTGAAGCCATCACAAAGTTCCGAACAGAAATGGCAAATGTTGACGGCGCGATCTTCATTACCCCAGAATACAACAGGTCGGTTCCCGCAGTTTTGAAAAATGCAATCGATGTGGGATCCAGACCTTATGGAAAAAGTGTTTGGGATAAAAAACCGGCTGCGATCTTCAGCAATTCACCTGGGAATCTTTCTGCTTTTGGAGCTAATCATCATTTGAGACAAAGCCTTGTCTTTCTCAATATGCCGACGATGCAACAACCTGAAGTTTATATTGCGCACGTCAATGACATCTTTGATGAGGAAGGAAAAATGAAAGAAAGCGGCACCAAGGATTTCATCAAAAAAGCCGTGGAATCATATATTGTTTGGTTTAAGAAAAATGCCGAGTAACGTTGCATTTCGTAAGCGCATTAACATAGATCAACGTGATTTCTTAAACTTGTTTATGGGTACATTGTCTTTTTTAGAAGGAAATTTGTTTATCGTTAATTAATAATAAGTTCAAACAAAATGACAGTCAAGTTATTCAAACAAAAAACAATATTTTCTTTCTTTATTCTGATGATCTCATTCTCAGTAATGGGTCAGGATATCAAAGGTCTGCGTTATTTTATGCAGGGCAATGCTACAGCAAGTTCTGTCCCTTACGGAAATAATCAATCTGCTGGACATTATGTGAAGTCTGATGACGCCAAGATCTATTACGAAGTTTATGGAAAAGGAAGTCCCATTGTGGTACTGCACGGCGGGATCGTCGGTTCGCCTTTGGAAATGGGTCAGCTGATCGACAGTCTTTCTCAGAAACATCAGGTCATCTCCATCTCTACACGCGGACACGGAAGATCGGAAATGGGTAACAAAATTCCGAGCTATGAGCAGAAAGCTAAAGATGTAAATGCGGTTCTTGGCAAAGTGACCAAAGAAAAAGTGACGATTGTAGGCTTTAGTGATGGCGCTTATACAGGTTATTTTTTCGCTGAGCAATATCCGGATAGAATTGAAAAGCTCGTAGCCATCGGAGCCGGAGAGTGGAAGAAAGGTTTCCGTGAGTTTAAGATGGATTACAAAAGTTTTTCCGCAATGGACGAGCTGTTTTGGAAACAACAAATGGCCTTACGACCGGAACCGAAAAGAATAGATGAATGGTTCAGTACTTTAAGCAGCTACTACAACAATCTTAATATTGATAAAACCATTTTAGGACAAATCAAATGTCCGGTCTTGGTGATGGCTGGTGAAAAAGATCAGAATGCGCCTTTCGATACCGTGATAGCAGCATACAAAATGATTCCAAATGCTCAGTTGTCCATTATTCCAAATGCGCCTCATCCTGCATTTTTGTTAAATTTTGATGCCGTTTGGACGAGTATGAAACCTTTTTTAAATCAAAACAATTAATTAAAAATATATAAAATCAAAATGGAAAACAACGTAGAACAGATCCTGGTACATCATTTAACAGCCTTTGGAAATAACGACCTGGATGCGATTGTAGAAGATTACACAGAAACTTCTGTACTTTTTACGCCCAAAGGAATTGTGACAGGTTTGGATAATATCCGTCAGTTTTTTGTGGAATTCTTTGCTGTGATCCCAACAGGTTCAGCTTTCGGGATGGATCAAAAACTGATTGAAGGAAATGTAGCATACATCCTTTGGAACAGCGATTCAGATCTAGCTCAAATTCCTGTAGGAACGGACACTTTCGTGTTTGAAGGTGATAAAATTAAATATCACACTGTAGCAGATTACAGGATTGCAAAATAAATTTTTAAGACCTGATGATTCGGGTCTTTTTTGATTCTAAATATTACATTATGAAAAACTTAATAAGGATTACTCTTTGTGTTTTGACAACAATGGTTTTGTTCAATACCAAAACGTATGCTCAGGAATATGCCGACACCACCAAAACACTGGAAGATGGTAAAGCACCAGGCTTAAAGGTAAAATTATTAAGCACCGTTGGCCAGACAAAGACCTATCTCCTCATCTTTACAAAGGGTGACGAGATTGTAGCCGGACTGACGGAGTTTGTCAAGAAAAACAATATCAAAAGTGGTCACTACACGGGTTTGGGTGATGCATTATCTGCAAAAGCAGGCTGGTTTGACTACGATAAAAAGAAATTTAAGGTCATCCCAATTGGCGTTTCGGAGGTTTCTTCTTTTACGGGAGATATTGCCTGGTTCAAAGGAAATCCAATTGCCCATACGCACTTTAGTGCTGCGATAGAAGATGGCTCGGTAAAAGGCGGACATCTTTTGGAATTATTCTGTGGGCCGACAATGGAAATTATTTTGGTTGAGGAGCCCGTGGCGCTTTACAAAAAATTAGACCCGGAATTTAATGCTGCATTGATCGATCCGGACTTAAAATAGACAATATGGAATCACAATACAAATCTATTGAAACAGTAATAGAATCAGGAAAAGCACCAGGGATGAAAGTGAAACTTCTAAGTGAAGCTGGTGGAGTGAAAACCTATATGCTTGTTTTCGCAAAAGGCGATGAAGTCGTTTCCGGACTTACAGATTTTGCTACGGAATACGACATCAAAAGTGCCCATTACCAAGGTATAGGAAGTGCATTTGAAACAGAATTAGGTTGGTTTGATTTTGACCGTCAGGAATATCTGGTGAACACTGTCGATATTGCAGAGGTAACCTCGATCATCGGAAATATCACTTGGTACGAAGGAAAACCGGTAGCACATACTCACACGACTGTTTCTTTAAAAGATGGAAGCGTTAAAGGTGGACATTTACTCAAAATGATTGTTGGGCCAACCATAGAAATTGTTCTGATTGCAGAACCAACTTATCTCTATAAAAAATTAAATCCGGAGTTCAATGCTGCAGCCATCGATCCGGAATTATAAATAATAAAACAAACAAATTAAAAATTAACATTATGGAAATTACAGCAGCTATCGTAAAATCACAAGGTAGCGAATTCGAATTGGAAAAAGTAACGTTGGACGAGCCGGGCGCTGAGGAAGTGCTTGTAAAAATCGTAGCAACAGGGATCTGTCATACCGATATGGTTGCCCGTGACTTTATTATGGGTTCACCTAATTTTCCTGTGATCTTGGGTCACGAGGGAGCAGGTGTCATTGAAAAAGTCGGGAGCGATGTTCATCACCTGAAAGTAGGTGATCACGTGGTCTTGACCTACGGATTCTGTGGAGAATGTGAAATTTGCCGAACAGGTAATCCAGCGTATTGTTATGAGTTTTTTGACCGTAATTTCTCAGGAGCGGATATTGAAGGACATCACCACCACCACGATCACGAAGGAAAAGATATTAATGATAATTTCTTTTCTCAGTCTTCCTTTGCAACCTATTCTATCGCTCACAAAAACAATGTGATCCCTGTTCCGAAGGATGCGCCACTGGAAATTTTAGGGCCATTAGGTTGCGGAATCCAAACTGGTGCTGGTGCTGTAATCAATACACTGAAGATCAAAGTAGGAAGTTCTATCGTGATCTCCGGAACTGGAGCTGTAGGTCTTTCTGCTGTTATGGCGGCTAAGGCTTCATCTGCAACTGTGATTATTGCTGTGGACATCAATGATGACAGATTGGCTTTTGCTAAGGAATTAGGCGCGACTCATACGATCAATTCATTGAATGAAAATGTAAGAGAAAAAATCCGTGAGATCCTTCCAAATGGTGTTCAGTTTGCAGTAGATACAACGGGTAGAAGTGAGGTGATCAACAATTCATTGAACAGTTTGGCTCCTGTCGGAGAAATGGCGATCATAGGCGTTGCTACCAAACCATTGGAATTGGAAACGAATATTTTCCTGACTAAAGGTTACAAGATCAAATTTGTAAACCAAGGTGATAGCGTATCCGAAGAATTCATTCCGAAATTGATCAAAATGTATCTTCACGGACAGTTTCCGTTTGATAAATTAATTAAAACTTACGCTTTTGAAGATATCAATCAGGCAGTTGAAGATTCTGAAAAAGGAAGAACCATCAAAGCGGTTCTGAAAATCGGAGAATACGCTAAGTAATCTTAAAATATTTTAAGCAAAGCTTTACACTGGTTTCACCAAAAGCTTGTGTAAAGTTTTTGCTTTTTTAAATCAAATCAATATGAAAAAAATAAAATCTATTGCTCTTCTTATAATGATGTACACTGGATTGTCAGCTCAGCAAAACGTTATTCTACCGATCAATGGTAAATTAAATAAAGATACCGGAAAGGAAGAAAAAACTTTAACAATGGATCCAAAGTCCGATAGTCGCACGGTCTATAATGTGACGGTTCCAAGTCTTGCCATTTACAAACCGGAAGGTGCGGCATCCAATGGTACTGCCGTTTTGGTTGTTCCAGGCGGCGCATTTCATATTTTAGCATATGACGACGAAGGTGTGAAAATTGCAAAATCATTGGCAGCAAAAGGCTACACGGCAGCAGTGTTGAAATACCGGTTGGTGAAATTGGAAGGAAATAATCCGTTCGGTAAACTGATGGAAAATGCCAAAAACTTCGATACTCTGGAATCGATAATGGCTCCCGTTGTACCATTGGCAATCGCAGACGGAAAAGAAGCGATGAAATATCTTAGATCAAATGCTACATCTCTAGGTTTCAACAAAGACAGAATTGGGGTAGTCGGTTTTTCGGCAGGCGGAACTATTGCGGCAGCAATCGCTTTGGATAAGGATGTTCGTCCACTCTTCAGTGCACCGATCTATCCGTACTTAAATCCTTTGATGAAAACTCCGATTCCTGCAGATCCGCCGCCAATATTCATTGCAGTTACACAGGATGATGATTTCGGGTTTGATGTCAATTCAGCTCAATTCTACGAGAACTGGAAAACTGGAAAAGGTCTTGCCGAACTTCACATCTACACGAAAGGACGCCACGGATTTGCCAGTAAAATGCAAGGACTTCCTGTGGACCATTGGGAAGACAGATTGATGGAATGGTTGACCACAATGAAATTTTAATGCAAAGAGACCTTGTTTTTTACACATCCATCCTGATGGCATTCAGCGCAGGATTTGTGGATGCGAGTACGTTTACGACCGCAGACGGTCTGTTTTCTGCACACGTAACTGGGAATTTTGTTGTATTTGCCTACAAACTGGCAAATCACCCCACACTCAGCGATTTTATCAATCTGCTGAGTTTTCCGGTATTTATTCTGGCGGTTTTGCTAACTGGCAAGATGAACAGCTTTTATAAGAATGAAAAAGGATTATCTGTTTTCATCGGGATATTTCTGCTTGTAGCAGGCATTATGGCATATTTTCTAACGCAGCAAGGCATCCAATCAGGATTTTTGTACCATACGATGCTGATGCTCATTGTCTTTTCAATGGGAATTCAGAATACGGTGAACAGATTGTACGGAAGTTCCGCTTTCGGACCTACAACGGTGATGACTGGAAATGTCACGAAGGCAACTCTGGATCTCTTCAATTATTTTTCAGGACCGCACACGGCTGAGAAATTATTATTAATCAGACGTTCGTTGGTTCTTCTGACAGGTTTTTTGGTTGGATGTATTTTGGGTGCATTGATTTCATCCCGATATGGATTGGTGTCAATGCTCATTCCGGGAATAATCATTGTGATATACTACACTGTGTTTTTTAAAAATACACAAAAGATTTAAATCAAATTTGTTACTAATAATTAAAATAAAATAATGGAATATAGATTTTTGGGCGCATCAGGAATTAAAGTTCCTGTGCTTAGCTTTGGAACTGCCACTTTTGGCGGTAAGAACGATTTTTTCAAAGCCTGGGGAAGCACGCAGGTTGATGAGGCAAAACGATTGATAGACATCTGTCTGGAAGCAGGGGTCAATATGTTTGATACTGCCGATGTCTATTCTGATGGTGTCGCAGAAGAGGTTTTGGGCAAAGCCATTGCAGATAAGACGAGAGATCAGTTGATCCTTTCAACTAAAGCAACCTTTACTTTTGGTGAAGGTCCCAATAACCAGGGTTCTTCAAGAAATCACCTCTTAAAACAAGTGGAAGGAAGTTTGAAAAGACTGGGAACAGATTACATCGATATTTTCCATATGCACGGTTTCGACGGTAATACACCTGTAGAAGAGACCCTGCGTACTTTAGACGATCTGGTCCAGAGTGGAAAAATAAGATATCTTGCAGCTTCCAATTTCTCAGGATGGCATCTGATGAAGTCGCTGGCGATCTCTGAAAAATATGGTTGGAACAAATATGTTGGACATCAGGTCTATTACTCTTTGAACAACCGTGAATACGAGTGGGAATTGATGCCGTTGGCACTTGACCAAAAAGTGGGAGCAATCATCTGGTCTCCTTTGGCTGCCGGAAGATTGGGCGGGAAATACGGTCGGAACAAGCCAATTCCTCAAGATGGGCGTGTAGCTCAGGGTGGAAGTCCGGTTCCGGATATGGCAGTCAATGAGGAAGTACTTTACAATATTATTGATACTCTGGAAGAAATTGCAGAGGAAACGGAAAAGACTGTCGCCCAAGTTGCTCTTAACTGGCTGCTACAGCGACCAACAGTGTCGAGCATTATTGTCGGTGCTAGAAATGAAGAGCAGCTGAAACAAAATCTCGGCGCAGTGGGATGGAACCTGACCATTGACCAGATCAAAAAACTGGATGAGGCAAGCACAGTTCCGCCTATCTATCCTTACTGGCATCAGTGGCAAAAAAAAGACCTGAATCCAACACCGAATTTCTATTAAATGAATTAATATTTTTATATTGATCATCAACCGACTATTCAGAATCTGATTCTTTGTGATGGTCAGTTGATGATTTTAATTGAAAGATAAATATGACGCATCAAATTATCAAAGCAGGAGTTTTAACTTTCGGAAAATCGGGAAGTGCCTTTCACACACCATTTCTTAACGCCCATCAGGGTTTTGAACTAAAAGCGATTGTTGAACGCAATCATAAAAAAGCACAAACGATATATCCCGATATCATAAGCTATGATTCTGTGGAGGAGATTTTGAATGACAAATCGATCGATCTTATAGTTGTCAATTCTCCGGATCATCTTCATTTTGAACACGCCAAAGCAGCTTTGTTGGCTGGTAAACACGTTCTGCTTGAAAAACCGGCTACCATCATAAGCTCGGAAATTAAGGAATTGTTCAATCTTGCTGAAGCGGAACAAAGACATTTGCTTCTTTATCAAAACAGAAGATACGACACGGATTTTTTGACGGTTAAGAGAGTGATAGAAAGTGGACGTTTGGGAAAACTGAAGGAGGTGCATTTCAGATATGATTTCAATTTGCACAAAGATCAGATAGCACAGATGCCGAAGTCTGAGCATAGAGGACGTGATATCGTTTATGGCTTGGGACCTCATATTTTGGACCAGATCATCAGTTTATTTGGAATGCCTGTGAGTGTGGTTAAAACAACATCAAAAACCGTCAATCCACATATCATCGATTTTTTCAGTTACGTTTTTAAATTTCCCGAAGACCTGACTGTCTTTGCAAGTTCAAATCTTTCAACGGCAGATATGGAACCTGCGTTTAAGTTGAGAGGAACCAAAGGAAGCTTCATCAAAAACAGAAGCGATATTCAGGAAGATCAACTGCTGAAAGGAACAAGTCCAAAGGATGAATTTTATGCATTAGAAAATCAGAATGATGGATTGTTGACAACGCTAGACACTGAAGGAAATAAGATTGAAGAATTCGTCAACACTTCAAAAAGCACCTATATGAAACTCTTCGATGATGTCTATGATCAAATTGTTTATTCAAAGGATTATCCGGTAAAAAAGGAAGAGGTCATTTTTCAGATCGAACTTTTGGAAAGGGAAAATGATTTTTAGAAAAATCAAATAGTGATCTCATAAAGCTGCTTGCGGTAATTGTTCGGAGATATCCCGGAATATTGCTTGAAAAACTTACTGAAATGAAACTGGTTTTCAAAGTTCAGATGATCTGCGATCTGTTTTACGGGCAACGCTTTGTTATCCAACAAAACTTTGGCCTCCAAAACCACCATTTCTGTGATAAACTGCCGCGCTGTCTTTCCGGTTTTCTTCTTGAGAAGCTGCGAGAGATACTTTTCATTAATGGACAATTTCTCAGAATAGAACGTAACTTCTCTGCTGGTGAGATAAAATTGTGATAATAGTTTAATGAATTTGTAAATGAGCGTATTCGAGTAATCCTGGTCGGTCTCCATCTCATCATAATAAGTTTTTACTTTGAGGAGAATCGACTTGAAGACATTTTTGACCATTTCAGAATGAAGTTCCTGATCATCTTTCCGCTCCTGAAGTTCTGCCATAATTTTGATCAGATCAATCAGTAGCTTCTTATCATTTCCGTGGATAGTTCTGTAGGATGGTAGGCCTTCTCTTATAAAATTGGCAACATTAAAATATTTTCCTAAAATCCCAGAGGTCTTCAAAAAATCAGGCGTGAAGAGGAGAGAAATGAAATGGGTCTCGTTATTTTCCCATTTGAACTGTCTGATTGCTGAAGGCGGAATAATGATAACACCATCCTCTTTCAACTGATATTCCAGAAGGTTGACTTTCAAAGTTAAGAGGCCTTTGATGATAAAGATGATGGAGAAATGTCCTGAGCGAAAAGGCTTGTTCTCAAAAATTTCCGAATCGTACTTCAAAGAGTCATAAATGATCAGATCGGAATCATTCATTTCCAATCCAATATTTTTGCTGATCTCAGAAAGTTCAAGTTCTTTGACTTCAAGCTCTTTATTTGATTTTACCGTGGTCACTATGCAGCTTTTAACAAATATAAAGATCTTTATCTTACTTTTAGATATATGTTGCTTTCTTTTTTCTATGTGATAGACGAATGAGCAATGCGATCTTTGTGAATTCACTTTGTTATCAAAGATCATCAACCAGCTAATATCTATTCAAAAGAAATGTCAGTAAATAAAGCAACAGCTAAAAGTAAAGTTACCGTCCAGGTTTTCAGAAAAATGAAGGAAAAAGGCCAAAAAATAAGTATGTTGACTGCTTACGATTATACTATGGCAAAATTGGTCGACCAGGCTGGTATTGATGCCATCCTTGTTGGAGATTCTGCCGGTAATGTAATGGCTGGTTATGAAACTACTTTAAGCGTAACGCTCGATGAAATTATTTATCACGCCAAGTCTGTAAAAAGAGCGGTGAAGAATGCGCTTATTGTTGTCGATATGCCTTTCGGAACGTGTTCCGGTGACCCGATAGATTCCTTGCACAACGCCATCAGAATTATGAGAGAGACCGGAGCTGAAGCTTTGAAGATAGAAGGCGGAGAGGAGCTGTTGCCCGATATCAGAAAAATAATTGCCGCTGGAATTCCCGTAATGGGACATCTCGGTCTGATGCCTCAGTCGGTACATCAATATGGCGGATTCGGATTGCGTGCAAAATCTGAAATGGAAGCGCAAAAACTTAAAAATGATGCCGCACTTTTAGAGGAAGTAGGATGTTTTGCCGTTACATTGGAAAAAGTTCCTGCAGCTTTGGCAGAAGAAATCGCTCTGTCGTTGAGGATTCCGGTTATCGGGATCGGTGCAGGTTCGCAGGTTGACGGTCAGGTTTTGGTCGTCCACGATATGCTCGGATTGAATCAGGAATTCTTGCCAAAGTTCGTACGCAAATATGCAGAATTGGGCGATACAGTCAAGAAAGCGGTAAATAATTATATTCTTGATGTCAAAAACAGCGATTTTCCATCTGTCAGCGAGTCATATGAAAATCCGACCAAAGAAGTTGTCTGATTTTAAGCAGGCAATTACTCAAAATCACAATCATTCTTCCGATAAGTGTAATTTTTAGGACGCCGTTTTTTGGAAATTTGCAGTATAATTAATTAAAAATAATTTCAAAATGAAAAAATTAAGCATTATCGCATTGGCAGGAGTAGGTTTACTTCTTGCTTCTTGTAACAAAAATTCTACACAAACGCCTTCTCAGGAACAGCAGGTTGCTGAAAAGCAAGGAGATGTTTTTGCTGTTGATACTACATCTTCAGTTGTGAATTGGAAAGCATTTCACAAAGGTGGATTTGCACCAAGATGGGGAACACTTTCGGTATCATCAGGAGAATTGTCTTTAGCTGACGGACAGTTGAACGCTGGAGAATTTGTAATCGATATGAAATCATTGAAAGTTGACCCTGCTTCTGTTACCGAAAAAGATAAAAACTATGCTGAATTGGAAGGGCACCTGAAAAGTGCAGACTTCTTTGATGTAGAAAAAAATCCGACTGCGGAATTTAAAGTGACCAAAGTTGAAGACTTGGCTGCGGCTACAACCGATGCTGTGGAAGGTGCCAACAAAACCATCAGTGGTAACCTGACTTTACAGGGAAAAACGTTGAATGTAACTTTTCCTGCCAATGTACAGGTTGCTGACAAAACAGTTTCTGTGAAAGCAAAATTGACCGTAAACCGTACAGATTGGGGAATCAAATTCGGAACTAACGAAGCAGACCCTGCAGAATGGATGATTAGCAAAGATATTGAGATAGGCGTTGACGTGAAAGCAACGAAACCTTAAAATAACATTATCAATCTTACACTAGTTTAAGATAGATTCTTCAACTAGTTTATGCGTACATCTTCTGTTTTTAGTGGAACTTTGAAAATTACACTTCATACAGAAGATGTACGCTTTAATAATAAAATTAAAATGGATTTACAGTTAAAAGGAAAGAAAGCTCTGGTCACAGGTTCTACAGGCGGAATAGGTTTTGGAATTGCCTTGGGACTTCTTCGTGAAGGAGCCACCGTTTATATCAATGGAAGAACAGATGAGAAAATAAATGAAGCGATTACCAGACTGAAGAAGGAAGTTCCGGATGCAGTTGTAGAAGGAATTGCGGCAGATTTCTCTAAGGTTTCTGAAGTTAATGATTTAATCAAAGCTTTGCCCGAAATCGATATTTTGGTCAACAATGTTGGCGTTTATGGCGACCAGCCTTTTGAAACGACGGAAGATGCAGAATGGCTCAACGATTTTGAGGTGAATGTTTTGAGTGGCGTAAGATTATCTCGTCATTATGCGCCTTTAATGAAAGCCAAAAATTGGGGTAGAATTATTTTTATTTCCAGTGAATCTGCCATTAATATTCCTGAAGATATGATTCTTTACGGAGTTACAAAGACAGCTTATTTAGCTTTAAGCAGAGGTCTGGCAAAATTGATGAAAGGAACTAATGTCACCGTGAATGCTGTTCTTCCCGGACCAACTTTAGCCGAAGGAACAGAAAAGATGTTTGATAAAATTGCTGCAGAAAAAGGAATCTCTGTTGAGCAGGCTCAGATAGATTTTATTAAAGAAAAAAGACCTTCGTCTGTCATTGAGCGTTGGGCTACGACTGAAGAAGTTGCTAATCTTGTAGTGTACGTAGCAAGCCCGCTATCTTCAGCAACATCAGGTGCAGCATTGCGTGTGGATGGTGGCGTTGTAGACAGTGCATTTTAAATTTGGATCAATTTTTTTGATTAATTATTACATATTTTCGAAAGACATCTCATTTTAGATGTCTTTTGATTTTTCTACTTTCAAATTTGAGATGATTCTAAAATAATATCTTTACATATATTTAAAAAAATAACACTTTGGATAGAAGTCAAAATTTAGAAAACCCATTGGATGTATTGATTGGCAGTTTCAACAGTTCTTTTGCTTTAAATGAAAAAGAGGAGGAAGAGGTTAGAAGGCTTTTCAAAAAGAAAGTACTCAAAAGAAAAGGTGTTCTGCTGCAGGAAGGGAATGTCTGTGGACATATTTCGTTTGTGGTTTCCGGATGTTTCAAAATGTATGCGGTGGATTCCAATTTTAAAGAACACAATCTACAATTTGCGATTGAAAATGAATGGATTGCCGATATCCAAAGTTTTTATGATGAGAAACCGAGCAGACTGAGCATCGAGGCTCTGGAACCGTCGGTCGTTCTGCAAATCAGTCACGAAGACCTGCTTTATTTATATATCAATTATCATAAGTTTGACCGGAATTTCAGGATTATCAACGAAAGGAAGTTTATCAATTTTCAGGACAGAATATTACAAAGCATCAGTTTTACGGCCGAAGAAAGGTACCTTAATTTTCAGAGAGATTTTCCAGAATTGATTAAGAGATTACCCAATACACAGATTGCTTCCTATCTGGGAATTACCTCAGAATTTCTGAGCAAAGTGAGAAAGAATATTGTGAAGAAAAAATGACCTTGTTAATGATTAAAATTTAGAATTTGGAACGTTTAGAAATTAAAAAAAATATACAAAAACCCGAAGACCAGAATTTGTCTTTCAGGGCTTTTGATTTGACGCCATCGAATCTAGAAAATTATCTCGGACCTCACAAGAAGGACCACTTCTGTATTTTTTTGGTGGAGTCGGGAGAGATGGAATTGCAGATTGAAGACCAAAAGTTCAAACTCAATGCGGGTAAAATATCGATTATTTTTCCTGAACAGATTTCTTTCATCAGCAAAATTTCTTCGGATATTTCAGGTAAAATTATTCTGTTTGAAGAAATTCTTTTTTGTTCTGATATTCTAAAAAACGAACTGCTTTCCTACAATGTTGATTTAGCGACGCATCTCAATTGTGTCTTTCTTTCACCGTCAGAATTTGAACAGTCAAAGAAGCTCGCTGTTGATATTGAGAATGTTTATCTCGACCCAAGTCTTGTCCGAAAAGAGCAGGCGCGTTTTTATATCAAAATTTTTCTTCTTGGATTGATTGAATTGGTTCACGGTCAGCATCCGGTTTTACAACACGAAAGTGATAAAACACTGTATATTCGTTTCAAAAAAATGCTGAACGAACGCTACAAAAATGAGCGAACCGTGCAGTATTACGCTTCAAAATTGGCAATCACTACCAAGAAGCTGAACAATATTAGCAAAAAGCATTGTGATGAAACAGCCATCAATGCCATTCATAACCGTATTATGCAGGAAATCAAAAGATTATTATTGTTTTCAGACCTTTCCCATAAGCAGATTTCATTGGAACTGGGATTCAGCTCACCTTCAGCACTCAACAAATTCGTAAAAACAAAATTAAAGGAAACGCCAACCGAACTTCAGGAAGAACTGGCTCAAATTTATAACAGATAGACCCAATTATATAACACCTCGCTTTCTGACTGACCTACCTTTGTACTATAATTTTAACGCAAAATATAATACAAAAATGAGTAAGTTATTTATAGCTGGAGAGGTGTTCCACGGCGCTGGAAGTCTTGAAGAATTAAAAAATATCAGAGGTAAAAAAGCAGTTTTGGTAACCGGCGGAAGTTCGATGAAAAAAAGCGGAACTCTGGACAAAGCCATCGCTTATCTCAATGAAGCAGGAATCGAAACTAAAACTTATGAAGGTGTTGAGGAAGACCCGTCATCAGAAACTTGCCTCAAAGGTGCAGAGATGATGAAGGAATTTCAGCCGGACTGGATTGTTGGAATCGGTGGTTGCTCAGCAATCGACGCAGCAAAAATGATGTGGGTTTTCTATGAATATCCTGATGCTGACTTCGAAGCAATGATCACACCTTTCACCGTTCCTACCTTAAGACAAAAAGCGAAATTCATTGCCATCCCATCAACCAGCGGAACAGGAACTGAAACAACAGGTCTTGCCGTAATCACAGACCGTGAAAAAGGTGTAAAATATCCAATCGTTTCTTACGAATTGACTCCTGACATTGCAATCATTGATGGAGAAATCTGCGCATCGATGCCAGCTCACGTAACTTCTAACACAGGATTGGATGCCTTGACACATTGTGTGGAAGCTTATGTTTCAAACATCGACGATAATTTTACAGATGCACTTTCTAAAGGTGGTTTGAAAATCGTTTTTGACAATCTGAAAGAAGCGGTACAAAATCCAACTAATATCACAGCCCGTCAGAATATGCACGATGCTTCTTTTATGGGAGGATTGGCTTTCAACAATGCTTGGTTGGGAATTGTTCACTCATTATCTCATCAGGTTGGTGCTTTGTTTGGCGTTCCTCACGGTGCTGCAAACGCCATTTTCTTACCGAATGTGATTCGTTTCAACTCAAAAGAAAGCAGTCGTTTTCCTGATTTGGCTAAAGTAATTGGTAAAGAAACTACAGAAGAATTGGCTCAAGCTATCGAAAATCTAAGAACTGAAGTTAACAACCAATCGTCAATCAAAGAATTCGGGATTTCTCGTGAAGATTGGGACAAGAACCTGGATTTTATGGCAAACAATGCTTTCTTGGACCCTTGTACAGGTTTCAACCCAAGAAAACCAACCGTTGAAGAGTTGAAAGATATTTATAACGCTTGTTATGAAGGTCTTGTTTATTCCGAGGAAAAAGTTTTAAATGTAGCTTTGTAATTCAAATTAAGTAAAACCATCCAATTTGTATAAACCCTTAAACTAGTTTAAGGGTTTTTCTTAATCTTGTTTATGGAGGCCTATGAATCATTAACGGTAGTTTTGTTTCAATATTTAATAATAAAAAATTATGAAGAAAACAGCAATTACAGCGCTTGCAGTGTTCGCACTTTCGATGGGATTTTCATCCACAGTGAATGCACAAAAACAAAATACAAAAGAAGTTTCTGCAAAATCGACTTCAGATAAAACACAAGTTGAAAAACTTGTGAAAGATTACTTTGCAGCTTTGAACAGTTCAGACGCTTCAAAAGTGGTGTCTTTATTTACAACAGATGGTGTTCTTTTGGCTCCTGGTGCGCCAACAGCGACTGGTTCTGAGCAGGTTAAAGGAACGTTTCAATATGTGTTTGATAATTTTAAATACAACCTGAATGTTTCGCTTGGCGAGGTTGTTGTTGATAAAGATTACGCATTTGTAGCGTCTACTTCCAAGGGTTCTTTTGTCATCAAATCAAGCAACCAAACGGTTGAGGATGATTTCAGGGAAACTTTTGTTTTGAAAAAAGTTGGCGGACAGTGGAAGATTGCAAGATATATGTACAACAAATCAAAATAACAAAATGAGCCGGAATTTTTTCGGCTTTTTTTAAAACTAAAATATGATTAGAATTATCAAATTTAAAAAAGTTGTGAAGAAGTCTTTAATATCTTTACCCCTAGTAACTACTTTAATGATTTCGACATCCAATATTTCCGCACAGAATATCAAACTTGAAGATTCAAATTTTACAGCGGTGCAAACTTCAGTTTCAATAGAAAAAATCGAAGGAAAGAAAGCGGTGAAAGTCATCAAGTCAAAATCAGTGGTAAAAGATGATGAAGCGACCTATGTTAAACTGAATGATCTGCAATTCAAAGATGGAGTGATCGAGGTGGAAGTCCTTTCAAGATTGCTTCCGGATGCGCCGGAGCACGCCAGAGGATTTATCGGTCTGGCTTTTAGAATTAATGATGACAATTCAAAATTCGAGAGCATATACATCCGACCAACCAACGGAATGGCAGACGACCAGCTGAGACGAAACAGAAGCATCCAGTATTTTTCTTATCCTGATTTTAAATTTACCGATTCAAGGAAATCAGCGCCTGGCGTTTACGAAACTTATGCGGATATGGCTTTGAACCGTTGGATAAAACTTAAAATTGAAGTGAAAGGAGCGAAAGCAAAACTCTACATTGACAATGCAAAACAACCGAATCTGATTGTGAACGACCTGAAAATGGGCGCAGATGCATCCGGTTTTGTAGGGCTTTTTGTAGATATAGGAACGGAAGGATATTTTAGGAATTTGAAAATTTATCCGGCTCAATAATTTGAAGTCAGTTATAAAAAAACAGGAACGATATTTAAATTGTTCCTGTTTTTTTATGTATAATTGAGATTATTTCGACTGATTGGAAAGCCATTTCACAACGTCGCCCAACATCTGCTGGTTAATAGTATGGTCTTCCATATACTGATGGAACTCAGGCTGTAAACCTTTGCTGCGAAGATAATCTACAGCGTCTGTTGCATATCCGAACTTCAAAACAGAATCGTGTGTTCCGTGGGAAACAAAGATATTCAGCTTTTTCAGTCTTTCATCTGATACAATGAGTGGTTTTACTTCAGAAAGCAATCTTCCGCTCATCACGGCGATTCCCTTTATTTTTTCAGGTTCCGTCAAAGCCACGCTGTAACTCATAATTCCACCCTGACTGAATCCCATCAGATACACCTGCTCTTCATCGAAATCCTCCACATTTTTCAAATCATCAATAAACTGTATGATTTCTTTTCTTGAGTTTTCCGCCTGCTCCTCATTGATGATAGAACGGTCCGGCATAATCTGCGCCTGAAACCACGCATAGCCATTGGGTCTTAAAGTCAGAGGTCCTCTTGCGGAAACTACCAAAAAGTTGTCTGGTAAAGCATCTGCAAAAGAAAACATATTCTGTTCATTGCTTCCCACACCGTGCATTAAAATAACCAATGGTGTTTTCTCCGTTTTTATTTTGGGTTGTCTTACCAAATAATGTAAGCTCGGTTTTTTGTCTGTTGTTATCATTTTAAAACTTAAACTGATTAAAATTATGGACGCTAAAAAAGCAAACGCCCAAACATACTTTGTTTTTATCACGCTTTATCGATTTTTACCGACATCATATTCAGTGAACCTGCCACCAGACCGTCATTGAAGATGGTCGCCTTTTCATCTTTTTCTTGTAAGCCCAACGTGTAGAGTAGAGGTAAATAATGTTCAGGAGTTGGGATAGACATTTGAACTTCTTTTCCCAACTGGTCATATCTGATTAAAGATTTGTGGTCGCCATCTGTGATGAGGTTTTTCAGTTTTTCATTCGCAGTTGTTGCCCAGTCAAAAGCATATCCTGGAACCATCATTTTATCCCACGCGGCCATTCTCAGATTGTGAACGGTATTACCACTTCCGATAATTAAGACGCCTTTTCTTCTCAATGCTGAAAGTTCTTTTCCTAAAGCATAATGATATTCAGGACCTTTGGTATAGTCCATACTCATTTCGACAACAGGAATATCTGCGTTGGGATAAAGAAATTTTACAACCGTCCAGCATCCGTGGTCAAGCCCCCAGTCTTCATTCAGTCCAACTTGTGTCGAAGTAATGAGTTTCTGTGTTTCCAAAGCCAAATCCGGACTTCCCGGCGCAGGATATTGCACATCAAATAATGCCTGAGGAAATCCGCCAAAATCGTGAATGGTCTGTGGCTGCTGCATTGCGGTCACAAATGTTCCTTTGGTTTCCCAGTGTGCAGAGATGCAAAGGATTGCTCTCGGTTTCGGCAATGTTTTTGCGACAGCCTGGAAACCCTTTGTAAAGATGTTGTCATCAATTGCATTCATCGGGTTTCCGTGTCCCAAAAAAAGTACCGGCATTCGTTCTGTGGGAGCCAGATTGTCTGTTAAACTGTGCAATGTATTGAGTTTCATCGCAGCGGCTCCAAGTGGTAAAAGTGCCATAGCTTTTAAAAAATCTTTTCTATTCATAAAAAACCTGTAACCAGATTTGTTATTTGTTCATAATTTGGTCCATATAAGACTTGTTGTCCCAGAACAGATACTCTTCGCTCATTGTTCCGTCTGTGTTCCAGATTCCGATGGTTGCCATTGGCAGTTTGAATTTTTTACCTGTTGGCTGAATGAATGTTCCGTCACCAAGCGGCATTGGTTTGGTGAAAGTCCCTTCCATATAACCCATCACGGCAGTCATATTTCCGCTACCCAATTTAAACGGGTGTTCTTTGATTCTTGTATCCGGTGCGTAAACGAACATTGCGTCCAAAGTTTTGATGTGTTGCTCAATTCCTTTTTCGGTGTGTCCGTCCGGGAAATGTACCAGGATATCTTTGGCGTGGCTTTCGTGAAGTCTCGTCCAGTCTCTGTTGCTGAATACGGTGTAATCCAAAGTGTCGAAAGTGGCTAAGTTTTTAGCGATAATTTCGTTGGACGCAGCTAATTCTTTAATTTGTTTTAAAGCTTTATCAGATTCAGCTGACTTTTTAGTTTGTGCGTTGGCTGTGAACATTGTTACGAATGCTGCAGCGATTAATCCTTTTGTTAAGAATGATGTTTTCATTTTTTGTTTGTTTAAAAATTATGGTACAAATTTCCGAAACAAACGATATGAAGAGATAACACAAATCGGCAGAATAGTTGTGATTTTAGGAAATGATCTTTGCCATTTCTTTTCGGTACTCCGAAGGCGTGAAGCCGGATTTCTTTTTAAAAGCGTGGGTAAAATAGGTTTTTTCATTAAAGCCAAGCTCGTAGCCAATCTCCGCAATAGTCTTATCGGTGGTGATTAGGAGATTTTTGGCTTCGGTCAGTTTTCTGGTTTCAATAATTTCTGAGACGCTTTGATGCAAAATATCCTGACAGATAAGATTCAAGTTTCTTGTACTCATAAAAAGCTTCTCTGCATAGAAATTCACATCTTTGGCTTCCATAAAATGCTCATCGAGAAGTTTTAAAAAATTCTTGAACGTATTGCTCTGGATTTTTTTGGATTCATCATTATTGAGGTTGAGTTTTTTTCGTTCGGACTCAATAATTGTAAATAGACTGCTGAGCAATTGTCGTATAACTGACAAATCGGGGTTTGGTTGATTGTATTCCTGAAAGATAATTTCACAAATGACATTCAATCTGTCAAAACATTCATCTGTTTTCAGACAAATGTTCGCTTTGTCGTGATACGTAGAGTAGAGCTGAAAAACCGTATTAGCAATGAATTCACTTTTAAAACGAATCGCCCAGATGTCACATTTTCCATCTTTTGCCAATGGTCTCACGCGATGAACTTTGCCCTGCGCAATGAAGCTGACGAACGGCGCGTCCATAACCTGAGATTTAAAATCGATAAAATGTTCCAGCTGACCTGATTTTCCAATGAGTAATTCTTCGAAATCGTGGTTGTGTGGTTCATTGTCTAACTGGCTGATTCTTTGGGATTCAGCTAAATCTATTTTGAACATTTTAAAAATGTCATTCATCTACTTAAATTAAACAATAAATTTAATGAAATTTGCTTTACAACAATCATTATTTTGTACTGCTGCAATAGATAAATTATTCAGCCAGATTGCTATTTCCAAACTTATCTTTTGGTAAATTTATCTCTTAATACAGTTTGATTAAAATCAACAATAGCTTAAAAATAATCTGTTATGAATATTGACCTCAAAAATAAAAACGCTCTAGTCGGTGCAGCTACGCAAGGAATAGGATTAGGTATCGCCACCGAACTCGCAAAATGCGGAGCTAACGTAACTATAATGGCTCGGAATGAAGAGAAACTTAAAAATTCTGTTGCTGAACTTCCTGTCATTAACGAACATCAAAAACACCAATATCTCGTTGCGGATTTTTCTGATTTTGAAAGTTTTAAAACGATTATTTCAAATTATTTTAAAGAAAACAATATCGATATTCTGGTCAACAATACAAACGGTCCCGAGCCGGGAATGGCGGTCGATAAAGGCGTTGATGATTTTCAGAAAGCTTTCGATTTGCTTTTCAAAACCGTTTGCGAGACGACCGCTTTGGCCTTACCTTATATGATTGAACAAAAGAACGGACGAATCATCAATGTTTCCTCGTTGTCTGTGAAAGAACCTATCAATAATTTAGTGCTTTCAAATTCCATCCGTTCTGCGGTTGCGGCGTGGTCAAAGTCTTTGTCTAATGAAGTGGCGCAACATAATGTGACCATCAATAACGTGTTGACCGGCTATTTTGATACCGAGAGAATTCAGAAATTAATTAAAGTTGAATCTGAACAAACTGGAAAATCACCTGAAGAAATTAAAGAAGCCAGAGAAAACAAAATCCCGATGAAACGTTTAGGAAAACCTGAAGAATACGGTCATCTCGTAGCATTTTTGGCGTCAGAATATGCGGCTTACATTACCGGAACGAGTATTCCGTTGGATGGTGGTTTGGCGAATATTTATTAGAGTTAAAAACTTTATAATAAAAAAAACTCCTGATAAATATTTTTTATCAGGAGTTTTTAGTTCAAGTAAAGGTTAAATTATTTCACCTCAAAACTATAAGTTTTACCTTTTTCAGTATTAAAATCAAAAAGTTGAGTTTCTGTAACAGCGAATCCTTTCATTTCAGCCTTATCAGATTTCAAAGGCGTTTTGATAGCATTAACCTGATAAAATTCGTTGGGGTTTTCACCTTTTGCCGTGATGAAAGTTGTTTTTGATTTTAGCTGAATATCTTTTGCAAATCTAATTCTCGCATTTCCACCCAAAGTAGATTTGATGGTCAGTTTTGTCAGCTTGGAATTTTTCCAGTCCATATCAATTTCAAAACCACCTCTTGCTTTTAATCCTTTCACAGAGCCGTTTGCTAAAGCATCGGGAAGTGCTGGAAGTAAGTAAAGATAACCATCATAACTTTGCAACAACATTTCTGCAATCCCTGATGTACAGCCAAAATTTCCGTCGATTTGAAACGGCGGATGCGCATCCAAAAGATTAGGATAGGTTCCACCGGATTCTCCTTTCGTTATCACTTGTGGAGGTGACAATTGATCGGAAATTAATTTAAAAGCTCGGTTTCCATCCAATAATCTTGCCCACCAGTTTACCTTCCAACCCATTGACCAACCTGTGGATTTATCGCCACGGTAAATCATAGAATTCTTTGCTGCTTCCGCTAAATTTGCGTTTCTGAATGGCGAAATCTGACCTGATGGAAACAAACCGTACAGATGAGAAATATGTCTGTGCTTATCATCGGTTCTGTCCATATCGGTGAGCCATTCCTGTAATTGGGCGTGTTGTCCGATTTGCATTGGCGGAAGTTTGCTCAAAGCCGATTTTATCTCATCCGAAAGACCTTTGTCCTGATTTAAAGCTTTGGAAGCATTGATGAAATTATTAAACACATCAAATACCAACTGATTGTCCATCGTAGTTCCTGCAGTGATGCTTACATTTTTAAAGTACTTATTTTCTGGAGACATTGATGGCGACACAACAAGATATTTTTTCGAAGGGTCTTGTTGGAGTACATCCAAATAAAATAAGGCGCAGCCTTTCAAAGCTTCGTAGTTTTTCTTCAGAAATTCTTTATCTCCGGTATACAGAAAATGGTTCCAGACGTGTTGGGTAAGCCATGCGCCGCCCATCGGCCACATTCCATAGAAACCGCCGTCCACAATTCCTGTAATTCTCCAAAGGTCTGTGTTGTGGTGCATATTCCAGCCTCTTGCATGGTACATTTCTTTGGCAGATTCTTGTCCGGTAACCGACAAATCCTGAATCATATCAAACAAAGGTTCGTGCATTTCGGAAAGATTGGTATTTTCTGCCGGCCAGTAATTCATTTCTGTGTTAATGTTAACTGTGTATTTGCTGTCCCACGCAGGATTCAATTGATAATTCCAGATTCCCTGAAGGTTTGCGGGCTGCGTTCCCTGTTGTGACGAGGAAATCAAAAGATATCTTCCAAACTGAAAATAGAGAGCCACCAAATCCGGGTCGCTGGAATTTCCAAACTCTTTGATTCTGATATCGGTTGTTTTTTTCGCCTGCTCATTTGTTCCCAAATCTAGACTTACCCGTTTGAAATATTTTTGATATTTATCAATATGAGCCTTGAGTTCAGCGTCGTACTTTTTATTTAAAGCTGATTTTAAATATTCTGAAACTCTCGCATCAGGATTTCCGCTAAGGTCATTGTATTTTTTAAAATTGGTGGCAATAGAAACATAAATGACCACTTCATCAGCTCCTGAAATATTTAATTGATCTTCGGTCGACGTCAGTTTTCCACCTTTTAAAACGGGAAGAGCGATGGTTTTAAAATTAATTTTACCTGTTTTGTTATCCACGGAGCCGCTTGTTCCGTTGATGACCAATTGGTTTTTCTCAGTAAAAATTGATTTTTTCAGATGTGGAGTAGAAGCATTGATATTGAAATTAAGACTTCCTTTTTTGCTGGAAGTTAATTTAATCATAATCACATTATCCGCAAATGACGAAAAAATTTCACGTTTGAAAGTCACACCATTAACTTCGTAAGAAACTGTGCTGATTGCCTTTTCTATATCTAAAGTTCTGTTATAATTTTTGAAGTTTTCATGGCCTTTAAAGTCCAAAAACAAATCGCCCATAGTTTGGTATGGCATTCCGTAATTTAAATCTTTAGGAGCTGTTCTCGGATAAGTATTGTTGGTAAGATCCTGAGCTTTTTCAAACTGACCTTCATTGATTAACCGGCGAACTTTCTTAATACTGTCAAACGTATTTTTTGGAACATTATTTCCGGGCTCACCAGCCCAAATGGTTTCTTCATTCAACTGCAGATGCTCCTGGATGGCTCCACCAAAAACCATTGCGCCCAGCTTTCCGTTTCCGATGGGCAAAGCCTCATTCCAGTTTTCTGCAGGTTTGTTATAATTTAGTTTTAAATTTTGCTGTGCGTGAACGGAAATTGAGATTACTGTTCCGACGATAAAAAATGCTATATTACTTCTGGTCATTTTTTTTATAATTATGTTTCAATCCAGCGTCATTCTGAAACGATAGGATAGTATTTTAAAACTAATGATTTTAAATAATATGCAGCCATATCTTTAAGTATATGATAAGGGAGCGATTTCTACTGTTTAATGATTTGATAATCATTTTATTGTGTCATTTTTTTTTAATTTTTAACTGCTTCGTTTTAATGATTTCATGTGCTTTGCAGTTCATTTCAATTACCAAAAACTACCAGCATCTCACTAAAAAGTAATTGATTACACAAAATATTCACATTTTTTCATTAAATTCAAGATTAGGTTATTTGATTTAAAGCAGCAAATATGTGAATGTATGCGAACTATTTTTTATACATTTGTCAGGTGAAATTTCTAAGACTAATATTGACGATCTACTTCATGGCATTATTGATAATGCCTTGCAGTGATGTTAATGCACAGTCGGTTTCTGTTAATCATTCTGAAATTTTACCGAATGGAGAGAATTCTCATTCTACAGAGAAAGATGATACCTGTTCCCCTTTCTGTTTTTGCAGCTGTTGTCAAATAACAGTTACTGCTTTTAAGATTGAACCTTTATTCGAAATTCCTTCAACTATTCTGGTCTATTTTTCCAAAAAGATTCTTTTTCACAAGAACAATATTGCCTATCAGGTTTACGACCATATCTGGCAACCTCCTAAGATTTAATTTTTTATCAAGTTTTTGAAAGACGTTGCATTTGATGCAGTGTCTACAATAGTACGTTTGCTGTATTCTGAATGATGATTTTACTCGTCTGCTCATTATTCTGCAGCAATTTCAATAAAAAATTAAATCAAATTCTGTGTTAGATAAAATCATAAAATTTAGCATCAAGAACAAGATTGTCATTGGCATAATGACCTTGTTGTTGATTATTTGGGGCGTTTGGAGCGCCACCAGATTACCGATAGATGCAGTTCCTGATATTACCAATAATCAGGTTCAGATCATTACCGTTTGTCCAACTTTGGCCGGACAGGAAGTGGAACAATTGGTGACTTTCCCCATTGAG
Source organism: Chryseobacterium sp. HNCC26DJ240 (assembly GCF_057180485.1). Lineage (NCBI taxonomy): Bacteria > Pseudomonadati > Bacteroidota > Flavobacteriia > Flavobacteriales > Weeksellaceae > Chryseobacterium > Chryseobacterium sp. HNCC26DJ240. The sequence goes on from NZ_JBXUGK010000004.1 coordinate 149,840, forward strand.
CAGAGCATTGCCAATATTCCTGATATCGAGGAAACCCGAAGCATCTCAAGATTCGGATTGTCAGTCATTACTGTCGTTTTTAAAGAAAATGTTGACGTGTATTTTGCCCGACAGCTCATTAGTGAAAATTTAAAAGAAGCAGCCGAGGAAATCCCGAAAGGTGTTGGAACACCGGAACTTTCGCCAGTCAGTACAGGTTTAGGCGAAGTCTACCAATATATTCTTCATCCGAAAAAAGGAAGCGAAAAGAAATATTCATCCAAAGAACTGCGCACAATGCAGGATTGGATTGTCAGAAGACAGCTGAACGGAACGCCCGGCGTTGCAGAAGTCAACAGTTTCGGTGGCGAACTCAAGCAGTATGAAGTCGCCGTCGACCCCAATCGTCTCAGGGCAATGGGAGTAAGTATCACAGACCTTTTCACGGCATTGGAAAAAAACAATCAGAATACGGGTGGTGCGTACATCGACAAAAAACCAAATGCCTATTTCATCCGTGGAATCGGCGTTGTGACTTCTCTTGAAGATATTAAAAACATTGCCATCATTAATAAAACGGGAAGCGTTCCGATTTTTATAAAAGATGTTGCTGATGTTAGATTGGGAAGCGCCATCCGTTATGGTGCAATGACCTACAATGGTCAGGTAGATGCCGTTGGTGGGATTGTAATGATGCTGAAAGGTGCCAACAGCAATGAAGTCGTCAATTTAATTAAAGATAAAATCCCAACCATCCAAAAATCTTTACCCAACGATGTGGTCATCGAACCATTTCTTGACCGAACCGATTTGGTTGGAAGAGCCATCAATACGGTTGAAAAAAATCTGATTGAAGGCGCATTGATTGTGATTTTCGTTCTTGTGATTTTCTTAGGGAATTTCCGAGCGGGATTGATTGTTGCTTCTGCTATTCCTTTGGCATTGCTTTTTGCATTGGGAATGATGAATGTTTTCGGAGTCAGTGCCAATTTAATGAGCTTAGGCGCAATAGATTTTGGATTGATTGTAGATGGAGCCGTGATTATTGTGGAAGCAACACTTCATCATTTAGGATTAAGAAAATCCACTCAAAAACTCACGCAGTCTGAGATGGATGAAGAAGTTTTCCTTTCCGCTTCGAAAATCAGAAACAGCGCAGCATTTGGCGAAATTATTATCTTAATAGTTTACATTCCAATTTTAACTTTAGTCGGTGTCGAAGGGAAAATGTTCACTCCGATGGCTAAAACAGTAGGTTTTGCGATTTTAGGAGCCTTGATTCTTTCACTGACTTACATTCCGATGATGAGTGCCTTATTTTTATCTAAAACAATTTCTACAAAAGAAAATTTCTCGGATAAAATGATGAACAAGCTTCAAAGTATTTATCAGCCTTTATTACGAAAAGCTTTACAGTTAAAATACATCATCGTTTCTGCCACAGTTATTTTGTTTTCAGTTTGTATCGTGATTTTTTCAAGAATGGGAGGCGAATTTATCCCACAATTACAAGAAGGTGATTTTGCATTCCACTGCATTTTACCACAGGGAAGTTCATTGACCCAAAGTGTCGAGACATCGATGCAGGCTTCAAGAATTATCAAAAGTTTTGAGGAAGTAAAAATGGTTGTGGGAAAAACTGGCTCTGCTGAAGTTCCTACCGACCCAATGCCTCCGGAAGCTTCTGATTTAATTATTGTTCTAAAACCACAAAGCGATTGGAAAATCAAAAAATCCTATGATGAACTGGCTGACGAAATTTCAGAAAAATTAGAACTGATTCCCGGCGTTTTCTTTGAGAAAAACCAGCCGATACAGATGCGTTTTAATGAATTGATGACAGGAATCCGGCAAGATGTAGCAGTGAAAATTTTTGGTGAAAATCTGGATTCTCTTGCCATTTATGCTGAAAATGTGAATAAGGTAATTCAAACCGTTGACGGTACAACTGCTCCTCAGATTGAGCGCATCAGCGGGCTTCCGCAAATCAATGTGGAATATGACCGGACAAGAATGGCAAACTACGGACTGAATATCGAAGATGTCAATAATACCTTGAGTACCGCTTTCGCCGGAAAATCCGCAGGTCAGGTTTTTGAAAATGAAAGACATTTTGACCTGGTTGTTCGTTTAGACAGCCTTCACAGAACCAATATTGATGACGTCAACAATCTGATGATTTCTACAGATACAGGAAATCAGATTCCGCTTTCTCAAGTGGCTAATATCAGCTATAAACTCGGTCCGTCACAAATCAGCCGAGAAGAAGGAAAACGAAGAATTGTGATTGGATTTAATGTGAAAGACCGTGATGTAGAAAGTGTGGTGAATGATATTCAGACAAAATTGGATAAACAAATCAAGTTGCCTTCAGGATATTATTTCACGTATGGCGGACAGTTTGAGAATCTTCAGGCGGCAAGCAAACGTCTGATGATTGCTGTTCCTGTTTCTTTGCTTCTGATTTTTCTACTGCTTTATTTTACATTTAAATCGTTCAAACAGGCTGCATTGATTTTTACCGCCATTCCAATGAGTGCGATTGGTGGAATTTTCGCTTTGATGATAAGAGATATGCCTTTCAGTATCAGTGCCGGAATTGGTTTTATCGCATTATTTGGTGTGGCAGTTTTAAATGGAATAGTTCTCATAGGAACATTTAATCAATTGGAAAAAGATGGGGAAACCGATATTTTGAAACGTGTTTTTGAAGGGACCAAAACCAGACTTCGACCTGTTCTGATGACTGCTGCGGTAGCTTCATTAGGATTTTTGCCGATGGCCATTTCAACCGGAGCCGGAGCGGAAGTTCAGAAGCCTTTGGCAACCGTTGTGATTGGTGGATTGATAACCGCAACGTTCCTGACGTTGTTTGTTTTGCCAATGTTATATATTATTTTTAATACTAAATTCAGAAAAAATCATTTTAAAATGAAAGCTTTTACAACGATTGTGGTTTTTGGGTTTTTATTATTCGGACAAACTTTGAATGCCCAAACTACGAAAACGTTATCGGTAGAACAGGCAACAGAATTGGCTTTAAGCAATAATTATTCAATCCAATCAAAAGATTTAGATATTAAAGTTTCTGAAGCTTTGAAACCAACAGCCAATGAACTTCCGAAAATGAATTTCAATGCGCAGTTGGGGCAATACAACAGTCCGAAATTTGACCAGTCGTTTTCGATTTCTCAGAGTATTCCTTTTCCTACTTTGTTTAAAGCAAGAAAGGATTTGATTAATGAAGAAATTAAAGGAAAACAAATCAACAGAGAAATTACGGCTAACGAATTGGCAAAACAGGTGAGAACTTATTTTTATCAGATTGAATATCTGCATTACAATCAGACCAAACTGATGAAACTCGACAGTTTGTATCAGGATTTTATCAGAATTGCAACAGTAAGATTTAATGCGGGTGACATCAAGAAAATAGAAATCAGCACAGCGGAAACTCAGAAAGGAGAAATCAATCTTTTATTGAATCAGAATAAAATCTATCTTAAAAATGCCTACAAAAATCTGAAAACTCTGCTCAATACAGATGATGAAATCGAGATTCCACTTAATAAAAATTATCAGCCACTGAAGGCAGAATATGTTCTGGACAGCATAGCCATTGCCAGTCATCCAACGGTTAAAGCTTTTTATCAGGAAATGGAAATTGCAGAGAAAAATAAAAATGTAGAAAAATCACAAGGTTTGCCGGAGTTCAGTTTGGGTTACACAAATCAGTCGATTATTGGTTTTCATACTGTGAATGGGCAGGAAAAATATTATAATGCTGGAAATAGGTTCAATGTTGCCAACGTCGGTATTTCAATTCCGTTGACGTTTGGCGCTACCAAAGCGAGAATTCAATCTTTGGATTATCAGAAACAAATCGCTGAATCCAATGCTAAACTGCAACAAAAACAATTGACCGCTCAGTTAGAAAATGCGTTGAGCCAATATCAGCAGGACGTTCAACAATATGAATATTACGTCAATCAGGCTTTGCCTAATGCCGAAAAAATCGTGAAGGCAGGTCAACTTGGTTACAAAACCGGAGAAATTTCCTACGTTGAGTATCTTTTTGCCTTACAGACCGCAACCAATATTCAGCTGAAATATCTGGAATCCATTCAGCAAGTCAACCAGTCTGTAATTAACATTAATTCTTTAATCGATCAATAAAATGAAACAACATATTATGTACACAGTTTTTGCCTTAGTTTTTCTCGTAAGCTGCGGAAAAAAGAAAGCTTCTACAGAATCTGAAAGTGAAATTAAAACCGAGCAAACCGAAGAACACGGCGAGGAAGCTCCACAAACCATTGCGAGCCTTACGGAAGAACAAATGAAAGCGGTCGGCATCACTTTGGGAAAAATCGAAATGAAAGAACTGACTTCTACGATTAAAGCAAACGGTGCATTGCGAGTTCCCAATAATAACAAAGCGACTATCACGTCAATGTATGGCGGAATTATTAAAACGTTAAATGTACAAATCGGGGATTTTGTAAGAAAAGGGCAGGTAATTGCCTCCATTTCAAATCCGGAATATATCCAGTTGCAGGAGCAATATCTAACAGTAAAAAGCAGGATTGCATTTGCAGAGCAGGAATACAGAAGACAAAAAGAATTGTTTGATAATGATGCGGGAGCCAAGAAAAACCTTCAAAGTTCCGATGCTGAACTGAAAACTCTGAGAACACAACGTTCATCTTTGCAGAGACAGCTTCAGATCATGGGAATTAATCCTGCGAATATCAGCAATGGAAATCTAAGGTCTGGCTTAGTTATTACATCGCCAATCAGCGGAACGGTCAGCAATATTTCTTCGAAGATAGGAAGTTATGTCGACATTTCCTCGCCTGTTGCAGAAGTGATTGACAATGGTTCTTTACATTTGGATTTACAGGTTTTTGAAAAAGATATGCCTAAAATGAAAGTTGGACAAATCGTTCATTTTAAACTCACTAACAATCCCGAAACCGAGTACGATGCTAAGATTTACAGCATCGGTTCATCTTTTGAAAATGACAGCAAAACCATCTCGGTTCACTGTTCAGTCACAGGAAATAAAGCCGGATTAATAGATGGAATGAACATCACAGGAATCGTAAGTCTTGATAAAAGTACAACATCCGCAGTTCCTAACGAAGCGATTGTAGAAGCCGACAGCAAATACTACATTTTCATTAAAACTGATAAAAAACCGGAAGAACATCACGAAGAAGAAAGCGAACATCAGGACGAACAAAAAGCGCCAAAGAAAGAATCAAAAGCCATTAATTTTGAAAAGATTGAAGTGGTGAAAGGTTCTTCTGATATGGGTTACACGGCAATAACGACAGTCAATGAAATTTCAAAAGATGCCGAAGTGGTGGTGAAAGGAGCATTTTTTGTCAATGCAAAATTGAGTAATTCGGGAGAACACGAACATTAATCAAATAGATAAATTACAATGTCAAATAATATACATCACGAAAATCATCCTGAGAAAAAGCCAACTCCACAGGAAGAGAAAATCTACGAAGAAGCAGGTGCTAAAAAAATAATTGAGGATGACGGATGCTGTTCTTCCAAGAAAGGCAAACCTGAAAAACACAGCGATGACGATGGTCACGACCACGAGCACGATAATTCTGATAAAACAACATTCCACATGTTTTTGCCGGCAATTGTTTCTTTCTTCGTGCTTTTGGCAGGGATAGTAATCGATAATTTCATTCCGCAGGGGTGGTTCAAAGACTGGGTCAGAATTATATGGTATGCAGTTGCTTATATTCCCGTTGGTCTGCCAGTTCTGAAAGAAGCTTATGAAAGCATCATAAAAGGCGATATTTTTTCGGAGTTTTTTCTGATGAGTATTGCGACAGTTGGCGCATTTGCAATTGGGGAATATCCGGAAGGTGTGGCGGTCATGTTGTTTTACAGCGTTGGTGAAGTATTCCAGACGCTTGCAGTTTCAAGAGCGAAAAGTAATATCAAAGCACTCCTGGATCAGCGTCCTGACGAAGTAACCATCCTTGAAAACAATCAGCCTAAAACCATCCCTGCAGATCAGGCAAAAATTGGCGATATCATCCAATTAAGGTCAGGTGAAAAGTTAGCTTTGGATGGGGAATTAATAAGCGATTCAGCATCATTCAATACGGCTGCTTTGACTGGTGAGAGCAAACCTGATACAAAAAACAAAGGCGAAAGTGTATTGGCAGGAATGATCAATCTCCAAACCATTGCCCAGGTAAAAGTGATAACGGCTTACGAAGACAGTAAGTTGAGCAAAATACTGGAAATGGTACAGAATGCAACGGCTCAGAAAGCACCAACCGAACTTTTTATCCGAAAATTTGCAAGGATCTATACACCGATCGTTGTGGGCTTAGCTGTAATAATATGTCTTTTGCCATACTTTTTTGTAGATCAATATATTTTCAGGGATTGGCTTTACAGAGCCCTGGTTTTCCTGGTTATTTCATGTCCGTGTGCTTTGGTCATCAGTATTCCATTAGGTTATTTCGGGGGAATTGGCGCGGCTTCAAAAAATGGGATCTTGTTTAAAGGAAGTAACTTCCTGGATATTATTGCCAATATTCAGAATGTCGTAATGGACAAAACCGGAACAATGACAGAAGGTGTCTTCAAGGTTCAGGAAGTCAACATCAAACCGGAATTTGATAAGGATGAATTGCTGAAAATGGTCAATGCTTTAGAAAGCAAAAGTACACATCCAGTTGCCACGGCAATCCACGATTATGTGGGCAAAATAGATCAATCTTTAGATCTTCATAATATAGAAGAAATCGCAGGACACGGACTGAAAGCGAATGCCAAAGGAAAGGAGCTATTGGTAGGGAATTTCAAATTGATGGACAAGTTTAGTATCCAATATGACATTGATCCATCAGAAATTATATATACTGTGATTGCTATTGCATATGATGGGAAATTCGCAGGCTATATCACGATTGCTGATAGTATTAAGGAAGATGCAAAACAAGCAGTGGAAAAATTAAACAGCCTGAATGTAAAAGCTACAATGCTGAGCGGAGATAAAAGTACGGTTGTAAAATTCGTAGCTCAACAGTTAGGAATTGACAATGCCTTTGGAGACTTATTACCTGAAGATAAAGTCAAAAAAGTTAAAGAAATCAAATCTCGAAACGAGACAGTGGCTTTCGTGGGAGATGGTGTAAATGATGCGCCTGTTGTTGCCCTGAGTGACGTAGGAATTGCTATGGGTGGACTTGGAAGTGATGCAACTATTGAAACCGCAGATGTAGTTATTCAAGATGATAAGCCATCCAAAATACCGATGGCAATTAATATTGGAAAACAAACAAGAAAAATTGTCTGGCAGAATATTATCCTGGCTTTCGCAGTAAAAGGGGTAGTTCTTATTCTTGGAGCAGGCGGATTGGCAACAATGTGGGAAGCCGTTTTTGCGGATGTAGGAGTAGCTTTACTGGCAATTTTAAATGCAGTGAGGATCCAGAAAATGAAATTCCAATAAAATTTTACACGTATGCAATTACTTAGGAACTCAGATTTTGTTTATATTCTACTTTACTGATGCAGAGACAATTTATTTGGTACCTTCAGATCTTAGAATTAAATTTATAAAAATTGAAAAAAAAGAACCTAGATATAAAGCAATATGAACTTTCGCCGCAGGCAAAAGCAGGAATTGTCATTGTCAATATGGAAGATCGGGAAGCTGAAGAACACGATGTTTCCAAACCGCACCGTGATGACCACTGCCAATTAATGCTTGCTTTAGGTGGAGAATTTAAATTGAATATCGATTTTGAAACCATTGAGTTCAACGCTCAGGCATTACTTTTCGTATTTCCGGAGCAGGTTCATCAGGTGATCGAAGTGAAAGATCCAAAAGGTTGGATGATCAGCTTTGACCCTTCACTTATTGACAAAGAAGTGTTGACACTTTTAGGACATCAATTTAGTAATCCGCTATTTCTTCAGCAGGAATCTGTTTTTTTGCAGCAAATGATCATCCTAATGGATTTTATTAAAAAAGTAAAATTAGAAAATACCAATTACTATCTTCAAAAAACCGTCAGCTCTTTATTAAATGCGCTACTGAGCTTTGTTGCCGGAGAATTGATTGCTAATTTACCGACGATAAAAGGGAATGAAAAACGCAGTATCACCATTAAGGAAAACTTCATCAAGCTGACCAAAGAACATTTCAAAACCTGGAAGCAACCAGCACAATATGCTTCGGCACTGTCAATCTCAACGTCTCATTTGAACGACACCGTAAAATCATTGACGGGAAGTTCGGTTTCCACTCATATTCAGGAAGTATCTATGTTGGAAGCTAAAAGATTGCTTTATTTTACAGATAATGCAGTTAAGGAGATTGCTTACGAAGTGGGTTATGATGAGCCAGTTTATTTTGGAAAGCTATTTAAAAAAATAACCCAACTCACGCCTTTGGAATTTCGGAAGAAATTCCGTGATTAAGACTATTCTTCCTCTGATTAAAACTATTTTCAAGGCTGATAGACTGAGTAGATTTGCATTGTAATCAATACAATAATTGAAATGCAAAACGAAATCAATATCCCTATCATACTCGATGCTGTACGAAAAATAGGAGGTGACTTTTTAAAAAAGTATAAACAAGATCCTATCCCACAAAGTATGTATGAGCTTTTAAAAGAATTGGAAGACATCGATACTTTATGTTTGGCTTCTTTAAAAAAAGATCTAACTCATGAATTCCCCAATATTCCCTGGCATATCGGTGACGAATTTGATAGCGATTCACAAAGAAATCCCGCCGCAGTAGAAGAATATTGGCTGTGTGATGCAATGGATGGGGTCATACAATATCTTCAACATATTCCTGGTTGGACAATCAATTTGGTACTTATCCGTAAAGGAAAACCATTTTTCTCAGTTGTTTATGATCCATTGGCCAACGAAATATTTTGGGCTAAGGACGGTGAAGGTGCTTTTATGAATGATAAAGCATTGAATGTCAGTCGTAAAAAAGATTTGGAAGTGATGCTGGCAGTTTTTGAGTATGGACATCAGGACAAATCCAATAATCATTTAAATGAGAAAATTGGATCAACTGTAACCAAACTGCTGGATCATTTCGGAATTGTAAGAAACTACGGACCGCACGGATTGCAACTGGCTTATGTTGGTGCCGGAAGGATCGACCTGTTTATTCAGGAAGATCTCGATACGTATAATTGGATCGCCGGATTGCTTATTGCCAAAGAAGCTGGAGCTGAAATTTTAACAACCGCTGGAATTCCTTGGAAATGGGGAAGCGAAAGCCTTTTGGTCGCAGGCAAAAGTATTATTGAAAAATATCTCTCAATTAAATCTGAAAATTAAAATGAATGTAGCAATCATAGGAGCCGGAGCCGGAATTGGATTAGAATCTGTCAATCAGGCTCTCGCAAAAGGACATAAGGTAACAGCACTATCAACAAAAACCGACCATATTCCTGATCATCCGAATCTGATTAAAATAAACGGAAGTGCAACCTCACCATTTGACCTTAAAAAAGCAATCAAAGATTCTGATGCGATTTTGGTCACTGTCGGGACAAAAAATAAAAAAGCAACCACTCTTTTTTCAGACATCGCCAAAACACTGATTGATGTTACAACTGAACTTAATTTTTCTCCACCTGTTTTGGTAATTACTGGCTTTGGAGCGGGAGAAAGTAAACATTATTTAAGTTTCTTTATGCGAACGGTAATCTCATTATTCCTGAAAGATCAGTACATCAATAAAAAGGAAATGGAAGAATTCATTACAAACAGTCATTTGAAATGGGAGATCATACGACCCGGAATGCTCACCAACGGAAATGCAACTTCAACTTATAGAATACTATCCGGACTACAAAAAGGAATGAAAGTGGGAAAAATATCAAGACGCGATGTAGCCAATTTCTTGGTTTCTGAAGCGGAAAATCAGAGATTTATTCAACAATATGTGGCTTTAACAAATTAATAAAAAAAGTGACAGAAAAAATCTGTCACTTTTTTCTATCACAAGAATTTTGTTTTAATTAATATATTTTTGATGATGAAATTCCTTTAAATATTATAGCAATCTACTTTTAAAAACCATCATTTTTTTCCTTGTCATTTCATTGATCGTATAGGAGATTCCGCCCATTCCAAAACCTGAACTATCTCTTCCGCCAAACGGCATCCAATCTACTCGGAAAGCGGTATGATCATTCACCATCACAGCTGTTGCATTAAGTTTTTTGGTGGCATCCAAGGCGATATCAATGTTCTTTGTAAACACGGCGGCCTGGAAATGCACATCAAGAGCATTTGCTTTTTTTGATGGCCTCATCTCGGTCCGTGAAAGGGTAGATGCAAACCACAGAGCCAAAAATCTCAAGGGTCTAAACTTTAGAATTTTCAGATGGATTGAACAAAACTGTCGGCTCAAAACAAGTATCAGAAATTCTTTTTCCTCCCGTAATTAATTTTGCGCCTTCTTCAATAGCTTCATTTACCCATTTTTCAACGCGGTCAACTTCTCCTGGAGTAATCAGTGATATAATTCATATCTTAAAATTAAGGTTTTATGCTTAACTGTAACTGGATAATCAGTATAAATTTAGTAGGTGAATTGATTAGAAAAAGAGGTTTAGGCTGTGACATTGAATGTCAAAGTATTCCACCAAAAAGTATTTTTCTTTATAAATAATTTTTTGATTTATTTTTAAAAAAGTTCTGTATCAACTCATAGATAATTGTTGCTGACATGCAATTTTATCAGCTCAAAAAGACATAATCAAAGATTAATTATGGAAATCAATATTATAACTAAAGAAGATCTTAAAGAATTAAAAATCGAATTAATTAAAGATATTAAAAATCTGCTTAGTATCAACATTTCTGAACAGAAATTATGGCTACATTGATCAGAGGTCAAAGAGCATCTGAAAATTTCTTCAAGATCTCTGCAAAATATTCGCATAAGTAGGAATTGTTACATACATGTGTTGGAGGAACTCTATCTTATAATAATAAAGACATCAAAAAATTTCTAAATCATTAAGTATAGCATACTAATTCAAAAATAATACAAATGAATTACATAAAACATCTAACTGGATTCTATGAAAAAGTGGCTCACGACAACACGGTCAATCCTACACATATCAGTCTTTACCTAGCTTTATTCCAATTCTGGAATTTCAATCGTTTCCGAAACCCTATTAGTATTTCACGTGATGAAGTGATGAGAATTAGTAAAATCCGCTCAAAAGCCACCTATCATAAATGTCTAAAGAATCTAAATTCATTAGGCTATATTGATTATCAACCATCTTATAATCCATTTATTGGAAGTCAAGTTGTTATGTTGGATTTTACAATAAAATTAAAACCAACTTCTAGAGAATAAAAATAATCTTCTTCGATTTAAAATTTAGATTTTTTAAGAAAGTATTTTTGTAAAAAGGTGGATTAAACAAATAGATGCAACAGTCTCTAAAAATAGAATAATAATACTTGTTTAAAATCTAGTTGTCTTCAGTTGCAAATTCCCACAAAAATTCCTACTTTTATAAAGTAAAATTTAAATTAGTATTTTACCACTTTTTGCAGATGACCTATTTAGGGCCATTCACAAGATGCTACAGCGAAACGCTTATCAATAAAGGGATGACGCAAGGTTACAAAATCCCTCTCTCTCCGCTAGTCGGAAGATTAAATTTCATCAAAAGCCTTTAAATAATATTATTTAAAGGCTTTTTTTGTTTTTTAAATATCAAAATAATACATATAGAAGCAAATAAAAAGTGCGTAATTAGGTGCGTCTAAAAGAAGGCAGCAAAGTACGCACCTCATTCTGCTAAAAAGTACCTATTCATCTTGTATACACGCTACTGAACATCTTTTGGGTTTATAGATTCTAAAATATTTTTATAATCTTTAAATTTTAGGCAAATGCAAACTTACAGTCTTCTTTTTTATTTAAAAAAAACAAAAGGTAATTTAGAAAGTTCAACAATTTATGTTAGATTAACAGTTGATGGTAAAAGGAAAGAATTTTCAACAGGAAAGACAATCAAAAATAAAGATTGGAATTCTAAAGCGGGTAAGGTAATAGGAAATTCTCCTACTTCGAAGTCTTTAAATCTTTTTCTAGAAAGTCTAAGAACAAAAGTTTTTGATTCTTACAAATTATTATTCAATAATAACATTGCAATCACAAGTGAGAGTCTTAAAATAAGTTTCTAGGTATTGAGGAACGTAAAGTAACACTGTTGGAAGCTTTCGGAAATCATAATGACGAAATTCAAGAACTCATAGGTAACGGATATTCTGAAGGTACTTGGGAAAGATATGAAACCACCCTCAGACATTTGCAGGAGTTTTTAATGTGGAAATATAATATCTCAGATATTAATCTTGCAGAAATAAAACCTTCCTTTATAACAAATTTTGATTTTTTTCTCCGGACTGTTCGTAAGTGTGCTAATAATTCAACGGTAAAATATGTCAAGAATCTTCAGAAAATTATTAATATATGTCTCGACAATGAATGGATGACTAAAAATCCTTTTGCTAATTATAAAGGAAAAATTATTACGACAGAAGTCAGTTGCCTTTCAGAAACACAACTTGAAAAAATAAAAAATAAGAGCTTCTCTTCTGAAAGACTACAGTTGGTTAAAGACATTTTCATTTTTTGCTGTTACACAGGTTTAGCTTATGCAGAGGTAAAGAAATTAGCAATTCATAACATATTATCAGTTGGTGATGGTAGAAAGGTACTCAAAATCGAAAGAACGAAAACAAAACAATTAGCTCAAATACCGTTACTTCCCGATGCTTTAAATATATTAGAAAAATATAGATCCCATGCAAAATGTTGTAATACAGAAAAACTGCTTCCGGTTGGCAGTAATCAGAAGATAAATGAATATTTAAAAGAGATTGGCGATCTCTGTGATATAGATTTTGATATCACATTCCATACTGCAAGGCATACATTTGCAACAGCCATGACCTTAAATAATGGTGTGCCCATAGAAACAGTCAGCAAAATGTTGGGGCATAGCACTATCAGAATGACTCAACATTACGCAAAAATTCAGGAGACTAAAATTCTTGAGGATATGCAAATTCTTGAGCTCGTCCTCGATAGAAGAAAATCATAATTTGAAAATTAGTTTTTAAAATAAGAGTCCGACACTACCTCAGAGAGTATGAACGTTAGGAAGATATGGCTTGGATTTTACAATCTGAGCCTTTGTTCAAAAATCAGTATCAGTTGGTAAAGAACGATATCCCAGTTTTAGATGGGCATTGGACATTTGTTTTGTAGGTTCTTCTAAAGCGAGATAAACAGACTTTAAGACTTAACTTAAAAAGTTAGTCCTTCAATTGCTTCCACAATCACTGACAAACATACTAACATTAAAAATTAGTCATGATGATTTTAGTGCTAATACATCTTTCACCATAGTTACGAGATGATCAAGATCAAAAGGTTTAGAGATAAACCCATCTGCTCCAGCTTCAGTTGCAATTTCATTTCCATCCACACTCGCCGAAAAAATAATAACAGGAAGATTCTTAATATTATCGGTTAACCTAATTACTTTTAATAACTGATCCCCTGAAAGAACCGGCATCCAGAGATCCATCAGCAGGAGATCAGGTTTTATATTTTCAATAACCTTCAAAAGATTTGTGCTATTAATTTCAGTATTGACTGTGAATCCTTCCAGTTCAAGCGTCATCTCCAGAACATCTAGAATTCCGTGATCATCGTCACAAATCAAAATTTTCATGGCATTCATAAATTAATTTTTTTGAATAGGAAGGGTAAAATTAAAAGTCGATCCTGTACCAATCTCACTTTCCACCCAAAGAGTACCTTCATGATTTTGAATTATTTCCTGGCAAATATACAGCCCAATACCCATACCGGGAAATTTCTTTTGTATGTCGCGAACCCTAAAAAAACGTTCAAATATTTTTTTCTGATCTTGTTGGCTGATTCCCATTCCGTAATCAGTTACAGAAACCCTGATAAAGTTTCCTACACGGTTGCAGTAAACGTCAATTTGTGATGATCCGGGTGAGTATTTTATTGCATTCGATACCAAGTTATTGAGTACCTGGGTTATTTGTAATTCATCACCCAATATTGTAGCATCTGTGTTACTATTTACGCTAATAGTGTGAGAGGGACTCGCCAACGCAAGATTATCAACAGCTTCGTGTATAATTTTGTCTATTGCAAAAGGTTCTTTGTGAATTTCTATATTTCCGGACTGAATCTTCGAGGTGTCTAAAAGCTCAGAAATCAGGTTGTTTAGTCTGTCCACATTGAGTGAAACTTTCTGTAATGTGGTAATAAATTTTTCAGAAGATCCTTCCGGAATCATACGCTCCAAAAGTTGTGTAAATCCTTTGATTGTTGTTAAGGGCGTTTTGAGTTCATGGCTGGCAATTGACAGAAAATCATCTTTTCTTCTATCGATTTCTTTTTTCTCTGTTATATCTTCTATTGCAAGCAATATACGGTCTTTATATTGACCCTCAAATTCAATTCTATAAGCGTTCAGAAGCATGATTTTCTTACCAATATATGGAAAGTCATGTTCTACCTCAAAATCTATAACTGGGTTATTTGTAGGAAGAATTTTCGTCAGCAGCTGTTTCAATAAGGTGATGTCCCATTGATGATTTCCAAGCTCAAATAAGATTTTTCCAACAGTCTCTTCCAGAGTTACCTTAAAAGAAATTAAAAAATGACTGTTAGCACTCAAAACTTTGTAATCAACATCAAGTACTAAAAGACTCTCACGCACTGTTTCAATAATACTTGAGAGAAATGCCTGATTTTCTTGCAACTCTCTTGTACGGTCAAGAATCTTTTTTTCTACAGAGGATTTCTCCTCACGTAATTCATTCTCCGCCTTTTTGCGTAGTGTAATATCATTTTGAACACCTATGAAATGAGTTACATTATCATCGTCATCTTTGACTGGTGAAATTATAAGTTCATTCCAAAATAAACTTCCGTTTTTCCTGTAATTCCTTATCTCGACCTTACATTCTTCTCCGTCTTTTACGGCCTTTTTAATTATCTGTCGTTCTTCTTGATTTCGATCCTGAGACTGTAGGAAGCGACAATTGTGACCTATAATTTCATTGTGGCTATATCCTGAAATTTCTTCAAATGCTCTGTTACAATATATAATAGGGTTATCTTGTTGTCGGTTATCAGTAATTATAATTCCTGATCTGGCAGAATTTAAAGCCTGAAGATAAATATTATTGCTCAGCGGGTCGTTTAGTGGGTTATTTTTAAAATCTGAACTCAATGTTTAACTTTTTTAGTTAGTATTCTATTTATCAAAGAGAATATTCCTTTCTCTACAACTTTAAAACAAAAAGTCTGCCTTATTCTTTTTGATTGCTGTTTTGCTTTAATCTTTCAAGAAAAACACTAAAAATAGATATTCTTCTAATTAATGCTATTATTTAAAATGATAGAACTCTGCGAATGTCAATGAACAGACTTAAAAACTTACAGGTATTGTTGAGGATTTTTTCATTGTCGTTTTGACTGTAGTCAGGTCGTCAATAGTTTCGTAATAGGCCTTTGTAAATTTTTCATAATAGTTTACCGGAGTATATTTCGGGACAATTTTATTATCATCAGTTTTGCACTAAGCTACTTATATTCTGGAAATTGTTTTTTCCACCTTGCAATTGTGTTCCGTCCTATCTTAAAATATTTTGCCAATTGATTATTACTGAGTTTATGATCTACCTGATACTGTAAATAAATTTTGACAGTCTTTTCATCGTAAGCCCTATGATACTGGTTGAAAATTTCCACATCATTTTTGGAGCTTTCAGATAATATATTGTGGATATATATAACATCAAGTACGCCGAAATCCGGTTTTTTCAAAAGACTATCACACTTATTTTTTTTTTCAGGATATTTTTCATCTATAAGATCAGAATATATTTTTTGATAATTAGGCGTCATTTTTTATCAGTTTTCTTTTTTGTATTTCTTCATCCACTTAAAAAGGGTTGATTTTGGAATTCTGTATTCTTCAATAATTTCAGGAATAGATTTACGTTCGGTCTGAATCAATTCAACGATATAATCAACGATTTCTTTGGTGTAAATATTTTTTTTAAACTGCGGTAAAGCTGAAGATCTCACACTTTTGCTGGATGGAGAATATAAAAGCAGATGCTGAGAGTAAATTCTAAAAAAGTCATATTTTAAATATTTACTCAGTTTAAGCATAATCTCGGAGTGGATATCTTTGGAAGAATAAATTTTTTCCACGTCATCTTCTGACGTATTTAATATTTTTGAAAGCCGTTCAGAATCTAGATTCAGTTCATCAACTCTTTTTTTGATAAAAGTACCTATGTGGATTGTTTTAAAGTTAGAAGTCATTGTTGTTATTATAGGGACTGACTCCTCATCATCAGAGCCGGAATTAATACTCAAGTTTATCAGATATTTCTTTTTTTTTATTTTCTGATTGCGGTATGCATACTAATTTCGAGCCAATGGTTACTTTCACATACTAATGAGTTTTTATCGATTACTTTTTTCTTTAAAAATTTTTCAGCAGATTACTTATCGTCAAAGCTAAATTTCAATAATAAAGCAGCAAATTTAAGGGTCAGAAAGGCAACCAGTTTTAATAAAATTTAGATTTTCTGGTACCTGCAAATTTATAGAACATTTGGATTTCCATATTTGCAGGTTCATCTCCTCGGAATTGAAAAATTCACGCATGCTGCAGTAAGTTTTTTTAAACAAGCATTAGTATTCTGCTGCGGGTCAAAAATCTATATAATACATTTACCTATAAATTTTGTTTTTTCTGTATTTTAACGAAATTTTTTCTTGCAATTTCGCTTTTGCGCTATATACTTCAATGCAAAACATTTGCTTAACTGTCCCTGTTTTTTTTAATAATTTTATAATTTATGTTAAACTAACATAAATTGGATATCAGTATTTATTTATATTTGGAAAATACAATTAAGGTAAATTCCTTTTTTAAAACCCTTCTTAATCAAATTATTAAATGAAAATTTCAAATAAAAGATCTGTAAAAAAATCGTTGGCAGAATGATTATTCCAAAGAAAAATCAGCACCTTATAATATTTAAATACAGTTTATTGAAATTTTGACTTTTATGAATCTCAACGCTAAAATTATCCTGCGACACTCACCACAGCTAATTTTGTCAAGTGGAAAGATCAGATAAAGAATAAAAATGGTCAATTTTTTTTTATTTGCAATTGCCTAATCAACAGATTTTTAATGTCGGCTCAGGGAGAAAAAGTCCTCCTTTATACATGGAGTAATTAGAGATTATCTTTTAAAATATTTATATCTCAATAAATCAGTAATTATTTAAATTCTTCGCAAATAATACTTGATAATATATTAATTTTCTCAACGTGCTTATCATAATGCATAGTCACAATTATAAAATCAGCAAGGAAGCTGATGGTTGACTGATGAATTAAATTATTTTCGGGATTGAAGGATGGTGGTCGATATTATCTTTGGTTATGTAGATAATTCAACAAATTATTTTGTAAATTAAAACTGCGCTAAAAATTGCAAATATGTAATCATAATTGTTTATTTTTATAAATAATTTATTTTTCAATATGTTAAATTTCATCCTTCCTGCTAATGAGGCAGATAGATTGAAAAAATTAGAATTTTTT
Organism: Chryseobacterium sp. HNCC26DJ240; assembly: GCF_057180485.1. Classification (NCBI taxonomy): domain Bacteria; kingdom Pseudomonadati; phylum Bacteroidota; class Flavobacteriia; order Flavobacteriales; family Weeksellaceae; genus Chryseobacterium; species Chryseobacterium sp. HNCC26DJ240. Next base: position 167,568 of record NZ_JBXUGK010000004.1, read on the forward strand.
GATCTTCTTGATCTGGGAAAAGATCCTCAATTCGATGTTTTTGCAGAAACGGCGTGCCTGATAGCTGATTGCCCGGCTTCTCTCATTTCGATTATGGGAAGTGAGACACAGAATATCCAAAGTTGTATCGGTATGGACATCGATTCTGTAAAACGGGAAAACACAATGTGTCAATATTCAATAGCAAGTGGTGAAATTGTCATTATCAATGATACACTTTTGGATGAGAGATCCAGTGAAAATCCATTGATTGCAGAAGGAGGAATACGATTTTATGCAGGGATACCATTTTTTGATGAAGAAAATTTTGCGCTGGGCACAATCTGTGTGATTGATTATAAACCCAGAGTGATAACAGAAAGCCAGATTACTGCTCTCAAAAAGCTGTCAGATGTTATTTCCAAACTTTTGACAGGTAAGAGAAAAAAAATTTACGCAGAATATTTTCAGCAAATCTTTAACATATCGAATAATCTAATTTGTGTTTTAGATGAAGAATTGAAGTTTAAAGATTTCAATCCTGAAGTTGGAAAAATTTTCTCATTAAAAAAAGAAGAAGCAAAAGGACTTGATTTTACTGGTATTTTTGGTGAAGCAGATATAGACCTTTCAAAATTGAAAGATATGATGAAGCGCGCCCACGAAGTTTCTTTTACGACGTCTAAGGTAATTGAAGACGGGAATTCGGTTGTCGTGGAATGGGTATTAAAACCCAATAAGGAAATTTCTGAAATTTTCTGTTTCGGAACTAACATCACCTTGCAGACTGAAGAAAAAAGCCGTTTGGCTAGCTCGGAACGACGCTTCAGGAGTTTCTTTGAAAACGCCATCGGTCTGATGAGTATGCATGATATGGAGGGCAACATTCTGGCGGTAAATGAAAAAGGAAGGGAAACACTGCAGTATTCCATTGACGAAGTGAAAGATTTAAACCTTCGGGATCTTGTTCCCGAAAAAAACTGGCCATCATTAAATGAGTACCTTGAACGCATTAATAGACAGAAAGAAGACTTTGGAACAATGATCCTGAAGTCCAAAACCGGAGTTGAGCAGGTATGGATGTATCACAACCTCGTTGAAACTGACGAGGATATAAAGCCTTACGTAATAAGTACTGCATTAAATGTTACCGAAAGAATGGCGCTCGAACGAGATCTTATTCGTACAAAAAAAATGCTTGAACAGACGAGTTCCGTAGCCCAGGTCGGTGGTTGGGAAGTGAATCTGAAAAAAAACACCTTGTTTTGGTCGCAAAGTACCAAAGAAATTCATAGGATGGGCGACGACTACCAACCTGATCTGGAAAATGCCATGGGTTTTTATACTGAAGACAGCAGGGAAAAAGTTGAATATCTTTTCCACAGAGCAGTAAGCGAAGGAATTCCGTACGATGATGAGTTCCAGCTCGTTCGTAATGACGGAGTTACAATTTGGGTGAGGGTAAAAGCAATTCCTGAATTTGAAGGCAATGTTTGCACAAGAGTTTTCGGTATCATTCAGGATATTGATGTTTTCAAGAAAATGTTTCTTGATATTGCAAAAAAGGAGGCCATGATGCAATCTTTTGTAACGTATGTACCCGCAGCCGTAGCGATGTTCGACAGAGATCTCAATTATATTTCTGTCAGCAGCAAATGGAAAGATGAATTCAAAATGAATGACCTCGATATCATTGGAAAAAATCTTTTTGTAATTTCTCCAAACATTCCTGTTGAAAGAAAAGAAATTTATCATGCCGCCCTGCAGGGTAAAACATACATCAATGAGGATTTCGCAATTCATCTTGATGGAAAGGATGAGATTCAGCATTTAGATCTCAAGGTTGGACCATGGTATCTGTCTGATAATGAAATCGGGGGCGTAATTGTCTCTGTACAGGATATAACCACAGCTGTCAAGACCAACGAAGAGCTTAAGAATGCCAAAAATATGGCTGATATTGCGAGTAAGGCAAAATCAGAATTCCTCGCCAACATGAGCCATGAGATCCGAACTCCGCTAAATGGAGTTATTGGTTTTTCAGATCTTCTTTTGAGAACCGACCTAAATGACATTCAGACACAATACCTTAATTATATAAATGAATCCGGAGAAAACCTTCTCAACATTATCAATGATATTCTTGATTTTTCTAAAATAGAATCCGGTAAAATGGAACTTTTGATTGAAGAAAGTGATGTTTATGAAATGGTAAGTCAGGTTATTAATGTCATTCTTTATCAGTCTCAGAAAAAAAATATTGAACTTCTTTTAAATATAGAACAAGGTCTGCCAAAAACCCTGTTGCTTGATGAGGCAAGATTAAAGCAAATCCTTATTAACCTTCTGGGTAATGCCGTAAAATTTACTGATAAAGGTGAAATTGAACTTAAGGTAGAAAAGCTGAGTATGGATGACAGGAATATTGTTCTGAGATTTTCTGTACGGGATACGGGAATAGGAATACCTGTGGAAAAGCAGAAACATATTTTTGACGCATTTACTCAGGAAAACAGCTCAATCAGTAAACGTTATGGTGGTACAGGTCTTGGCCTTACCATATCAAACAATATTTTGGGATACATGGGCAGTCATTTGTCGCTGAGGAGTGTACCTGACAGAGGTTCTGTATTTTTCTTTGACATTGAGATTCCTTATGAAGTATCAAAATCAAATGAGGATGACGATCTCGCTATAAAAAAAGTACTTGTGGTGGATGATAATGAAGCAAACAGAATCATTCTGCAACACATGCTTAACTATAAGAATATAGAATCCACCCTGGCTGCCAACGGAATGGAAGCCTTACAGATTTTGCTTGCAGGCGACCGTTTCGATGCGATACTGATGGATTATCATATGCCGGTAATTTCCGGTCTGGAGACAGTTACCAAGATCAGGGAATTATTTACTGAAAAAAGCGAGACTTCACCACTCGTAATTCTTCATACTTCTTCTGAGGAGCATGATGTGATTAGTTCTTTCCGTAAGGAAGATGATTCTTACTTTCTCTTAAAGCCAATTAAATCTGATGATCTTTACAAACTTCTCAGACGTGTTTCGCAAATAAACGTTGCTGAAGTTCCTGCACCTAAAAATTTGGAAAAGGATCATTTTTCCTTCATGAAAAATCTGGAAGTTCTTTTAGTAGATGATAATCCGGTGAATATGGTTCTGAATAACCGGTTGATGAAATCATTCACGCCAGATGTACAGCTTACAGAAGCGGTAAACGGTTTGGAGGCATTGGAAGAATGTATGCAAAAAGATTTTTCAATCATTCTTATGGATGTTCAGATGCCTGTAATGAATGGGATTGAAGCTACACAGAAGATCCGCCACCTGCCAGGATACGAAAATGTGCCAATTATAGGAGTTACGGCAGGAAATGTACTGGGAGAAAAAGAGAAATGTCTGGAGTCGGGGATGAATGATTTTCTTCCGAAACCTTTACGTCAGGCAGATCTGTTGGAAATGCTCAAAAAATATATTGGCATTGAAAAAGATATGGACGTTAAAGCTGAAATCGTTCCGGAGGAATTTATAAGTATGGAAATGCTCAGGGAACAGATTGGTGATGATGAAAATTTCAAAAAAATATTTTTAGACCTTGTCATTAAAGAACTTACGCAAACAAAAGATGATATAGGTGTTGCAGCAGTTGAAAAAGATGCTACGGCGGCCAAAATGATTCTTCATAAACTTAAGGGCACTGCAGGAACTGCAGGTCTTTTCAGACTTTCGGAATCTGCATTGCAATGGGAGAATAAAAGTGATCAGGATATAGACTTTACAGACATGGAAAAAGAAATTAATACCGGAATTACTATAGGATTGTTTATAATAAAAGGTTTAATAAAATAAAACAGTCAAAATATTTTTTTTGATCATAAATATCATAAGATTATCCTCAAATAAGCATTCATTATTATAACATCCAGACTAACTTATTTCGTCTGTATAAGTACGGTCATTATTGATATATCATAAAAATAAAATATTGTTTGCAACCTGAGCATTTTGTATAACAATAATATACATTGACAGGAATTTTATCCGTTGTTTGCAATTGTCTGATGAATTAAAAGTAATAATCCGAGCAGTTTGAGGTAGAAAAAGATAACTGCAAATTTCATAATGTAAATTATTTAATAAAATAAGAATAAAGGCTTTGGTTATATCAGAAAATGGTATTACATTTGAATTAAGCGAGGTCTGATTGCAAAATCAGATTTCAATACACCATTTTATTCGAATCACATTAAATATTTTTGTTATGAAAAAACAAATAGCTATTGCTGCGTTTGCTTTGGGATTATTCTCGCTAGGAGGCAACCACGTTTCGGCACAAAATTCTGACAATGTAAGTACCTCAGTCAATATTATTTTAGCAGATGTCATTTCAATGGATCTGGGGGCTGCCGGTTCAGGCGGAGCGGTAGATTTTAATTACGCAAATACTTCAGATTATAATTCTTCAAAGAATGTCGCTGTACCGAATAGTCTCGTAATCAATTCTTCTAAAAATTTCGACGTCAAAATAAAATCTGAGGGCGCAAACTTTGTAAGTGGCTCAAGCCTTATTCCTGTGGATGTATTGCAGGTAAAAGCAGTATCGGGTGGAAGTCTAATGGGAACCATGAATGAGGTAACTTTATCTACAGCCGATCAGGTTTTAGTGAGCAATGCAAGTTTAGGTGCAAACCAAACTTTGAATATTGCCTATTCTATCTCTGCAGAAAAGGCATCAAAGGTTTTGTTGGGAAAACCCAAGGGAATCTACACGCAAACAGTAACGTATACTGCAACTGCACTTTAATTAAACAAATAATATTTTAAAAGCCCTCAACATTTATATGTTGGGGGCTTTTGTTTTGAATTCCCATCGTGTAGTTATTTTACTACATCAACTTCCATTTTCAACTACAAAGAAACCTTTGTCACCGCTGTAGATTTGCAGTGTTCAAAAGAGAACAGGAAATCAAAAATAAAAATTAAATAAAACTCTCATGAAAAAACAAATCGTAATCGCAGCTTTAACTTTCGGAGCAATTATATTAGGAACTAACGCTGTTCAGGCACAGAATGCCATCGCAACTACAACAGTAAACATTACCCTGAGTGATGTAATCTCTATCGATTCCGGAAGTACTGCGATGGGAGGTACATTAGCCTTTACTTACGCTACTGCAGCAGATTACAACTCGGCACAAACTGTTGCTCAAGCCAATGCTTTGAAAGTAACTTCAACTAAAGCTTTTAATGTAAATGTAAAAGCTGGAGGTGCTAATTTTATCAATGGAAGCAACTCAATCCCCGTAGATGTTTTGACGATTAAAGCTGCTACCTCTGCAGGTACAATGGGCGGAACAAAAAATAATGTTGTTTTATCTCAAACCAACCAGCTGTTAGTTGCAAATGCTCCACTTGGAAGCGCATTAACACTTAATTTGGATTATACTATTCCTGCTGCAGAATCATCTTCTTCTAAAATTTTAGGTAAACCAGCTGGAACTTATACGCAGACGGTTACGTATACTGCTACCGCATTGTAATTATTTTTGGAAATAGTTTATAAGATAAAGTCTTCATCATTTAAATACTGAGGGCTTTCTTTTTAGATCAAATGAATAATCCTTGTAGTTATTTTACTACATCAACTTCCATTTTCAACTACAAAAAAATCTTTGTCGCCGCTGTAGATTTGCAGTGTTCAAAAGAGAACAATTAAATAAAATAAAAAAATAAATAGTATTATCATGAAAAAAATCTTAATCTCAGCTTTAACTTTCGGAGCAATTATATTAGGAACTAACGCTGTTCAGGCACAGAATTCCACCGCAACTACAGCAGTAAGCATTATCTTGAGCGATGTGATCTCTATCGATTCCGGAAGTACTGCGATTGGAGGTACATTAGCCTTTACTTACGCTTCTGCATTAGATTACAACTCGGCACAAACTGTTGCTCAAGCCAATGCTTTGAAAGTAACTTCAACTAAAGCTTTTAATGTAAACGTAAAAGCAGGTGGCCCTAATTTTATCAATGGAGCCAACTTCATCCCCGTAGATGTTTTGACGATTAAAGCTGCTACATCTTCAGGAACAATGGGCGGAACAAAAAGTACTGTTGTTTTATCTCAAACCAATCAGCTATTAGTTGCAAATGCTCCACTTGGAAGCGCATTAACACTTAATTTGGATTACACTATTCCTGCTGCAGAATCATCTTCTTCTAAAATTTTAGGTAAACCAGCTGGAACTTACACGCAAACAGTAACTTATACTGCGACTGCTTTATAAGAAAATTTTTAAGATTGTAAAGGTTCCTTTAGTTACGTTTCAGTAGTTTTGGGAATCTTTTATTTTTAAACAATTTACACCATGCGCAAGTTTATTAACCTTTTTATTTTCGTGATCATCACAGCAGCTTCTTCAGCTCTGGCACAAAGTATCTCTATGTCACCTACACGTCTGTTTTTTACGGGCAGTCCAGGAGAAAAAGTGACCCAGACAGTCACGCTGCAGAACAGCTCAGACAAAGATTATGTCTTTAATCTCAACTATAAAGATTGGGTAAGAGACGAAGACGGAAATAAAGTTTATCTTGATGCAGGAAGTTCAAAAACTTCCAATGCTGCCTGGATGTCAACTTTAGAAAACGCTGTCACAGTTCCTGCGAAAAGTACAAAAGAGATTGTAGTAACCATGCAGATTCCGGCAAATGCGTCTAAATCTGCTGTCACAAACAGCATGCTTTTCTTCACGCAATTACCACAGCAGGCAGATCAGGCAAAGGCTAAAAACGGGATTGGGATCATCACATTATTTGAAGTCGGACTTCATATCTTTTATACACCATCAGGAAACCTGGTTAAAAGCCTTGATATTACAAATATCGCAGAGATTTCTTCTGAAAATACTGTAAATAAAAAAGTCGCAGTAAGCATCCACAACGACGGAGACACGATTAATGATGCGACCGTTGAGTTTGAACTGACAGATACTGACAGCGGCAAGGAAATAAAATTACCTGCAATTTCAATATCCATGCTTCCCGGAGCCAATCAGGTCGTTCAATTTTATTTACCGGAAAATATTTCAGGAAATTTCCTTGGTGTGGCCATTATCAAAATGGCAGGATCTAACGATTTGCGTGTAGGCGAGAAAAACTTTAAATTTTAAAATTAAGTCTTAAAACCACTAAATAGAATGTCGATATTAATTCTTAGGAGAACAACTTTACTTTTAGCATTTGTTCTTTTAAACTTTTCATTTGCTTTTTCGCAGGATAAAAAGGATATCAAAATCTATTTTGAAAAAGACAGTGTAGCAGTTGAGAAAGGTTCAACTTTTACCAATTTCCTGGTTATTGAGAATAAAAGTTCTGAAGCTGTCACAATTCAGAATATCACGCCTCAGGAAAATTATCCGGGATTGTTGTTCTATCCAAAAAATGAATTGATAATCGATGCCGGACAGTCTAAAAATCTGCCTGTAAAACTGATAGCCAATGTGGATTTTATGAAACTAAGATCCAATGAGATTAAATTCAAGATTTCTTACCACACTCCATTGGTAACCAGAACTGAAAGCACATCATTTTTAATCAAAAAGGATGAAAACAGAAACATCGCAATTTACACGGAGGCTTTTGAGAATTTTATTAATCCTAATGCGCCGGACTCTTCAATATTACTCACTGTAGAAAACCAAGGCTATAGTAAACGAAACGTAAAGATTGATTTTCAGTCAATACCCGATGGTTTGGAAATGATGCCAAAACAACAGACTGTTTCTTTGGAAGCTTTGGAAAAACAAACTGTAGAGATCAAAATTGTAATCAGAAAACAGAATACACTTTTCCCAGAGTTTAATATCAATGCAGTCGCCACGGATCTTTTTAATAATGAAATTGTGGGAAGCAACACGCTTCATTTACTCATCTTATCAAACAACAGGCAAATTGCCAGAGGACCTGAAGCTGTAAATGGAAGTAATTTTGCTGAAATGAGCTACAACGAAAACAGCTCAGGTTTCAATTTTCTTCAACTAAGAGCAAATACAGCATTTAGAGTAAGCGAAAACGTGAAATCGCGCTTCAATATTGGTACAGATTACTTTATGGAAGGAGGTCTTTATAACATCTATGATACTTGGTTAGAATTGGAGAGAAAAAATACGGTATTACGTGTTGGAAACATCAACAGTACGGATTACGAATACCCGATTTTTGGAAGAGGTGCAAAAATTTCCACCAAATTTGGTAATAATAAACAGATTGAGTTGCTTGCGCTGGAAAATAATTACAATCTTTACAGTACATATTTCCAGCAAATAAATGGGTCTAACGTGTTGGGTGCAAAGTACGGGTTTGGAAATGCCAAAACTTTAAATGGAAAAATTTCATATATATACGACCACGATCCACGCTTGAATGTGGATACACAATTGGCAAATGCTGTAACGTCTTTTTTAATAAAAGGCAAACACACCATCCGGGCGGAAGTTGGTCTGAGTCATGAAAAAGGTATTGTAAATAAGGATGAAAATGCGGGAGGCCTGGTGGGGGCAAATTATGAAGGACGAGTTGGGAAATGGGATTTGCAATCTACTAATTCATTCGCTACCAAAAGTTATGCAGGGATCAAAAGAGGATCTTTTTTCTCAAATCAACGTATCGGGAGACAATTTTCTGATTCTCAACGAGCATTTTTACAGTACCAGAACTCACAGATAGACCCCGGTTTTCTGAGTTTGCAGAATGCGCCTTATCAAACTGAGATCAGTACTAATTTGCGCTATTATTTTAACAGCACCGAAGCATTGGCAACAGGTTACCAGTTTATCGGAAAAAACTGGAATTTTCTTGTTTCTCCAAAAGTTGAAAAGCAAAAAACAGCTAATTTTTATACATCACACGAACTTTTTTCTTACAGACTGGAAACCAACATGAGCACAACACTAGGTAACCATGCGATCAACCTGACTGCGGAATATTCCTATTCAAATGCGGATAATCAATCAGACTGGTTTAACAGTTTAAGAACAACTATTTCGTACAGGTATAAATCGTTCTCTCTGAATGGAACAGCACAATGGAACGCATCCAATGTTTTTGACTTAAATTCTTATTATAATACTGACCGTAATTTTGCCAATTACAATGTATACGCCTCGTATAACTTCCATATGCTGGGTAATAATTTGACAGGATCTTTTTCAGCCGGAACTTTTTATTCGGAGCTTTATAAAAATTTAAACACCAACGTCACGGGAAATCTGGAATATAAGATTTCACCTTCTTGGTCTGGTACGGGTTATTTTAATTTGTCAGGTTATAAATCTATGGCTGAGTATTCAAACAGTGGCAGTTATTATCAGTTCAGAGTGGGTATTAAAAAATATTTTGCACCAGCCACCGCTCTTGGAAATCATAAAGTGACATTTCAGTTCTTTGAAGACAAAAATTTCAACGGACTTCCGGATTCAGGCGAAAAGGTTTTTGCTGACGAGATTGTAAAACTGGACGATTATATCGCAATGACAGATAAAAATGGAAAAGTAGTTTTTCAAAATGTGCCTGAAGGTCTTTACACATTGAAGGTAAACGAAAGTGCAGGTGCCAGATTAATGATGGATCCTGTGATTATGGTCAGTAAAAATATCAACCGAAAGGTAGGTCTCGTAAAAAACATCAGGGTTAGTGGAAAACTAACCGAGATTAAGCAGGCTTACGATGTTTTGGATACTGATGTAACCGGTATAGCTGTGTATGCAAAAGGTGAAGATGGAGTAATCAATACAGCTTTAGTCAACCAGAAAAATGAATTTGAGTTTTTCCTGAAAGATGGAAAATATGAAATCTATATTGAAAATGACAAGTATAGTTATACACAACCAAGGCAGATCATTCAGGTGACAAAAGAAGGTTATTCAGCAAATGTCATTTTTGAATACAAAAAGAAAGACACAACCATTAAGGTGAAAAAGTTTTAAATTTAGAGGTATGAAAACGATGAGGTTTTTTTTAACGGGAATTTTAACTCTGTGCTTCGGATCATCAGTCATGAAAGCTCAGGATATATTTCTGACTATTCCTGAAAATAATATTTATAACAGAACAGAATTCACGTCAGTGCCTACAAGGGTAATGTCGAACCCCAACAGAACAAACTGGATCTACGGCTTTTTGGGATTTGGACCGGTAGCTCCCACATTTACCTCTACATCAGGGCAGAATTTTACGATGCCTTCTTCTTCAGCAACTTTACCCGCCAGCATTCTTACGTGGCAATTGGAAAGTATGGGAGGGCAGTTGCCGGGTACAGGAGTTTCTGGTTCTTTACCAGGTTTTCAGTCTTTTAGTCAAAGTCCTGTAAAATGGTTTGAACCACCGGGCTCCGTGTTTTTGGGAGGAGGATTCAACAGGGGTAATATTAATTTTACATTTAAAATTCCTGCCGCACAATTTTCTGCGAATGCCTTCCGGGCTGGGAATTACTCTATGGATATTGCTCAGAATTATAATGATTTCACGCCAATTAATTTTAAAACAGTGTTAGTCATTCCCTCATCGGTACGCTGGCTTACAAACTCTCTGACGAAGTACATCGAAGTATCTTCTTTGAATGACTACCGCGGAACAGCCACGAAAGTTTGGGATTTGGGAAATACAGAATTCGCAAACACTGTAGATTTTAATTTTTGGGCAAAAGCAGCTTCCACAACGGTTCAGTTCACTTCCTCCAAGGGCGTTCCGGGAACCAGAAATATTGCCAGTATTAAATTGGGAAGTAATGGATCTGCTCTCACTACAAAAGCTTTATCTTCCACTTTTCAGAATTTTTCAGCAACTAATTTAAATGTTGTAGCAGGTAACAGAAACAGCTTTACACCAGAGCTGTATATTTCAGCTGATGATTTTGAAAACTATTTTTTTGAAGCTGGAACGTATACATTTGAGTTGAATCTTAATGCAAGAAGTACAGATAATTCAATTAACAGTCTTCAAAATACAGCTGTTCAAATGAAGGTGCTTCCCAGGTCGGAGATTACAATCCCAAGTTCAGGGAAAAATGTAAATTTCAATTTTAATACAGCAGCATTATACACAAATGGTCAGTCACAGGTAATTCCCAATCAAATTACATTATCTAATAATGAAAGTTTTGAACTTTATGTGAAATCAGACGAAAATTATTTTAAGAAAGGTGGCCTTCAAACCAGCATCAACTCAAATATATTGCAGATTGGGATCGATGGAAGTTCTGTAAACGCACCATTATCCAAAACTCCACAAAAAATTCTCTTTAACGGCACACCAGTTCTGGACCGCCAACTGAATGTGAAATATACCATATCTCCAGCGGATGCCCAGAGTTTGGTAGGAAAGGAGAACAGTACTTACTCCATCAATGTTTATTACAGCTTTACGGCAATTTAATAATATCTTTTTTCAATTTTTTTTATGGACAGCTTTAACAGAAATGATGATTCTTCGAATCAACTTGAAATTGATAAATTGAAAATTTTTGAAACAAGATATGCTGATGTTTTTGATTTTTTAGTGTACACAGCTGCAAAAATGACCAATACGGAACACTGCAGCATCAGTATCGTGTCGGAAGAAAAGGTTTATGTTATCGCAACCAGTGATTCCTCTCCTAATCAGATTTATCCGCAGAATTCTCATTTTCATCCTGATGGTGAGACCTCTGTCTATGAATATAAAATGGCAGAATTTGAATTTAACAGGAGCTTTTTGATCCCGGATTCCGGTGACTATTTTATTGCTTACTTAAATTTATTTGACAGGGAAAATAGAAATCTGGGTAAATCAGAAATAGAAATCCTCAACAAGGTTTTAAAGGAGGCGTCAAAGTGCTTTTTGAGTAAAGAAAAGGAACAGTTTCTAAATAATGATGATGTGCTTTTTGAAACATCCAAAGATGACATCACCGAACGAAAAAAAATGGAGGTCGAGATATTGGAAGCGAAAGAGATTGCAGAAAAAGCTTATACGCTGAAATCTGAATTTGTAGCAAACATGAGTCATGAGATCAGAACCCCTTTAAATGGTATTATTGGTTTTACCGAACTTCTTTTGGAAACAGATCTCGACGAGACACAAAGGCAGTATTTGGAAATTATCAACCAATCTGGCGTATCCCTGTATACCATAATCAATGATATCCTGGATTTCTCAAAACTTGAAAAACAAAAACTTGATCTGAACCTTGACAAAGTTGAGATAGAGGAGCTGGTTTCAGAAGCTTTTAATATTGTTTCTTACAACAATAGCAAAAAGCATTTGGAAATGATCCTGGATATTGACATTGCGATTCCTGCATATATTTGGACTGATGCAATGCGTTTAAAACAGGTATTTGTCAATCTTTTGAGCAATGCTCTAAAATTTACGGAGGAGGGTGATATTGTATTATACGTTAAGGTATTAGATGATCTGGGAGACGGAAAAAAGAAAATTCGTTTTGGAGTTCGCGATACAGGAATTGGAATTAATAAGGAAAAGCAGTCTGAAATTTTTGAAGCATTTTCGCAGGTAGACAGCAGCATCAGTAAGAAATATGGGGGCACAGGTCTTGGGCTCGCAATATCTAATCAAATCTTAGCACTTCTTGACAGCGTTTTACAAGTGGAAAGCGACCAGGGAAGAGGGAGCGATTTTTACTTCGATATGCAATTTGATACGCAGGAGGAAGAATATGATCTAAGCCTGAGCGGTATTAACAAAGTACTGATCGTTGATGATAACGAAAACAACAGAAAAATCCTGAAAAGGATGTTGGAACGAAAAAATATAGAGGTAACGGAATCTGACAGCGGCCTGAAGGCATTACTTCTGATCATGGAAAGATCTGATTACGATGTGATTATTATGGATTATCATATGCCCGTCATGGATGGACTTGAAACCATTAGAAAAATAAGAAATATGATTCCGGATACTTCTGATGTTGCTCCGTATATCGTTTTGTATAGTTCTTCTGACGACACTGAGCTTCAATATGCATGTGACGAATTGGAAATTGAAAATCGTTTGATCAAACCGATTCGTATGAAGCAGATGTATCAGATTTTGTCCGCTTTAAAGACCTCTGAGAAGAAAGGGACTAAAAAAGCAGAAAATAAGGTGACTGAAGTGAATTTACAGGAAATAAAAATTTTAATTGCTGAAGACAATGCTGTTAATTTGCTACTTACCAAAACTTATTTAAAAGATATTCTTCCGCAGGCATTTATCATAGAGGCAAAAGATGGAACTGAAGCAGTTGAGCAATACCAAAAAGAAAATCCCGATCTTATTTTAATGGACATACAGATGCCGCAGCTTAATGGCATTGATGCAACAAAGCAAATAAGATCTCTGGAAAAAAATATTGAAATTCCTATTATTGCATTAACAGCAGGCAGCCTTCCCGGAGAAAAGGAGAAATGTATGCAGGGCGGAATGTCGGACTTTCTAGCTAAGCCATTGTTGAAACAAACCCTGTCAGATATGATCCGAAAATGGTTAGGTAATGAAATAGATAAAAAGTAAATCCTATATTTAGATTGTTAAAAAACATTAAAGTGGAAAATTTACCATTATAATTAGTTTATGGATGATCTTATCAATGAATTACGGTTAAAAATAGAAAAGCTGGAAAACGAAATCAGTTTTAAGAACGGACTGATATCAATATTGTCTCATGACTCGAAAGAATTGTTTGGAAATTTTCTGTGGCTTTTAGAATCCCTCGAGCAAAAGATTGTAAGTGAGCAGGATTTTTACAACCTGTTGCCACAGGTTAAGAGTGATGCCCGCAAGAATCTCCAGACCGTGCAGGATAGTACTGCATGGTTAAAAACGCAATACGGAAACTTTAAGGTTAAACCTGAGAAAATCTTGGTGACAGATCTTTTTCATCATCTGGAAGAGAAATACGCTATTAAGCTGGAAGCGAAAAGCATTAAATTTTATTTTAAAGGAGATCACAATTCTTTTATCACAAGCGATAAATTACTATTGGAATATGTTCTAGATAAAATTTTCAACAATGCAGTAAAATACTCATCACCTGGACAAGAAATATATTTTGAGGTGATTTCAGAGGAAGATCAGACCATACTTTCTGTGATTGATTCCGGAACCGGAATTAGTGAGAAATACCTCACCACAATCTACAGCTATGATAATCCTGTATTTCAGGGTACCGCCGGCGAAAAAGGAGCAGGACTAAGTTTGAAAATTGTAAAAAATTTCATATTCTTGCTGCGGGGAAATATTGACATACAGTCGGCTGAAAGTAAAGGAACTACTGTCTCCCTTTTTTTACCTAATTTTAATACATGAAGGATTTGAAACCAAATGCCCGTATTGTTGTAGCAGATGATCACGGTATTGTCCGGATGGGTTTGATACAGACAATCAAACGACTCAGATCTGAAGCCATTATCCTGGAGGTGGAAGATTATAAATCGCTGTATAAAATAATTCAGAAAGAAGAGCTGGATTTGGCTATCATGGACGTAAATATGCCAAATGGTACTGTACAGGAGGCTATTGATTACATTAAAATTCACCAGCCTCAACTGAAAATCCTTCTATTTTCCTCACAGGATGAAGAAGTCTATGCATTACGATATCTAAAGATGGGAGCTGGCGGTTATTTAAGCAAGCAAAGTTCTGGAGAAACAATCGAGGCAGCTTTAAATGCGATGCTCACAAAGGGTCGATATATTAGTGAGAACGTAAAAGAGGCAATGTTTGTAGAATCATTAACTGGCACAGGAAAAAATTCTCCTTTTGAAACGCTCTCAGACCGTGAACTACAAATTGCTACAAAACTTGCAGAAGGTATTACTCTAAAAGAAATTTCCAATCAGTTTAATCTGCATTCATCTACTATCAGCACGTATAAAAACCGACTTTTTGAAAAGCTTAAAATACGGTCTATACCAGAACTTGTAGAGATTCTTAGGTTATATAACCAGTAAATATTTTAATGCCGCTCATTACCAATAATGTAAATCGAATTTTCTTTTGCGGCTGCAGACAGGAAAAGTTTGCATTCTTACAATAAAATAGATCAGATTTTTCAGCGGTATGGTAAAAGATAAAATCTGGAAGTTGTTGATAAAAATAATTTACTAATAGTAACTACGGTGTAGACGAAATCCACTTAGCAAATCCGTTACAGATGCAAACCAATCGAAGGGTGTGATGATGGGTTTGATTTCTTCGTTGATGCAGTTCAACAAACGAGGCTTCGATGTGCATAATTTAAATAATTGTTATTCTAATGTTAATTCAGTCAGTTTATTCGGCATAGAAATTTTCTGGGAAACATCCCATCAAATGCTAATGTAATGGAAGAAGTTTATTTTTGACGCCATCTTGTAATTAAAGTTAAAAAATCAGCTGCTCATTAATTTATCCAAAAACTTTGATAATCTCTCCAATATCTGCGCCTTTGTACTCAGTATAAATATGTGAATGAAACTCATTCAGTTTTTTCAAAATCCGCAGAAGTTCATTCTTCTCATCTTTTTCAAGCTTTCCGGATAAAATTTTCGAGGTTAAATTCACATTAGCAACCGAGGCGTGGAAAATTTCCTCGCCTTTTTTGGTCAGATTTAATCGTTTACTTCGCTTATCGTCTTCATCATTTTTTTCTTCCAGAAATCCTGCTTCCAAGAGCCTTTTGATAATTTGAGTTCCGGTTTGTTTTTCGTGTCCGTTTTTTTCAATTAATTGAATTTTTGTTAAAAATGGTTCATCTTTCAAACGATACAAATAAGTAAATTCCTCATTAGCTAACTCTGGGAATTCTCCCAAACCTTTTCTAATCAATAATTTAGAATATCTTCCCAATAACAGGATTTGTTTACAAATTTCGTTTTCAGTAAATGAAACCTGATGATTTTCATTTTTAAAAAGCTTGGTCGGACTTTCTTCAGCATATTTTTTATCATTCATCCACACCCGAAAATCATCAACAGTAGAGTTGGGTTTGCAGGCGCCAGAATGTTCAAATTCTTTTACTTGATGGAGCAAGTCTATGAAAAAGTCGGTTTGCATAATTATTTTGGTAAAGATATTAGTTTTTGTTTTTAGAGGGAATTTACAACTAAAAAAAATCATTAACCACAAAAGTCATAACAGAAAAATAGTAAAAAGACATTTCTTAAAGGACAAAAGAGATTTACTTCGTAGCAAATTCCTTTTCGGAACTTTTGCTAAACTTAAACAGAGTAAAATCTTTTGTGACTTTTGTGGTTTTAAAAATTATAGTTTCACACTGCCCATTCCACCGTCAATTCCGATGATTTGTCCTGTAATCCAAGTTGAATTTTCCGATAATAAAAACTCAACCATTTTTCCGATTTCATCCGCATTTCCAACTCTTTGCAACGGATGTCTTTTCCCGGAAGCTTCGCGTTTTTCAGGTGTTGAGAGAAGTTGTGAAGCTAGATTGGTATCCGTTAAAGATGGTGCAATTGCATTCACTCTGATTTTCTGAGCAGATAATTCTGCCGCTAAACTTTTCGTTAAACCCTCAACAGCACTTTTGCTCGCAGAAATCGAGGCGTGGAAAGGCATTCCCAACTTTGTTGCCACCGAACTGAACAAAACAATCGACGCACTTTCCGATTTTTTTAGATTAGGCAATAATTTTTGAATTGTTTTCACCGCACCCAAAACATTAATTTCAAAATCATTTTGAAAATCATCAACCGAAAGTCGATTGAAAGGTTTCAGATTAATACTTCCCGGAGCATAAACCAATCCGTCAATTACATCCGGAAAATTAATTTCGTCCAGATTTCCAGAAAGAATATCCATCGAATGAAATTCAATATTTAAATTTTCAACTTCAGGATTTTCAGTTTTAGAAATTCCAATGACGTTATTATTCGCCGACAAATTTTTTGCAGCAGCAAATCCAATTCCCTGTCCACAACCGATGATGGCTATATTTTTCATATTTTAATTTTTGTTGAATATTCTGTTGCCACAAATGCACGAATTAAATTGTTTATATTATTCTCAAAAAAAAGTTCGTGCATTCGTGGCATTTTTCACCGCTTAGAAATTTTATTATGACTGATTGTGCGTTGTCTGGTACATTTAAACCGCTCAATTTCAGGATTTCTCTTCATCAGATGTTTCTGGCTTACTCCCGAATTCACTCTTTTTCTCCAAAGCCGAAAACTCGATGGTTTCAATTCTCTTCTCATCAATTCAATCACTTCAGATTCGGTAATTTTAAACTGAAATTCTATCGCTTCAAACGGCGTTCGGTCTTCCCAAGCCATCTCGATGATGCGGTCGGTCTGTATTAAATTAAATTCTTTCGCCATTATTTTAAATTTTTAATCGTCCGTTTTGCAATTTTAAAATGTTCAGATTTTTTCTCGTCCGTCATTTTATCCAAAGTTCGTAACATCATTCCCAATCTCGGATTTGTTTTAAAAAATTCTCGGTTGTCATTCACAAAATTCCAAAAGAGAGCATCCCATTTTTCCGTCCAGTCGCCATCGGCATAATCACTCATTTTTTTAATGTAATTGCTTCCGCTGATGTACGGTTTTGTACTCATTTTTCCGCCGTCAGAAAAGCTGCTCATCCCATAAACATTCGGAACCATCACCCAATCATAAGAATCGATGAACATCTCCATAAACCATTGATAAACGTCATCTGGATTGAGTTTCAGCAGATTCATAAAGTTGGCAAAAATCATTAATCGCTCGATGTGATGGGCATAACCTGTCTCTAAAACTTTCAAAATCGTGCTGTCAATCGGCTTAATTTCAGTCTTTCCCGTATAAAAAGATTCGGGAAGCAGATTGTGATGTTTCCAGTAATTTTTATTCCGTTGATACGTTCCCTGATAGAGATAAATTCCTCTCACAAATTCTCGCCAACCCAAAATCTGACGCACAAAACCTTCCAAAGAATTGACCGGAATTTTATATTCTTCCGCATAATCAATCGCCTCTTTCAAGACATTTTCCGCAGTCAAAAGTCCGATATTCAGCAATGGCGAAAGCACACTATGATGCAGAAAATGGTCACGCTCCACGATGCTGTCTTCATAAATTCCAAAATCGGCAAACCGCAGTTCCAGAAACTGATTCAGCCAATTTTCTGCTTCCTCAAAAGTGACCGGATAGAGTTGATATGACGTTAAATTGCCATAATTTTCATTGAAGTTTTTCTCTGTATAAATTTTTGCTTCCTCATAATATTTGCTGTTTTCAGGAAAGTGAACGGACGGCGCTTTCTTATTCTTAGGATATTTTTTTCGGTTTTCTGTATCGAAAGTCCATTTTCCGCCGATTGGTTTTCCGGCTTTCATCAGAATATTTCTGGAAATTCTCTGCTGCTTGTAGAAATCGGTTTGATGATAAGATTTTTTATCTTCAAAATACTCTTTCAAATCTTCCCGAGTATTGATGAATAAAGGACTTTCAAGAATTTCTAATTCCAATTTCGTTTCCTTAATTCTCTTTTCAAGCCAATTGTCGCAAACATCCGTGATGAGAATTTTTTCAAATTTTTCTCTTTCTAAATGTTTAATTAAATTTTGAATATCAGAAAGTGGGGAAGTGCTTTCAATATATTCTACCTGGAATTTTGCTTTGGTCAAATATTCCTCATAAAACATCATACTCGCTCTGTGCAGCGCAATTTTCTGTTTGTGAAATTTGTATTGTTTAAAAAATAGAAATTCTTCAACCAAGAAAACAGATTGATTTTTATCCAGATAATCCGTGTCTTTAAAAAGCTGATGCGGAAATATCAATTGCGCCGTTGAAGATTCTATTTTACCCATAAATCTCTGAATTTGTGGTCTGAATCGTATTGTTCTGCCTGTTTTTCCGCATTGAAAGTTCTGCTTCTCGGGTCATTTCCAACTCCGGCGAGATAGATCCAGTTTCCGTAATTGCTGTGAACATCATAATCGATGAGCATTTCTTCAAAGTAAGCAGCGCCAATTCTCCAATCCTGTTTCAGCATTTTGCAAAAATAGGAAGCCACATTTTGCCGTCCGCGATTGCTCATCCAGCCTGTGTTTTTTATTTCCAGCATATTGGCATTGATAAAATCAGACTCTGTTTCGCCATTTATCCACTGATTGACTAAATTTTCATCAGATTTAAATTCATAATCCCGTTCTAAAATTCCATTTCGATGAAATATTTTATCCCGAAATTGCATTGAAGTATATTTAAAAAAGTCACGCCAAAGGAACTCAAAGACCAGCCAATACGTTGATTCATTGCTTCCAAATTCAGTTTCATATTTCTTGATTTCGTGGAAAACAGATACAGCAGACAGACTTCCGTTGGCGAGCCACGCAGAAAATTTGCTGCTGTAATCTTCATCAATTAAACCATTTCTTGTTTCTTTATAGCGACTGATATTTTTAGTTTCAAAAAAATAATTATTCAAACGTTGCAATCCTACCGTTTCGCCACCAGAAAAGGGAAAAGCCGTGGATTGATGCATTTCAAATTCATCAAAACCCAAAATCTGTAATGTAATTTCGTCGCTGTTTATTCTTAAATCTAAATTGGACTTATTGTAAGCCAATTGTTCAGAATTAAACTCATTTCTGATTTTAAAATCTTTCTCTACTTTTTGTCTGAATGTTGTGAACAGTAAAGGAATTTTATCTAATTTTTCCTTAACAAAATGAGTTTCAAGCAAAAGTTGAGAATAAGATTTTACCCATTTCACATCTGGGAAAATTAGTTTTATTTGATTCTCCAGTTCAATTTCTTCCTTTGTCCATTCTCTCTGACAGAATATTTTTTCAACTTCAAAATGTTCAGAAATCTGTTTGAAAATATCTTGAGTTTGTCCAAATTTTTTAAGAAACGGAATGTTCTTTTGTTTTAAATTATTTTCTAAATCTAAAACCGTTTCCAACAAAAATTTAGCCCGAAATTTTCCAATTTTCCTAAATCCAAATTGCGTCGAACTTAAAAAACTTTCGTCAAAAATGTACACGGCAAGAAAAGGCAAATCTTCCTGCATCACGTTGAAAAGCGACTCGTTGTCTCTGATTCTTAAATCATTGCCGAACCAGAGGATATTGATTTTTTGTTTTTCCGGCATTTTTCGCTGCAATATTTTACTTCATTCCAATTTTTTTTCCACTTTTTCCGCCAATTGAACGGTAATCCACAGACTTTACAAGTCTTTGAAGGTAAATTGGCAGGCATTTATTGCATGAAATTTTTGTATTGATTAATGACGATATTTTTTGCTTTCAAATCGTGCATCATATTATACAGACCAAAAAATGTTCGGTTTAAATAAATAAAATGTTTCGAACCCCTGTTGGTATTCATCCCTTTCATATCGCTGAGTTTGGCGTATCTCTGACCCAAATCTGCAATTTCCTGAAAGAAAGATTCATCTGAAAAATCAAAAACTTCTGCATTGAAAGGTCTCGTGAACAATTCCAGCAGTTCATAGAATAATTTGGTAAAAAACGTCTGTTCCTGAGGCGAATCATCCGAACGTAAAATCTCCAGTTCGAATAGTTTTTCTCTGAAAATATCAGGATTATTCAGATTCTCACGTTTAGCCAATTCAAAATAAGGTTTGTAGAAGTCATTAGGAATTTCTTTGATGCATCCAAAGTCAATCACAAGCAATTTTTTATCATCCGAAACCAAGAAATTTCCGGGATGCGGGTCAGCGTGAACCTGCTTCAAAACGTGCATTTGGTACATATAGAAATCCCAAAGTGTCTGTCCGATTTTGTTCAAATCTTCCTGAGAATTATCTAATTTTGTGAATTCTGAGAAATGTTTTCCGTTCATCCAATCCATCGTGATAATTCTTTCGCACGAATATTCCGGATAGTATTTTGGAAAATCAAGATTAGGAAGATGAGCACATTTTTCAGAAATTTCCTGACTTCTCTTCAATTCCAAATCGTAATCTGTCTCTTCAAACAATTTATTTTCCACTTCCTGAAAGTAAGATTCAGAACCCTCTTTTTTGATGTTAAACATTTTCATAGCAATGGGTTTTACTATTTTCAAATCGCTAGAAATGCTTTCTCTCACGCCTGGATATTGAATTTTAACGGCAAAATTCTGACCATCTTTCTTTGCTTTATGAACCTGTCCGATGCTCGCCGCATTAACAGATTCATTCGTAAATTCATCAAATAGATCTTCCGGATTTTTACCAAAATATTTTCTGAAAGTCTTCTTTACCAAAGCTCCAGAAAGTGGCGGAACCGAAAATTGTGACAAGGAAAATTTTTCTACATAAGCCTGCGGAAGTATGTTTTTCTCCATACTCAACATTTGGGCAACTTTCAAGGCAGAGCCTTTCAGCTCTTTCAGAGAATCGTAAATGTCGGTCGCATTATCTTCATTTAAAGTTTTTCTTGCCTCGTCCTCATCTTTATCCTTTGTGATTTTATTTCCGTAATATTTGATGTAATTAACGCCCACTTTTGCACCCGCTTTAAGTAAACTGCTGGTTCGTTCTAATTTTCCTGTTGGTATTTTATTGAGTGTCTTCATCTAATTCTTTTTAAATTTTTCTTTAAATAAAAACTTCCCGAGATCAACTACTTTTCTCAAAGGTTCATTATCCATCAGTTCAAATCCGGTATCAATAGTTTTTTCAATGAAAATATCTGTTTTTTCGAAGGCTGGAGAAGTGTCTTTTTTCCAAAACTCAATAGCGGAAACCAAATGAATCCACAATGCTTCTTCACGTGCTTTTTCGTGGAAATTTTTCACATCATTTTTCGCTTTTTGAATCATTTCCCAATCGTTAAAATCAAGGGTTTTGATGAATTGCCTATGCGTTTCTTTTAGCTGATTCGAAATCTTTGCTGAATGTAATTTGTCATTTCCTAAAATCATCAGAACCAAAGAACGGTTCATCGTCATATTTTCAAAAAAGATAAAATAGACATTCAAAAGTTTTTCTTTCGAAGTTATTTCATCAGAATTGTTAACCTCCGAGGCCAATTCTACAGACTTATTCAAAAGATTGACCAACATTGATTTTTCAATCTGTTCAAAGCTTGAAAAGTAATCGTAAAAGTATTTTTCCTCGAACTCATTGTCTTTTGCGAATCTGTAAATATTTTTTGGTCTTTCGCCATGATTCAAAATGTAATCGCCATACAATTCAAATATTTTATCTTCTGTTATCTGATTTTCTTTTTCCATATTTAAAAATTTACATCAACAAATTTAGTAATTTATTTTACTATAATTTTAAATAAAGTATATTATTTACTTATCATAATTATTCATATATCGTATCACAAGCCAATTCAGCATGTTTTGCAAAAGACTTTTAAGTTATAACATCTGACGACTTACTACTAAAGTATATTTGAAAAGACATTGCTGTTTAGTAATTTGAAATTTTACAAATGATACTGACTCCACGAAACATATTTTCTCAAAAAAATTGATCAGTACAAAAAAGATATATTCAACATTTCTAAAATTTATCTGCATAGCTTCATGACCAGAAAAATCTTTTGCCAACAATTATCTGTCAGACCTTGAAGCCCTAGATTGAGATGTTTAATCAAAACAAAGGTTATTTATTTCTGACAATATGAGCTCATAAAGATTTTACCATAAGAACACACTTAATGAATTGATTATTTTTTAAGTAAAAGAATGCTGTCTACTGATGTAGCAGGTAAATTAATATAGCTTTACCTTCAAATAGTTAAACTCAGAAAAACTATGAAGCTAATTATTTTCTTATTCGGCTCAAATATTTAGTTGAATAACTTTGTTGCTTTATAACGAAGTTTTTAAATTATTATTTTTTGTTTTAAAATGAAAATGAAACACTTTTAAAATGTGTGAAATTTTTAATATTTAAAAATGTTAAGTGAATCGAAAGGCAAATTGATTTTGGTTTTACTAAAGGTGAGATAAATTCGGAGAATTGCAACTGAAAATTGATACTATCTTATAGCCTCGTAATATTTGGAGACCTTTTTTAGATACAATAGGACTTTATTTTCTTAAGATTAAAAATTTATCTTCCTCCGCACAAATCAAAATTTGATATAGCCAGCATTAAAAAAAAATCTACGAATTTTAACTCCAAAGCTTTACGGTCTAAAAGATTTCTGCGATATTCATAGGAATGTAAAAGCTTATGGAAATTCCTGTAGCTTATCAGTTGGTGATCTGACAGAATTACTCTGCCATTTCCGTTTTTACATTTGATGAGTTTGTCACTTAATGTTCTTATCTTGAAAATAACTTCCAGAATTTTACCTCGTGACCCTTTTGCTTCCTGATGTCGTTCAATAATGTTAATTTTGAAAGGTTTGAATATAAGAGTGTGAAAAGCAATGTGTGAAGCAGAATCCTGAGTATCCAATTCAATTATATATTCCATAATTTTCTAAATAAATCTTATTTTACAAATGATGTGCCGCTGAAATTAAGCTCTCGGTTGCTATTATGAACTGATTGAAGATTGTTGATGGTTTCCGTTGCTACAGGTTTAGCATTAGAAAATGGTAGAATTAAAGAAGCCAGAATTGCTTTGGGTGGAGTTGCCCACAAGCCTTGGCGCGTAAAAGTAGCAGAAGATTTTTTGGTTGATAAAGATGCAACACGGGAAAATTTCCTGCAGGCAGCAGAAATGATCCTGAAAGGGGCAGTCGGTTTTGAACACAACAGTTTTAAAATCGGATTGGCCAAAAAAGCGATTGTCAGAAACTGCATGATGGCTCTTGATCCAAAATCGCAACGTCCATGTACGTGTTTTAACTTTAGATTGGGCAGATCTAGGTATCACAGTTACCAACGCTGGCCTTGTAAAGAGGTTTGTTCAGGAATTTTCAGGGCAGAGTGATCTTTCTTTTACTGCTTATAATGCAGAATCAATCAATCTGAGAATGCCAATCAGTGGTACTGTTTTTACTGACAATAACGGTGGAGTTCCCAATGGGATTTCATATCAAAACGCTACAGTAATTCTTAATAGCAGTAATGGAAATACAGTTTCTTCTGCGATCACAGATGTCAACGGCTATTATGCATTTAACAATATTATTCAAGGTAACTATTCAATTAATCTAACTCTTCCTGCCGGTTATCAGGTGATGGGTAATAGTGATGGCCAGGCTTCCAACATTATGAATATTCAGGTAGGAAACGTTCCTGTTCAGAATAAAGATTTTGGTATTTACAGACTTCCGTGTGTGAAACCCGGAGCGTTAGGTACGCCGGCAAGTTTCGCAAAAATGGGAATTCTTACAAAAAAGAATATTTCTGTACCTAACCACACACGGCGCTGATTGGCGCTATCTCGGGCACAATTGTTTTTGATACTGCTTCGAATACACTTGCTGTCTACGACGGTGTAAATTGGAGTTACTGGAAATAAGACAGACAATATTGATAATCGTCAAAACAGTCACCACGTTTTAAAACCAGATGATTTTTTATAAAGTGCTCCTTGTCTGGAGCATTTTTTTTGCCATTAAAAAGACTTTCAATAAAACTTTATGGATTGAAATTGTTTGAACTAATATATTTTAGATAATTACTTTGAACTTAAAATTAAAGGATATCTATATTTTCCGGTAGATAGTATAAAATATGATAAATTTTCTATCATGAGATCACTTTTGCTGTCAATATGAAATCAAATAAAAGAGAATTATATTAATGACATAGAAATGATTTTATCAAACCACAAGAGGGAATGATTATTGTATTATGTTAAATACTATCTGGCATCTTGCCGGAATACTTAATATTCTCCTTATTCCAACGCATGATCTTAGCACATCTGTTTGTTCGCGAAAAGTTGATCAAATACGATAGGTTATGTCACAAAAAGTCAAATTCTCATCATCTTCCAATTCCCGTTTTTATGCTACCGTAAGAAGCAGGGTGGATTTATTTTTCAGCCAGCAGCAGCTCAGTCAGCACGCAAATGCTCCAATGTGGCGCAAAACAGCTTTCTTTTTAACAGGATTCACCGGAATTTATTTGGTTATAATTTCAGGGTTAATGCCTCTGTGGACACTGATTCCGCTTTCTGTTTTACTCGGAATGTTCAGTGCTTTTGTGGGCTTCAATGTTTGCCATGACGCAATTCATGGTTCGCTGTCAGGAAATAAAAAAGTAAATAAAATGTTCGGTTTTATTTTTAATCTGATCGGAGCGAATCCTTATGTCTGGAGTATTACCCACAATATAGTTCATCATACTTACACCAATATTCCAGGTCATGATGAGGATATTATTGTTGCACCCGGACTCATCAGAATTGCTGAGGAGGATGAAGTAAATTCGATTCAGAGGTTCCAGCACTGGTATGCATTTCCACTTTACAGTCTTGCTTCGCTGTCATGGGTTTTCCGTAAAGATTATCTTAAGTTTTTCCAAAAAAAAATCGGTTCTCATCAAAACAAACACCCTAAACTGGAGTATTTTAATTTATTCTTTTATAAGGCATTGTATTATTTTCTATTTATCATCTTACCACTTTTGGTTTTAGATATCACATGGTGGCAGTTTCTGACAGGATTTTTACTCTTGCATATTGCTGAAGGATTAACGATGGGACTTGTTTTTCAGCTTGCACATGTGGTTGAGGGTACAGATTTTCCGGTTCCTGATGATAAAGGATATATCGAAGAAGCCTGGGCAGAGCACCAGATGCGCACAACGGCAAATTTCGCCACCCACAATAAAATCGCAGCCTTTTTTCTCGGCGGACTCAACAGACAGATTGAGCATCATTTGTTTCCAAAAGTTTGCCACATTCATTACGGTGAAATTTCAGTAATTGTAAAAAAAACAGCATTGGAATTCAATTTGCCTTACAACGAAAACAAGAGTTTTTTGTCTGCATTGCGTTCGCATTTTATCACATTGAAAAGATTTGGTAAAGAGGCCGCTGTTCACCAGTATTGATTTTTATAAAAATTAAATTTGAAAAATAAACACAATAAAAAGCACAAATCAGATTTGGCAGAATTAATCAGTTCTGCCAAAACGATAGGAGATTCATCACAGGTCGAAGCTGCAGAAACAGATTCTGTAAAATTCTTTCCCGAAGATACTTTGGATAAAATAAAATCTGCAAAACTTTTAACGGCAAGCATTGCCAAAAATTATGGCGGACAGAATTTAGGTCTGAAATCCGGAACCAATCTTGCCCTACTTACTATTCTGAAAAACATTGGCAGGGGAAATCTTGTGATGGGAAGGGTGCTGGAAGGTCATATCAATGCACAGATTTTAATCAACCAGTTTGGTACGCATAGGCAAAAAAAGAATTTTGCTGAAGATGCTTTCGATGGTAAGCTTTTCGGCGTCTGGAATACTCAGGCGCAGGATGGAACATTTCTTACCAAGGAAAAAAAAGATACTTTTCATTTAAGTGGTTCAAAAACCTTTGCAACCGGAACAGATTATGTTTCTCGACCGATTGTAACCGCTGCCAGAAAAGATGGATCATGGCAAATGTGTGTGGTTCCCCTGGATGAGATCAACGTAACGAATGATTCAACATGGTGGGATCCGATGGGAATGAAAGCGAGCAGAAGTTTTAAAATGACATTCTCTAAAGCACAAATTTCCAAAATTAATCTCCTGGGATCTGCAGGTGAATATTATCAGCAGCCCGGTTTCAGCGGTGGTGCGATACGTTTTGCGGCAGTTCAGCTGGGTGCGGCGGAGCAACTTTTAGATGAAACAAAAAAATATCTCAAAAGTTTATTCAGAACTGATGATCCTTTTCAGAAAATGCGTTTGGGACAAATGGCTATTGCCGTAGAATCCGGAAATCAATGGTTGAATGCTTCGGCTGTACATCTTGACCGGTATATGGAAAATCCGACAGCTTCTGAAGGCGAAAACTTTATCATGTATGCCAATATGATGCGAACTGCAATCGAACAGATTTGCACAGAAGTAATTAACCTTTGTCAGAAATGTGTTGGCGCACGTGGCCTCAATAAACCTTATCATTTTGAACGAATCATCCGTGATCTGAGCACTTATCTTCGTCAGCCTGCACCTGATGCGGTATTGGCAGATGTTGGAAAATATATTTTACAGTCAGATATCAGTTCAGGGGAAATCTGGAATTTAAATTTAAATAAATAGAAAATGATTCAAAACAATTTTGAAAATATACCATTAGCGCCGGAGCAGTGTGTCACTGGATTTGGAACGACGCTCATTGTGGCTCCGCATGCAGATGATGAAAGTTTAGGTTGCGGCGGGGTGATTTCACTTCTGCGGAAATTTGGACAAAACGTTTATATTCTCCTGCTTAGCGACGGTACTTTATCCCATCCCAACAGTAAAGAATATCCAGCTGAAAAACTGAGAAATTTAAGGGAAAAGGAATTGC
Source organism: Chryseobacterium sp. HNCC26DJ240 (assembly GCF_057180485.1). Taxonomy (NCBI): domain Bacteria; kingdom Pseudomonadati; phylum Bacteroidota; class Flavobacteriia; order Flavobacteriales; family Weeksellaceae; genus Chryseobacterium; species Chryseobacterium sp. HNCC26DJ240. Next base: position 194,961 of record NZ_JBXUGK010000004.1, read on the forward strand.
TTGATGCAGCTGAAATTCTCGGTGTACCGGCTGAAAATATTGTTTTCTGCAGGTATAGAGACAGAAATGTTCCATCAATCAATCATGAAGGATTTGAAAATGCCGTAAAAAGTATTTCAAAAGTGATGGGAATGATTCAGCCGCAAAGTATTTTCGTTCCATGGCGGAGAGATCCGCACCCTGATCATCAGGCAGCTTTTCAGTTGATTAACGCTTCGGAAACTTCGAATGCAAAAATATATGAATATCCAATCTGGCTTAAAGAATTGGGGACAGAAGGAGATGAACCATCCCAGGATGAATCGATGCCTTTCCGTTTAAATATCAGAAGTGTGCTTGCTCAGAAACAGGAAGCTATTTCACAACACCGCTCGCAGATTAACGGTTTGATTAGCGATGATCCCGAAGGATTTCAGCTTTCTCAGGAAATGCTCAGTCAGTTTAATGTTCCCTACGAAACTTTTTTTATATCGAAATCATGAATGAAAAACAATCTTTAGATTCAGAATACTTCAAAAAAGTCTATGACGCCAACGAAGACCCATGGAACTTTGAAAAAAGCGAGTACGAAGCCAAAAAATACGCAGCTACCATCGCAGCACTTCCCAAAAAACACTATGAAAATGTATTGGAAATTGGTTGCTCCATCGGGGTTCTGACGCAGTTGCTTGCAGAAAAAAGCACTCAGCTATTGGCAACAGACGTTTCACAGAAAGCTTTGGACATGGCTCAAAAACGATGTGAAAATTTAAAAAATGTTAGTTTCGAAAAAATGAGTTTTCCGCAGGAACTTCCCGAAGATCAATATGATTTGATCATGATTTCCGAGGTTGCTTATTATCTTTCTCCGGAAGACTGGCAGTCTGCGATTGGAATCTTATTTGACAAATTGAAGTCAGAAGGAAATATCGTGTTGGTGCACTGGTTACCTGAAGTCCACGATTATCCACAAACCGGTGACGAGGTTCATGATACATTTAATGAATCACTGAGAGACAGAATGGAAAATGTCTTTTCCGACCGTGCAGAAACTTATAGAATTGATGTCTGGGCAAGATCGTAGCCCGAAAATTCCTGTAACTTACTCTGTAAATCTTTAATGGCGTTATCAATATGTACAGGTGGAAATCTTTTTCTGCCTGTCATTCTTTTTAACTGCATTACCTTTTTATACCATTCACCAAAATATTGCTCCTGAAGAAAAGATATGTAGATTTCGCTGTTTACAATAATTTCAGGGGCAATTTCTTTCATCGATTTTTGAAAATCTGACTCTGTTGGGCTTTTCAGATTCCATAAAGTTATGAGATTTCGTTTTTGAGTAAGCCTGTAAGTGATGGATGCAGAGGATTCAACAAAATAATCTTCAATATGGTTTCCTAAATTTTTCCAGACATTCAACTGATAGGAAAGCCCAACTTCTGTACGGCCTACGCACCTTGCGGAAGTATGTACTTTCACTTTGTGGCTGTGACGGATTCTCGCATCCACGCTTTCCAGCCTTTCAAAAAAAGCGCAGTCTTCAAGATACTTCACTTCTGGAACTCCGCCTGATCGGGAATAGCAGTCTGTAGTAATCGCAAAGCTTCCGTTAAAATGCTGGTGATGTCTCGGATTGCAATCAAAACTTCCGTTCATTATTTTTCCTTCAAGTTCGGCAATCAGCAGATGATATTTTTCGTCCCTGAAATGATGTAAAAGTGTAAATTCATCCAATCCTGAAAGTTCCTCATCTGATAATAAAATTCTTCCTCCAACTGCTTCCGCACCATTTTCAATTTCATGAAGTGTTTGTGCAATCCAGTCCGGAGCAACCATGGTGTCCCCATCTGTTGTAAGAATAATGCCACCACCATTTTTTGAAAGTCTTAAAAACGCAGATTCCATCAGCTTTCTTCTTACATAACCGATATTTGCCTGCGCCGGTAAAAGTTTCACTTCTTCTAAATAAATGTTGAGATGTGGATGTTTTTTTTGAAACTGCTGAATCAGATTCACCGAATTATCTGTACAGTTATTGGCTAGAACCAGAATTTCGAATTGTTCTGGATTGATGCATTCACCGAAAATATCTACCTGATCAGCAAACGAAGCCAGTGTTTTTAAAATATATTTCTCTTCATCCTTCACCGGAATTACGATGCTCGACTTTACATTTGGTAAAATATCGGTTTCTGAAAAAAATGATTCGTCAGACTGTTTTATAGGATTTTTCATATATTACTTTATGGTTATCAGATATTCAACTTCAGATGAGACAACATTTTAAAAAGAATTTTTTGACTTTAATTATAATTGGAAAAATAATCCGTAAGTTTCCTGAAAAGTTGAATTTCAGTAAGATATTTGCAATTCCGGTACCAATAAACATCAAAAAAGCGGGAAGGCGGAAGTTTTAAAAATATTTAAATAAAATGTTGGAGTTTTAAATGATTAAATTGAAAAAATTATGATAAATATAAAAAGTAAACGTGAAAAAATGAACGCCGTCTTTACGAAACATCATCTTAAAGGTTTGCCTTTTGATGCGGTTATTCATCACTTCAGCGAGAAAGATCAGAATGAGCATATTCACGACCATCCTTTCAGTTTCACGACACATATTTTGAAGGGAAGCTATGTTGAAAGAATCTATGAGATTCACGAAGACGGAACCTACACTTCTGAGATCCTACACAGAAAGGAAGGTACATCGCACTTTGTTCCTGCAAATACGATACATGAAATCATTGAACTTCCCGAAGGAGAATGTTTTACAATGATCAGACCTCATGAAAGAGAAAAAGAAACTTATTTCTACCGTTTTGAGGAAGGAAAAGTTTTTTTTAGACGTTGGAACCAGCGTAAGTTCAGAGAATATACAGGTGAATTATAATTTTAAAATTGAAGCTTTAGCGCTATCCGAAACAAATAGAACATAACCTGGTAGAATTTCTCTTAAAAATATATACCTGGATCGAACTGATCAGTTTTTTAGAGATAAAATGTACCAGATGAAATTTGAATTTTTACTTATTTAAAAATAAATCTTACTGTACTTTAAAAACTCATTTCCAAAATGTTAAATATCTGATCTCAGGGTCAAGACATAAAACAGTTATTATTGAAACTACTGCTACGATAAGAGCTTTAAGCTTAATATCTTTATGTAAAGCTCAATTGTCTTTAAACCGTTTTCAAAACTATTTACCAGAATAATTCTTCTCTGCTTTTTAGTAAGTTAATATTTTAAGGCGACTGTTTTCATATTATTAATCTGAAACAATTTCGCTCCATGAATATTTTGTAAAAAACTTTATAAAATAAACACTTCAACTTCGATTTTAATCAACTCAAAACGAATTGATTAACATTAAAACCAATTTCCTTGTGATTACAATCATACTGCTGCTTCACTTTAGGTCTTTAAATTGTTAATACATAATCAAATCAAATATATTTATGAAATATTTACTATGTTTTAGTCATTTATCATGGAACTTTGTGTACCAAAGGCCACAACACCTCCTTACAAGATTTTCAAAATACTATAAAGTTTTTTACTTTGAAGAGCCCAAAATCGGAGACTCAGACCGTTATACCGTCAATTTGCAGGATGGTGTCTACATCGTAGAGTTGATAATTTCAGGATTTGACGATTTTACCAACCGTAGAACTCAAAACCTGATTTTACAAGTAATGAATGAGTATGATATAAATGAATACATCACCTGGTATTATACACCAATGGCATTGCAGTTCACAGACGAGCTCACACCTGAGAAGATTGTTTATGATTCTATGGACGAACTTTCTGCATTCAAATTTGCTCCTCCACAACTTATATCATTAGAGCAGGAACTTTTCGATAAGGCTGATGTTGTTTTTACAGGCGGTCATTCACTCTATCAGGCCAAGAAATACAGACATCATAATATTCATGCAATGCCAAGCAGCATTGATAAAGAGCATTTTGGAAAAGCAAGAATCAGTCAGGATGAACCTGAAGATCAGAAAGGAATCGGTTTTCCGAGATTAGGCTTTTTTGGAGTTGTAGATGAACGCTTTGATATAGAACTGCTGAGAAATGTATCTGCTAGCCGTCCGGACTGGCATTTTGTCATTATTGGTCCGGTTGTAAAGATCAGTCCCGATGATTTGCCACGTGCAGAAAATATTCATTATTTAGGATCAAAAAACTATTCAGATCTTCCGGCATACATTGCCCATTGGGATATTGCCTTGATATTGTTTGCGCTGAACGAATCTACAGAATTCATCAGCCCAACAAAAACTCCTGAATATCTTGCTGCAGGTAAGCCGGTGATTTCCACAGCAATTAAAGATGTTGTGAATCCGTATGGAAATGCAGCATTGGTACAGATTGTAGATGATGCAGAATCATTTATTTCCACTGCAGAAAAGATTATGACAGATCCAGACAGAGATCACTGGCTGCGTACCGTAGACCATTTCCTTGAAGACGAATCATGGGATCACACTTTTGAAAAAATGAATACTTTAATCAATACAATCGAAATAACAAATAAACAAAAACAGATCAACCATGTATGATTTTTTAATAGTAGGATGCGGTTTTGCCGGAGCAGTGATGGCAGAACGCCTTGCAGAGGAAGGAAAAAAAATCTTAATCGTTGACAAGCGCAATCACATAGCCGGAAATGCCTATGATTTTTATAATGAGGAAGGAATTCTGATTCATAAATATGGGCCGCATATTTTTCATACCAATTCCGAAGACGTATTTAAATATTTAGGGAAATTTACAGAATGGAGACCTTATGAACACCGTGTTTTGGGCAGTGTGGATGGCCAGTTGGTTCCGATACCAATTAATCTGACTACAATCAACGAATTGTACGGTAAAGATCTTACTTCAGATGAAGTTACAGATTTTCTTGCCTCAAAAGCAGAAAAAAGAAATCCCATTCTTACCTCTGAAGATGTAGTACTGAATGTTGTAGGAAAAGAACTTTATGAAAAATTCTTTAAGGGTTATACCAAAAAACAGTGGGATCTTGATCCTTCTGAGCTTGATGCCTCAGTGACAGCCCGTGTCCCGACAAGAACGAATAAAGATGACAGATATTTTACAGACAGTTTTCAGGCAATGCCCAAAAATGGTTATACTGAAATGTTTAAAAAAATGCTGTCTCACAAAAATATCAGCATCATGCTTCAGACCGATTATCAGGATATTATGGATGTGATTCCATTTAAAAAACTAATTTATACAGGACCTATTGACAGTTATTTTGATTACTGCTACGGAAAGCTGCCATACCGTTCGATTGATTTCAAATTTGAAACTTTAAATCAGACCAATTATCAGGCTACAGGAACGGTCAATTTTCCTACTTCAAATCTATACACAAGAATTACTGAATTTAAGTTTTTGACAGGACAGAAAAACGATAAAACAACCATAGTTTACGAATATCCGACAGCAGAAGGTGATCCTTATTATCCCATTCCCAGAAAGCAGAATCAGGAAATTTACAATCAGTATAAAAAACTTGCGGAAGAGCATCCAAACGTACTTTTCACAGGTCGTTTGGGAACTTACAAGTATTACAATATGGATCAGGTTGTGGCACAATCCCTTGCTCTGTTCAGGAAAATAAAAAATAAGGAAGAGTATGTTCAGTAATGATTTTCCTGCTTCCAATGTAAATCCGTTCAACAGTTTTCTGATGGGCGGATTTGAATGTGCAGACCATCAGAATACTTTCGGAGAAAGAGTAGATCTATATGAAACTTCCGGTCATGGGTTTCATTTGGAGGAAGACTACGATCGCCTGAAGTCACTCGGAATGAAAACAGTGCGTGAAGGAATCCGTTGGAGTGCCGTGGAAACAAAACCTTATCAGTACAACTGGTCTGAAGTGGAAAGATTGATTGAAATTTCGCAAAATAAAAATATTCAAATCATTTGGGACATCTGTCATTTTGGTTATCCTGACGATCTTACGCCGCTTCATCCTATGTTTGCCCGAAGATTCAGTAGTTTATGTCAGGCATTTGTCATCAGATACCGCAGTTTGGTTCCTGAAGGAAATTTGATTATAACTCCGATTAATGAGGTGAGTTTTATTTCATGGCTTGGCGGTGATGTGAGAGGAACTTCACCATACTGCGTTGGCCACGGCTGGGAAGTGAAATATGCGCTGATGAAAGCTTATATAGAAGGCATAGAAATGATGAAAGCTGTAGATTCTTCTGTAAGGATCATGGTTACAGAACCTCTGATCAGCATTGTATCCAATAATCAGGCTGATGCATTTTCTGCTTTATCTGCTGAAGAGAAGCATTTTGAGCAGTTTCAGGTGCACGATATTTTGTCAGGAAGAATCTGTCCTGAATTGGGAGGTAAACCCGAATATCTGGATATCATTGGAGTTAATTTTTATTACAACAACCAATGGATCAATGAAACCCATGAATTCTTGCCTTGGGCAGAAGTTCCGCCAAATCCGCAATACCGGCCACTTCACGAGTTGCTTGAATCTGTTTTTCTGAGATACGGAAGACCTGTTGTGATTTCAGAAACAAGCCATCCCGGTGAAGACCGTGCAAAGTGGATCCGCTCAATTACTAAAGAATGTCTGTCTATTCTGAAGGCAGGGCTCCCACTTTTGGGCTGCTGTTTTTATCCGGTAGTTGACCGGCCAGACTGGGATGATCTCAGCGACTGGCATCACAGCGGTATCTGGGATATATTTGATACTTCAACTTTAAGAAGAGTGCCGGATTCAGAAAGCATTAACGCCATTACAGAATTTAAAAGAAAACTAAATTCTATTCTGGTTGCAAACTGATAAGACAGAACCGGTTTTGTCAAATATTTACAGTTTACAGAAGAAAACGCATTTAAGAAAATGTTTAAAAAATATATAAAAACATCGTAACATTTTATTGCAAAAAAAGAAGCAATATCAACCACTAAATTAATATTTATGAAAAATGAAAATTCCGGAAACGAAAAAATTATCCAGCTGCAGGATTTTACAGTTGATAATTTTGATGAAGCACTAACCACAAATCAGGGTTTAAAAATCAGCAACAATTTGGATTTTAACTAAGGAACTCGAAAATATTAAAGTCCCAACGCTTTTAATTTGGGGAAAAGAAGACAGAATTACACCAATTAATGTTGCTGAAGAATTTAATAGACTTATAAAAAATTCGACTTTATGTTACATTGAACAATGTGGACACGCACCAATGATGGAAAAACCTTCAGAATTTAATCTGATATTGAAATCATTTTTGGAAGAACCTGCCCAAACCATCTCGTAAATAAGGTTTCATAATAGGTATTGAAACAGATTTAAAATAATCTGATCCTAATTTTTTGCTGAACCAAATAGCCAAATATTTGACCTTTTACACAATATCATTCTATTCAATGTGTTGCATCTTTGTACTGTCAATAATGGCAATACAATTTAATATACAAAAGAAATGAAACGTACAGCAAAAGCACACTGGGAAGGAAGTGTAAAAGAAGGAAAAGGCAGTTTAACAACACAGAGCGAAATTTTAAATCAGACCAATTACAGTTTTAGAACTCGCTTTGTTGGTGACGAAGCTGGAACCAACCCCGAAGAATTATTGGCAGCGGCACACGCAGGTTGCTTTACTATGGCAGTCAGTTACGCATTGACAGAAAAAGGAATCACAGCAAATTCTTTGGATACTGAAGCAATCGTATCAATGGATAACGCAGGCATTACAGGAGTACATCTTTCCATAACGGGTAATGTGCCGGAAATCAATAATGAAGAGTTTGAAACAATCACAAAAGCTGCAGAACGAAACTGTTTGATTTCAAAAGTTTTGCAAGTACCTGTGACTTCTGAAGCTGTTTTAGTTTCATAAAATAGGGCAGATAAATTGATTTTTCTCCACCTACCAACGATGTCTCGTTCAACATTTTTATCTATATTTGATAGGGATGTTGAATGAGCATTGTTTTTAGATTACTACAGGATTTTAAAATCCAATTCTATGCTTCTGCAAAATAATTATACTTTACAATTAATTGAAAACAGTAAAAAAATAGATTTTCGAAAATGGTTATAGATTATAAAAAATTCGATTTGTTTGGGAAGACACTTATTCAAAAAATAGACTTAAAACCTCCTTTTGAATTTGTTTTTCCTGTAGCGGAGCAGGCCTGCTTTTTATATATGCTGAAGGGAGAGATGGAATATCATTCGGAAGAAGATAATCTGAAGGTTGAAAACCATCATTCTCTTTTGCTCAACTGTATAAATTCAGGTAAACGAATACAGAATACAGATTCGGAAAGTGAAGGAGAGATTGTCATCGTAACATTCCATCCGGACATACTTAAGAAAGTTTATGATAAAGAAGTTCCGTTGATTTTTAAGCCGAAAAGTCAGGTGACAAACCAATCCCGAGGAACTATCAATAATGATTTCTTGATTCAAAAATATATAGAGGGTTTACTTTTTTATTTTGAAAATCCATCATTGGTCAATGATGAAATTTTGGTGTTAAAGCTTAAAGAAATCGTTCTTTTGTTATCTCAAACAAGTGATGCAGAAATCATACAATTAATTCTTTCACAACTTTTTTCTCCGATAACCTACTCATTCAAACAAATTATAGAGGCCAATCTTTTTTTACAGGTCGGTGTCGAGGACTTGGCACAAAAAACAAATTTAAGCACTTCCTCTTTTAAAAGAGAATTTAAAAAGTTATACGACGATTCTCCGGCTAATTATATCAGAACCAAACGACTGGAAAGAGCAGCTGAATTGCTTCTGGCAACCCACGAAAGAATTACTGATATTGCTTTTGATTGCGGATTCAATGATCTTACAAATTTCACCAAAAATTTCCACGACAGGTATAATATGTCTCCTTCAAATTACCGCCAAAATCGATAACAATAAAATGGGATAATGGATTAGTATTCGATTATTTCAAAACATAGATTTTTTAGTTAAGTTTATAAAATGAAGAAAAGGCTCGAATCATTTTATAAGCAGAAATTTGATGATTTACCATCATTGCCACCTATTGGTGCAGGTGATTTCAATGTTTTTTCTTGATAAGAAACCAGCGGTGGCAGGATTCCAGCCCCATATTCTCATTATGATTTTTTTAAAATAATGCTGATTGACGGAAAACATCATTGTCATTATGCTGATAAAACTATTATTCTAGAAGGAAAAACACTTCTTTTTTTCAATCCGACAGTACCTTACCGCTTTGAGCGGCTAACAAAGAATGCTGTCGGTTTCTTCTGTATTTTCAAAGAATCTTTTTTTACCCAAAGTCATAGGAATGGAGTCGGAGGTTTGCCCGTTTTTTCACACGGAAATAAGTCGGTGTATAATCTCAATGAAAAACAGGTTATGGACGTCGCTAATTTATTTGAAAAGAGGAAAGAGGAAAATAACTCCGATTATCAATTTAAATATGATTTGATACGAAATTATGATGCATATGTAAGGGCATTTAGTAAGCTGGAGTTATTGCGCACCAATTATGAACAATGGGAAACTATAACAAAATCGACAGATTTTTAAGGTCTACAATAGAATAGGGAGCCGCGATTTTAAAAATTGCAGGACTTTTTTTGAGCTAAATAGTAAAATAACTGAACTAATCTGCAAAGCTATTCTATAACCTTTGATGCAATTTTACATTATAAATAAAACAAAAAAAAATTATGGGATTATCAATCGTAGGTATTTTTCATACCATTATCGGCGTCATTGCAATTATTGCAGCTATCATTTCTTATGTGCGGTTTGGTAAAATAAACCTGCAGCATCTTACAGGGAAAATCTATTTTTACTTTACCGTTATAACTTCGCTTAGTTCATTGGCATTATTAAAGCACGGTTTCAACCCTGGACATATTTTTGCAATATTTATTGTGATTTTAGTTGTGGGTGCTTATTTTCTACATCAAAATAAACAAGGAAATAACAAGAGCCGATATTTTGAAAACTTTTTGCTTTCGTTTTCCTTTTTCCTGTCTTGGGTGCCTACAATCAATGAAACTTTCAATCGTGTTCCTGTTGGTCATCCTATAGCAAACGGACCTAAAGATCCTATAATTGGACAAACGGTTCTTTTAATTTTCCTCTTATTCATCGTTGGTTCGATTATACAGTTCAGAAAACAGAAAAAAATAAATAAAATAGTTTAAATTTAATAAAGAATCCCGTCTTGCAAAAGGTAAAGTGGCACCCAAAATAATGTTTTCAAAACCGAACCATGTGTTAATTTTTACATCATCCTTTTCATAATATGAACGAACCAGGCTATTTTCGATTAAAAATAAACTTGATGTGACTTGACCTTTTTTAACAAAAAATTCACCTTTTCTTTTGACTTGGGTTACAATACGTTCTTCAAGTTTCTTTTCAATCTCCGGTGATACAAATCCGTAATACAAATTTAATGAAATGATTTGTGAATTGATTGAGATAAATTTAATCGTTTTGAGATTTTAAGAATAATTATAATATTTTGCGGATTTTGCGATTGTGAGGCAAAACAAGCACAAAGTTTCAATTTTGCACAAATGTTGAATAGAAGAACAATTGTTAAACTTTACAGTTTAAGCCCACTATTGCAAAACCTTTGAGGGTAGTGTTTTTTGATTTAATCTTGTCCACGAAAATTGAATTTTCCTGTTTTTTTATCAATATAGCCAAATTTCGTATAGTAATAAGTAATCCAAATTACTTCATTTTTGTAATAATCTTTATTAAAATTGAAATAAATTATTTGAGGATTTGTTTTCCATAATTCTTTTCCATTTTTATCAAAAGCAGTAATTGATACTCTTTCTTCGTCGAGAATAAATTTATTTTCCTCGCTACCAATCAATGTTTAATTTTTAATTATGTTTGGTTCATTATAATGGGAAATATATGGAATTGTATCCTGAGCTAAAACTTTACTAAAAAAGAAAACTAGAATATAAGTCAGAAAGAGTGAATTTTTAAAAATTATTTTTAAAAATTTATTTTGTTTCATATTCTTTTTGACGGTGTTTTGCGGCTTAAGCAAGATTGCGATTCAAGCGGGCTAGGAAGTTCTTTACCAAGATACAATTTCTTCAGGAAAACAAAACTTCCGTTTACCAAAAATCTAGCTTAGCCATTGTTGGTGGAATTCCTCTATTTGTAGTCGCTTTATTTTTCTGTGAATACTTCTAATTTTTCAGGATTTTACTTCATTGATATTTAATACTCTATCCTTGACCAACCACAAGATCACTTTTCTATCATTGTTTGAAATTCTTTAAGAGTCAGTAAACTTAAACAGTTTTAGGTTCTTTTTCATTGGGTCGTAATTAGCATTATTGTTTTGTAGATATTTGAAATATCTTAGAAATTTTTAAAGAATATATTTCTCAGAACTAATATTTATAAATTAAATTATTACGTCTGACCATTTAATTTTTCTCATCAAGAATAATCACTTTTCTATGTTCTCTTCCCCAATTAATCATTGCTCCGATGATATTTCCGAAAGTTCTGCAATATTCTGTCGGTTCATATTCTATTAAAACGGGTGTTTCAGGATAAACGGTACGTTTCACCAGCTTATTCAATTCCATATCTTTAAGCTCTTTAGAAAGCATTCTTGTGGTAATTCCGGTGATGCTTCTTTCGATTTCGCGGAAACGTCTGTTGCCGTTACAAAGCGAATTGATAACAGGAATTCTCCATTTTCCTCCAATGAAATATAGGGTGTCCTGCAATGCTCTTAATTCTTCAGATTGGTCTCTTTCCATAGCTGCAAAGTTAAATGATATAACGAATGATACTGATATACTCTGTGATACTGGTTACAAAAGTATATCAATTTGAAATAACTTTGTCAAAAATTTTAAAGAAATGAATAGATTTTACAACAAAGTAGCCATTGTAACAGGCGGGAACAGTGGAATAGGGTATGCAACTGCAAAAGAATTAATTGCAGAAGGTGCTAAAGTAATCGTTACAGGTAGAAGAAAAGAAGCTATCGAAAAGGCAGCAGAGGAATTAGGTGCAATTCCTTTCGTAGCAGACCAAGGAAAATTGGAAGAAATAGATTTTTTGAAAAATGAAATTGAAAATCAATTCGGAAAAGTTGATATTTTGTTTATCAATGCAGGAATCACTGGAACTTTAGATTCTATTGAAAATATGAGTTCAGAAAATTTTGACAGTGTGATGAATATCAATTTTAGAGGTGCTTATTTTACATTGAGTAAATTCATTCCTATGTTAAATGATGGCGCATCGGTTGTTTTTCTATCTTCAAATGTTGCCACAACTTACAAAGCCAATAGTTCGGTTTATCAGGCGAGTAAAGCGGCTTTGAATTCGATTGCAAAAACTGCAGCAGCGGAATTGGCATCAAGAAAAATCCGTGTGAACATTGTAAGTCCCGGACCAACCAAAACCGAGATTATGACCAAAGCAGGATTAGACGAAAAAACCTTGGAAGGTTTAAATGATTGGATGATTAATGTAATTCCTTTAAAGAAAATGGGAACTGCAGAAGATGTTGCGAAGGCTGTTGTTTATTTATCCGATAATAATGTTGCCAGTTTTATGACTGGAACAGAAATCCTGATTGACGGTGGAATGGTATTGTAGTTTAATGCTGAGAAAAGTCTTATCGGAATCAATATTCTATAATTTGAAGATTCAAATGAAATTAATTAAAGCTGAGGTCTACGCTTCAGCTTAATTAATTTCGTCAGGTAAAATATTAACCAGTTATTTTCAATGATTGAAATATATCCATCTGAAAAATAAAAATGATATTTCAAAACGAAAGGGCTTCCGGGAAATGTTACAGAAGCTTCAGCTGATAAGATGTTTTCATTTTCGTTTAATCTAAGGGTTTCATAGTGGCTTTGTATTCTTTATTGGCTTTGTCAATCCAGTTTCTATTTCAGCTTTTCTGTTGTGGGTTTTGCCTTCATCAAATACCTCGGTATTTTCGGTAAAACAATTGGCATATGCTGTGCTGCCAAATTCGTTTTGTGCTTTCACTAATTCTGAGATAATGTTTGGTAAATTTATTTTTTAATTTTATAATATTTCGAACTTAATTTCAATTAGCTTTGAAGATGAAAAACCTCTTAGTATATTGCAAAACCGTATTTATTTGTAAATGTCCAATTTTGAAGCTTTTTACGACTACATTCAAAAACTGTCAGGAGAAATACTTTCTGAGGATGAGAAGTTGGTAATCGAGACTCATATGAAACCCAGAAGGTTCAGGAAAAAGCAATATTTTCTGCAGGAAGGAGATGTCTGCAAATACACAGGATTTATAGTAAAAGGATCTGCCAGAACATTTTCTGTGGATAAAGATGGAAATGAAAATATTCTTAAACTAAGTGTTGAAAACTGGTGGCTGGCTGATTTTGAAAATTTTTATCATCTTACGCCAAGTCAGTACAACATACAGGCAATAGAGGATTTAGAAGTGTTGCAGGTGACCAATGCTCAGGTTGAAGAATTTTTTAAACCTATCCAGGCATTTTCGGCAATGATGGAGGTCATCAAGCAGAACAATGCAATTGCGAATCAAAACAGGATGCAAGCTGTTATCCGTTATACAGCAGAAGAACGTTTTTCTGATTTTGTCAATAATTATCCTCACTTTTTACAACGGTTTCCTCAAAATATGATTGCATCCTATTTAGGTTTGTCTCCTGAAACACTGAGCAGATTGCGAAAAAAAATAAATTCAAAATAGAAATTTATACTCATATCTTCTCTCTTTTATTTTCCTGCTTCTAATTTCAAAAAAAATACTTCCAGAAACATCAACTCTTTGACTTGATCTAGATCAAGTGTATTTAATGATTCAGGTCAAGATTGCATTTGTCCTGTAGAAATACCTTTGTACTTATAATTCAGAAAAGAATATTTGAAATTTTTAAAATATACAATTATGAGTAAATTAAAAAACAAAGTAGCAGTAATTACAGGCGGGAACAGCGGTATAGGCTTTGGTATTGCAGAAGCATTAAAAAATGAAGGTGCAACTGGCGCGATTGTGGGTAGAAATCAGGAAACTTTAGACAAGGCTTTAGCGCTTCTTGGAGATGGCTTTATTGCAATCAATGCCGATGTAACGAAAGCTGAAGATCTTGAAAGAGCGTTTGAAGCAACAGCAGATAAATTTGGCAAGATTGATATTTTGGTCGCCAATGCTGGTGCTGGAAGCGTAGGAACGGTTGCAACTACAACTGAAGAAGATTATGATCGATTAATGAATTTGAACCTGAAAGCAGTTTATTTCACAGTTCAAAAAGCTTTACCTCATTTGAATGATGGTAGTTCTGTTATTCTTATCGGATCAAATGCTGCACATCGCGCTTATGCTTCTTTCACACTTTACGGCGCTGCAAAATCTGCTGTAATTTATTTGGCGAAAGGATTTTCTACGGATCTTTTAGACAGAAAAATAAGAGCGAATGTGATAACTCCTGGTACGACGGATACTCCGGCATTTGAAAAGTTTATTCCTGCTGAACATATAGATGCAGTGAAACAACAGTTTGCTGAAGCCGTTCCGGCGGGCAGGATAGGGCAACCTTCTGATATCGGAAGTGCTGCAGTGTTTTTGGCATCCGACGATTCTTCTTTTATGCTTGGTGCTGAATTGCTTGTTGATGGAGGAATGACTTATCTGGTAAAATAATATGTCTTAATCCTTATTACAGAATGATGATTTAATCTAAGTAATCCTCTAAGATTAAAAATGCCGAATAACGATAAAATTATTTGGCATTTTTATTCATAAATTTAAACCTTCTTCAAAAATCAAAAAGCACAAATAATTGAATATTTGTGCCTTAAAGTTTTAATTTCTAATTATCAATATGTTCTAAAAGCCATACATCCCACCAGAAACAGAGATCTGCTCACCTGTTATCCACGCTGCATCATCAGAAGCTAGAAATACAGCAGCTTTTGCAATATCTGCCGGCAGACCTCTACGTCCAAGCGGCGTTTTTTCTACAAACATTTTTTCATAATCGCTTCCGGCAGTCACACCCGCACTAGCTGCACCTTCTGTATCTGTAGCACCCGGCAAAATAGAATTGATGCGGATATTTTTTTGACCCAATTCTTTCGATAATGCAATGGTGAAAGCATCTATCGCAGCCTTAGTAGAAGAATACAGCGATGCATGAGGAAGTGGAGATTTACTTGCGTCTGAACTGATATTGATGATGTTTCCACCATTGTCTCCAAAAAGTTTAAGAGCTGACTGGATGGTTAAAATTGTTCCTAATACATTCACGTTAAAACTTTTGTGGAAATCCGACACCGTAATCTGTTCAATTCCTGCATATCCTTGAGATACTGCATTGTTAACCAAAATGTCCAGCGTTCCGAAAGCTTTTTTGGTTTCTTCAAACAATCTGTTGACATCTGCTTCATTGGAAACATCTGCCTGCACAGCTATCGCCACACCGCCGTGGTCAGTAATTACCTTAACTACATCTTCCGCAGCTTCTTTGCTTGAAGCATAATTTACGACAACTTTTGAACCTTCGTGAGCGAAGTATTTTGCAATAGCAGCACCTATTCCTTTTGCAGCACCGGTAACTATCGCTACCTTGTTTTCTAATTTACTCATAATTGTATATTTTAAATTCTTCAGATTATTTTCTTTCTGATTTATATGCAAAGTTGCGGCATCATAGCTCTCTGTGCATTGATACTCATCAGGGATTAACGGTGACAAATGTCAATTGAAACCCGTGAGTTAAATCAGAAAAACTGATTAAATGATTGTAAAATATAAGTTTATGCGAAATGTGAAAAATGAAAAAATTCGGGAGAGGGTAGAATAGCAAAGGCGTAAAGCCTTCGTTAAATACTTTTTAATTTGTTAAAAGCTTTAATATAGAACAAATCGGATTAAGATTTCAGTAAAGAAATTTTGCTACGTTTCACAAAAATGAAATCATCAGGAATAAGAATCTACTTCAATGCGTTTTTCTTGATCCTACTCAAAGTTTCAGATGTTAATCCTAAGTAAGAGGCAATCATATTTTGTGAAAACCGCTGTAGAAAATAGGGGTATTTTTTCACAAGGTCCTCATAGCGCTCTTCAGCAGAGTAGTTAATGGCCTGCATTCTTTTCTGCGATGCGATAGTACTGTTTTGACTAGTTATGTCGGACATTGCTGAAAATGCAGGAATATGTTTGAGAAATTCTTCAATTTCCGCATTTGTTGTTTTCCGGATTTCAAGTTCCTCCAGCGCTTCAATATGAAATCGGCTTGGTGTTAACTTATAAAAGCTTTCAAAATCTGTAAGCCACCAGTTCTCTATCGACAATCTTAGTATATTTTCGTGTCCTTTTTCGTCCACTGTAAAAGTCTTTGCAGAACCTTTCACAATAAACGCAATGAATTTGCACACGTCACCTTCTTGTAAAAAGTATTGTCTTTTTCGGAGTTTTCCCGGTTTAAAATGTGTTATCAACAAAAGCTTATCATTTTCTGACAGCAATTTGCCTGAAATTTCTTGAATGTAATCGAAAAACATTTCAAAATTGGACATTGTAATAGCAACTAATGACCTGCAATTTACTTAATTTAAAACATATCTCAATATCGAAATATCAGATATCGATAGGTTAAATTGATCTGCAGATTCTCTAAAAAATATAAAACCGCATATCGCCTTGAACGTCTATGCGGTTTCATTTTATTTAGATTTAATTAGACTAATAATTTGATCCAACTTAATTTGCGGCAGCCTGTAATTCTTTGATTTTATCCACACCTTCAGTATCCAACCATTCTTCGAAACTTGTCAGCTTCGGCATCCACGATGAAATTAAATCATAATTGATAGGATCATAACCTTCTTTAGCGATCATCTCTACCAATTGTGCAAATGTTTCACTTTGTTGATAAAGCATTTCGACAGGAACCTGTATGAATTCGATTGGCTGATTTAATTTGTCTTCTAATAATTTCAAAACCTGTTTTGGGGTAAGCAGTTCACCTCCAAAATCGATTGTTTTTCCATTAAAATCATCGTGATTCTGAAATATAATACGGGCAAAAGTTCCGATATTTTTTGTAATATCATATATTAGGTACAATAAAGTATATAGTAACCAAACTAAAGACATCCCACGATTTTGTTATAAGAAACCTCAGTTGTGTTACAAACAACATTTTAGATAGAATGACCTTTGTTTTTCAAACATTTAAAATTAAAAGAAATGAAAAAAGCATTAATTACAGGAGCGAACAAAGGCATTGGTTTGGAGGTAGCAAAACAATTATTACAAAAAGGGTATTATGTTTATCTGGGGAGCAGAGATTTAAATAACGGTAAAGAAGCCGTTGAAAAATTAAAAAATGAAGGGCTCGAAAATGTTGAATTGTTAGAAATAGATGTTACGAATCAGGATTCGGTAGACAATGCCCGGATTGAGTTGGGCAAGAAAACACAGATACTGGATGTACTGATCAATAATGCCGGTATTAATGGAATAGAATTTAATGATGGCAAACCAGTAATGCATACTGCAACAGAAACCGACGTAGATGTTTACAAGAAAGTTTATGAGGTAAATGTGTACGGCGTGATTAGAGTTACACAGGCATTTTTAGATTTATTGCGAAACTCATCAGCACCCAGAATTGTCAATGTAAGTTCCAGCCAAGGCTCGCTTACTTTACACAGCGATCCGAATTTTATTCATTACAACTTCAAAGGCTCGGTATATCAATCTTCGAAGTCAGCATTAAATATGTATACCATTGTGCTTGCGTATGAATTGAAAGATTTACCTTTTAAGGTAAATGCAGTTAGCCCAGGTTCTACAAAGACAGATTTTAACCATAATTTGGGGCAGGGTTCTGTGGTAGATGCCGGCAACCGAATTGTAAAATACGCCATCATTGGCGAGCACGGGCCGACAGGTAAATTTTTCTCTGAAGATATGAATACGGATACCGGTGAAATTCCGTGGTAGAAAATCACTAAATTTATGAAATGAAAAAGGACAAAAATATTCCTTACCATTACAATTCACTTACAGAATTGCATCGGATGCTTGGGTTACCTAAACCCTTGCACCCGTTGATTAGTTTTTTTGATAATACCAATAGAAAGATAGATAATAGCAACATCGCAGACCTGCGAACTTCAGCATTTTACAAGATCTCTTATAAATCAAATCTTACCGGGCAGTTAAAATACGGGCAACATTATTATGACTTTGATGAAGGCGGATTGTTTTTTGTATCGCCTAACCAGGTAACTGCAAACAGCGATAATAACGGCGACCATTCTGGTTATACGTTATTAATTCACCCAGATTTTTTATTGTCTTATCCTTTGGCAAATAAGATAAAGCTGTATGGCTTTTTTAGCTATTCTGCCGATGAAGCATTGCATCTTTCAGATAAGGAAAAAGATACTATTATTTCAATTTTCAAAAATATTGATGAAGAATTGCAAAGCAGAATTGATGATTTCAGTCAAGATGTAATGATCTCACAAATAGAAACTTTGCTCAATTACAGCAATCGATTTTACAAGAGACAGTTTATAAACCGAAAACAAGTAAATAACGACCTTTTACAAAAAATGGAGAAAATTTTGGAAGAACTGTTTAAAGATGAAAATCTGGCAATCCAAGGTATTCCGACAGTCCAGCATCTTTCCGAAGGCCTCCATCTTTCGCCAAGTTATCTGAGTGATATGTTACGTTCTTTAACAGGGCAAAATGCACAACAACACATTCAAAACAAGATTATTGAAAAAGCAAAAGAAAAATTATCTACTTCTGATTTATCAATTTCAGAAATAGCTTATGAATTAGGTTTTGAATATTCACAATCTTTCAGTCGCTTATTTAAAGCTAAAACCAGTCAAAGTCCGATAGAGTTTAGGGCTAGTTTCAATTAGACAACATCATCTAATCTTTGTTAAACTAAAAAACCTTTCACGAATTTCATATATACCCAGCCTAAATCACTTTTTACCAAATGGTAACTTCCTAATTAAAATCGCTTCCTAACTTTACAACAATGGAAAAGTTAATTGAATATATACTGCATTTTGGCAATTTGAACCAACAGCAAATCGACTTTATCAAAAGCAAGGTCACTGAATTGGAATTGAAAAAAGATGATTATTTTTCCGAAGCAGGAAAAATTCCAAAATACATTGGTTTTGTTTTGGAAGGCGTTTTTCGTTTTTGCTACTACAATAATAAAGGCGAAGAAATCACTTATTATTTTATCAGCGAAAACAGTTTTGTTTCAGACCAGCAAAAATTTGATGCACAAGCAGCAGCGACTGAGTACATCCAAGCTGTGACAGATTCTAAAATGCTGGTGTTCTCTAAAAAAGATTGGGACGAGATTTTAAATACAATTCTGGATTGGGATAAGATTTCTGCTAAAATAACACACAAATGTTTAACCGAAGCGATGGACAGAAGAAGTCCATTGGTTTCGGAAGATGGAACTACCCGTTATCTGTCATTCCTCGAAAAATATCCAATGCTTATCAACCGTGTTCCGCTTTCATTGGTCGCTTCATACTTGGGCGTTACCCAACAATCGTTGAGCAGAATCAGAAAGAACATCCGCTAAGATCTCTTTTTACCAAATGGTAAATGTTTTGGTTTTTAAAGTGCGGAAATTTGTATCATTAATTTAAAACAAAATATAATAAGCAAAAAAATAGTATTAATTACAGGAACAAATAGCGGATTTGGATGGCTTACCGCAAAGAGCGTTGCAGCCTTGGGACACCAGGTTTATGCTACAATGAGAGATACAAACGGTAAAAATTCAGATAAAGCAAAAGCTCTTTCAGAGACAGAAAACATCACCGTTTTGGATGTTGCACTTACGGACGAAAACAGTGTGCAGAACGCCATAGACACCATTATCGAAAAAGAAGGAACAGTAGATGTTTTGGTAAACAATGCGGGATTTAGCAGAAACGGTGTGGCCGAAAGTTTTACCACCGCCGATGTGCAGGAAATATTTGATATCAATGTCATCGCACCTTGGCGATTGATGAAATTGGTGTTGCCATTTATGCGTAAACAATCCGAAGGTCTGATCATCAATATCACCAGCGGATTTGGTACCGTATCGTTTCCTTTTGCAACAATGTACAGTGCTTCAAAATTTGGTTTGGAAGGTATCAGCGAAGGTTTACATTATGAAGTAAGACCTTTGGGTGTGGACGTTGCTATCCTACAACCAGGTGCTTTCCCAACAGAGATGTCACAAAAATTCAACCCTGGTTCCGATGCTTCGGTTAACGATGCTTATCAAGCCATAGCAGATTATCCTAATAAAATGGGTGCTGCTGTTGGTAAAGCATTCGAAACTCTAAAACCTAATCCGCAGGATATTGCAGACGCAGTTGTAAATTTAATAAGCTTACCCAAAGGTCAGCGCCCGATAAGAACTAATGTTGACCCTTTCACAGGACAATACATTAAAGCTGCAAATGATGCAGTACAAGCTGAATATGATAAAGCGTTAACAGCTTTTGGAATGGGAGATTTGTTGAAGTAAAGTATTGAAACCCTCAAATTTTTATTGCAGTGTTCCATCCTAAATCCGATGCAGATTATAGGTCAAAAATAATTTATTATACCAAAGCAAAAACATTTTTTGCTTTGGTATTTTGTTTAATAAGTAAAGAATAAAAAAGTAACAGCTTTTTGATGAGATCAATATCATTAAAATATAAAATTTTTAAAAATTTGATATATATTTAAGTATATAAAATGTTCCATATGCTTAAAGATTTTGAATTTTATCTTTTCCTGGTTTTCTTAATTACGATGCTTATCATGCTGGCCAATAAAATTAAAGTTGCATATCCTGTTTTACTGGTATTGGCAGGACTTGCTATAAGCTTTATTCCTGGTGTGCCACCCATTAAAATAGAGCCCGAATTACTGTTCATCATTTTTTTACCTCCTTTATTATATGAAGCTGCCTGGTCAACCTCATGGAAAGAGCTTTGGCGATGGCGCAGGATTATTTTCAGTTTTGCTTTTGTCGTTGTTTTTTTTACAGCATTGTCAGTTGCTGTTTTCGCAAATTATTTTATTCCCGGATTTTCTCTGGCTCTTGGGTTTTTATTGGGAGGTATTGTTTCTCCACCGGATGCCGTTAGCGCCGGAGCAATTTTAAAATTCGTAAAAGTTCCCAAAAGACTGGCTTCCATTCTGGAAGGTGAAAGTTTGCTGAATGATGCTTCTTCTCTTATTATTTTCAGATTTGCAATGATAGCTGCTGCCACAGGACAGTTTGTCTGGCATGAAGCGGCCGGAAGTTTTGTGTGGATGTGCTTTGGAGGATTAGGAATTGGGCTTGCTATTGCGTATTTCTTTCTGAAGATGCACAAAATTTTACCTACCGATTCAAATATAGATATTTTGCTGACTTTTATTGCGCCGTTTTCTATGTATCTTGCTGCTGAACAGCTTCATGCATCGGGAGTGTTGGCGGTAGTAACAGGTGGGTTGTTTCTTTCATATCGAAGTCATGATTTTTTAAGCAGTGCGTCACGAATACGTACGGTAACAGTCTGGGAGAGTTTTTGCTTTCTGTTAAACGGAATTGTTTTTATGCTGATTGGTTTAGATCTGCCGGAAATTGTTTCCGGCCTTGGAAATACAGATATTTATACAGCGATAAGGTATGGAGTTGCAGTTACCGTTGTACTCGTTGTAGTAAGAATTTTTGCAGGTTATGGTGCATTGATTACAACTTTAGTTATGAGAAATTTTATTACCGTTGCAGATCCGCAGTCACCAGGCTGGCAAACTCCTTTAATTATTGGATGGACCGGAATGCGTGGCGTAGTTTCCCTAGCAGCAGCGTTATCCATTCCCATGACGTTGGATGATGGCTCTCCGTTCCCACAAAGAAATATGATCCTTTTTATTACATTTATTGTCATTCTGTTAACGCTACTTTTACAGGGGCTTACCCTTCCTTTTTTACTTAAAAGATTTCCTCCGGTAGACCGGGATTTTATAAGAAGCACGAAAGAGATAGATTACGACATTCAGAACAGTCTGGCAAAAGTAGCGATTGATAAAATCCGGAGCGACTATGCTGATAAAATAGAAAGTTTTCCGACGTTGAAAGATCAGTTACAGAAATATGAAAATCAGTTTAACAGTTCTGAAATTATTCTGAATTATGAGGAATATAGAAATATTTATATTGATATTCTCGACACTCAAAGAAGCTGGCTTATCAATAAAAACCGTGAAGAACTCTTACTTGATGAAAATATTATTAGAAAACATCTGAGACTTTTGGATCTGCAGGAGGAAAGATTGAATATGAAAAGCTAAGACTTTGCTAAAATAGTTTTGAGACCTTTTTTTTCAGAATAAAATCTTTGAAACTGTTGAACATTCTATTTTGCCTTTATAAACCTGTAGAAACTTACTGATTCAATGGGGAAATGAAATTTACAGTTAATCCGTATTTTAATAGATAATAAAAATATTGAAATAGATTACCGTCTTCATAGATTAAAATCATTTACTTACAAAAATATTGTTATAAAGAAAGAATTTTTCTTTTAAAATCATATTAGAATTACTATATTTAGTATCAGTTATAATAAACCAAAAGAGAAAAAATACTAGAACCTTAATGAGATTTCAAACCATACTTCAATGCTGATGAAGTCTCTGATGTAGCACTGTTAGGCTGTATATTTTACATAGGCTAAAGATTTCAAGTGAAAAAATTCAAACCATAAAATGTCAAGCTGTAACAGTTTGATGAATAATTTTGTTATGTCTATAAAAAAAGAGACAACTAGTAAATAGTTGTCTCCTTAAGTGATCAAGACGAGCGTATCTTCAAACACTTTTATTGATGATTTAGTTCGTTTAAGCCAAATTAAACAAGAATTGACTTTCAATAATTTAGGATTAAATTTCTTATAGTTGTAAAATTATTTGCAATATAATTTTAAACATTTAAAACAATCGAAATTTTCATAATTTGATTTTAGCTTACTTCGATTGTCTTTTAATTATAATTTTATTGATTATTTTCATTGTAGTAAACTTTACATTCAAATTCTAAAACTAATTTGCAATTTTGTAAATATGAAAACATTTAGTGATTTATCTGAATATAACAAATATCTGAATCTCTTAGGTCCTTTGCATCCTTTAATGGACAGCAGAGTGTGCAAACAGGCAATTCCTAATTTTCCTAAAACAAGCAAAGAAATTCAGGTTAATCTTTTTAAAATATCATTAAAGAAGAATTTCACGGGAGATATTAATTACGGAAACAATAAATACCATACAGAAAATGGCCTCATGCTTTTTAGTGAACCCGGACAAGTGGTTTCCTGGGATAGCCTAACGTTTTGGGATGGTTATGCTTTTGTTTTTCATCCTGATTTGATTAAGAAAAATCCTGTTTTTAATAGAATTCAACAGTACAAATATTTCAGCTACGAAATAAATGATGCTCTGTTTATGACAGAGAAGGAAGAGGAAACCATTACATGGCTTTTTACAAAGATTCATTATGAGTTGATTGAAAATAAAAGCAATGCCAATATCGATGTGATTTTATCTTTGCTAAATGTAATTCTTACTTACGCAGAACTTTTCTACGAGAGACAATTTAAGGAAAAGTCTTTAGGTGAAATTTCAGTTAGCTCAAAAATAAAAATGCTTTTACAGGAACATTATCGTGACCTATCAGTAGCGGTTCAGAATATTCCGACTGTTTCATCGATTGCCGAAAAACTTCATCTTTCTTCCAATTATTTAACTGAGCTTGTGCGTACGGAAACAGGGAAAAGTACAATTACTATCATTCACGATTTTGTTGCAGAACAGGCCGAAATTTTATTACTTCAAACTGATTTGAATATCAGCGATGTAGCTTTCCGATTAGGATTTAGCAATGTGCCTTATTTTTCAAGGTTTTTTAGAAAGGTTAAAGGAATTTCCCCTACAGAAGTCAGGAATCAGAGAAAAGGATAACATATTCCACGATTTGTGTTAAAAATCAAAAGTCTGTCCGATTAATTTTGAACAGACAATAATTTATGTCTTAAGATTAACATTAATTAAAATTATTACTATGATTTTTACAACACAGAAAATAACAGAAAGCTATTGGAAAGTAGCCATTAATCATCCTCCGGTAAACGTATTCGACCCTGAATTTTCGGTTCAGTTAAGAACATTAATGGATGAATTGGAAGCCAACGAAAACTTAAAAGTAGTGGTTTTTGAAAGTTCCAACCCAGAATTTTATGTCGCTCACGCAGAATTGGTCAATATTTTTGATTTTCCCAAAGGTGAGGGAAAAACCGGACTTTCAAAATCCTGGCCCGATGTTGCAAAACGTCTCGAACAGGCTCCGTTTGTAAGCATTGCTTCTATCAGAGGAAGAGCGAGAGGTTTGGGAAGCGAGTTTATTCAGGCTTTTGATATGCGTTTTGCAAGCAAGGAAAAAGCCGTTTTTGCACAGCCCGAAATCGGAATCGGTTCTTTTCCCGGCGGTGGCGGATTGGAGCGTCTTCATCTTTTAACAGGAAAAGCCAGAGCTCTGGAAATTATTCTGAGCGGAGACGATTATGATGCCCAAACTGCAGCTGATTATGGTTGGATTAACCGTGCATTTCCCGATAATGAATTGGATGCATTTGTAGAAAATTTAGCTAAAAGAATCGATTCATTTGATTTGAAAATCATCAAGAAAATAAAGGCAACGATGAACGAAAGAGTGATTATTCCTAAAAATAAACATATTATGGAAACGCAAATAGCCTTCTTCGCATCATTAACAGAGCCTGAAGCAAGAACCAGAATTAAAAAACTCTTAGACCAGGGATTACAGACCTATGGCGATGTCGAACTTAATCTTGGAAAATATTTATAACCAGATAAAACTTCCGTAATTCTGTGCTATTCTTCCGCTGATTTGAGCTACAAGATTGGCTCTGATACGAGATAACTTTGTCCTATCAAAATTAAAAAACAAAACAATTAAAATTTTTAAAAATGGAAAAGACAATTTTTATCACAGGAGCATCAAGAGGATTCGGAAAACTTTGGACAGAAGCATTCCTTAAAAGAGGTGACAAAGTAGCGGCAACATCAAGAAATATTGAGGCTTACAAGGATTTGGCAGAACAATATCCTGAAACTTTCCTTCCTATTTCTTTGGATATCACAGACAGAGAAGCGGTTTTTGAAGCAGTAAATAAAGCGAAGAATCATTTCGGAAGTCTGGATGTTGTTATTAATAACGCCGGTTATGGCGTTTTTGGAGCAGTGGAAGAAGTGGGAGAGAAAGTAACAAAAGATGTTTTTGAAGCCAATGTCTTCGGGACACTTTGGGTAACGCAGGCGGCTTTACCGATTTTCAGAGCGCAGGGAAATGGTCACGTGATTCAGTTATCAAGTGTTTTGGGCGTTTGGAGTTTGCCGACTTTAGGAATTTATAATGCTACAAAATTTGCAGTGGAAGGTTTCAGCGAAGCTTTGGCAACAGAAGTGAAAGACTTCGGAATTCACGTTACGATGATTGAGCCCAACGGCTATACTACAGATTTTGGCGGAAGTTCAGCGGTTCACGGCGATGCTATTCCTGCTTATAATGCTTTGAAATCAAGCTTGGGAGAAGCTGAAGGTCTGTTGCCCGAAGATTATGGAAAACCAGAAGCAACGGTTCCTGCGATTTTAAAATTAATTGATAGCGAGAATCCGCCATTACGTCTATTCTTGGGAAAAGTGGGATTAAGAAAAACAGAAAGAGTGTACGCCGAAAAACTTCAGGTCTGGAACGACTGGAAAGAAGTTTCCGAAGCAGCTCACGGATAAGTCAGTTACTATACAAAACAGAAGTGCTTGTCATTTCTGTTTTTTTATTTATTAAATTTGATAACGACTAATAATCTTCTTATTGAAGAAAATATTAACCAATTAAATATGGAAAAAATCAATCATTATAAAAGCATCGTAGAATTACACGAGAAAAAGTGGATTCGAACCTCCGAAAAATCCTCTTTTGAGTTTGATGACCTGCAAAGAATTAATGACCTATTCTGTCGGGGAAGACCGGTTTACAGGAGATTTTTATATGATTGGTTTAAAGAAAATCAAATCTGGTTATGTTTTATACGGAAAAACAAAATATGACCACAACAATGGTTCGGCGGTTTTTATGAAACCAAGACAAATCATTGAAGTTCGCAATGTTCAGTTTGCTGAAAAAGGCTTTGTAATGTTTTTCCACGAAGATTATCTGTCGGGACATCCGCTGAATGAGCAAATTAAAAAGTACGGTTATTTTGAATATGAAATTAATGAAGCCCTTCACATTTCGCCTTCGGAAGAGGTGATTATGTGGGAACTATATGAGAAAATCAGAAGAGAGTATGAGGAAAACTCTGATGAATTCAGCAGGGAAATTATCCTCTCTCATATCGATTCTATTTTAAAATATTCTGACCGTTTTTACAAAAGGCAGTTCATAGACCGAAGCATAAATGTTTCAGGAACGATGGTGAAAAAATTCCTGACGGTTCTAGATGATTATTTCAAAGCTAACAAACATATTGAAGACGGTTTGCCAAGCGTTAATTTTATGGCCAATCAATTGGCAGTTTCTTCCCGTTATCTCAGTGATATTTTGAAACAGGAAACCGGAAAAACTGCCTTGGAACACGTTCATATTTACTTGATTAAAGAAGCTAAAAATCTGTTGCTGAGTTCGGAAAGCAATGTTGCAGGAATTGCCTATGATTTAGGCTTTGAAAGTCCGTCTTACTTTACCAGATTATTCAAAAAAGTGGTTGGGGTAACGCCCGTTCAATATAAAAAGGAAGCGGTTAAGTAGTTTTAAATATTTTTAATTCTGCTCAGGAAACTGTTTCCTGAAATGCAGCGGAGAAATTCCGGCTTTGGTTTTAAAAATTTTGGTAAAGTGGGAGGGATGTTCAAAACCGAGTTCGTAAGCAATTTCGCTTACCGATTTTGTAGTTCCCAAAAGTATATTTTTTGCTTTGTCAACCAATTTCAGATGAATGTGCTCTATCGTCGTTTTGCCTGTGAATTTACTGAGCAAATCTGATAAATAGTTAGAAGAAAGATTCAGTTTTTCGGCGAAATATTTTACTTCGGCAATCCCTTTTTCAATCAATTGTTCATCATTAAAATAATCATTAAGGAGAATTTCAAAACGCTGGGTCACATCATTTCCGGTTTTGTTTCGGGTAAAAAACTGTCGGTCATAAAATCTATCAGAATAATTCAAAAGCATTTCAATTTGATTTAAAATTAAACCTTGAGTGTGGCGATCGATATTCTGGGAATATTCTTTTTTAATTCTTACAATGACCTCATCAAGCAAAATTTTTTCATCTTCCGAAATGTGAAGCGCTTCATTACTTTCGTACTGGAAAAAGCTATAATTCTGAATTTTTTTGCCTAAATCTGAACCGTAAATAAAATCAGGATGAAATGCCAGAAACCATCCTTCTTCAATCTCTGTATCTGCACTCGGGCTCATCACCTGATTCGGAGCCGTAAACATCAAAGTCCCTTCCTGAAAATCATAATTTGAACGTCCGTATTTTAAACTTCCTTTAAATTTTTTGTAAACAATCGTGTACAAATCAAGGCTGTACAGATAGTCTGCAAAATTTTCGTCGGAACGGCTTACGTTTTTCAAATCAATCACTGTAATCAAAGGATGTTTCGGACTTCCATAATTGTAAAAAAGATGAAGGTCTGCAACAGATTTTATGGAAATAAAAGCTTCTGGCATTTTCCTGATTTTAGTTAAAATTAAAGTTTTCTAATGATTAATTCTGCATCAGTCTCATAAAATCTTCTTCGGAATTTTTGTTTTTCAAATCGATATAAAACTGCGCATCTTCGCCAATCACATATCTTAATTTGGAAAGTTTGTCCGTTGCAGCACCGAAAATAGTTTCTGCAACTTCTTCTGCGCTCGCTTTTGGAAGATGTTCTGTACGTTTGGTGAATTTCGGGATAAATGCTGCCAATTTCGTATTGTATTCTTCAATTGTGTTC
Organism: Chryseobacterium sp. HNCC26DJ240; assembly: GCF_057180485.1. Taxonomy (NCBI): domain Bacteria; kingdom Pseudomonadati; phylum Bacteroidota; class Flavobacteriia; order Flavobacteriales; family Weeksellaceae; genus Chryseobacterium; species Chryseobacterium sp. HNCC26DJ240. The sequence continues at coordinate 223,083 of NZ_JBXUGK010000004.1, forward strand.
TGAATCATCTCGATTCCGCTTCTGAAATTGGTGGCGATACTGCCCGGTTCTACGATTTTTACATCAATTCCAAATGAGGAAACCTCAAAGTGTAAAGCTTCGGAAAATCCCTCTACTGCAAATTTCGAGCTGTTGTATAAACTGGCAAACGGCCCCGCTGTAATTCCTCCAAACGAAGAAATATTAATGATTGTTCCTTTTTTCTGAGTTCGCATTATCGGTAAGATGGCTTTGGTAACATTCATCAGACCAAAAACATTGACTTCAAACTGTTTCTGAATCTGTTCAGGATTTGAAGATTCGAAAACGCCCATCAATCCATAGCCTGCGCTGTTTAACAAAACATCAATCGAACCGAATGTTTCTGTTGCTTTTGTTATCGGTTCCTGAATTTGCTGTGGATTTGTGACATCCAGTTTTACCAATAGAACATTTTCAAGAAGATTCAGTTCTTTTTCGTTTTCCGGCGAACGCATTGCAGCGATGACATTCCATCCGTTTTGCTGAAATAATTTTGCGGATGCTTTTCCCAATCCCGATGATGCACCGGTGATGAATACTGTATTTTTCATAATGAATTTGTTTAAAATTTCTTAGACAAAGTTCCGATAAGCAAACACGAATCGCTTGTCGATTTTACGGAATGTCTTATACATTTCTACGATTTCGGTTGGGTAATTCTGTGCTATTCTTCCGCTGAAATGAACTACACTTTAGGCTGTAAGCCGAGCTAACTTTGTATCAACAAAACGAAACAATTTAATAACACTTTAAAATTTAAAAAATGGAAACCTCAACTCAAACATTGGTAAATAAAGTTTTAGCCGCTCACGGAATCAACAGCGCTGCAGAATTTCAGACGGTAAAAATCCACACCCAAATCGGTGGTGCGGTCTGGGGAATGAAAGGACACGAAAATGCATTGAGCGATGTACAGTTTGTCGGTTCTTTAAAAGAGCAGAAAAGCATATGGGAAAATATTTTTAAAGAAAATTATACCTCATCTTTTGAACCCGGAAAAGTTCAGTTATTTGACGAAAACGGACAACTTATAGAATCTTTGGAAAACCCGAGAGAATCGTTCAAAGGTCATACCGTGGAAACGCCTTGGACAAGAGCTCAGCTTATTTATTTCTCCAGTTATGCAACCTGGAATTACGCAACGGCTCCTTTTAATTTTCTGGTTCCTGGAGTGGAAATCAATCATCTTGGATTTTGGAATGAAAACGGTGAAATATTGGATAGGCTGGAAGTGATTTATCCCGATAGTTTCGCTACTCACAGCAAACGACAGATATTTTATTTTAATGAAGACGGACTTTTAAAACGTCACGACTATTGGCCTGCAGTTTTGGGCGGCTCTTCTGCAGCACAGATTATTGAAGATTACAAAGAATTTGAAGGCATAAAAACCGGAACAAAAAGAAATATTTATGTTTTGAATGATGAAGATAGCTCTTACAACAAAGACTTTGTATTGGTTTCTATCGATATTCTGGATGTAAAATTTGAAAAATAAATTATAAAAAATAACATTAAAAATCATAAAAAAATGAAAACAATTTCAGTACCCGAAAAAGGGCAATTAAGTTTTACTGCACAGAGTATTTTAGAATCTGTAGAGAAAAAAATGGGGAAAATTCCCAATTTGTATGCAACTATTGGTTATTCGTCATCCGCTTTAAAATCGATGTTGGAAACCGAAGCATCTTTGGCGCACGACTCATCTTTTACAGCGAAAGAAAGAGAAGCTATTAATCTAGTCGTTTCGCAAGTCAACGAATGTGATTACTGTTTGGCGGCGCACACGACTTTAGCGAAAATGAGAGGCTTTACAGAAGAAGATACGCTGGAAATAAGAAAAGGAAGTTTTTCTGAGGCAAAATTAGATGCTGCGATTAAGTTGGCTCACTCCATCGCAAACAATAAAGGAAATGCAGGAAACGGAGCTTTAGAAAATTTCTTCAACACCGGATACGACGAAAAAGCTTTGATTGAATTGACTGCTTTGGTAGCATTGAGAAGCTTTACCAACTATGTATTTGCCAATACACAGATTCCTATTGATTTTCCTCTGGCACAAGCTATTTAAGAAGTGTTTTAATATAAGTATTTAGTTTTAAGTGTAAGCCTTTCGGATGTATTTTCGGGAGGCTTTTTTTATTTGTAAATTTTTTCCAAAACGTATTTCTGTGCTATTTTTCAGCTAAAATGAGCTACCTGTTCCGTTGGGTTTGATGATAACTTTGCTTCATTAAATAACACTAAAAAATTAAAACAATGAGTGAAATAGTTTTTATCACAGGAGCATCAAAAGGATTCGGAAAATTATGGGCTGAAGCACTTTTGGAAAGAGGAGACAAAGTAGCAGCAACAGCAAGAAATATTGCTGCATTACAAGATTTGAAAGATAAATACGGCGACAATATTTTGCCTTTAAAGCTTGATGTCAACAACCGTTCAGAAGTTTTTGAAGTAACGGAACAGGTAGAAAAATATTTCGGAAGAATTGATGTCTTGATTAACAATGCAGGTTTTGGTTTATTCGGAACAACGGAAGAAACAACAGAACAGCAGGCGAGAGAACAGATGGAAACCAATTTTTTCGGTTCGCTTTGGGTAGCACAAGCTGTTTTACCCGTGATGAGAAAGCAAAAAAGCGGACATATTATTCAGATTTCCAGCTTTTTGGGATTAACGACTTTACCGCTTTTAGGATTGTACAACGCTTCAAAATTTGCAGTGGAAGGATTGATTGAAACCATTGGCTCGGAAACGGCACATTTGGGAATCAAAACCACTTTAATTGAACCTAACGGATTTGCAACGGATTGGGCAGGAGCTTCTGCGGTTCAGACTTCTTCGGATATTGCAGATTACAATCCTGTACGTGAAGCATTTGCGGAAACAGGCGAAAATCCTGACACTTGGGGAAAACCGGAAGCGACAGTAGAACCTGTTTTGAATCTTATTGACAATCAAAATCCTCCACAACGATTATTGTTTGGGAAAATTGCTTATCACGTTGTGAACGAGGTTTACACAAAAAGATTAGACGAAATCCAAAACTGGAAAGAGGTGAGTATTGCGGCTCACGGTCATTAATTAAATTTAAAATCTAAATCGGCGGAAAAATAACAATGTTTTTTTGTGCTAAAGTTCCGCTGATTTGTGAAATTAATTCTAGCCAAAAATTCTCAACTTTGAATTATTAAATAACAAAACAAAATCTCAATACTTATGAAAACGATAGCCTTAAACGCAGAAACACAATTTGCAGAAATCAACAACAACAACAACAACAACAACAACAACAACAAAATTGCTTACAGACAATTCGGAAATGGCGCTCCCTTGTTCTTTGTGAACAGATTCAGAGGAATTATGGACACTTGGGACCCCTTGTTTTTAGATTCTTTGGCAGAAAAAAATACCGTTATTCTTTTTGATTATCCGGGAATCGGAAGTTCAGAAGGAGAGTTGCCTTTGGATATTGTAGAAGTGGCAAGTACGGTTCCGGCTTTGGCAGACCATTTGGGAATCGATAAGTTTAATGTTTTGGGTTGGTCTTATGGCGGATTGGTGGCGCAGGCTGTTACTTTTCAGAATCAGGACAGGGTTTTGAATACCATTTTAATTGGAACAAATCCTCCGGGAGAAAATGCAGTTCCAATAGAACAGGTGTTTTTTGACCACGCTTTAAAACCAATTAATGATTTGGAAGATGAATATTATCTGTTCTTTGAGCCGGCTTCCGAAAAAAGCAGACAGGCAGCCCAGGAATCTCACGACAGAATCGGGCAGAGATTAGAGCGTTCGTTGATTCCTTCTACAATGGAAGTTTTCCAGAGATATATTGCGGGTTCGGGAACAATGAAAGAAGATAAACTGAACTTTAGAGAAGGCTACAAAACATTGAAATCTCCCGTTTTGGTTATTTCCGGGGACCACGACATCAGCTTTGCGACAGAAAACTGGTTTCCGTTATTGAAAAATGCACCTACAATGCAGCATATTATTTTGAATGACGCGGGGCACGGTCCTCAACATCAGCATCCGGAACTTACGGCAGGATATATCAACCTTTTTTTAGGATAATAGTAAATCCTGTTTCCGGTAAATTATTTTAACTTAGATAAAATTAAACCGATGCAACATTACAAAACCCTTACCGAATTACATTTGGGTAATCATTGGGACGCTCCGGAACATCCGCTTTTCAGTATGATTGGCTGTCAGTCGGAGTGTAAATTGGGGAACAGAGAGTTTACCACAGATTGTTATGTGATAGCTTTCAAGAAAATAAAATCAGGGATTTTTATGTACGGCCGCACACCGTATGACCACGACAACGGCTGTCTGTTTTTTGCGAAACCGAGACAGATTATCGAGATGAAAAATCTTGAGTTTGAAGAAAAAGGCTATATGCTGATGATTCACGAAGATTATCTGAATGGCCACGAGCTTTTCAAGGAAATTGAAAAATACAGTTTCTTTGATTATGAAGTGACAGAAGCTTTGCATCTTTCTCCAAAAGAAGAGCAGATTATCCTAGAGCTTCAATCGAAAATTCAGGGAGAATATTTTAATAATCCTGATGAATACAGCCGTGAGATTATCTTAAGTCATATTTCATCGATTCTAAAATATGCGCAGCGATATTACAAAAGACAGTTTATCGACCGAGCGCAAGTGACTGGAAAGACAGCTTCAAAATTCAATGATGCGTTGAGAAAATACATCAGCGAAGGTTTATTGGAGAAAAACGGACTTCCGAATGTCGCATTTTTAGCCGACCAGCTTTTTGTTTCGCCAAGATATTTAAGTGATTTATTAAAGCAGGAAACAGGAAAAACCGCAATGGAACTCATTCATATTTTTATGATTTCTGAAGCGAAAAACCTATTGAGATTAGGAGAAAAAGGAGTTGCTGAAATCGCTTATGAATTAGGCTTTGAAAATGCCTCTTATTTCACAAGATTATTCAAAAAACAGACGGGAATGAAGCCTTTGGAATTCAGGAAGTCGCAGATGAATTAAGAGCTCGTTGAATACTTTTGACGATTTGTCAATTCGAGTGTTTTTTCGCAACAAAGTGAAGAAAAAATGTATTGAGAATTAATCTTAATTTTGAGGATTTAAGGTCATTAGAATTAATCAAAATAAAAGTCACAGGAAAGTAAAAACTACTTTCCTGTGACTTTTTTTCTATGTTCCAGTCCCCAGTCTTTCATCGCCATAATGACTTTTTCCAGAGACAGGCCGTGTTCTGTGATTTCGTATTCTACCGTTGGTGGAAACGTGTCGTGTACGGTTCTGGTAATTAAAAGATTTGTCTCCAATTCTTTTAGTTCTTTTGATAAAACCTTATCGGTTATTTTGGGAATTTCTCTTGCAAGCTCTCTAAATCTTTTACTTCCAAAAGATAAAGAAACGATAATCGGCAATTTCCATTTTCCTTTTAGTATCTCTAATGCGTCCTGTATGGGAAGCATTATTTCCATACAGGTTTTTTGTTCAGTACCGTCAGTTACTCTAGCCATAATAATCCATTGCTTACTTAAAAGATAGTGCTATCAAAAAGGATAGTAATATCTTTTAGATAGTTACTTGCTTTAATTTTGTATCAACAAATTTATAAAAAAATGAATACAATCAACAGTATTAAAAATTCTGGATATTTTAAATTCCAATTAGGACAACTTCATTTGGCTGTGATTACAGATGGAGTCATAGAGATTGAAAACATTCAGCCAATGTTTGCTCCAAATATTGAGAAAGAGGAGCTCAGAAATTTTTTAAATGAAAGTAGGCTTCTTGAGGACAAATTAGAATTGGCAGGCAATATTCTTCTAGTAATGAATGGAGAAAGGAACATTCTTATCGATACAGGGAGCGGTGTACTCTTATCTCCTTCCACTGGAAAATTAATTGAAAACCTTAAGAATTTAGGAGTCAGCCCTCAGGATATCACGGATATTGTCTTTACACACGCCCATCCTGATCATATTGGAGGTGTTGTTGATAAAGACGGAAAATTAGTTTTTGAGAATGCTGATTATTACATTTCAGAAACAGAATATAACTTTTGGATGTCTGATGAACCTGATTTTTCAAAAGGTACAAAGAATCAGTTTTCAGATTTTGAAATTCAGTTTGCAAGAGACCATTTCAAGCCAATTGGTGCAAAACTTAATTTTTATTTAGATGACGCTAATCTTTTTGGCTTTCTTAAATTGGAACACGCTCCGGGTCACACACCGGGTCATACAATAATTACTATTTCATCCGAAGGAGAAGAATTGATACATATCGCTGATACTTTTCAGCATATTATGTTGATAGAGCATCCGGAATGGGGTAATCAAATTGATTCCGATTTTGAACTGGGTATTGAAACACGTAAAGCAGTTCTAGAAAAATTAGCATCTACAAAACAACTTCTTTTCGGAGACCATTTGCCTTTTCCCGGTTTAGGTTTTATTGAAAAAAATGAAAAAAGTTATCGCTTTGTTCCGAAAGCTTTTTATACAGTTTAGAATTAAATCCTTCCATTGCGAAGGATTTTTCATTTTCTGTAAATCTGTGCTATTCTTATCCCGAAATGGACTATTTATTCAGCCGTAATGCTTCTACCTTTGACTTATCAAAATCATTGAAAATCAAACTAAAATGAAAAATAAATCCAATCTTCTTACCTTATTTCTTTTCTTCGGAATTGCGAACGCACAATTAGAAAAAGCAGCAACATCAGATATCGTCTGGAATGGTGTTACAACTAGTTCGGACGGAAGAATCTTCGTTAATTTCCCAAGAATCGAGGGCGATAAAGGAATGAGAATCGGAGAAGTTCTGAAAAACGGAAAAATCATTCCCTATCCAAATGAAGATTGGAACAATTGGGAATCGGGAGCTGATGTGAATGAGAAATTCATAAGAACCAATTCACTGAGAATAGGACCGGACGGTTTGCTTTGGATTGTCGATACGGGAACGCCTTCGATGGGAGAAAATCCTATATCAGGAAATGCTTTGAAACTGGTTTCTATCAATACTAAAACCAATACCGTTCAGCAGATTATTCCACTTTCAGGAATTGCAAAACCTTCGACTTTTATTGATGATTTAAGGATTTCTGGAAATACCATTTATCTCACTGATGCAGGCGAACCGGCTTTAATTATTTTGGATAAAACAACAGGAAAAGGCAGAAGAGTTTTGGAAAATCACCCTTCAACCACCGATAATTTACCCATAAAAGCAAAAGGGAAAATTATGAAAGATGAAAAAGGAAATGAAGTGAGAATCCACGCAGACCAATTGGAGATTTCTCCCGATGGAAAATGGTTGTATTTCCAGCCTGCAAGCGGTCCGCTTTGGAGAGTGGAAACGCAATATTTGAATGATGAAAATATATCTGAAAAAGATTTAGCTTCCAAAGTAGAATTATTCTATAAAACCCCATCAACAGGAGGAACAGCCATTGATGCAGACGGAAATATCTATGTAAGCGATGTAAATAAAAGTGAAATCATCAAAATATCACAGGAAGGAAAAGAAAGTCTGGTCATTAAAGACAGAAGATTGCTTTGGGCAGATGCTTTATGGATTGATGACAATGGATATCTATGGATTCCGACAGGTCAGCTGAATCGTTTGGCGGCATTTCAAAACGGAAAAAGTAAAGTGAAATTTCCTGTTGTGATTTATAAGCTAAAAATCAATGCAAAACCACAACGAAATTGAAATTATTTCAAGATTTAAATTCAAAAATAAATAACATTAAAAAATCCCAACATTATGAAAGCAATTGTATTAAAAGAAGCCGGAAACGTAGAAAATTTAGAATACGTAAAAGTGGTAAAACCAACCATTAACGAAGGCGAAGTTTTAGTAAAAGTTAAAGCCATCAGCATCAATCCTGTAGATGTAAAAAGCCGTGCCGGAAAAGGCGTTTACGGAAGAATAAAAACAGAAAATCCATTGATTTTGGGTTGGGATATTTCAGGAATTGTGGAAGAAACTAAAAGCTCAGATTTTAAAGTGGGCGACGAGGTTTTCGGAATGGTCAATTTTCCCGGACACGGAAAAGCGTATGCAGAATATGTTGTTGCTCCAGCCAATCAACTGGCTTTAAAACCTAAAAATATCTCTTTTAAAGACGCTGCGGCTTCCACTTTGGTTGCGCTTACGGCGTATCAGGCTTTGGTTCACAATGCGAATATTCAGGAAGGTCAAAACGTCTTGGTTCACGCAGCTTCGGGTGGAGTGGGACATATCGCAGTGCAGATTGCCAAACAGCTAGGGGCGAAAGTGACAGGAACTTCTTCCTCAAAAAATAAAGATTTTGTCTTGAGTTTAGGCGCAGATTCCCATATCGATTATCACGGTTTTGAATGGAAATCAGCGGGCAGAACTTTTGATTTTGTGTTGGATACAATTGGCGGTGACAATATCGACCATTCTCTTGAAGTGACCAAAGAAGGCGGTTCTATCATCAGTATCCCGACAGGTTTGAATGAGCAGGTGACATCAAAGGCAGAATCTAAAGGCGTAAAAGGCTATTTCATTCTCGTACAATCCAGCGGTGAAGATATGAAACAAATTGCTTCTTTATTGGAAAGTGGAGCTGTAAAACCTCACGTTTCAAAAATATTTCCTTTCGAACAAATGAGAGAAGCGCATCTGGAACAAGAAACAGGAAGAACCGTTGGTAAAATCGTGGTGACTTTGTAATGTCATAATTTTTTATTTGGGCAACTAATCCGCCTTCCACTCCCGCTTTTTTGTTATTGCGAATCAAGTGAAGTCATTCGTTGAACGAGTTGGCAATCGCAATAACAAAAAGAGCTCCGTTCAAGTCGGGTTGCTGCAATTCGACGTTTTAAAATTAATAATAAAATCATCAAAATGAACTTAAAAAATATAGCAGTATTAGCAATGGCATTGGTTTCATTGGCCGCCTGTAAAGAATCTTCCAAAAAACCTAAACAAATATCTAATAATGAAATTTCAACAGAAAAAAGTGCACAGTTAGAAGAGGTTTTTTCTGACAGCTTGTATCAGTTAACGGGTGTTGCCGTTGCAAAAGATAATCGGGTTTTTGTGAATTATCCTTATTGGCTGGACACACATTCTTATTCAGTGGTTGAGGTGAAAGATGGGAAACAGGTTCCCTATCCCGATGCAGAATGGAACAGCTTCAAAAAAGGCGAAGACGGACAAAACAAATTTGTAACTGTACAGTCTGTAGTTACCGATGACAAAGGATTTCTTTGGGTAGTAGATGCTGCCGGAATCGGACTTGGAAAAGTGTATCAGCATAGCAGTAAAGTAGTCAAAATCAATTTAGCCAACAACAAAATTGAGAAAATTTACAGATTTCCTGAAAATGTGGTGAGCGAAGATGTTTACATCAATGATATCCGCGTGGATAATGAAAATGGTTTTGCTTATTTAAGCAATTCAAATATAGGTGGAATCGTGGTTTTGAATATTAAGACAGGAGAATCGAGATTGGTTTTATCCAATTCTCCTTCCGTAAAATCTGACCCGAATTATCATTTTTCTCCTTTGGGAACAGAGCTTAAAAAAGGTGATGGTTCTTTATTAAAAGTGAATTCAGATGGTATTGCACTGACTCCAGATAATCAATATGTATACTACAAACCACTTTCAGATAACCGTCTGTACAGAATTAAAACCGATTTGTTGAGAGATTTTAAAACAAATGAAGCCGTTTTAAACAAAAATGTAGAAGATTTAGGCAAATTCATCACGACAGACGGGATGATTTTCGATAAAAAAGGAAACCTGTATTTGGGAGATTTGGAGAAAAATTCAATTGTAAAAATCACGCCGGATTTGAAAATGCAGACGATTGTAAAAGATGATGAAAAACTGATTTGGCCGGACAGTTACAGTATTTCTGATGATGGATATTTATACATTTCCAATTCTCAGATTCAGCTGATGCCTTGGTTTCACGATGGGGCAGCGCAGTTTAAAAAGCCTTTTAAAGTGTTTAGAATTAAAATTTAAAATGCATTTAAAATGAAAAATGTATTACAAATCATAGCTGATAGCCAAAGAGCGTTTATCAACTTTCTTAGAGTAGGGATTTTCGTTGTGATGGCTTGGATTGGCGGTTTGAAAGCTTTCCAGTACGAAGCAGATGGCATTGTTCCCTTTGTGGCAAACAGTCCGGTGATGAGTTTTTTCTATAATCATCCTGACGAATACAAAACGCACAAAAATAAAGAAGGCGAAGTAATTTCTGCCAACATCAAATGGAATTCAGAAAACGGAACTTACACTTTTGCTTACGGATTGGGAACTGCAATTGTTGCCATCGGTTTACTGACTTTGCTGGGAATCTGGTTTCCAAAAATAGGTTTGGCAGGTGGTCTACTCACTTTTGGAATGTCTCTGGTCACACTCTCGTTTCTCATTACAACGCCTGAAGCTTATGTACCAAACCTGGGAAGTTCTAAGCACGGATTTCCTTACCTGTCGGGTGCAGGAAGATTGGTCATCAAAGATATTATTATGCTTGCGGGCGGATTAGTGATTGCTTCAGATTCGGCGAAGAAAATTTTAAATAACAATCAATAAAATGAAAACTATATTATTAAACATAAGCCTGTTTTTTACAGCAACAGTTTCTGCACAGAACGTTCAGACATTTACCTTAAAAGAATTACCGACAAAACCGGTGAACGAGCTTCTCACAAGAGAAATGATTTCCGGAGAACAGGGAACTATCGGATATTTTACCTATAAAAAAGGAGCGGTGGTTCCGACGCATCAGCATTCCAATGAACAGTATTCTCTGATTACTAAAGGAAGCGTAAAAGTGAATATTCTGGACAAAGAATATATCGTAAAAGCCGGAGACGGAATTATCATTCCACCGAATGTTCCGCACGGTTTTACAGCGTTGGAGGATGATACCATCGATATCGATTTTTTCAGTCCGGCAAGAAAAGACTGGATTGAGGGAAAGGATAATTATTTTGAGAAAAAATAGATTTTTATCAAAAATTTTAGAAAACATCATTCCCAATTATTATGAAAAAAACAGTTTTTAATTTGTCTCTTTTGGTTTTGTTCTTTTCCATTTCGGGTAATGCACAACAGCATCCTGTTAAAATCAAGAAAAAATCTAAGGAGGAAAGAATCTGGCACTATTCGATGATTGACGCTATGCGCAGAGGAATTTATGAAGGAACTCATAGTGTGAAAGAATTAAAATCGCACGGAGATTTCGGATTAGGAACCTTTAATCATCTCAACGGAGAACTTGTTGCCCTGGATGGAATTATTTACAGGATTCCACCCAATGGAAAAGTAGAAGTAGTATCAGAAAACCTAAAATCCCCATTTACTTCGCTCACTTATTTTAAAGCTGATACTGAGAAAACCTTATCTTTCACGGGGAGTTTCGATAAATTGCAAGATAAAGTTCAGGAATTATTAACTACTCAAAATCTGCCTTATGCCATTAAAATTCAGGGAACTTGGGCAGAGATTACGGTGGGAGGGGCAGATCCCGTTTCTCCGGATGATACGACTGAGCTTGCGACATTAATGAAAGTGAGACCTCAGTACAAGGCAAAAAATATTAAAGGAACTATGGTGGGCTACTTTACCCCATCTTTATTAAGTAATGTTGATCTTTCTCCGTTCCATTTTCACTTTATTTCAGATGATAGAAAATTTGCTGGGCATCTGATGTCCGGAAATCTTGTAAACGCCGAAATTAAAATTTATTTTAATGAAAAAAGTGGCTATGATATCGAATTGCTTCGCGAAAACAATCGCTTTCGTCATTTGAAGTTTGAAGGTAAAGAAACTTCTTCTGTTTATTAAATTAATACAAAAAAATTATTATGATAAAAACATATCAGGCTTTAGAAACTGCAGAGCAGGAAGATGGCACGTACAGCTCAAAAATTGTAGATAATCAAATTGAAGATATTCCTGATGGAAAAGTATTGATAAAAGTAGAATACAGTTCGCTTAATTACAAAGATGCATTATCTGCAAAAGGAAATAAAGGGGTAACTAGAAAATATCCCCATACTCCCGGGGTTGATGCAGCCGGAACGGTTGAAGTCTCTTCTTCGTCACTCTGGAAAAAAGGAGATCATGTTTTGATAACAGGTTTTGATTTGGGAATGAATACCAACGGAGGATTTGGGCAGTACATAGTTTTTCCTGAAAGTTGGATTATCAAATTACCCCAAGATCTTTCTGCTGAAGAAGCTATGATCTATGGAACCGCAGGTTTTACGGCAGGTCTTTCTGTACAAGCATTATTTCGAAATGGAATCACACCTCAAAAAGGAATTGTTGCGGTAAGTGGATCTACAGGAGGAGTTGGTTCTGTGGCAGTTGCTATTTTAGCGAAATTGGGATTTCGGGTGGCGGCAATCAGCTCAAAAGAAGAAGCAATTCCTTTTTTGAAATCATTGGGTGTCTCTGAAATTATTTCAAGACAGGATTTTGAAGATAAAAGCGGAAAGGCTTTGCTTAAACCTCGCTTTTCGGCGGCTATTGATACGGTTGGAGGAAATATTCTGGCAACATTAATTAAGAGTCTCCATTATGAAGGAGTCGTTACAACCTGCGGAATGGTGGGCGGAGGAGAACTTAATACAATTGTTTTTCCTTTTATTCTTAAAGGTATTCAATTAATCGGAATTGACAGTGTGGAAATTCCTTTGGAAAAAAGGCTTCCTGTATGGGAAAATCTGGGAACTGATTGGAAGCCTCAACAACTTAATGATTTAGTAAAAGACATAAGTCTTGAAGAACTGCCCGAATTTATTGATAGAATATACAACGGGCAAATGCAGGGCAGAGCAGTGGTTAAAATTCAGTAATTTAATTATTATCGAAGCCATTAAATGGTATTTAAGATATAAAAATGAAAATAAGAAATATTATTTGATGCTTTAGAAATGAATCTTAAATAAAAGACAAGGAAACTAAAATTATATTAGAATTGTTTATTTATTATCAAAAACTTAAAATAAGCCAAAGGAGAAAAAACACTAGAAACTTAATGAGATTTCAAGCCACGCTTAGAATGCAAATGAAATCTATATATATTAAATTCTTGCACAATTAAAACCGACCATCTTAATCTTACTTAAAAAACTGAACTATTCGGTAACCTAAAAATAAAAGAACTACCGAAAGCTTCTAAACAGTTGATTTTCTAAAAAGAACAGATCCCTTTCGAACAACATATTTTTTATTTTCGTAACTTTTATTTCTAACTACGCATCCTTTTAATTTTATACATCTATTAGATTTATTTTATTACTTCAAATGCGTTGAAGAAAATAATAATATTTTGCCCACTTATGCTTATATTTCTGTAAATTTGATGAAACAAATTGAATCAAAAACCTACAAATTTGTCGGTGCGTAATTCGGTGAGTAGTATAGGCGTTTTATTTATAAAGTATTGAATATTAAAATATTTGAAGAATAGGTGGTGATCCCACTCTCTCCGCTAGTCGGAAGACCAAAATTCAGCAAAAGCCTTTAAATAATATTATTTAAAGGCTTTTTTGTTTTTTTTAGTATTAAAATAAAAGAGATTATGGCTCAATGACAAAACTTGAGGGTCTAGGCAAAAAGTTTTAATAATCTGAGCGGGAAAATGCAGTGAATGGACAAATTCTGCATATATTCCATATTCTGGATTTAAAAAAAGAAGCCGGTGCAGTAGGATAGTATAATGGCGAATTTATGGAAAATCAATTGGTTTTAAGAGGAGCTTCAAAAGCAACACAAAAAGTATTCAATAGAAATAACTACCGTAATTTTTTTCTACAAATCTGCAGTGGCAATTCATGGAGTTGGATTGGCAAAATAGAGAGAAATTCTAATTAAGTTTCTTAAAAACGCAGAAAATATATTTCCTGCGTTCTAATTTTATAAAATTCAAATTGTTAATTTCATGGATTTTCTTAGCCTCCGGCAACTCCGTAAATTTGTCCGGTAGTAAAAATGGCATCCTCAACTGCGAGTTGCACAAATGTTGATGCCAGTTCGTCTGGTAAACCCGGACTTCCAAAAACAGAATTTCTCCAAAGTTAACGGGTTTATCTTGTAGCTGACCTCTGCTCACTTCCAAGGAAGATCAAACCGGTTCGGGAGCAACACCGTTTACTCTTCTTCCTTTCGGGCCTAACTGTTTTGAATTGGTTGTCGTCACCTTCGTTAAGGCATAGAGCTTCTCAATTTTACTGTGTAATACCACATCTGAATTTATTTTACGGTTTAGTTTAATGATGGTCTTATTTTGGATTTATCTCATTTAAATAAATGTAATATGGAAAAGCATATTGTAATTGTAGGAGGAGGTTTTGCGGGTTTAAATCTCATAAAATCCATAGGAGACAACGAAAATTTCAGAATAACATTGGTAGATCGTAATAATTACCATTTTTTTCCTCCACTCATCTATCAGGTCGCAACTGCGTTTATAGAGCCTTCGCATATTTCGTATCCTTTCCGGAAACTTTTTTCAAAATATTTTAATGTAAATTATTTCATGGGCAGCTTAAAAAGCATTAATGCGGAAGAAAAGAAAATCATTACTGACGAAGGAGAACTCTATTATGACGAGCTGGTTTTAGCTTTAGGAACTGAAACGAATTTTTTTGGTCTTGAAAATGTGAGAAAGTATGCTTTACCAATGAAAACCATTGATGAAGCTCTGTATATTCGAAATCATATTCTTCAGCAACTGGAAGATGCGGTAAGGAGATCTAAGAAAGAAGACATTAAAAGTTACCTGAATATCGTTATCGCAGGCGGTGGTCCTACTGGAGTAGAATTGGCCGGTATGATTGCAGAAATGGCAGGATATGTGGGAGAAAAAGATTATCCTGAAATCGAATTTGGTCTTTCAAACCTTTATCTTGTCGATGCTTTGCCAACACTTCTTTCCCCAATGAGCGACAAAGCTAAAAAAACTGCTTACGAAAACCTTAAAAAGCTCGGGGTGAATATCAAACTTAACGTCTCAGTAAAAGATTATGTAGATGAAAAGGTGATTCTCTCGGATGGAAGCCATATCCCGACTAAAACTTTGATATGGACTTCAGGAGTTGTTGGAAGATCCGTTGAAGGGATTCCTGAATATTGCATAGGCAAAGGAAAGAGACTTATTGTAAATTCCTATAATCAGGTTGCCGGTCTCGATAATGTATATGCAATCGGTGATATCTGCTTCGATAAATACGATTCTGAATTTCCAAATGGTCATCCCCAGGTTGCTCAGGTAGCGATACAGCAGGCAAAAAATCTCGCCCGAAACTTTAAACTTTTATTTCATAAAAAACCATTAAAACCTTTCAGGTATAACGATAAAGGAAGTATGGCAATTATTTCCAAATATAATGCGGTTGTAGATTTGCCCAAATTTTCATTTAACGGTTTGTTGGCATGGTTTACATGGCTGTTCATTCATATTATTCCACTTACGGGATTCAGGAACAGGTTTCGTTTGGCTTTAGAATGGTTAAGGCTTTTCATAACAAACAATGCTTCTATCAGAATGATTATGAAGCCCAGAAAGGAAAATTGAATTATCATTAGAAAAAAAATAATTAATTATGATTTAATTTTTGATAAGTGTTATTAACCAATTGATAAACAGCTGTTTTTTTAATACATATTTTTAAATTTTTCTTAATTCTACCCATAAATAAACGTTTTTACAACTGTCTTATCATACCACAAACACATTTTTGGTATGCTAATTGAATAAAACATGACACATATGTAAAATGTGCTGATAAAGCACAATTTAACAAATTCTTATAAAGAACTCTCGTATCGTTCTCTCTGAATTTTACTTTATCGAATAATCAATAAATAATACATTATTATATGAAATCTACATTAGCATTTTTATCGCTTGCAATGGCGGTACCTGCTTCGCTGTGTGCTCAGGAAAACATAACAGCTGATTCTTTGAACGGATATCCAAACACATTCAGCTCTGGTTCTGCCAATGTGCAGAAGTTTACTCAATCGTCAAAAAGATTTAATGACTGGTCAATCTCTGCGGGTGCAGGTGTTCCATTGTTGCAGTCTGCAGACCTTACCTCAATTAAAAATGGAAATGGTAAGAATCTTTTCGGTTATTCAGCATACGTGAGTATTGATAAAGCATTATCTCATGCTTTCGGATTTAAACTTCAGTATGACAGAGGTGAAACAAGGCAGGGGTTTTTCAACACCAAAGATGCTGCTCCATCTAATGCAGCTGCTTTACAGCAAGTGGGAGCAAGAACACAATATGACGCAATTTCTATCTTAGGAGATATCAATTTCTCAAATCTAATGAGAAGAGTTGATAATAAATCTCCTTACAGATGGGCATTACACGGATATGCCGGGATAGGAACATTAGCGTACAGAGCATATCAGAAAGATGAGTTTGGTCAGCGACTAATGACCGAAGTTAAACCATTTAAGTTAAATTCTTTATTTGCGCAGGCTGGTGCTGGTCTTAAATACAAAGTAAGCAACAGAATCGATTTGGAAGGAAGGGTAATGTATGTAGTGACCACAGATGATCAATTTGATGGAGGTGGTGCTCAATACAGTGATATCAATAAGAGAGAAGATCAGGTTTCTGATAATTTCATTAATGCTACATTGGGTTTGTCTGTAAATTTAGGAAAACACGATTCACATCTGATGTGGCACGATCCACTTCAGGAAATCTATTATAAAATGGATGTTTTAGCAGAAAAAAATCAGGATATTACAGTTTGTAAGAAAGGAGATCTTGATAATGACGGTGTATGTGATGACTGGGACAGACAACTGGATACTCCTGCAGGAGCGAGAGTAGACGGGTCTGGTGTTGCTCTTGATGTAGATATGGATGGTGTAATTGACCTTTATGATAAATGTGTAACCGTTCCCGGACCTGTAGAAAACGAAGGTTGTCCTACAACAAGTCAGGGAAATGGTGCTGTTACAGAATCTGAAACTAAAATGGAAGGAATTGAATTCGATTTAAATTCAGACAGAATTCTACCTTCAAACACACCGATTTTGAATAATGCTGTTACTTACATCAATTCATCAGCAGGTTCTTATACAGTAATTGGAGCTACCGATACAAGAGGCTCAGATGCAGTAAACCAAAATCTTTCTGAAAGAAGAGCGGGTAGCGTAAAAGATTACCTTATCAAAAACGGAGTAGAGGCTTCTAAACTGAATGCTGTAGGAAAAGGAAAAAATGATCTGAAATATCCGGAATGTGATCCTGCATCAAAATGCCCGGAATGGAAAAACAGAGCAAATAGAAGGGTGTATTTTGAAGCAAAATAAAAATAATTAACTTTCTAAATTTGAGAGCTGTCACAAATATTTGTGGCAGCTTTTTTTTGTTTGAAAATTACTCTTTACACATAAAGACAACCTGATGACCCTGTATTTTTTCTGTGGGTTCTTTAACAAGAAAACGATGTTTATCTCTATCATATTTGATTACTGAAGCCCCATCCTTTACTTTCAGATACTCTATCTCAAAATTGTTGTTTACAAGTTCTTTTTTAAGCTGAAGAACTTCATTCTCAAAATGACTCACAACAGAAAAAACATGGCAGCCGGAATCTTTTAAAAATACTGTCAGTACAATTATTTTTTCTTCACTTCTGTGTAGGTTGCTGTAAACTCTCACATTTTCTTCCTCTACGTCACGATGACGGAACAAATCAAAATGCAGAGAAAGTTTATCATCAAGATGCTGAATATTGGAGGAAGACAGATTTTGAAGAGTATTAATGCTCAGTAACTGAGCAGAAGTATAGAGTCCTGCCTGTAAAGCCAAAAGAAGTAAAAATTTTTTCATATCAAAATGGTAAATTAATTAAATTTAATACTATGTTAAAATGACTGAAATCATAAAAAAAGCCGACTTCTAAAAGCCGGCTTACACATTTAATTTTTTAAATCCTCAAGATTTTCAAACTTATCATGAGATGCTTTAAGATGATGGAGCTGATCGAGAACTACTCTTGAACTTTCCGGGCAGAGACCGCCACCGTCTAAAGCGCTTTGATATGCGTTGATAGCAGCGTTTTCTCCGTATACTACATTGCCGAGTGTTGCATCTGCATTATCTCCGGCAAAGGTGTTTTTCACATCAATCCAAGCTCTATGAATTGCTCCTGCTGCAGATCCTGAATTATCAGGAGTTCCGCCACGTTCTGTGATGAGGTCGGAAAGTTCGTTTTTCATAGTAAGTGACTGCGAAACCATCTCGTCGTAATCACTTCTTAAAGCAGGATAATAATCCCACACTTTGTCTTCCACTTTAGAAAATCCTTCAATTCTGTCGTTGGTGATGTTCAGTAAGTCATTCAGTACTGAAACCGTTTTAGTATTGTCCATATTGATATTTTTTGGTATTCATCAATTTACAATTCGCATGCCCCAAAATGCCAAAAATACGCCTTGTGGTATATAAAGTTTTTATTTAAACCTAAAAAGGCAGACTAATTGTACAAGACAAATCATACCGAAAAAAAATATTATGAGAAGTTTACTTTGGCTTGTAGCCGTGATTTGTATCGTTGTCTGGATTTTGGGAATGGTAGGTATCGTTCCGGGAATGGATACCGGTAATTTAGTTCATGTTTTACTTGTTATTGCCATTATTGTAATCCTTATCAATCTTTTTACAGGAAGAAAACCATTAAAATAATTTTTAACTCTTAAAATTACAAAAATGGAAACAGCAGAAAATCAGGCAATCCTGAAAGATTTAGTTCAGATTACAAACGATAGAATTACAGCATTCGAAAAGGTTGAGGGTAAAATTTGGGAAGCTTATCCCGACATCAAGTCTGAATATGATAAGATGATTACCCAATCTAAGATTATGAAAAATGAGTTGATTGATATATTAAGGGAAAACGAAAAAGAGTACGACAGCGATTCCTCCACCATCAGAGGAAATCTACACAGAACGTGGATTGATATTAAAAATGCATTTCTGATAAACTCAATTAATTCTACGCTTGAAAATGTGGTTTTTGGCGAAAAAGCAGCTGTAGATTCTTACAGAGAAGCTTTAAAGAATAACGATTTAACTTCTTCAACAAAGAAAATTCTTGAAGATCATCTTCACGATTTGACGCAGACTTTAGAATACAGAAAAAATAATCAGGATGAACTATCAGGAAGCACTCAGGCATAAAAATAAATCCATAAAGGATGCAGATGAATCTGTTACGAAATTATATCACATTCTTATTGCACCTTCTGATACAAAGGAGAGCGTAGATTATATTCATCATTTTCTGAAAAATCCGAAAGCATGTAAAGACGATTCCTGCAAAGAATTTTCATCTGACGGAAATTTTGAAGTTGTAAGTGTGAGAAAAGATGATAATTAATAAAAATTTTAAAAATGGAAATAGATCAACACCTTAGAGCAGATTTACTAAAACCTTTAGAAAGCATCCAACTAATCGAAGTGAAATACGCCAAAAAAGAAAATTATGAAGGAAAGATTTTTGTTCTGGAGCAGGTTCCTTTAAAATTGATTCTTTCACAAAGAAATCCGAAAAATGCAGAAGAAAAATATCACGAAATTGACTTTGAAAAAGCACAGCAAATCGTGATCAGATTTTCAGATGACAAAATCAGCGTACATGAGGATAGTAATTTCACCAACTAAAATCCAGATATGTGATGAATCAAAAAGCATTTTTTAGAAAACAAACTGACATCGAAAGCCAGAAAGTAGATTTTGAAGATTTTTATGCTATGCATTCCTCAAAAGTTTATGGATGGATTCTTCAGTGGACAGATGATAAAAACACAGCAGAACAAATTTTGATTCTTACTTTTTGCAAAATGTGGAAAGCACGAAATTCGTTTGCTGATAAAGAACTGATGAAAGAATTATTTTACATTCCGTTTATTATTCAGGCAGGTAAAGATTTTTTTGGTGAAAGGAATATTGAATACAAATTTAAGTATAAACAGGGCTGCAGAATAAATTTTGCTGATAATAATGTGAGTAAAGAAACAATTTAATAAACTACTAAAATAATAAGAAATGCTGTACAACAAAATTGAAAAAATAGATTTCCTGCGGTTTTTTATAGGCAGTTCTCATGGAAAAAGTGCTGAACTGATTATCGATAAAGGTATATTTTACATAAGTGAATATTTCGGGTATTTTAAAGAAATCCTGCAGAATCCTGACAAAAAGTTTTCGGGAGACTATGAAAAAAAACTAATTTCTACTTTAGAAGAAATTGATATAAAAACCTGGAAAGAGAATTATTTTAATGACGCGATTTTCGACGGAACCGAATGGGAGCTTGAAATGAAAATTAATAATGAGCAGAAACATTATCACTATTCGGGTTATGAAGAATATCCGTCTGGAAAAGGAAAGTCTGATGTAATGAAATATTCGGCAGAATTCAGACAACTTCTCAAAACGCTGAATTCAATTTCAAACAGTGCCTGTTTTGCTTAAATAGACCATTAAAATAATTAAACAATGAACGTTAAAAGAACATTCGGTACAATTCTTACCATTCTTGGAATTATAGGATTAATGTACACAGGATATCAGCTGATACAGAAAAATGAAGCTTACACTACAATGGTAGTTATAGGAATTATAGGGCTTATTTTTTTCTTCTCAGGAATCGGGCTCGTAAAAAACACAAAAGATGAAAGCTGATTTGTTTTCATTAACAAAAAAAAATGTAGTATGAATTTTATAGAATTTACAAAAGAAAACCGGTTCTTTGATCCCGTTAATCTGCGGGTTAATTTCTAGAAGACTTTCGCATTATTTTTATAAAAATTAAAGCATCTTACAATCTGTAGGATGCTTTAATTATAATACAAACTTTAGTTAGTAGGATGAAAATACTTAAAAACTATTTAGAAATATATGACTTAGGCCATTCGTTTCTTAGTAAATATTTTATTAGAAGACAAACCAATTATTGATGGTTCAAATTTTTAAACATGGTTTATAGAACTTTGTGAGGATAATCATAAAAAATTGATATAAAAAACAGGTAGATTTGATAACAACTAAACACTAAAATCAAATTTATATGAAACTTTTATCTAACATTTTTTACCATACACAGATTTTTGAGATTCGATAATTTATAAAAATCAAATCTTTATCATTTTTCTTTATCTACCCTTGCTATCTTTTTATTCTGCTGTCTGTACCTGAAATCCAATAAGATTTAAAGATTATTTAGCCATTAGTTTACTGAATTATCTATCACAAATGATGTAAATTATTAAAACATCGAATAATGTGTGAGAATAGAACTTGATTTTTCAAATGATCTGAAAAACTCATCAGTCAGGCTTTTAGAAATTGAATTTAGTAACACGGTTAATATTTTAAAAGTATAAAATATTCATACTCAGTATATTTCACTGATTGAAATTTAAAATCAATCACTCAAACAAAATATTTAGTTATGGAACTCGATCAAAAATTATTGGAATTCATTGGGCATTCACTTATTGCTGCCAATGAAAGTATATCTGTCGCAGAAAGTGTTACCTCTGGTTGTCTCCAGCTCGCTTTTTCGCAAATGCAAACACACTCTTTGTTTTATAAGGGAGGAATCACAGCATACACTTTAACTGAAAAAATTAAGCTTCTTAACATCACCGAAGGCAATACTGTGGAATGCGATGGTGTCTCGGAAAATGTTGCGCAGGAAATGGCGTTAAATGTAGCAAAGCTTTTCGGTAGCGATTGGGGAATTGCCACAACAGGATATTGCAGTCCTGTAAGAAAATCTTCTTATAAAGTTTACGCTTACTTTTCTTTCTCGTATAAAGGTCAGATTATCAGTACAAAAAAAACTTGAACTTCACGATAAAACCGAGCAATTGTCGGCACAGCTGTATTTTTCAGAATTTATTCTAGGATGCCTGAAAAGCCGTCTCAATCAGAGTCTGATGTTAAAATAATTTCAAATAACATGATGATGCCTAAAAAAATACAAGGTGTTCCCAAACAACTGAACGGAAGCTTTCATGATACAGAAAGTGTAAAATATTATAAAAATCAAGATGCTGAGCTTGCATTTAACATTCTCAGACAACGGTTTTTAAATATCAATGAGTGGCAGAAATACTGTAGTGAGAGTTTTTCGGATTTCAAATTGTGTGATGATGCGGGAAAAATCGTCGAACGGCTTCCTGAAGTTGGAGATTATATAAGAATTGATGTTCCGGGCTTGGGAGGAAGTGAAGGTGATTCTTACGATTGGGTGCAGATTGTGATGTTGGATACGGCAGTACCTGATATGATGATGATGCAGTGCAAACCTTGCCAAAAGCCCATTGGAAGCAATGGTAGAGTAGCTCATTTTTATTCAAAATCCAGCACTTCAACATTTATAATTTCAAAAGGAAGAGACTATATAAAAGCGGGAATTTATGGAAGGAATGAAAAAACAAATGAAGGTGACGGTTTTTTTGACTGCATCAGAAATTTTTTCCTCTCTATCGGAGGAATGTTGGGTTTATCTAAAATGCAGTGGAAATGTCTTACAAAGGGATGGCTGGATTTTGAATAGAAAGTTGTAATATTTTATAAAAAACAGACCGTTGTAAATGAAATGAACGAATTATGAGATAAAATGTGAGCATAATTGTGTTGAGAGTAGCTTATTCAGAAAAATAATTCAAAATATTATTTAAGGCATAATAGTTATTAAAAGGAAATCAACAATTTTAAACCATTATCGCACTATATGAAAAATCCCAAAGTTGATTTAACTCTGGAATTTTATTTTTTTTAAATTTCTGAAATATTTTTTCTTAAAGTAACAAAATATACCACAAAAATCGTTTCTTCATTTCTTTGGCAGATTAATTGGTTATAAGAAACTTAACTATCGTTCGGTAGTCAACAACCACCAAATATAAAATTTATGAAAAATTCAATCATGACATTGCTTGCAGTCGCTTTTTTAGTGTCTTGCAACAAGAAAGAAACAACATCAAATGATGCTTCAATGGATAGTACTTCATCTTCCGGAATGTTAGATTCAGGTACTATGGTTGGTGATTCTGCAAATGTTTCTTCTACTACTTCGGCATCATCAGCGTTGAGCGATAAAGACAAAATGTTTGTGGACGCAGCCGCAAAAGGCGGAATGATGGAAGTAATGATGGGAGATCTTGCTGCTTCCAACGCATCAAACCCTGCCGTAAAATCTTTGGGGATGATGATTGCTCAGGATCATAAAAAAGCAAACGATGAGCTGAAAGCATGGGCAAGTTCTGTAAACTATATGCTACCAACTTCTATGGATGCAGACCAGCAGAAAAAACATGATGAGCTGAAAGCAAAAAAAGGTGCTGATTTTGATAAAGCCTATACCATGATGATGGTTGAAGATCACAAAAAAGATATTGCAGCTTTCCGTAAGGAAGTAAGTGAAGGAAGCGATGCATCAGTAAAAGGTTTTGCAGAAAAAATTCTTCCAACTTTGGAAAATCATTTAAAAGAATCTGAAAAGGCTTGGGCTGCAGTTAAGTAAGTCAAAAAGAGAAATTAGATTATGGAAAATCACTCAGAAAATATCAAAACAGCCTCTAAGTGGTTGCATGATAAAATGAAAGAGAAATTTGACAGAGATTTTAATCTTGAAAGAGAAGTGACGATGCACGAAGAAAACGGAGACGTGAAAATTGCACTCACCCCCGATTCTTCCACGGTTTCACAAGAGGAACTACTTAGTCTTTCTCTTTTTGTAAATCAAATCAATAACAAGGAGGTCGATTTATAAAATTTAAATCGTACCGTTCAAAGAATTAATTTTAAAAATAGAAAACGAATGGAAATATTTTCATTCGTTTTTTTTAGCTTAAACCAAATCAGACACAAAAAATGTTTTTTTTAAATACAAATTGTAAACGTGGTGTTTTGAATTTAATTTTAAATGTTTTCCAACGCCTTCATCATATCAATTCCCTTTAAAGAAATTACTTCCCGTTTTTCTACCAATTACTGAGTCCATTTTCTAGAGCTTTGTTGTAGTTTTCTTCATCGAAAGAGTAGAGGTCTGGAGCTTTATGTGCCCCACCCATTCTTTTTTCATCCAATTTTCTCAAAATTTTCAAATTTTTTATTTTTCTGTAGAAATTTCCTCTGTTCAGTTCTTTTCCAAGAATAACTTCATACAATTTCCGAATTTCAGAAAGGGTGAATTTTTCCGGCAGAAGGTTATAACCAATCGGTTTATGTGAGATTTTTTCTCTTAAAGTCAACAGGGCTTTTTCAATAATTTCATAATGATCCATAGCCAAATCAATTTCCGGAAGTTTGCTTAAATATACCCATTCGCAGGCTTCGCTGAATTCATCAGCAACCAGATTGAAATTATCCGGATTATATAATGCATAATACCCTATAGAAACAAATCGCTGCTTATGAAAAAGGGTTTCATCAAAATCTTCAAAGTAAAATTCACTTCTGTTTTTCTTTCCAAAAACCCCAAACTGCTGTAAGTATAGATCTGCAACGACTCCTGCACGGTCTTTTAAAATTCTTACAACGGCTTCACTCAGATCTTCATCTTTTCTCACATATCCTCCAGGTAAAAGCCACATTTTTCTGTAATTCATTTTGATCAGCAGTACTTTCAATTCATTTTGATCAAATCCGAAAATTACGGGATCAAGGGATAAATTAGGTAAAAAGAGTTCTTTCGCCTCGTTCGATTTGTTAATTAATTGTTGTTTAGAATCCATTCAAGAGTTTAGAAAAAGCTTAGTAGACAAATTTAATGATAAAATTCTCAAAGATGTTCTAAAAATGGATTCTTGATTAACTTTTTGGGGACTGAATTGAATGATTTTTATCATTACTTCGTATAGAATCAATAAATTATTTATTGAGAATTGAAAAATAAATTATTGATTAACAATTGATTAATTCAAATATTAATTTTTATTAACATTTTTTTTGGTAAATCAGCTGAAAGAATGTACTATTGTAATGATTCGAAAAGAATCAATGAAATTAAACACTTTCTGAGAAAGAAATTACTTTCAAGAATTGCTCTTTTGGAGCAAAATGATTAACAGGCAACCCGTCTGTAATCGAAATATTGCGGCATATTGTAAGAGTTACTTTTAATTAAACTGCGATAAAATGAATGCTGACAAAAGCCGGCTAAAATAACAATCAATCCGGTGTTGAAATTTAGAAACGGTCATCCAACAAAAAATTGGATGCAGGTATTTTTATGTTTTAATCTAAAAAAAAATAATTAAAACTAAAACGCTGAAAATTAAAGAATTAAAACTATATAAAGAACGACTTATACAATGAGAAAATCAACTTTAAAAATCTCAGCATTAGGGCTTTTGCTTTCCTTTGCAACAGCATTCGGACAAGAAAAAACTGATACTCTTGCAGTAAAAAATGCCATAAATGCCGCAACCAAAACTGAAGAAGGCTTAAAAACCGTGACCTCATCTTCCAAAGAAGACAACAACAGAAACGTCATGTTGAACGCAGCCAATAACACAAGTCCGAGAGACGTGAACATCGGTCTTCCATCAACTGTGGGCGGAATTACAATTCTTGAAAACGATTTGCCTGCAGTATATTTCTTCTGGCCAGAACTTCCCAACAAAACGTGGAGACAAAGTGTAGGCTTGGAAAAAACGGGACTTTTGAAAATGGATCAGCTGGCAAATACAATGGGAGACCTTGGTTTTGCAGTGAACTCGTATTCTCAAATAGGAACTAAAGATTTAAAAGTCAAAGGGAAATTCACGACCAGTACTTTTGGATGGTTGCAGGGCGATGTGAATGTTTCCGGACCGATTTCTAAAAACGGCTGGACTTACACTGTTGGCGCTTTTGCAAACTTCGACCCGAGTACTTACAAACTTGGTTTTACTAGAAATGTTGACGAAACTAAAATTTTCCGAGCAGGTGCTACCAAATATTTTAACGATGACAAAGGAAAGATTTCAATTCAATATAAATACGCAGATTCTTACAGTATTACCAATTATGCAGTTTTCCAGTACGGAGAAAACGGAAAAGTAACCGAACTTGATAATTTCAGAATTGGTAGAGATTCTTACGTGGTAAGAGATGGGCAAATCAAAATGAAAGACATTCTTTCCGGAAATACCTATTGGGCAAATATGGATGGAAATGACAGTAGAAATACGTCTCATAACATCGATATCTTCGGTAACTATTTGCTAGATAATGGATGGAATTTCAAATTCTCAACAAGAGCACACTTTGCTACAGCGAAATCTTCTAATATCATTCCATTAAGTATTTTTAATGCTAATGCGGCTTCAGGTTACACGATTGCGTCAACAGGTCAGGCTTACACCGGAGCGGTCGGAACTCAGTTGGCGATGCACACGCCAGCGACTCCGATTACCAATATTGCAGGACGTTTTTCTTTGAACAAACAATTAGGAAATCACAATGTGACGTTTGGAGTTTTAGAACAGTATTATAACATCGATAAATTCACGTCCAACAGGTCATTTTTCTTCCAGACCGTCGAGCCGCAACCTCAAAGATTGATTGGTTTAACTACGGATGCAGATGGTTTCTACAACTACAATGCAGGTGGAGAATTCCACAGCGGAACAGAAAATAAGCTATCAGTTTACGGAACCGATGAATGGAAAGTTTCAGATAATTTCAACTTGAGCTACGGTTTACATTTGAAAAATCACATCATTGACGGAGAATATTCTTTGACTCCGAGAACAGTTGGATTTAATTTTACAGACCCAAGTCAGTTTAATCAGATTAGCCAAAGCTTTTTCCAGATTGGTGGTAGTTTGAATGCAACTTATAACATTACTAAAAACTTTGGAGTTATCGCAAACGCTTTATACACCGAAGAAAACAGAAGACTGGAAAGTTATTCTCAAGCCTTCGAGCCAAACACCAACAAAATTAAAAGTCCGTTGGGAGCTTTGGGAGTTTTCTGGAATACAGATTACATTCAGTTGATTTCTCAGGCGACTTATCTTAAAAAGAACAACAACCTAAACAGATACAACTTGGTGAATCCGGCGAATACGACTCAGGCTCAAAACGTTACGGTTTACTATGATATTCAGACGATTGGATGGACAACCGATTTTGTGGTGAAACCTTTCAAAGGATTTAATCTGCACTATTTATTGACTTTACAGAATCCGGTGTATAAAAAATTCAATTTTAATGCGTTCGGAACGGCTTACGATTACAATGACAACAATGTTTTGGGAGTTGCCAAAGTGTTGATGGAAATCGACCCAAGTTATACCATTGATAAATGGAGATTCTGGGCAAGTTTCAGATATTTCTCAAAACAATATGCCAACCTTACCAACGCTTTATACTTCGCACCAAGATGGGAAACTTTCGGTGGGGTAAGTTATACAGTGAATAAAAATATCAACCTTGGCGCAACAGTTATCAACTTTCTGAACCAAAGAGGAGCAAGCGGAACTATCAACGGTGCCGAATTGATTACAGACGCCAATCCATACTACGGAAAACTGTTGACGGGAACTTACATTATGCCATTAACAGGTCAGTTCTCTGTAAGCTTTAATTTCTAAAATGAAAAAATGAAAAAATCAGTATTCAATATAGCCGCATTATTTCTAGGCGTAACTGCTTTTTCTCAAAATATCCAAACCGTGACCAATTCCAAAGGTCCGGTATTGGGGTATTCTGCAGATTCTGGTGTCAAGATTTTGACGGTTGGCGGAAATAAATTTAAAGATTTAAATAAAAACGGAAAGCTCGACAAATACGAAGACTGGAGACTTCCTGTTGACGAAAGAGCAAAAGATTTAGCTTCAAAAATGTCAGTTGAGCAGATTGCAGGATTGATGCTTTACAGCAGCCACCAATCTGTTCCGGCTCCTGCAGAAGGTTTCAGAGCAGGAAAATACAACGGAATGTTCTACAAAGAAAGTGGTGCAAAAGCTTTTGATTTGACAGACCAACAAAAGAAATTCCTAAAAGACGATAATCTTCGTCACGTTTTGGTAACAACTGTAGAATCTCCCGAAATTGCTGCAAAATGGAGCAATAATATTCAGGCTTACATCGAAGGTTTAGGTTTAGGAATTCCGGCCAATAACAGTACAGACCCAAGACATTCTGCAACGGTAACGGCAGAATTTAATGAAGGAGCAGGCGGACAGATTTCACTTTGGCCAGATGGTTTAGCAATGGGTGCAACTTTCGACCCTGAATTGGTAAAAAAATTCGGAAACATTGCCGCGCAGGAATACAGAGCGTTAGGAATTTCAACGGCTTTATCTCCCCAAATCGATTTAGGAACAGAACCTCGTTGGTACAGAATCGCTTATGTTTTTTCTGAAAGTCCGGAATTGACAGCAGATTTAGGAAGAGGTTACATCGACGGTTTCCAGACAACCATTGGAAGTAAAAATGGTTGGGGAAACAAAAGTGTGAATGCAATGGTAAAACATTGGCCTGGAGGCGGACCTGAAGAAGGCGGTCGCGACGGTCACTGGGCGATGGGAAAATACGCAGTTTATCCGGGAAATAATTTCCAGAATCACGTAAAACCTTTTACGGAAGGAGCATTCAAGCTCAACGGCGGAACCAAAGAAGCTTCTGCGGTAATGCCTTATTACACGATTAGTTTTAATCAAGATACCAAAAACGGAGAAAACGTCGGAAACGGTTACAGCAAATATTTAATCACCGATTTACTTCGTGGAAAATATAAATATGACGGTGTAGTTTGTACGGATTGGTTAATAACAGCAGACGAACCAAAATCTCCGGGAGGATTTGCGGGAAAACCTTGGGGAGCAGAAAAGTTATCAATTTCTCAACGTCATTATAAAGTTTTGGAAGCGGGAGTTGACCAGTTCGGAGGAAACAATGACAAAGTTCCTGTTTTGGAAGCGTATCAAATGGGCGTGAAAGAACACGGCGAAAAAGCATATCGTGCAAAATTTGAGCAGTCAGCCGTTCGTTTGTTGAGAAATTTCTTCAGAACCGGATTGTTTGAAAATCCTTACGTAAACACAGAAGAAACCAAGAAAATCGTTGGTAATCCTGAATTTATGAAAGCAGGTTACGAAGCTCAGGTAAAATCTATCGTAATGTTGAAAAACAAAGCCAATATTCTTCCAATTAAAGAAAGAAAAACGGCTTACATTCCAAAGAGATATTCTCCGGCAACGTTCAACTGGTGGGGAATTTACACCGGTCCATCTTTGGAATATCCTGTCGATATCGAGAAAGTGAAGAAACATTTTAACGTCACAGACGACCCTGCAAAAGCAGATTTCGCATTGGTTTTCGTGAAAAGCCCGCACAGTGAAGAAGGCGGTTACAGCGACGTCGACGCCAAAGAAGGCGGAAACGGTTATGTCCCGATTTCTCTTCAATATCAGACTTATACAGCAACCGAAGCTCGTGAAAAAAGTATCGCAGCAGGCGACCCTGTTGTTGCGCCAAATGTACACGACAGAACCTTCAAAAACAAAACTTCTACAGCAACCAATTTCACAGATTTGTTGGCCATAGAAAATGCTTACAAAGCAATGAACGGAAAACCTGTAATCGTTTCCATCACCGCTTCAAAGCCAATGATTTTTAACGAATTCGAAAAACACGCAGACGCAATTCTGATGAATTTCAATGTGTCAAATCAGGCAGTTGTAGATATCGTAACCGGAAAATACGAACCTTTAGGATTGCTTCCGCTTCAGATGCCTGCGAATATGGCGACGGTCGAAAAGCAGAAAGAAGATGTTCCTTATGATATGGAAACACACAAAGATTCCGAAGGTCACAACTACGATTTCGGGTACGGAATGAACTGGTCAGGTGTGATTAAAGACGTCAGAACTCAAAAATATCATAAGTAATAGTTCATCAAAAAATTAGTTAATTGATTTCTTGAGACCGGGCATTACGTTCGGTCTCATTTCTACAGTAATAATTTGGGCAGCTATTTCCGCCTTCCACTCCCAAACCTAACGAAGTGGTTCGACGAAGTCAATCTTTTTTGCAAGACGATTTCAGTTAAATAGAGCTTAAAGTTTATGCAAAAAAGGATTTTCGTTCAAGTCGGGCTGCGTGAGATTCGCTGTTAAAACTGACATTCAAAATCAACCGCATTTTTGTCTTTCCGTAGGAATCTCAATAATGATATTGGAATGTACGTCTAGATTCCTACGGAATGACAAACAACTGTCTTTGCTGAGTGAAACGCCTTTGCTAACTTAAAAACGACGAATCAAATAAAGAAAAACCTTTGCGCTCTTTGCGTTAAAAAATTTAAAATCAAAATGAAAAAATTCATCATAGCAAGTTTATTTCTTGCAGGATTAACGAGCACCAACGCTCAAAAACAAATTCCATTATACAAAGGAAAAGCTCCGGGAACAGAAAACTGGACGCAGAAAGAAGCACAGCAATTCAATGAATTGTTCAAAACAGAAGTTGTTTTCAATGTTACGCAGCCTTCAATTTTAGTTTTTGAAGCTGATAAAGCAAAAGCGAACGGAACGGTTATCGTTATCGCTCCGGGCGGTGGTTTCCAAAGTTTATCAATTAATCGAGAAGGAATTGATGTTGCCAAAAAACTAGCAGAAAACGGAATCACGGCAATCGTTTTAAAATACCGATTATTGGAAACAAAATCCAACGACCCTGCCAAAGAAATGATGGAAGGCATCAAAGACCGAAAAGCATTCGACGCAAAAACAGCTCCAATCAAAGTAATGGAAGGAGAGGACATCAAAACAGCAATTTCCTACATCAGAACCCACGCAAAAGAACTGAATATCAATCCTGAAAAATTAGGCGTTATCGGATTTTCTGCAGGTGCAAGTGTAATTTTGGAAAGTGTTCTTCACAGCAAAGATGCTACTACATTACCCAACTTCGCAGCTTCGATTTATGGCGGACCAAGTCAGGAGATTTTAGATACTGAAATTCCAAAATCATCTCTTCCAATGTTCATTTGTGCTGCAAGTGATGACCAATTAAAGTTAGCTCCAAAATCAGTCTTGTTATACAGCAAATGGCTGGAAGCAGGACAACCAACCGAACTTCATATCTACGAAAAAGGTGGTCACGGCTTCGGAATGGGAAAACAAAACCTTCCTGTTGACAAATGGTCTGATGTATATCTGGATTGGCTGAAGTTCCACAAATTTTTATAGCATTTGATTAAATCATAAAGATTGTACTGACTTCAATCTCACGCAGATTGAGCAAATTTTGCAGATAATAAAATTAAGAAATCTGCTTTATCTGAATAATCTGCGAGAGATTCAAAATACCATTTTGTACAGTCCCGAAGGGACGATTTTCTAAAGGATAGGATAAAATCCTATAAAAAAATCATCACCATTTTTTTAAATAAGCAATGAAATCAATTTTTAATATAGTTTCTTTTTTTGCGGCAATGGCTGTGTCCGCACAGTCTACTGCCGTGATTTCAGAAATGGATAAATATGTAAAACCTCGTTATCGTGTCATCGTCGACAATGATTTTAGCGGCGACCCGGACGGATTGTTTCAACTCGTTCATCAGATTCTTTCGCCTTCTGCGGAAATCAAAGGAATTATCGGCTCACATTTAAAACCGAATGACCCTTTTGATAAATCAAATATCACTGCCGAAAATGCGGTAAAAAGAGTGAATGTAACGTTAGAAGTGATGAATCTTAAAAACAAATTCAATGTTTTTCAAGGTTCAAATGACCAATTAAAAGATATCAAAACGCCAAACATTTCTGAAGGTGCAAAAGCAATCGTTGCCGAAGCGATGAAAGCCGATGAGAAAAATCCTTTGTTCGTGGTTTGTGGCGCAGGTTTAACGGAAGTTGCAAGTGCTTATCTTATGGAACCAAAAATCGCCGACAAAATAGTTGTCGTTTGGATTGGCGGTCCAGAATATCTGGATTTATCAACTCCGCCTCCTGGATTTACACCTTTAGAATACAATCTCGGAATCGATATTAAAGCGGGACAAGTCGTTTTTAACGAATCCAATTTAAACATCTGGCAAATCCCGAGAAATGCTTACAGACAAACTTTGATGTCTTACGGAGAACTTGTAACCAAAGTAAAACCAGAAGGAAAAACCGGAGCTTACTTAACCAAGAAAATCGAAGATTTAATGGAAAGAGTTCAAAAACTGAATTTCCATATCGGTGAAACTTATATTATGGGAGATTCCCCTTTGGTTTTGGTTACGGCTTTACAGTCTTCATTTGAAGCAGATTCTTCATCAAGTTCTTATGTCTTGAAAAACGCTCCGAAAATCGATGACAACGGTTTGTATCAATACAATCCAAAAGGAAGAAACATCAGAGTTTATACTCAGCTCGACACAAGATTGATGTTCGAAGATTTCTACACAAAACTTAAATTATTCAACAACAAAAAATAAAAATATAGAATTATGAAGAAGAATATATCAACGCTGATAGGACTTTCTCAGAAAGCAAAATATGCAGGAATGTTCGTGGCATTATTAGCAGCAACTCCTTTAGCAAAAGCTCAAAATAATCCAACCGTTACAGTTGGTGGAAAAACATTTAAAGATTCTAACAAAAACGGAAAACTGGATGTTTGGGAAGATACAAGACTTTCGGTAGACAAAAGAATTGATGCGATTATCAAGCAAATGACCAATGAGGAAAAAGTAAATCTCTTGATTGGTACTGGAATGCCCGGAATTGAAGTTCTGACTGGTCCTGTTGGAGATTCAAAACAAGGTTTAGTTCCCGGAGCAGCTGGTGGAACGGATTCTTTTGACAGATTCGGGATTCCTGCGACGATTGTTGCGGACGGACCTGCAGGTTTGAGAATTCAGCCAACCAGAGAAAATGATTCAAAAACCTATTACGCAACAGCTTTTCCTGTAGGAACAGCTTTAGCTTCAACTTGGAACAAAACTTTGTTGGAGCAGGTTGGAAAAGCGATGGGAAATGAAGTGAAAGAATATGGTGTTGACGTTCTTTTAGCGCCGGCTTTGAACATTCAAAGAAATCCATTGAACGGAAGGAACTTTGAATATTATTCTGAAGACCCTTTAATTTCAGGGAAAACTGCAGCTGCGGTTGTGAATGGAATTCAGTCTCAAGGTGTGGGAACTTCTATCAAACATTTTGCTGCGAATAACGAAGAAACCAATCGTTTAACCATCAATGCTCACGTTTCTGAAAGAGCAATGAGAGAATTATATCTGAGAAATTTTGAAATCACCGTTAAAGAATCTCAGCCCTGGACGGTAATGTCTTCTTACAATAAATTGAATGGTGTTTACACTTCAGATTCTAAAGATTTACTGACTCAGGTTTTGAGAAACGAATGGGGTTTCAAAGGAATTGTAATGACCGATTGGTTCGGAGGTTTCCCAGGATTTGAATCCATCAAAGACGGCGGACTTTCTGATGTGGTTAAGCAAATGAACGCAGGAAATGACTTGTTGATGCCGGGAATTCCAGCTCAGAAAAAAGTATTGTTGGAAGCTTTAAACTCAGGGAAATTATCTCAGGAAGTTGCTAATATTAATGCAAAAAGAATCTTGGAATATGTTTTCAAAACACCAACTTTTGCACAATACAAATACAGTAACGAACCTAATTTAGCTCAAAATGCTGAAGTGACGAGAAATGCTGCCGCTGAAGGAATGGTTTTACTTAAAAATGAAAAAAATGCTTTGCCTTTTGCTAACAAACAGAAAGAAGTTTCCTTATTCGGAGTAACTTCTTATGCTTGGATTACAGGTGGAACGGGAAGTGGAAGTGTGAACAACAAACATACGGTTTCACTTTTAGAAGGTCTGAATTCGGCAGGTTACAAATTAGACAAAGAACTGGTTGATTTGTACAAACCTCACGCAGAAAAAGAAGCAGCCGCAGAATTAATCGAAAGAAAGAAAAAAGGAATTCTTGGTCTTCCGGGAAGATTGTCTGAAATGAAAATTGATGATGCTTTCCTTGCTAAAAAAGCAGAAACTTCAGAAATTGCTTTTGTAACTTTAGGCAGAAACTCTGGTGAAGGCGGTGATAGAGTAGTGAATGAAGATTTCAATCTGGCGACAGAAGAAATCGAAATGCTGGACAAAATCTCAAAAGCGTTTCACGCAAAAGGAAAGAAAGTGGTTGTGATTTTAAACATCGGAGGTGTAATTGAAACTGCTTCCTGGAAAGATAAAGTGGATGGCATTTTATTAGCTTGGCAACCTGGTCAGGAAGGCGGACATTCTGTTGCCGACGTGATTTCAGGAAAAGTAAATCCTTCAGGAAAACTGACAATGACTTTCCCGGTAAATTATTCAGACCACGCTTCTGCAAAGAATTTCCCTGGAATTCCTGCGGATAATCCGAAAGATGTGACGTATCAGGAAGGTGTTTATGTTGGATACCGTTATTTCAATACGTTTGGTGTGAAACCTTCTTATGAATTCGGTTATGGGAAGTCTTATACGGATTTTGCTTATTCAAATACTAAAACAAATTCTAAGACTTTTAATAACAAATTAGAAGTTACGATTGATGTGAAAAATACAGGAAAAGTTTCCGGAAAAGAAGTGGTAGAACTTTACGTTTCAGCTCCAGGAAAAAATATCGACAAACCAAAATCTGAGTTGAAAGCTTATGCAAAAACCAAAGATTTGAAACCGGGAGAAACTCAAACGATTACTTTGACTTTGAATCCAAAAGATTTAGCATCATTTGAAACTGCAAAATCAGCTTGGATTGCAGAAGCTGGAAATTATAAAGTTTCTGTTGGAGCATCTTCTTTAGATATTAAACAAACTGTGGAATTCTCTGTTCCAAAGGAATTGGTGGTGGAGAAAGTTCAGCATATTTTGCCTGCTGATGATAAGTTTGAGGATTTGAAACCGTAAAGAGACACTTCTACAAGCTCAGTTTGACATCGCTAATACTAAGTTTTTTAGCAATGTCAGTCTGAGCGGAGTCGAAGACTTTTCAATTTAGAAAAAAAATCAATATTAAAATTGACTTTTAATGATAATGAAATTTTTTGAGGATTTATCGATAGTTATAAGATGTTAATCAGACTTAATTTTCAGTTTGAAAAATAGAAAAGTGCCACTTTAAGAAAAGTGGCACTTTTTTTTATCGAAAAAAAGTATCAACAAATAACTTGTAAATGATTTTACAGCATTAAAGCTTCAACTTATATCAAAAATTTTAAGATGAGTTTTAAATAGTTTTTAAATACAATTCCTGCAATTCCTCAGCAGAAAAGGCTTTTGACGGAAGATTTTGCACCAGTTCACCCTGTTTCATAATTCCGATATTGGTAGCGACACTCACAGCGTTGAAAATATCGTGGGTTGCCATTAAAATTGTGCGTCCTTCTTTTCCCAATTGACGAATGATTTCTGTAAATTCTGCAGTAGCAATCGGGTCAAGTCCGCTGGTAGGTTCGTCCAAAAGAAGAACTTTGGCATCTTTGGCGAGTGCGATGGCAATTCCTACTTTCTGTCTCATTCCTTTTGAATAACCGCCGAGAGGTTTTTCGTGAGCGATTTCCTGCAAACCGGTACGTTTTAATAATGTCGAAAGTTCGTTATTATTATAATTAAAACCTGCAATTTTTGAGAAGAAATCAAGATTTTCAATTCCGGTAAGATTCTGGTAGAGCAATACGGTTTCGGGAATATAAGCCAGATGTTTTTTGATTTTTTCAGGATGTTCCTTCACTGAAATATTATTGATAAATGCATCACCTGTAGTAGCTTTAATTAAACCTAACAGAATATTTATGGTTGTACTTTTTCCTGCGCCGTTTTGACCAAGAAGAGCGAAGATTTCACCTTCCTGAATTTCGAGATTTAAAGATTTTAAAGCTGTAAAATCGTTGTATTTTTTATGTAGATTGATGGTTTTTAACATAGCTTTCTGAATTTGATTTGTGAAAGAATTAAGAATAATGAAATGAAAATAAAGTAAGGAAGAAACACACCTAAAAGATTCGGTTTGCCAGAATCTGTAAAGGTTTTCACGGTTTGTTTAGTCCAGTCGATGGTTTTTCCGTTTACATTTTCAAAAATGGATGGATAGAAATACAGTCTTTGCTTTTCGTGGAAATTTTTCAAACCAATGGCATAGTTTAATTGGTTTTCCATTGCGGTTTTCGCAATTTCGCTTTGAATCAACTGTGTTTGAATGTTTGGTAAAAAATAACCTAAACAAATTGCAACATTGTTTCTTCGAAGCATTTTTTCATGATACTGTTTGGATGATTTTTCAGATTCCACATCTGCCATATGTTGCATTGCATAGTACCAGATGTAAGAATAACCGCTGTTTTCAGCAATTGTATATTGACTGAACTGCGGATAAATCGTATGGAATTTTTGCATCGTAGGAACTTTTGCTTCATCCCATTTGTTGTGATAACCTTCACGCTGTTCAATTTGCGCCTGCAAACCTTCATTCACCGGAATAAGTTTCTGAATCAACATATTTCCCGTCATTGGAATGATGAAATTCATCCCCATCCAGAAAATAACCAAAGCTAAGGCATTCCAGGAAGAAGATTTTTGATAACCTATTATCCAACGGCAAAGTGCAAACCAGAAAATAAGATAAAGTAAACCTGCCAAAGTGAAGAAAATAAAAGCTGAATCTACGGGAATTTTAATGTAAATAACGGCAACGATTAACAATAAAAAATAAACCGAACTTACTGCCATTAAACGAATCAAGAGTTTAGCATCAATCAGTTTTCGTAGATTTTGACTTTGAACAGAAAGCAGTTTCCAGGTTCCTTTTTCCTGATCTTCAGAAATGATGTTGTAACAAAACGCAATAATAACGAGCGGAAAAAGAAAAACCAGCACAAAAGAAAAGTCGAAATTCCCGACCGCTGCATTTGCCGGATTGAAAAAATCCGAATTGTTTTTCTGTTCCTCCAAATTCCGTATCGTCACGCCTTGAATAGAGGGATTTAAATCTCTTAAACCGATATTCAAAGCGGCCAGTTTTGGCATTTCATTCACCAGATTAAATTTCACATAATACAGCAAGAGACCAATATCGTCGCTGTGCAACGCTATATTTTTATCAAGGCTGTTTTTTTGATACGTTGCACTTTTCGCAATGATATCTTCGTTTCTGTCGAGGAATTTCTTACCGGTGTACAAAGAACTTAAACCTGCAAAAAGCAGAATCAGCAAAGAAATAAGGTAGGCTTTGTTGCGGTAAAACTGTTTATATAAATAATGTTTCATTAGATTAATTTTAAATTTTTAGCGCTTAATTCAACCATCAAAACACAAACTGTAAACCAGAAAATAATCGCCGCCAACGGAAGATGCTGATTGCTTAAACTTTCTTGTAGTGAAGTGAATTCATACTGGAAATCGGGAAATTTCTGCCAGTTCTCGTGACCTACCATAGCTGGTTTTTCGTCTTCTTTTGGTTTAATGTTGCTGATGTGTTCAATCTGAAGGTCATTCATCTGTTGAGCGAGTTTGTAACGGTAACTTTCCGCTTGATTCTGAAATTGCTGATACGCAAAATAATCTGTACCAGAAGCGGTCATCGAAACATTTTTTATCGCCATCACAGGATTCATAAATCCAAAAATTTCATTCAGCTTCTGCTGTTGATTATATTGATTCTGAAGCTTTTTCAAATGGTCAACATATAGTTTCGCACTGATTCTTTCGCCCTCTTTCATCACAATTCCGCCATAATTGACAGGAAGTTCGTCGGTAGTTTTTACATTGTATTTCGCCAGTAAAGAATCTTTAATATGTTTAAAATGCGGATCGTTGGGATTATGACTGTCGCCAACTTTCAAAACATCTTCTTCCACCTGCGTTTCAAAGGCAATTCTTGATGGAGTAGGATAAAGATTCTGCGCGGCGAACTGAACTCCTTTAGGTAAAAAAATCACGAGAATCAACCACGAACCAATTAAGCTAATTAAAGCCGATGAAGAAGCTTTACTTTGTGCAGAAATTAGAACCGTCAACGTACAGAAAAAGAAATAATATACCATATACGCCAGAAAAATCACCAATAATCTTGATAAAATATCAGCAAAATCACTGGCTTCTGCTATCGTTCCAATAATGAGGATAACCGGAATCACAGGAATTAAAAATACTAAAGAAAACTGCCAAAGTCCGAGAATTTTCCCCCACAAAATGGCTCTTGGAGAAGCGCCTTGAACAGTCAGGATTTTCAATGT
This sequence comes from Chryseobacterium sp. HNCC26DJ240, assembly GCF_057180485.1. Taxonomy (NCBI): domain Bacteria; kingdom Pseudomonadati; phylum Bacteroidota; class Flavobacteriia; order Flavobacteriales; family Weeksellaceae; genus Chryseobacterium; species Chryseobacterium sp. HNCC26DJ240. The sequence goes on from NZ_JBXUGK010000004.1 coordinate 261,376, forward strand.
CGCATCTTCTCTTTCACGGACAATCAATCCAAATCCAAGAAATAAAATAATCAAGGGAACGATTGCCTGAAGAATAAATGCCGAACTGAATGCTCCGAAACGAACGAGAATTCCTGAACTTCCCGCTTCAGAAAGATTGGCGGTATTTTGTTTGTGAGCTTCAAGGAAAATAACGTTTCCGAGATAATCATCCAGACCATTATCAAAAATACTCATCGGATGCCCGATTCTGAAGACCAGATAGCCGTAATGCGCCATTCTGTGTGGGTGTTTGTCGGGTCTGTGTTCCCAGTTTTCGCGCGTTTCTTTGCGGTATTCTTTTACTTTGGAAAAAGTTTCCGTGTATTTTGTAAATCCGATTCCGATGCTCAGAAAGCAAAACAGGAGAGCGGTAACGGCGATGAGCAGGTTTTGTTTGCTTTTAAATAAATCCTGCCGGGTTTTTCTTACAATGAGTTTCAAGTTTGAAAAAGCCATAGTTTAAAATTAAATCAGTTGTTTATAAAATGAATATATAGCTGAAATATATCCAGATATGATTAATCACGTAATGTAGATAGTTGGTTTTCAATAAATAAATAGAGTTTGTATTTCAGAAAATTGAAATACAGAAAACATCTACAAAATCTAAAAAGATATACTGAAAAGTAGCAGTTAAGAAATTAAGCTACAGAAATTGAAAAGCTGGGTGGTGCTCTCGATGAGAAATAATCGAGGAGGCAGCGATAGGTTTTTGCCTTTGCTTGAGGCGTTTCACTTTTGTTCAGTGTATTGAAAGCGAAATCCAGATTTTGAATTTCAGGAAGAAGACTTGCAGTCATATGTAAGTGCAAATCACACTGACATTCATCGTCCTGAGAAATAGTTTTCGATTTTTCTCCTTTAGAATGTTTTTTGTCAGCAGTTTTAGTGATCGAATGATTGGCGTGCTCTAAACAAACACTGATTCCGCTGACATTCGATAGAAAGATCAGCAACAGTGAAAAAACAAAAAAGGTTTTCAGTGTTTTCGGCATAAGAAGCAACAAAAGTAGGAATTATATTTTAGAATGCTTCTTTTGTAAACAAAAAATAATCTAATTAAAATCATAGTATTTACTATCGGCTTTACTTACTTCCTGATATGATTTCAGTTAGAAAAAAGCTGTAATTTAATTAATTACAGCTTCGTTTTGTCTTTTGCAAATTTTGAAATTTTGATTCAGAATGAGCGTTATGATTTAATGTATATGAGATGCAGAATTTTCTTATAAAGTCAGCTTCTTTGTTTTCGTATTAAAAACCATGTAATCTTCATCTTTTTTTGAATCTAGTTTTTCTAATTCGTTGAGTTGTATTAGTTTTAAATTTTTTGGCTTGTAAATTTTCACATCATTGGTCACATAATCCACAATTACTTTTTCTGCTTGATTAAAAGTAAGGTTGGGTGAAGCAAAACTAACGTTGCAAGTATAAATTACAGTGCTATCTTTTTTATTTACAACTCCCGAGTCTCCTGTGATTTTAAGTGAATCATCTTCTTTCTCCTGTGCAAAAATCAAAGTCGAAACAGTAATCATCACACCTCCCAAAAGTAGTTTGACATTCATCATAAATAAATATTTTTAAGGTTTATATAATTCAAGGTTTAAAAAATTGTTGGTCTTTTTAAGGCCTTCTTTTCTGCCCTTTTCAGCTTCTCTCATCATCTCTTCCTGAGAATAGCTTTTGCCATTAAAACTCATCGATGCAACCACACCTCCAGAATTGGATCCCATCGTTTGGCGCATATCCTTTACAGGATCTTTCTTATAATCCTGCCAGAATTTTTTGAATTTTTCTTCGTCTAAAGCAATTTCTTTTCCCAATCTGGCTTTTCTTTCAGGTTCATCAGAAGAAACTTTTTTGGTTCCAATCAAAACAAATGAATGATCAGTTTTAGAATCTTCAATCTTTACAATGAGCCCGGGAAGTCCGTAAAATTGGTGAGGACCATCCTGAATTGGCAGTTCGGGAGCAAACCATGCAATCCATTCTCTACCTGCAAATTTTGTTGTCGCTTTCTGTACTTTATAACCTAAAACTTCAGATTTTTCTGTGGAAACTTTCCATTCCGGTTTTTTTGAAATAGTAACAGCCAATGGGGTAGAGCCCGGTGTAGTTTTATAAACTGTTTCATAAGAAGGATATTTTTTGGTAACCTCAGACCTCACTACAGGCTGTGGCGTTCCTCGCATATCGATATGATTTCCTCCACCTGCCATCATTTGTTTTACAGAAGCATTCAGAATAGAGTCTGAGGCGATTTTTTTCTGACTTACAAATCTTGAACCTTCAGGTTTTGTTTCAAGAACCATGTTTTCAACAGTTACTTTATCTCTGTTGAGAGAATCTATTTTAAATTTGTATTCGTAAATAAATTGAGTAGACTGAGCAGAGAGCATTCCTGTCATCAAACAAAAAACTGCAGTAGAAAGTATTTTCATATAATATTTTTATATCACTTTAATTAGGAATAAAAGTAAAAAATTATTCCAGCAAAATCACTGTTCATTGAAAAAATAACAAATTTTAACCTTTAACTTAAAAATTTTAGAAAAACAGTATTGAAATTTAACAAATACCACACAAGTCATTTTGAAAAAACCGTGAATCCAGCAACATTATTTTTATCTTTACCTTTTAAAAATTTAAATAAATGAAGATTGAAATCTGGTCAGACGTGATGTGTCCGTTTTGCTACATTGGAAAAAAGAATTTTGAAAATGCTTTGGCTGAACTTCCGTTTAAAGATAAAATTGATGTTGAATGGAAAAGTTTTCAGCTTGATCCAAGTCTCGAAACAGGTGTGGCTACTACAACTGCAGAATATTTCAGAGATAAAAAAGGCTTTCCTGAAGCGCAGGCAAAACAGATGACCGCTCAGGTTACCGAAATGGGAAAATCTGTGGGGATTGACTTTAATTTTGAAAATGCTATCATTACCAATACTTTTCCTGCACATAAGCTCATTCATTTAGCTAAAAAAAACAATTTAGGAGCTGAAATGGAAGAAGAGTTATTTAAAGCTCATTTTCTTGAAGCAAAAAATATTGGCGATGAAAAAATACTTATCGGTTTGGGCGAAAATTTAGGTTTAAAATCTGAAGATATTTCAGCAGCACTTTCCAGCGAAGAAATAGATTTAGAAGTAAAACATGAGATCATCGAAGCCTCCCAGCTCGGCATTTCCGGTGTTCCCTTTTTTGTAATTGATCAAAAATATGGCGTTTCGGGAGCACAGCCTGTCGAAACTTTTAAAGAAGCAATTACACAGGCTTACAACGAAATCACAGTTACTCTGAGCAACAATAATGATGCTTCCTGTGGCGAAGACGGCTGTGAAATTTAAATTTGTGAAGCATAATAAACATGGGACTTGACTTGACACTGTTCTCAATTTCAAACAAAGCTAATTTTGTAATTGATAAAGCAAAATTGAATGTTGACTATGCAAACGATTTTGACAAAATTCAAGATACTGAACTTTTGAGATTGCATCTTAAAATGGTTCAAACAAACTCTGATGAAAATATAGAGCATGTTTTGTTAGAGCTCATCGAAGATTCCAAAATCGTTTTGTCGCATTATCCAAACAATAAAATTCAAAGTTATCAATTCTACAGTAAAACCAGAGGTTACGAAACCTTGAATTACCTTCTTGCTGAGTATTTCAAAGAAAATGGTGTCAATTTTATCTATGAAAAAATATTCTATTCTGGAATTGAGATCAATGAAGACCAGTATTCGAATCTCCAATATTTCGACAGTTTTAAAACTGAGGAAATTTCAAACATACTTCAACCAATAAATTTTTCAGATATTGAAAAGTTTTACGATTATCATAAAATTGAAGAAATGGTTTATAAAGCCACCCCGCCTGAAAAATTAGAAGATTTAAAAGCTGAATACGAAGATTTAAAGACATTTTTTAAAAATTCAACAGAAATGAAAGCTTTCCTTGTTATTAAGATCGATTAATACTTTAAAACCGACATATATTCATAATCTTATTTAAAATAAACTTCACCTTAACCTTAGCCTCTGCCTCAACCTAACATGATTCAATTTAATAAAGACCATCAATATCCTTTAGAAGATATTCTTTTTGTCTTCGCACTTGAATTCGAAGCCAAAGAAATGTTTAATCATACCCGAAAACTCATCACAGGAATCGGGAAAGTGACAGCTGCCATCAATCTCACGAAAGCCATTCACGAAAAACGACCGAAACTGATTGTAAATCTCGGATCTGCGGGCGGTTTTGGTTTTAAAAAAGGAGATGTGGTTTGCTGTACAAAGTTTATCCAGCGCGATATGGATGTGCAGGGACTTGGTTTTAAAAAATTTGAAACACCGCTTTCCAATATTCCAGTAATTCTTGAAAACGGTATCGAAATCGAGAATCTTCCGATCGGAATCTGCGGAACCGGCGACAGTTTTGAGACCAATCACATCAACACAGAATACAACGTCATCGACATGGAAGCTTATTCACTTGCTTTGATTGCGTGGCAGGAAAATATTCCGTTCATTTCACTTAAATATATTTCTGATGATGCCAACAGCGATGCCGCCGACGATTGGGCTGTGCAGGTACATCTTGCTGCGGAAGCTTTTAAGAATATTTTATTCAGGGAAGAACTGCTATAAATCTCAATTCAACTGATCTTTCGGGGCAAATAAATCAATTACTCATTTTTAAGAGAAAATATCGTAATTTTGTACCCTCAAATTATGACTGGACTTATAGAATATTTACCGTACGCTTTTGCTCTGATTGTAGCGATACCTTTTTTGGTTTTGCTGAGGCAGTTTGTGTACACTTACATCAACCTTAAAAATAAGGAATTACAGATGTTGAGCATAAAATCAAATTCAGAAAACAAATCACATTCTTATGAAAGAATGACGCTTTTTCTGGAAAGAATAAAACCTTCCAATCTCATTCAGAAATTTGATAAAGATTTGGCGATACACGAGTTTATCTTTCTTACAGAAAAATCTATCACAGAAGAATTTGAGTATAACGCTTCTCAGCAGCTTTACATCACAAAAAATTCATGGAAGAATATTGTTGATTCTAAAAATGCTGTTATAGAGCTTCTCCACAAAACTTACGACGGCATAAATAATAATGCCTCATTAAGCGACTATAAAACTGTTTTTCTGATGAATTTCATGGGCGAAAACGACTACATCGCCGATACCATCGAAGATCTCAGAAAAGAAATCATACTTATTGCATAAACTAAAAAATAATAAATTTATAATAATGACTCAAAAATTTACTGCACACCCTTGGCATGGAATTTCTGCAGGGGAAAATGCACCTGAAACCGTAAATGTTTTTGTAGAAATCGTTCCTTCAGATACAATTAAATACGAAATCGACAAAGAAACAGGTTTCATGAAAGTAGACAGACCTCAGAAATTTTCAAATATCATCCCTGCGCTTTACGGTTTTGTTCCACAGACGTACTGTGACCAAAGAGTGATGAAACTTGCTGTTGAAAGCGGTTCAACAGACGTTACAATGGGAGATCACGATCCTTTGGATATTTGTGTTTTAAGTTCGCACAATTTCAGTTCAGGAGGGATTCTGATGGAGGCAAGACCAATCGGTGGTTTTAAAATGATCGACGGCGGCGAAGCTGATGATAAAATTGTAGCAGTTTTGTTGGGCGATCATGCTTTTGGTCATTTCACAGATATTTCTGAACTTCCGGAAGCTGAAGTGAACAGATTGATGCACTACTTTTTAACCTACAAAAACTTACCAAACGAACCTGCAAAATGCAGAATTGATCAAGTGTATGGAGCTGTAGCTGCAAAAGAAGTTATAAACGCTTCAATGGAAGATTACAATGATAAATACGCAGGTTAATCTCTGATATTAAATATTTAAAGCAGGCAGTATTTGTCTGCTTTTTTTGTTTAAAGATTTGATTTCAAATGTTGCATTGCATCAATAATAATCTCATCTTTTTTCACAAAACTAAACCGTATAAAATCTGAATCCTTCTTATTTTGATAAAACGCAGACAAAGGCAAACACGACACTTTTTTTTCAACAGTAAGCCATTTTGAAAACTCTACATCGGTCATTGTTTTGGAAATATTTCTGAAATTAACAGTCTGAAAAAATCCTCCCTGTGATTTTTCATTTAAAATAAATGGTGTTTCGGCAATCATTTCACAAAAAACATCTCTCTTATTCTGCATAATTTTTCGGTTAACTTCCGGATCAAAAACATCGAGGTATTTTGCAATTGCGTACTGACACGGCGCATTGGTACTGTATGAAATATATTGCTGATGATTTCTAAATTTTATAAGTAAATCTGGCGCGGCCAAAAGATAACTCACTTTCCAACCCGTTGAATGAAACATTTTCCCGAATGAAAAAATGCTGAAAGTTTTTTTTCTTAATTCAGGATGTAAAAAAGCGCTGTAATGTGAATGCTCATCATAGCAGTAAATATCATAAATTTCTTCAGAAATCACGTAAATATTTCTCTCTTTTATTAAATCATAAAGATTTTGCCAATCATCTTTACCCCAGATTTTTCCGGTAGGATTTTGAGGTGTGTTGACGATGATTGCTTTTGTTTTTTCAGAAATAAGAAGCTTTAATTTCTCCCAGGAAATACTGAAATCATCTTCAACTTCATAAAAAACCGGAACGCCACCGTTAATCACGATTGAAGGAGCATAAGTGTAGTAAGAAGGCTGAATAATAATCACTTCATCCCCAAAATTTAAAATTGACTTTAAGGATGTGTACAGGGCAAAAGTAGAGCAGGGAACAATATTCACTTCCTCTTTCGAAATCAATACAGGATTTTGTCTGGAAGCATTAAATACAACAATTTTCTCGATAAGTAAAGGGTTTCCGGCAAGAGATTCATAGCTGTGTGAAATGCTGTCGGCAGATTCCTTTAAATAAAATCTGAGTCTTTCATCCACCTCAAAATCGGGCAATCCCAGAGACAGGTCGTAGCTTTGATTTTGCTTAGCAAGAAGCGACATCTCTGTAAAAAACGAATAATCAGTAAATTGTAAATTTGTTTCCATAGTTTCAATCAAATATATAAAAAAACTTAAGTTGTATAAGATTTTAGATATTTTTCTTAATTTTAGACAAATATTTTACATGAATAAAATTCTCTTGCCGCTTTTTTTTGCGGTTGTTCTTTCCTCTTGTGGCAGTACAAATTCTACTGCAGTAAAAACTGATTCCGCAACTGCTTCTGTAAGTACACCTAGTGGAAAAGAAGGCAAAGCTTATAAAACGGCATATCAGAGCATCAGTTTAGAAAGCCTTAAAAAAAATCTTACAGTGATTGCTTCTGATGAGATGGAAGGCCGTGATACCGGAAGCAAAGGACAGAAGAAAGCCGGCGAATACATGATTAATTTCTATAAGCAAAACGGAATTTCTTTCCCAAAAGCGCTTGGATCATTTTATCAGAAAGTTCCTGCGGCATACATGGCAAAGCGTGGTGGCGGAAGTCTTCCTGATTCTGAAAATATTTTAGCCTTCATCGAAGGAAGTGAAAAACCTGAAGAAATCATCGTGATTTCGGGACATTACGATCATGTTGGAAGCAGAAATGGGGTAGTGTACAATGGTGCCGATGACGACGGAAGTGGAACAGTTGCCGTAATGGAAATTGCAAAAGCCTTTAATGAGGCAAAAAAAGCAGGACACGGCCCGAAACGTTCTATTTTATTTCTTCACGTGACAGGAGAGGAGCACGGACTTTTCGGTTCTGAATTTTATACCGATAATCCTGTTTTTCCTTTAGCGAATACGGTTGCAGATTTAAATATCGACATGATCGGTCGTGATGACCCTGAGAATCGTGGCAAACAGTACGTTTATGTTATCGGTTCAGAAATGCTGAGCTCACAGCTGAAAGTGATCACTGAGGCGGCAAATAAAAACACCAACAGCCTTGAATTAAATTACAAATACGACGATCCTGCTGATACTGAAAGATTATATTACAGATCAGATCATTATAATTTTGCGAAAAACAATATTCCGGTAGCATTTTTCTTTGATGGAATTCACGAAGATTATCACAAACCAACTGATGATGTTGAGAAAATCGATTTTCCTTTGCTTCAAAAAAGAACTCAGCTTGTTTTTGCTACGGCTTGGGAACTGGCGAACAGAAAAGACAGAATTATAGTAGATAAAAAATAATAGTTTTTTAAGTATATAATTAAAGATGGATGTCCGTTTTAAATCACAAATATAAAATTAACATTCACTTTGTCATTGACTACGTCGAATCTTCGATTTCCGTAGGAATCTCAACGCACTTGAAAATAAAGCAGTTTAGATTCCTGCGGAATGACAAATAAACTGCTAAAACTATGATATTATTAGTAGTAGACATCACTTCAAATAAGTCTGTAAAATAAATTTTGCAGACTTTATTTTTATTTAAATTACAATTCCAGCGTCAGTATTTTCTCAATCATTTTCTGATTTAAACTTTCAGGCATAGAACGCATCAGGAAATTTCGAAGAGAATTACCTTTCACCCACTGCGAAATTTTTCCAATCTTCCAGCTGTTTTTGACAATGTAATCGACCTTTTTTCTTCTGATTTTCTGAAATTCATCAAAAATCAAATTTAAATCCTGACTTTTTTCCAAAAGTTTTCCAATCACATAAGCATCTTCCACCGACTGGCAGGCGCCCTGTCACATATTCGGGGTCGTGGCGTGAGCTGCATCGCCAATCAGACAGAGATTTTCAGCATACCATTTTGGAATAGGAGTGAGGTCGATAATATCGTTTAGAATTACATTTTCAGTTTTTGTTGATTCTAAAATTTCTAAGACTAAGGGATTGAAATCTTTAAATTCTTGAGTGAGATTATGGTTTACTTTAAATTGATTTTCATTGACCAAAGCATACCAGTATACCAGATTTCCCGAAAGTTTCACAAAACCGAAACGTTTTCCTTTACCCCAAATTTCCAAAGCATGATGATGGTCTTTTTCAGGAAGTTCAAAAGTGGTCAGTCCGCGCCAGCATTTTTGCCGAGCATTTCTGATGTTTCCCGTTTTTAAAATCTGGTTCCTGACTTTTGAGTGAATGCCGTCTGCTCCAAAAACAATTTTACTTTCAACCGCATTTCCGTTTTCAAATTCTAAATGATAATTTTCTTTCCTTGAAATCTGTTTTAAAGAATGATTTAATTTTATCTTTTCAATGCCAATATTTTCAGCTAAAATTTTCTGAAGTTCTGCCCTGTGAATCGCAACATTGCAGGAATTGAATTTCTTTTCCAAAGCCAAAACATTCGTCGTAGAAATAGTTTTCAGCTTTTCATCGGTAATCGAAATTCCATGAATTTTGTTTCCGGCATTTTCAATTTTCTCTTTTAAACCTAATTTCTCAAAGATCTGCATCGCATTTACAGCCATCATAATTCCGGCTCCGACAGGTTTTATTTCAGGAGCAGATTCGTAAATGGTAAAATCAAGATTGTGTTGCTTTAAGATATTACCTAAAGTTAAGCCACCAATTCCTGCTCCGATGATTGAGATCTGATTCATTTAATAATTTTCATTCTTTGTTTAGATGCCACGAATGCACGAATAATTTATAAAAATTCGTGCATTCGTAGCAAAATTATTTTAAATCTTTCAATTCGTCTAATAACTGATTTTGTTTATTGATAAAATTATCTAAACTGTCCGTTTTTAAAGGATGAGCATTTTGATATTTTTCGATTTCTGGAAGTGTTTTTCTGATTTTGAAGATAGTATGCTGATCTTGAATAATGCTTGTATTCTTATTAATTTGTACAATTAAATCTTTAATTTTCTTTGTTTTTAAATCATATCTTTCAGAACTGAATTTTATATCTCTCTCAATTTCTTTCTTTACCAAAGAATCAGTAATCGATCTGGTAAGCTGTTCTGCGTCATTATAATAACTGTCAGATTTATTGATTATATTTTCATATTCAGAAATAACAACATTTGTATTTTTAAATACATTTTCAATTTTTCGCTCCAAATCCTGCAACTTTTTATCATTTTTCAGCATTTCAGAATAAATATCCAAAACCAGATTTCCCTTTCCACGAGAACCTTTCAACGAAATTGAAGATGATGATTCTACATTTTCTACAACATTATCTTCTGAAGGTTTATTTTCAGGTTTTTCGGAACAGGAAAGTACTAATAAAAATAGGGCAGTTGAAAGTAATTTCTTCATGATTAATATTTTTAAAATATGGTTTAAAATTGTATATTTTCTCGCAAATCTTTCAAATCATGGAAATTTTCTCACAATAAAAAAATCTGCAAAATCCTAAAAATCTGCGTGAGACCTCAAGATATCCAAATTAGTTGAACAAACTTCAAAAATTGTTACAAAAAAACGGAGCCTGAAAAATTCAGACTCCGCTTAATAGTTATAAAAACTAAAATTATTTACCCAAATAAGATTTCAAAATCTTACTTCTGGTATTGTGTTTCAGTCTTTTAATTGCTTTTTCTTTAATCTGACGAACTCTTTCTCTCGTAAGATCAAAAGTTTCACCAATTTCTTCCAAAGTCATTGGATGTTTTCCGTTCAATCCGAAATACAGTCTTACCAAATCAGCCTCTCTCGGCGTCAAAGTGTTCAAAGCTCTTTCGATTTCAATCTGAAGCGATTCAAGCATCAAATCCTTATCTGGACTTGGAGATTCACCTGAACGCAAAACGTCGTATAAGTTAGAATCTTCACCTTCCACCAACGGAGCATCCATAGACAGGTGTCTTCCGGAGTTTTTCATTGATTCTTTGATGTCTTCCTCGCTCATATCCAAAACTTCAGCCAGCTCTTCGGGTGAAGGTGGTCTTTCGTTTTCCTGCTCAAGGTGTGCGTACGCTTTGTTGATTTTGTTGATCGAACCGATTTTGTTCAATGGCAATCTTACAATTCTCGACTGCTCTGCCAAAGCCTGTAAAATCGACTGACGGATCCACCAAACCGCATAAGAGATAAATTTGAAACCTCTGGTTTCGTCATATCTTTTTGCAGCTTTCATTAATCCTAAATTCCCTTCGTTGATCAAATCGGGAAGAGAGAGTCCTTGGTTTTGGTACTGTTTAGATACAGAAACTACGAAACGAAGGTTGGCTTTAATTAATTTCTCCAATGCGACTCTATCGCCTGCACGGATTTTTTGTGCCAAATCTACTTCTTCGTCTGCTGTAATCAGTTCTACTTTACCAATTTCCTGCAAATACTTGTCTAATGAAGCGGTTTCCCTGTTGGTAACCTGCTTGGTTATTTTTAGTTGTCTCATTTATTTTATGCTCAAAAATAGAGTTGCTATTATATTATACGTTTGAAACAATAAAAAGGTTACACCAGTTACAAAAATATTTTATTTAATTAAATTTTAGTACGAAAATAAGTTGTAAATTATTACGCTTAGAATATCTCAACCCTTCTTAATACTGAGTTTAATTTTTAGGAGCTTTATCCCGCTATCCACTGTATCTTTTTGGTGGCCGCCTCCATTGCATTCCGTCATCCACCAAAAAGGATGTCGCTTCTATCGGGGCTAGTTACAGTGGGATCTCAGAATTACATAAGTTTCAATCTACACTGATAATAAATAATTTTTTTGTTGAAAGCAAATAGGCTTTAGATAAATTCATTATTCATAGAATATCCACCCAGTTTGTCATCCTGTAAGGATCTAAAATTGAATCTCTAATACTATGTTGAGATGCTTTGACTTCGTCGAACCCAAAGGTTTCAGCATGACAAAGCATGCGTAAAATCATTACTTGAAAAAAAAGCGAAACCAAAGTTCCGCTCTATAATTTAAAAGTAAATTTAAATCTACTTTTTTAAATTCAACTTTCATAAAATATCCACAAGGTTTGTTATCCTGTAAAGATCTAAAATTGAATCTCGAATACTGTGTTGAGATGCTTCCAGCATGACAAACTAAGTGAAAAATTGTTACATTTAAAGCAAAAAAGCGAAACCGAAGTTCCGCTGTAATATTTTAGTGATAATTTAAAATTCACCATTGAGAATTCTCTATTCACTTTTTAATCATTCAAAATTGAATATTGACAATTGACAATTCACCCTTAAAATTCACTTTTAAAAAAGATCATTCAACAATTTTGCAAGTCTCAAACCTCCTTTCAGAAGCTGAACTTCCATAATATCATTAAATTTATACTGATAATCGTAAGACAATTTTGAGTCATTTTGCGTTTGTGCATAGATTTTATTGGCAATCTGATGAGAATCATACAACCAGTTTTCTAAAGTTCCAGACTGAATTTGTTTTACTTCATCCCTGGTTTTAATATCCAAAAGTTTTGCATACTCTGTGTAGCTGTATTTTTGAGAATCTACCAGTTTTCCATCCCAAACCGAATGTAGATTTGTTTTTTCTCCAAAATAAGTAACATTGATTTTGTTTCCTCCCAAATCTTCAGATCTTCCGGTGTGCATCGGCTGAGCTAAATCTCCCATCATGTGAATCAGGAAAATCAAAGCAATTTTTCTGTCCTTTTCAGACGTTTTTGCATCTTTAATCTGGCTTGATAAAACTTTAATTTGTGAATACAAATTTGCTCCTGCCTGAGCTTTCAAATCTTTTTCAAATGCTGTAAAATCTGTTTTAGGATCGATGTTTACGTAATGCCAGGCTGAAGCCTGCTTCCATGCTCCTGTTGTATCAGATTTAATAAAATCTGGCCAATTTGCCCAATATGCCATTCTTTCCTGTCCCAACATTTTTCTGAGTTCTCTTTTCGCCTTTCCGGAAAGATGATTTTCTGCAATCTCTGCAATCACTCGGTGCCCCGTCAATCCCCATGCATACGAATAGACCGAACTTGCAACGAATGCCAAAAGCAAAACTTTAGAATAAATACTTTTCATTTCTTAATTATTTTCAGACTGCAAAGATAATGTTCATCAAATTAATATTCACCGCATGAATAAAAATTCACAGTAAGATTAATTATTTGAAAAAATTTAGAAAAAAAATAATCTAAACATTTTTTAAATTTAGAACTTATCTTATCTTTACGATACCAAACCCAACTATAAAATGTATGAACACGGCATTCTGGAAATGCAATACAATAAACTGCAGACTGACTTCAGAGCTGAGGCTGTTGCGGTAAATCTGATGAAATACCACAACTCACTTTCTCTGGTTTTTGTAGAGCGCCTCGGAATTAATGACAGAGCTTATCTCAAAGATATCAAGACCATCACTAAACAGTATCTTGGTTTCGATGATGAAATTTACAATATAAAAACCTACAGAGAAGGGATTTACGACTATTTACCTGAAGGGATTTTTCATCCGCCATCACTCAATTCAAAACGAAGTAATGTAGAAAGTGTCGTAAAAGAAATACGTCGCCAAAAAAAGGTTGAGGATGATGCACGTAAATTTTTCCGGCCTTTTGAACTTGAAGTTTTCTTTACAGAAATTACCGCTTTACTGAAAGAGCAGGAGTTTGATCTCAGCAGTCAAACCGATTCTCTGATCAAAACATTCAGCGAACTTTGGCCTCTTATAAAATCACTCGACAGAAATTCAGCATGTATTTTTGTGTACATTCTTCCTTTTATGCACAAAATAAGGGGCGACAAAAAACTTTTTGAGCAATGTCTCAGTGCATTTTTGGAAATTCCCGTTGAAGTAACTTTTCAGGCAAGGATTTTAGAGAAAATTGAGGAAGAAAACAATTCTGTTTTTCTGGGAAATTCCCGTTTAGGATTAGATTACATTCCAAGTGGAAGACATTTCGACGGAGAACGGAACTGGGTGGTCAATATTGGTCCTATACCATACGATCGAATGAAAGATTTTGTGGAGGGAAGCCGTTTCAAGAAAATTCTTACCGCATTTTATGAATATTGTCTGCCTTTGAATACAGATTTTAAAGAAAATTTTGTAACAGAAAAGCAACAGTTTTCATTTGTGCTGGATGAGGAAGAAGAAAACCAGACGAGGCTGGGATATTCTACATTTCTCTGATTTTATTTACTATATTTACAAGACCAACAATACACAAACTTAAAATTTGAAAAAGAAATTATGGACGTTTCTTCAGTAAAGGGTATTTTTTTACGATACATTCTATTGCCGCTCATTGCGGTCATTATGATGTTTATTCTGGGTATTATTACCAGAAACAAACCTGCGGTAAAGATTCGTACCGTTATTATTTACATTCTTCTGTGCAGTCTCTGCCTTGCACTTCCTGGTTTCTTAGGTTATGCAGGCAACACATTTAATCCTTACGGATATTTAATCTCTCAACTGATTTATTTGCTTTTAGGGATTCTTCATGTCAATCTTCTGCACCGTTTTTTCAGAAAACACTTAAAATCAAATCTGTTTATTATTCTTTTTGAGAGTATTTTGTCTTTGACCTGTACTTTAGCTGGAGGTTATTTATTTGTATTGCTTTTCAGATGGGTGAGCAAAGACACCGGTTATCCGATTATGTCGGCTACCAGCTTGATCACATTCTATGTTCCACTGGTATTTTATTATTGCTATGTACAGTTAATCAGCATTCCGGTGGATATTTACAGAACGTGGCATTACAGTCCGGACCAGAAACTGCCGGATTTTGACGGCGTAGATTTTGACCGTCTCATGGTTTTAAATGTGGAGCTAAGCAAAAATCTTGAAGACAGCAACAGATTCAGAATTAAAGCTAAAACACTTCCTACAGGCATACATTTTGGTGATTGGTTCTACAGGGTTGTGGATGATTATAACCATAAAAATCCGGGATCTGTTATTCATTTAACTGATACTTCAAGGGAACCTTATTACTGGATATTTTATATTAAAAAATCATTTTTCAGCTTTAGAAAATATGTTGATTTTGAAAATGATATCAACACCAATGGTATCAAAGAAAACGATGTAATCATCTGTAAAAGAGTGATACAGCATCAGGAAGAAGGCAAGCTAAATAACAACACAAAATATTAATCACAATGATACAGCCAATTAAACATCCTGCCATCAATTGGGTAGACGGCATGAAGGTTTCGCAGAGACATCTTAATGAGCAGGATAACCATCTTTTAGATAATATCAGAGATTCCAATTCAATAAAAATCAGCAATTATAATTACGGATTGCTTCCGATTTCTAATGAATATACAGATAAAACGGTTTTTGATGTTCATAATACTGCAACAAACGACGTTCAGCTGACCATCAAAAACTGCAGCGCAGTTACCGCAGCCGGTTACCGTATTGAACTGAAAGACAGAAAAGTAAGCGTGAAATCTCTTGCGAAATTTATTAATTTTGAAGAAAACAATACTGACGGAGAATTTTATATATTGGTATCGGTAAATCCTTTTGATAAAGTACCTTTCGGAGATATTGATGCAGAAGAAATACCACCAAGACATCCTTATTCTCAGCCTAATTATCATATTGAGCTTTTGCCTTTACAGTCAGTAAATCAAGGGTTTGCCGGTGGTAATTATCTGGTGATCGGAAAGGTAAACCTAAAAGGAAATATTGCTCAGGTTGACAGCAATTTCATCCCGCCGTGTACTTCTGTTCAGAGCCATCCATCATTGCTGGAATACTACAATAGTTTTGCAAAATACATTGGTAATCTGCAGCAGTATTCATTTAAAATCATTCAGAAATCTTCACATAAAAACGCCAATACAGCATTGGCAATCAACGTGAAAAATCTGTGCACAACGATGGTCAATACATTTGCTGATGTGTATTTTCAGTTTAGAAATGTAGTTCCTTATGAGTCGCCGATATTTTTAACTGAAGTTTTCTCCAAACTGGCTCTTAAAATTTACAATTCCACTCAGATGATTGTTCCCGCAGAACTTGAAGAAATGCTGAACTACAGTCTGGAATGGAGCGAAATTGCACCGCACACACTTTTAAATCAGCTCTCCATCGTTGCTGAAATCAATTACGATCATCATAATTCCGGTGAGCATCTTCAGCAGATCCAGCTTTTGATGAGAAGTCTGGATACCATTTTCTCTAAACTCAGCGAATTGGAATACATCGGTCAGCGCAAGGAAAATATTATTGTTACCGAGCAGGAAGTCAGCTCAAACAACAATCCGAAGCGGGGTTGGAGTGTTTTAGACTAAATAAAATAACAGGGGCATTTGTAAAAAATGTCCCTTACTTTTTGACCAGAATTTTTTCAGTTGCCTGTCTGCTCAGAATTTCTTTAGAATTATTGATTTCAATCGTCATTGATTTGTCGAAATTTTCTATTTTGAGAACTACAATTTCGGTAGTCAGCAATAAATTCTTGTCTGTAAGATAGGTCAGAAATCCATCATCAGATAAAGTCAGGGATGTGAAAATTACTTTATCTCCAACCACACAATTGGACAGTTGCATTAAATCCTGAGCAATAATATTTCCCTGTTTGTCGGGAATTGGCTCGCCGTGCGGATCGTACTTAGGATAATTCAGAATTTCATCCATTTTATCGAAAAAAACCTGTGAGTGTACATGTTCCAGTTGCTCGGCAATTTCGTGCACATTTTCCCAGCCAAAATTCATTTTCTGTACCAAAAACATTTCTGTAAGACGGTGTTTTCTTACAATCAATGCAGCTTCACGCATCCCGGTTGGCGTTACGCTTAACGGCTTGTACGTTTCATAGATAACCCAGTTTTTTTCTGCAAATTTCTTCATCATATTGTTGGTACTTGGCATTTTCACATTCAAAAATTTGCTCAGTTCATTGATGGTCACTTTGTTATTGTCATCCACGAGATGAAACAGAGCTTTCAGATAATTTTCTTCGGTAAGGGTTGCTTTCAAAATGTTAGAAACTTAGTAATACAAATCTAACAAAATAATATTTTATGAATAAAAATTTATAATTAAATTTTATCTTTACTTGATGAAAATCTCTTTTAAAAACGACTATTCTGAAGGAGCTCATCCGGCTATTTTACAAGCTTTAGTGAATTATAATGATGATCAGCAGGCAGGTTATGGCGAAGATATTTATTCCTTAAAAGCCAAAGAATTAATCAGGAAAAAGCTGAAATCTGATCGATCTGAGATCTATTTTGTTTCGGGCGGAACTCAGGCTAATTTAATTGTAATTTCTTCAATTTTAAAACCTTACCAAGCAGTTATCTCAGCTACAACGGGACATATTTTAAACAATGAAACCGGAGCAATTGAAGCTACAGGACATAAAGTTTTAGGAATAGAAACTGCTGACGGTAAACTTCGTCCATCAGATATTATTCCTGTTCTTGAAAATCACAAAAATATTCCGCATCAGGTAATGCCGAAACTGGTTTACATTTCAAATTCTACAGAGTTGGGAACGATTTATCAGAGAAAAGAATTAGAAGAACTTTCAAAATTTTGTAAACAAAATAATCTTTATCTTTTTATGGATGGAGCGAGGCTTGCACAAGCATTAACTTCGGAAATTAATGATTTAAATATTGAACAACTCGCTGATTTGACGGATGTTTTTTACATTGGAGGCACCAAAAACGGAGCTTTGTTAGGAGAGGGGATTGTGATTAATAACACCGCTTTACAGCAGGATTTTGCATTTAATATAAAACAAAAAGGAGCTCTTTTGGCTAAAGGAAGACTTCTGGGAATTCAGTTTTTGGAACTTTTTAAAGAAGATTTATATTTTGAATTAGGTCAAAACGCCAATACTCAGGCTATGAAAATTAAAAATTTTATGACTGAAAAAGGAATTCAATTTTTAAGCGATACATCGACCAACCAGATTTTTCCAATACTTGAAAATTCTGTGATAGAAAAGCTTTCAGAGAATTTTGAATTTTATGTGTGGAAGAAAACAGATGAAACTCAATCGGCGATTAGGCTTATAACATCTTGGAATACAAAAGATTCTGCAACGGATAAATTCTTAGATAAACTGAACGAAGTTTTATAAAAAAACTCAGCCAGTGAATAATCAATTGGCTGAGTTTTTTTTATTTTAAAAGTCTGCTGATTTTTTCACAATCTACAGATTCCAGTTTTTGATCTTCGGGATAAGAAATTTTCTTTTCGTTGGCATAAACCATTTGTCCGCCGTTATCTTTCTGATCACCTATACCTTCAAAAAGTGAATTATTTTTCTGTAAAAAGTAAATATCACGTTTGCTGGTAGTTCCTTCAGAAGCGAATTCGTAGGTCAGCTTTAGAGTATCTCCAGATCTGAAACCGGTGACGTCACCTTTAGAGCTGTCTTTTTCATGACTCTTGTAAGCAAGTTTACCAATCAAGGTTCCGAGATTATCGTCAATGCTTGCAACAACCGTGTCTTTGCCAACGACCTGCATGTAACAGAAGGTTTTGCTGCCCAATGTATCAATTGGTTGCGCAGCAATTTCTGAAGAATCGGTTTTTACCGGATTTTGTTTTGTAGTTTCTTTTTTTTCGCAACTCATAACAACGATGCTAAGAACTCCGACAAATATTAATTTTTTCATTGTAGTTGATTTCTTTAAGATTGGTTGAGCTAATTTAGGTAAGATATTAATGATAGACAAATTGATTTTTGCAGATATTTATGTGTAAAAACCGAGTTTTCAAAAAGTCCTATAATTTATATTATGTTAACTTTTATATTTAACGTGCTTTTCATCTAAAATGAAAAGCACGTTTTATTACTTATAAATGTCAATAATTGATAATCAGCTCGAAATTTAGAAAAATTTAGAATGCTTTAAAAATATCCAATACATGCGAAACAAATCTTCTAATTCTAATTTCAGAATGAATTTTAAATTTTGGAGAATTTGAAAAATTAAGCTTCAAATAATGAGAAATTAAATTATTTCATCAAAAACCTAAATTTATTATTATTTTTAAGCGCAATTCCGGTTCCACGAACTACGGCTCTCAAAGGATCTTCGGCAACAAATACAGGCAATTCTGTTTTTCTGTGAAGTCTTTCTGCAAGTCCGTTCAGCAATGCACCACCTCCTGCGAGAAAAATTCCTGTTTTGTAAATATCGGTTGCGAGTTCCGGCGGAGTTATTGAAAGTGTTTCCAGAATAGCATCTTCAATTCTCATGATGGATTTGTCTAAAGCTCTGAAAACTTCTTTATAACCGACCATTATTTCTTTCGGTTTACCTGTGATCAAATCTCTCCCCTGCACGGCGATATCATCTAAATCAAAATCCAGTTCTTCCAGTGCGGAACCTACTTCAAGCTTAATTCTTTCCGCAGTTCTCTCACCAATATTCAAATTGTGCTGTGTTCTGATAAAATAAGAAATATCATTCGTAAAAACGTCGCCGGCGATTTTTAACGATTTATCAACCACAATTCCTCCCAACGCAATGACGGCAATTTCGGTAGTTCCTCCGCCGATATCCACAATCATATTTCCTTCAGGACTTTCTACATCAATCCCCGCCCCGATGGCTGCTGCCATTGGTTCGTAAATTAAAATTACTTCTTTTGCATTAACTTTTTGGGCAGAATCTCTCACTGCTCTTTTCTCGACCTCCGTAATCCCTGATGGAATACAAATCACGATTCTCAATGCCGGTTGTATTAATCTTCCCTTGATTTGAGTAATCTGTTTGATAAATTCCTTGATCATGTGTTCAGACGCGTGAAAGTCTGCAATGACGCCATCTTTCAGTGGTCTGATTACCTTTATATCTTCGTGCGTTTTACCCTGCATTAATTTTGCCTGCGTTCCCACAGCGATTGCTTTCCCCGTCAAACGGTCGATTGCCACAATTGAAGGCTCATCGACCACAATTTTATTATTGTGAATAATCAGGGTATTAGCCGTTCCCAGATCTATTGCGATCTCTTCTGTAAACATATCAAATAACCCCATCTTACATTAATTTATAGGCGATAAATGTACGGCTAATACTTTTATATACCTTCCAAAATAGGTAGTCTGAGAAGTTAAACATAAGTTAAAAAAAATCACGACGATATTGAATGAAAATATTTATTGAGAAATCATTGAATCAATTTTTTTTTTTCGGAATGCTGATTGCAGTAATCACCGAAGATTCTTTTCTACTTTGAATCTTTTTTCATAAATTAGATAAACCACAAATTTCTCACTCATGAAAGCATTAGTTATTGGTGCAACCGGCGCTACAGGTAAAGATTTGGTACAGCAACTTCTTAATGATCCTGATTATACGGCTGTAGATATTTTCGTCCGAAAACCGCTGGGAATATTTAATGACAAACTTAAAATTCATGTGGTAGATTTTGATCAGTCTGATCAGTGGAAAAATTTGGTTAATGGTGATGTTGCCTTTTCATGTCTTGGTACAACATTGAAAGATGCAGGAGGTAAAGAAGCCCAATGGAAAGTTGATTATGATTATCAGTATAATTTTGCAAAATCTGCCAAAGAAAATAATGTTGAAGATTTTATTTTAGTTTCGGCTTACGGTGCAGATTCTAAATCAAAAATTTTCTATTCCCGTATGAAAGGCGAACTCGAAAATGCCGTAAGACAGCTTCATTTCAATAAAATCACTATTTTTAAACCTGGAATGCTTGAAAGAAGAGATTCTGAAAGAAACGGCGAAGTTCTGGGCGGACGAATTATTAAATTTGCCAATAAAATCGGACTTTTGGAAAGCCACAAACCTTTACCAACACAAATTTTGGCAAAAGCCATGATCAATTCTTCTAAAATTAAAAGCAGCGGATACTCCAGTATCAAGCTTGGAAATATTTTTGCATTTGCTGACAAAACTTAGATATTAATTATTTAAAACAAAAATGCCGAAGAATAGTCTTCGGCATTTTTAATTCAGTTTAAAACTCAAATTCTCCAATCAGAATTTTGCTGTCACTTTCAGGTTTGTTTTCTTTCTGATTCTGGAAAACAGCAATTTTTCTTTCCTGTCTGCCATCAGAATAATGCAGGTAAACTTCAGCCATAATCGTAGTTGGTCCTGATAAAATATTCTGTCTTTCACCAAAGAAATTGGTTTTAATCTTATATTTTCCTTTAATGGCATTCTTCAATAAAAACTGTTCAGGGCCAAAACCTTGTGTGAAATCGTTGCTCAGTCTGCCACCAATTTGGGTAGATTTATGAGAATACGAGCAGTCCTCTCCTTTCGGATCTGTTACCCAAAGATCGATGTCGGTATTGTCTTTATTCCAGTTGATGACTACACGGATGTCTACAGGCAAATCAGCTTTTAAACGGTCATCAATCTTGCTTCCATCCACATTTTTGTTTTGTTTGAGGATGTTGTTGATTTCCATAATTAAAATTTCCTCAATACCGTTGTCTCTCGAAGCAATCTCGTCTGTAAATTCCTGATATAATATTGACTTGTAAATATTTAAAGCTTCCTGAGGTCTTTTGTTATCAACCAAAGCCAATGCATAATCTCTGTGACTTTGGGCATCAAAAGGTCGCCACTCCAGGATTTTTTGGGTAATCCAAAGTTCTTTATCATAGTGACCACGCTGTTTCAGAAGGTAAGAAATGGTTTTGTACAGTTCTTCATTTTCAAGATCAAGCTCCGCTAAAGTACTTAAAACTTTTAATGCCAATACCTTATCTCCTTTTTTAAACAGCAGTTTTGAAATATCAAAATAGTAGGTCACCTGCTTTTCATGTTTTGATCTGTTCTCAAGATATTTTTGATAAATCACTTCCGCAGACTGAAGATTTTGGAAATCTTTCATATATTCTGCAGTGCTTTCTACATCAATTAATGTAATTTTTCCTCTTGGTTTTGCTTCAGACTCAACCATTTTATCAGAACTTGAGACTTCCATTGCCATTACACTATTAGCTTGTGGTACACGATTAGGAATTGGTTCCTCCATTTTTGCATTAGGCCTAATTTCAGGAATAGCCTGATTGGAAACTCTAGGATATTCCTTTTTCTCAACTGGTTTAAAATCTGTATTCCACCATGTTTTTAGTTCTCTTGTTTTGTCGAAAGCTTTAGATAAAAGATTTCTTCTCTGTTCTAAAATTCTTCCTTTATTTTGAGAAACAATCCTTTGGTATTCTGCTTTTAATTCCTGTGGTGGCGTAATTTTATAACGGACATAATCATTGATGTCGTCTAAAACAATCAAACTGGTGTTTTTGCTTACAACACCAAACTGCTCGCTGATATTTTTAATTTCGTTTCTGTTTTTGGATGGATTTATTTCCAACTCATCAATCTTTCTTTGAGCCCAGAATTGCGCAATTTGCCAGTTTTCCGTTGGAGAAGCGTTGGTAAAATCTACGGGAACTTCAAATTTTTCACTTCCGTTTGAAAAAATAGCTGTCAGTTTTCCTAAATTTCCTGATGTAATACCGAAAATATTCACCGGCTCATTTACTACAGAGCCAACATTCGGAAAAACTTCCTGAGTGTTCGGATTTTCTTTAAACCCTAAAAACCTGACAGGCAATTTTTTAAACTTTTTCAATGCCGACTGCGTATCAGTTTCATTCAAATTAATGAAATTCCCACCCGATTGAGCTGAGAGCATTTTCAATAAATTAAAATCTGAACTTGGCGTACTCGTGATGCTGTTTAAAGGCTTTTTAAATCTAATAGATAAATCTCCAAAATTAGAAATACCATCAGAAAAAAGGAGATACTCTTCTACTCCATTTACTTCTTTCAAAGCTCCGAAGTCAGTTCCGCCATCGTATTTTAAGTTTAAAATTGTTGCTTTTAAATCTGCCCAGTTTCCCTGAGAGACAGAAAAATCTCGTGAAACTTCAACAGTATTACTTAGAACAACCAAAGAAACTGTAACGTTTTTATTATCTGCAAAATAAGCATTTAGAAAATCTAATTCCTTGTCACGGTTTCTTTTTGATCCGCTGTAAGAATTGTCCCAAATGATGGCGATTTTCTGAGATTTTGGCTTTTCTTTTTGTGGAAAATCAACATTGACATTGGCTGCAAAATAAGACTGTTCACCCGAAGCTTTCTGCAACAGAACATTTGAAGTCTGATTTGTCTTTGGAATATTAACTTTTAAACTTTCATTAGGAGTAAAATTCTCTTTTGAAATAGCGGCAATCCACTGATTTCCCTGTTTCTGAAAAGTAAAACTTCCGTCGGGGTTTTCGATGATTTTTGGGGTTGATGCTCCGTCATTAATCCAGACTTTCATTTCAAATTTCGGAATACTGACTGCATTCGCAAAACTCATAAAATACTGATATTCAGAAGCTGTATTTTTCAATTCCTGATGATACGTGATCTGAATGGTTCTGCTTCCCTTTTGTGGTAAAGGATAAATTCTCGTTCTGAAATTATTACCCTGAACTTTCTCAATAATTCCTGGATCTACATTTCTTTTTTCAATGCTTTCGAAAACTTCTTTTGCCCTTTCTTTAGGCACTGGAACGGCATTTCTGAGTTTTCCGTTAATGTCTAAGGCATATCCGCTCACACTCACTCCATCCGGAAGCGGAAACGTAAGTGTTCCTTCCAGTAATCTGTTGCTCGGATTGTAAAATGTGTAAGTAGCCGTTGTCGTAGCAAGATTTCCCAATATTTTGGTTTCAAATTTTGCATCCTGTAGAATGACCGGATGCTTTTTTTCGCCTGCAACTTCAAGAGTAGGAATTTGCGCAAAAGCCGATGTAAAAGCCAAAGTGGCTATTAAGCCTATAATTTTTTTCATATTTGATTTTTAATTTTATTAAAGTCAAAATCTTGTTATCATTAAGAATTGACGAATATCAATACCTTTTTCAGACAAGAATTCACTATTATTTCTTTGTTTTTTTTGCTGGTTTTTTGGTGGATTTTTGTACATCAGCAGACGCTTCTACAGGTTGATATTCTTCCATACTTGCTACTTCAGGCATCGGTTCGTCATTATCAATTTTTGCTGTAGGAATAAGTTCTGCAGTATCATTTTTTAGAGTGAAAATATAATTTCCTGTCAGACTTTTGGGTTCTTTGCAATCGCCTGCCATATCCGCAACACCTGGAGAAAATTCAATGATATTTGGTTCGTAGACATTGTAACGGCCATCCATGTGGAAACAGGAATTTCCGGTATCAAATTTTTCATTATCAAATTGCAGAAAATGAAATTTACTCTGTTCAGATGGCAAATTAATCTTTTTTGCTTTTTTCAAAACGGCTTTTCCATCTGCTGAGATTGATTCAATTTTCCATGTCGTTTTTTGGAAAACATTGGTTTGAGCACTTAATTGTACTGTCAATACAAATGCTGCTGCTAAACTGAAAACTTTTTTCATAATTGTTTTTTATTTTTATTAAAATTTTGTGATTAGTATTTTATCCATTTTTGATTTTTCCTTAACGTAAACAATTGGTCGTATACACTTTTTAAACCATAAGTTCCTATTGCTCCGTAATCATCTATCGTTTTTACTTTGTTGTCTGAATATGTAATTTTAAGGTTTACAGTTTGATCATCAGTCCAATTGACAGAATATCTGTCTTTTAGCGAAGGGAAATCTATATACTGCAAAGTACTTATTAGCTTGTCATAGTTTTTCTGATCAATAACGGTGTGAAATTTTCCTTCAATATTCTCAGACCAGTTTTCCATGTCATCTGTGAAATTAAAATGCTCTGCAATGAATGTCGCATTTCGGTTTTGATCAATCGTCAGTTGAAAAACAGGACAAGTTCCGAAACATCCTGAAGTAGAAAACTCGATCTTTTTTATGGGAATATAATTTTTATCATTAGAGTTATACTCGATAAATTCATCAAATTTAAATTCTAATAATTGTACAGAAGGTTTTTTTTCAAATATTCTCTGTTCCCAATCTTTTATAACAGGTTTGTAGATCTGAAGCAGATTCTTGCTGTTTGTTTTTTTAATTTTAGGAGTAATAATATCATTGAATCCTTGCGTAAGACTAACAATTTTATAATTATTATTTCCAAAATTCATCAGTGCAATTGGTGTGTAACTGCATGATTGATTTGCCGATTCAAAACAGGTATGATTATCGCCCAAAATGAGAAGATCTGTGTACCCGTTACCGTCAAAGTCAGTCTTATAAAAACTTTCATTAACATTTAATTTTTCGGCAATTTTTTTATTTTCAAAAAATACAATGTCCTTTGTAGTGAAATCAGCAATTTTTTTCACTTCATAGTTTTTGAACGCAGAATCTGTTCTTCTGATAATAGCCTGCACATCTTTCTGAGACTGTAACTTGTCTATTTCAGTGTTATGCAATGGCTTATTTTTTTCGCCACAACTTATCACAAAAAGAAAAGACGAAATGAAAAACGTTCTGTAAAACCTCATGATTATTGAGCAGCAGTTTCAGCTTTCATAGTTAAAAAAGGAAATGAAGAGCGAATTTGCTTAGAAACAATTCCAAAATTAAAACCTTGAATTTGATCTATTCCACTGAAATTGACGGCAATCAACTGTCCACAATTATTAAAAACGGGAGCTCCGCTGGCGCCGTGTGTAGAAGTTACGCTGTACTGAATTTTCGTGCCGTCAGATTCTTTACTGATTTGCCCATTGTACAGCTGAACTTTCATACCGGAATTCGTCAGTGCCAAATCTTCTCCCAGCGGATAGCCAATCATAACAGCTTTCTCGCCTGGTTTTAATGATTTGTCATCGGTAATAGAGTTCTCAAGATTGATAACATTTACAACCGTATTAGGAGTTGTTTTATTAGAAAGTTGAAGAATTCCTAGATCCACGCCTTCTTCATCAGCCACTTTTTCAACCGTACACGGCAGCCACTCGTCTGTGGAATCGTGGAGTGCAACAGCAATATCGAGGGTTTTCATATAAACCTGAATTTCATCCTCAGAAACATAATCTTTTTGAGGAATTGAAGCTGCAATATCAACGGGCTCAGCAATCGTATCAACTGAGGATGCATCTGACGAACTTACAAAATCTTCGCCCGAATTCCCTTCTGAACCTTCATCATAATCTCCGCCATCTCCCTCTCCATCGTACTCTGATGAAGCATTTCCCCAGTTGGAAGCAATGAAAGTTTCATATCCGTCTTCGGAAATATCTGTCGTTAAAACAGAAGCTATTTTCCTTTTGAAATTTTCGGTATTGGTCTGGATTCTTTCTCTGTTTTCAGAAGTGTTCCAGGGTTGAAGTACGTGGCTGTTGGAAATCATATTTCCGTTTTTATCAACGAAAAAAGCAGTTCCGTAAAGGGTTTCTTCGGTAGCCTCAGGTACATTGAGCTGAATTTCTTTGCCTTTAATTTTTGCAAAATAGCCGTAACGGTGTTTTACCATCACTACAGCATCTTTGTATGCATCGTAAATTTTGGTATCGGTATCTAGGCAGGCATTTGCCACAATTGGCTCTGCTGTCTGGCTTTCTTTGTAAAATTTATATCCGAAATATGAAATTCCACCCAGAAGAATAATTCCGCCAAGGCTGAAAAAGGCTATTTTGTAAGGGTTTTTCTTTTTATTTTCTACCGGAACATTTGGTTGAACAGGAATTGTATTTTCTAAAACTTCTTCTGTAGGTTTTTCCGAATTTTCATCCTGAATTTGGTTTTCTAACTCAGAGGGTTCTGAAAATTCATTAGTTTGCGAATTATTATCAGATTGTTTTTTTTCATTAGAATCTTCGTTAGATTCTTGATTTTCATTAATCATTTGCGATTTTTATTTAAATTAAATTTTCAAAAAAAATGTTGATTCTACAGAATAGAATCAACATTATAAATTTAGAATTTTTTTTTAATTTATTTCAAATTATTTAAAGCTTTTTCAAGTTTTGGCATCATCAGAGAAATTTCATCTGTAGCCAGACCTCCTACAGAAGCTCTGAACCAAGGCTCAGATTTAGCTTCACCAAATGCAGAAAACGGTACTAACGCTACTCCAGCTTCGTTAATTAAGTAGAAAACCAAATCTGAAGAATTTTCGATAATGTTTCCATCAGGTTTTGTTTTCCCAATGTAATCTAATTTTATAGTCAAATATAAAGCTCCCATCGGCTCGATAGATTCTACGGCAAGACCTTTAGTTTTTAAATCCTGAATTCCTATGTGAAGAACTTTTAAACTTACCTCCAATTTACCTTTAAAATCATCGATAAATGTATTTACATTTTCTACATTCTGGAAATATTTTGCGGTAGCTTCCTGTTCCGGTTTTGGTGCCCAGGCTCCAACGTGAGTTAATAAAGCTTTCATTTTGTCAATTACATGAGAAGGACCAAATCCCCAACCTACACGCACTCCTGTTGCAGCAAGACATTTAGAAATACCTTCAATGTAAATGGTAAATTCTCTCATTTCAGGGAAAAGTGAAACGGGATCAACATGTTTTGCACCGAAAGTAAGATTAGAATAAATCTGATCATACATTAAATATAACGGCTTTTCGTCTGCTCCTCTTTTGCTGTTTTCCTCCAAAATCATTTCGCAGATCTCTCTTAACTGAGCTTCTGTAAACATCGTTCCTGTAGGATTCAACGGTGAGCAGAGTGCTAGAAGAACAGCACCATCCAAGTGTGGTTTCAATTCTGCAGCAGTGGGTAGGAAATTGTTTTCAGGAGTAGTTTTTACTTCAACTGCATCTGCTGAAGTAAGATATGCATAATGATTGTTGTTCCAAGACGGTGTAGGATAAATCACTTTGTCTCCTTCGTCAACGATGGTTTTGTAAACTGCATAAATCAACGGTCTTGAGCCTGCTGTAATTAAAATATCATTAGCTGAATAATCTAAATTCCATCTCGTTTTCAAGTCTTTTGAAACTTCATTTCTTAAAGACAACAATCCGTTTGCAGGTGGATAATTGGTTAAATTATTCTGATATGCTTTCTGAATTTCTTCTTTTAACTCTGCAGGAATCGGGTAAAGATTAGAATTCAAATCGCCAATCGTAAGATTTGCAATTTCTGCTCCTTTCGCCTTTAAATCATTTACTTCATTACCAATTTTTACAATCTCAGAACCAATGAGGTTCGCCGCTAATTTTGAAACTTTCACTTTACTTTTTATTTAAAATTTATTTTAATGTTGTTGAGGGAATATTAAGTATTAACATTCTATTTAATCCAGTTGTAAATCCGTTTTAATCTGTTGAATTTTTGCTTCCAGATTTTGAATTTTTTCTTCAAATTCTTCTTTTGATGCCAAAGAATCTTTCACTGAAACGTAAAATTTAATCTTTGGTTCAGTTCCTGAAGGTCTTACGCAAACTTTTGTCCCGTCTTCTGTATAATAAATCAGAACATTAGATTTCGGAATATCATTCATTGTTTTCGTAGCATTTTCAGCAACTACAAAATTGGTCTGTTCCTTGAAATCTTTTACTTCAGCAACCGGCGATCCTGCCAATGATTTTGGTGGATTTTCACGGAAATTCTTCATCATATTCTGAATTTCTTCTGCCCCATCTCTGCCCTTTTTTGTAATATTAATCAATCCTTCGTAATATAAACCAAGATCCTGATAAATTTCAATTAGATATTCGTACATTGTTCTGCCATTGGCTTTGCACCAAGCGGCGATTTCACACGCCAAAACAATACTTCCGCAAGAATCTTTATCACGAACGAAATCTCCTGTCATAAATCCGAAACTTTCTTCTCCACCGCAGATGAATTTTTCTTTTCCTTCAAAATCACGAATCATTTTACCAATCCATTTGAATCCGGTCAGTCCAACTTTACAGTCAACCCCGAATTTCTGGGCAATATCAAAGAAAATATCAGAAGTTACAATCGTAGAACCGATGAATTCTTTTCCTGTAATTTTTCCTGCTTTTCTCCATTCATTTAAAATGTAATAAGTTAAAATCGTGTTGCATTGATTTCCGTTAAGAAGTTGAATTTCTCCTTCCAGATTTCTCACTGCAATTCCTAATCTATCGCCGTCCGGATCTGTTCCTATTACGATGTCTGCGTTGGTAATTTTAGCCAAATCCATCGCCATTTCCAAAGCTGCAGGCTCTTCCGGATTCGGAGAATTTACAGTTGGGAAATTTCCGCTAGGGATCATCTGTTCTTTTACCAGATCGATTTTTTTAAATCCTGCTTTTTCCAAAGCTTGCGGAACCGTCGTGTAAGTCGTCCCGTGAATAGATGTGAAAACGATATTTAAATTTTCTTTTCCAACATTCTGGTAAGTTGAATTTTCAATGCAGGCATCGATGTAAACTTCGTCCTGCTCCTCTCCAATCCATTCAATCAAATCATCGTTTCCGTCAAATTTAATTTCGTCAAATTTTACAGAATAAACCTGATTAATGATCGCTTCGTCGTGTGGTGGAACAATTTGCGCACCATCATTCCAATATACTTTATAACCGTTATATTCAGGTGGATTGTGGGAAGCTGTAAGAACGATTCCTCCATTACAGTTTTTATCACGAACAGTAAAAGACAATTCCGGAGTTGGTCTGTGATTCTTAAAAAGCAATACTTTTATTCCGTTTGCCGTCAAAACATCAGCTACTAATTTCCCGAATTCTTTTGAGTTATGTCTTACATCATAAGCGATGGCAACTTTGATTTCCTCGCCTGGAAATTGCTTTAACATATAATTTGCAAGTCCCTGTGTAGCTTGACCTAATGTGTATTTATTTAAACGATTGGTTCCAACACCCATTACACCTCTCATTCCTCCTGTTCCGAATTCTAATTCACGGTAGAAAGAGTCTTCCAGGTCTGGGGAGTTGCTATTAATTAAAGCCTGAACGGCGTCTTTTGTTTCCTGATCGAATGTGTCGCTAAGCCAAAGTTGTGCTTTTTCTAATGTTGTCATATTTGTATTGTTTTTTGGCAGGAAGTTGGGAGATATATGCTGGAAGCTTTTCTCCTCCAACTAACGCTTTTATTTTTCTATATTATTATTAATGAGTTGAGTTTAAAATTTAAATTAGGTAGTTTTTCTTTTAGAGAATTTATTTTCAGTTGTAAATCATATAAGTCAAAAGTTAAATCTCCAAAAATTTCTTTACTAAGTTCAAAATTAATTTGTGTATATTCATCTACAATTTCAGTATCTACAAATTCTTTAAAAACTGTAACTCCTTTCTCAAAGATAAATTGAGCTTTTTGATTGCTATAAATTGTTTTCAATTCACATTTTTCTGAAACAGCATTCATGGTGTTCATTCCCACCCTACAAAATTCATCTCCAACAGCCAAATGCTTTTTTTGGTTGCTACAGGCTCCAATTTTTGTCATAATACATTCAGCTTTGGTTAAGTCCCAAGAGTTTTCCAAAGACATTCCTGCATTGTATTTTATACTTAATGAAGGTCCATCTATATCAATAATAATTTCAGTACAATTGTTATCAAAGTATTCATCAATTGCATGACAGACTGCACCAAATACGAGAGAATTTAAATTATTTTCCTTAAAGCAATCTTCAAAATACATTTTAGGACGAATTCTCACATGATCTCTAGAATCAATATGAGTTAGGATTTCTTCTTTGTATAACTTTTTTCTCTTCAATTACTGTAATTTTTTATTCTCCACCTTCGTTGTTTTCTCCACTTTAAAAGCACGAATTGGATCGTTGTAATATACAAATTTTGAAGTATTTTGAATATTTCCTTTTAAAGAATCTTTTACATTGACCTCGGCGTAATTTCCATTTTTGGAATCTATTTTTAAATTTTCAATTCTCCAGTACGGCGCAATCAGGCTTGCTGTATCCGAAATTTTGATGACTGCATCTTTGGTTTGCCCTAAAAAGTTGGCGCGGCTCCGGTTCAGCATTTCCACTTCGGCCCTTCTGGTGTTTACAGAACCCATGAAAGTTGCATGGTTTTTAAGATTTAATCTGAAATTATCTGTTTTAATTTCACTTGAAATATTCATCTCAACAGAATCTGCAATAGAAACTTTTTCAAGATTGTATTTAGAATAAATGATGACATTGTAGAAATCGACGCCTTTTGTTTTTCTGTTTTCCTTGATTGAAAGCGTTTTGTCATTCACTTCCACATCCAGATTATCGGCAATGTTGGGATAAGTTTCAATCTCAACATAATTTTTGTTTCCCCGCGCATAAAAAACACGGAATTTCCCTTCCATGTCAAGATTTACAAATTCTTCAACATTTACTTCCTTATTTTCGATGTTGCCCTCAGGTGAAATTTTTCCACACGAGATTACCAACACTGAAATTAAGATTGAATAAGCAACTTTTTTCATTATTTACTTTTTTTATAAAGCCACGTCAATGGTTTACCTTCTATATTTGTAAGAAGGAGATATTTATTTTCGACGACAGAATAATTAAATTTAATGGGTTCAGGCAGATCAGAATATTGCATGATGACCGTACTGTTTTTCAAAGTGTAAGTCCCCTGACTGTTATTTTTGCTTCCCAGAGATGAAAAAGACAGATCATTTTTAAATTCCAGCGTGCCGGTTCCGTTCTCATTTTTGATATTATTCAACATTTTAGCATCAACAGTATTCATTTTCCCTTCATTGATACTGATGAATTCCCATTTGGAAGTAATGGGTTCACTTGTTTTTGTTTCCGAACACGAAAATAATAAGAAACTTAAAATGACAAGGCTAAACTTCATACAATTTATATCACTTCATCAATATTATAATTCTTATGCTCACGGTTGGTTCGGATAATCATTTCGCCTAAAAATCCTGCGATGAAAAGCAAAGTTCCCATCAACATCATTGTTAATGCAATGAAAAACCAAGGATTATTCGTAATCAAATGACCGTAAATTCCTCTTGCAACGTCAATTAGTTTTGAAACTCCCAGCCAAAAAGCTGAAAGAAAACCAACGATGAACATAATTGTTCCTACTGCTCCAAAGAAATGCATTGGTCTTCCACCAAAACGGCTTACAAACCAAAGTGTTACCAAGTCTAAGAAACCTCTGATAAATCTTTCAGTCCCAAATTTTGATGTTCCGTAAGGTCTTGCCTGGTGCGGAACTTCTTTTTCGGTAATTCTTCTGAAACCTGCATTTGCCGCCAAAACAGGAATGTAACGGTGCATATCTCCATACACGTCAATTGATTTTACAACCTGTTTTTTATAAGCTTTCAAACCGCAGTTGAAATCGTGAAGATAAACTCCGGAAACCTTTCTGGCTGCTGCATTGAACAGTTTTGAAGGAATATTTTTGGTCATCACATTGTCGAAACGCTTTCTTTTCCAGCCGGAAACGATGTCGTAATTTTCTTCCATTACCATTCTGTAGAGTTCCGGAATTTCTTCTGGAAAATCCTGCAGGTCGGCATCCATTGTGATTATTACATCACCGTGAGTTCTTGCGAAAGCGGCATGAAGCGCCTGAGATTTTCCGTAGTTTTTAGAAAATTTGATCCCGTGAATCTGAGGATGCTGTACTTTCAGATTCTCAATAATGCTCCACGAAAGATCTGTGCTTCCGTCGTCTACAAACCAAACTTCGTAGGATAAATTGCTGGTTACACACGTTTTATCGATTCTTGAAAAAAGTTGTTCCAAAGAATCTTCTTCGTTCAGCAACGGAATGACTATAGATAAATTTATATTATTCAAAGTGAATGTCTTCTTTATTTTATTATTAATGCTTTTTTAATGTGGAGCAATGCTTCATCAGGTGCGAAAACAGTTATTTCAGATGTTGAAAAATCTTTCATGTCACGGGTAATTATTCCTTCCAAATTTTCAATTTTATGCGCACAGAATATCTGCACGCCATCTTCATAATCTTTATGCTGAGATTTTAAAGCCAATTCTAAAATAGCTTTATCTGATGCTACAATCTCAATAATATCCAGAATTTCTGCTAATGCTTCTCTTACTTTTTCTTCTGAAAATACTTTTTTCAAAACATAATGCGAAGTTAAAATTGATTGAGAAGACGCAAAAAGTTTAATTTTTTTATTATCAGCATAATTAAAAATTAGATTTGCATTATCTGCAAAAGGTTCTCTGCCAGATAAAAAATCCAAAATCAAATTGGTATCTATAAAAAAATTCATTATAAATTATGCTTTTCTTTGTAATATTCATCCAAAGCTTTGTCATAATCAAAATCTTCGTTCAGCTTAAGACTTCCTGCAAGCTTTTTTACTTTCGGAGACAGCTCATCTTCAGTATATTTTTCACTCACTAAGGTCTCCAGATATTTCTGAACCATCTCAGAAAGGCTTCGCTGCGTACCTTTAGCGTACTTTTTTGCCTTTTCGATGACGCTCTTTTCTATTGTTAATGTTAATTTAGTTGTCATTACACGTGTATTTTAAGCAAATATACGTATTGTACAATATATCTGCAAAATTTTACGCTTCTTCCCCGTCTTCAGGCTTTGATTTTGTTCTGAAAAACGCTCCGAAAAACAAAGACAAAACTAAGTAAAATATCAGTATTCCTCCAAAATATCCTGCGAAATGACTTGATGTAAGCATATCTTTTCCTTTCACTGCCTCGTCGCTTACTCTTTGAAGGGTTTCTTTATATTTTTTCTCCAGTTCATCGATGTCTTTCTGATGTTTTAAAACTTTTTTTGCAGAAGTATATTCTGCATTTAATTCAGTTCTCTGTCTTTCAACGTATTGATAGTTGAGAAGTTTTTTGGCATCCTTATCAATGAAATTTAAGAAAAGAAAAATAGTGATTATTGATAAAAAACCACCGATAAACATAGGATAAAATGCTCTTTTGAATGCATCTTTAAAAGTTACATATCTGTTGTTGTTCCAAAAAGTTTTTACTGACCAAAAAGCGGTTCCGGCATAAAGAATGGGCAAAGCAAAAGCATTCACTTTCAGTGATATATCAAAATAATTGATTCCTGAAAAAAAGACATAAACTACAAAAAAGACAATCATTGTAGCAATAAAAAGGATGATTCCGAAGGTGGTAGGACTTTTAGTCATGTTTAAAAATTTACAAAAAGATGAAAAATTATTAACTTAAATTTCAGCAGATTAGCCTTAATTTAGTGGGTTTTCATCGGATTTTTCTGTTATACAGTTTTGAGGTTTAATATTAATTCCTATATTTGCAACGGCAAGTCCTAAACAACCAGCTCCTGAGAATCCTCCAGGGTGGGAACGCAGCAAAGGTAATTGGTTGAGCGGTGTGATTTAGGTAGCTTGCCATTTTTTATTTTTTAAAAAGAGAGATTAAGATGATTTTATTTAAATTACTTAATCTCTCTTTTTTTTGTTATATCTCGAAACTTTCTCCGAGTTTTGGTAAAACCAATTCTACATTTTTATCTGCAAAATGCTTTTGCGCTTCTTCATGATTAATTTCTATCGGAGCAAAAGTATCAAAATGACAACCAATTACTTTTGGAGTTTTTAATAATTCTGCTGCTGCAAAAGCTGCTTTTCTTGCACACATCGTATAATGACCGCCAATTGGAAGAATAGACAAGTCTAAATTCCCGTACAAAGCAGGAAACAACTGCATATCAGCCATCACTCCTGTATCTCCAGCCAAATACACATTTTTACCTTCAGGAAGTCTGAAAATGTACCCTACAGGAACGCCACCATAACTTCCGTCAGGGAACGAACTTGTGTGATGAGCCGGAACCATTGAGATTTTCAAATCATCTATTTTTGCCGAACCTCCAAGGTTGACGTCAATTGTATTTTTTGCATTATTAAAATACCCGCAGATTTCCGGAACTGCAATGATTGCAGCTTCTGGATGATGCTCTAAAACTTCTCCCACATCAGCGATGTGATCTCCGTGAGCATGAGTCAATAAAATATAATCTATTTTCTGAGCTGTAATATCGAATCCTGATTCTGCCTTTTTGTAGTTGTAAAAAGGATCACACAGAATTGTTTTGTCTTTATAAGTGAACAAAAAACAGTTTTGTCCTAAGTATTGTATTTTCATTTTAAAATTTTTTATTGCACGAATTTTTTCGAATTTCACAAATATGATTTGTTGTCATTTTGTGAATGAATAGGTTTAAAGACCAAAATAATTTAATCCCAAAACCGTCAGAACAGCCATCACCAGCGTCAAAATTCCTACCTGCTTCAGAAAAGGATCAAGCTCTCTCGGCGTTTTTACTGCCATGATTTGCCTTCTTATCTTCATCATCGGTAAAAGTAAAATCATCACGATAAAAGCGTAATATTGCTGTGTCTGTAAGAATCCCTGAAGACAGAGAAATACAAAAACTAAGATGATTGGCAGCTGAAGAAGTACGATTTCATAAATCATCGCATTTTTAAAGCCGATTCTCAAAGCAAAACTGTTTTTACCTGATAATCTGTCGCTTTCGATGTCTCTCATGTTGTTTAGGTTTAATACTGCCATACTCATCATCCCAATCGCTGCTCCGGGCAAAAGAATATCCCAACTAAAGGTTTTGGTAAACAGAAAATAACTTCCGCAAACCGAAACCAAACCAAAGAAAATGAACACAAAAAGGTCGCCCAATCCCATGTATCCATAAGGCTTTTTGCCGACTGTATAACCAATTGCAGCTAAAATACAAGCCACACCCAAACCGATGAAAATATAAAATTCATTCATGTTTTCAGGGATAAATGCCAGGTATAACAATGCTAAAGTTGCCACAAACGATAAGACAGAGAATAAAATCACTGCATTTTTCATTTGCTTTGCTGTAATTTTTCCTGAAGCAACTGCTCTGGCTTCGGCTTCTGTGGCTCGTTTTTCATCAGTTCCTTTTATTCCGTCGCCATAATCGTTGGCATAGTTGGAGAGAATCTGATAAAGTAAAGTTACCAAAAGTGCCAGTGCAAATATTTTCCAGTCCCAAGTTCCGCCCTCGCTGTAGAGTCTCCATTTTGCGATGAAGGATCCCATAATGATTCCGCTCAGAGATAGCGGTAAAGTTCTGAGCCTTGCGGCCTGTATCCAATCTTTCATATAACTGATAAGTGATAAATGATAAATGATGCTGTAATCAAACATCAATTATCATTTATCGATTATTTTAAGAGATCCACTGATCTTTTCCGAAATCCGGTTTTCT
Organism: Chryseobacterium sp. HNCC26DJ240; assembly: GCF_057180485.1. Classification (NCBI taxonomy): domain Bacteria; kingdom Pseudomonadati; phylum Bacteroidota; class Flavobacteriia; order Flavobacteriales; family Weeksellaceae; genus Chryseobacterium; species Chryseobacterium sp. HNCC26DJ240. The sequence goes on from NZ_JBXUGK010000004.1 coordinate 297,353, forward strand.
TTTTTCAAGGAAGGCGTTTCTACCCTCTTTTGCTTCTTCGGTCATGTACGCCAAACGGGTTGCTTCGCCAGCAAAAACCTGCTGCCCCACCATTCCGTCGTCTGTAAGATTCATGGCAAATTTCAGCATTCTGATGGAAGTCGGAGATTTACCTAAAATTTCCTGAGCCCATTCGTAAGCAGTATCTTCAAGTTCGTCGTGAGGAATAACGGCATTCACCATTCCCATTTCGAAAGCTTCCTGAGCTGAATAATTTCTTCCTAAAAAGAAAATTTCACGTGCTTTTTTCTGACCCACCATTTTAGCCAAATACGCTGAACCATAACCACCATCAAAACTGGTTACATCAGCGTCAGTTTGTTTGAAAATTGCGTGCTCTTTGCTCGCTAAAGTCAGATCACAAACCACATGAAGTGAGTGGCCGCCACCTACAGCCCATCCCGGAACAACAGCAATTACAGCTTTAGGCATAAAACGGATTAAACGCTGAACTTCCAAAATATTTAAACGGTGTCTCCCGTCTTCTCCAACGTAACCCTGCTGACCTCTGGCTTTTTGATCACCACCGCTGCAGAAAGCCCAGACTCCGTCTTTTGAACTTGGTCCTTCTCCTGAAAGCAAAACCACACCAATGGATGGATCTTCTGAAGCATCATAAAAAGCATCATATAGTTCTGAAGTAGTTTTTGGTCTGAAAGCATTTCTGATTTCCGGTCTGTTGAAGGCAATTCTTGCCACGCCGTTGCATTTTTTATAGGTAATATCGTCGTATTCCTTCACGGTTTTCCAGTCGATCATTTTGTAATAATTTTGCCCAAAGATAAGGATTTAACAAGAAAATTTGGGTGAAAATTTAATGATAATCGTTGGGAATTGGATTGAAAATTAATTTAAAATCAATCAATCAGGTTATTGGCTAGGCTCTAAAATTTAAACCAATCACATTTTAAATTGCTTCATTTTTTATGAATATAAAATATGACTATCTCATAAGGTTCCTGCTGCGTTATCCTGGACAAAAATCCAGCTGTAAAATGCGTTCTTAAAAATTTCTGGAGTATAATCATTATGCTAAATTTTTAAACATTTAAATAGTGCAAATAAAAAAACCGATACATCTCTGCATCGGTTTTTTAGTGAAATCTTTTTAAGATTATTTTGTCTGCTTTGCTTCCAATTCAGTAAGTTTAGCTTTCATAGCTGCAGCTTTCTCTGTATTTTTTGTGATGGTGTAGATATCTTTTAAAGTAGATACAGCATCAATACTTTCCGGTAAAGCTTTATACCATTGCTCTGCATAAGGCAATGCTTTTGCAAAACGGCCTCTTCTTTCTTCAATCAGTTTTGCACCTTCAGTTTTGTTGGTTCTGTTGGTTTCATTGATTTTTTTGACAGCCGCATCTTCATCGCCGATGATTGTGTACACCAAATTCATGTATGCATTAGAGTAATCAGGCTTCAACTCGATTGCTTTTTTAAGGGCAGTTTCTGCTTCTGCTACTGTTGCAGGATTTTTTGATTGAATTACGCCTAAATTGTACCAGTTATCTGCATTATTAGGGTCTTTTGCCAATTGTTCTTTGATTACGCCTGCAAATTTGTCATTATTCCCTGAAGCGTAATAAGCTGTTCCCTGAAAGTCTTTAAGCTTGGTATTATTCGGAAATTTCGCCAAACCTTTTTCAATTAATGCAACGGCTTTATCATTCTCTTTTGCATTAAGATATAAAGTAGCTAAAGTTTCGTACAATTCGTGCTCAACAGAAGGTGTTTTTTCTTCCTTAAAATCCGTAAAATCTTTAGATTTGCCTTTCAAAGTTTCCCACATTGGCTTTTCGAAAGCTTGAACCTCACCTTTTTTATCCTTTGCAGTATAAGTAGTTTGTTGACCAGTGTAATTAGCGGCAATCAACTGCTCATAAAGCTTTGTAGCTTCAGGAATATTACTGTTTACTGCGTAGCTAATTGCTGCATTATAAAGATAGGTCTTGTCGTCCTGTCCACTTGCTTTTAAAAGTTCATAAACTTCTACAAATTTCGGAGCAGCTACTGCATAATTTTTTGCATTGAAAGCATCCATTGCCGCTTTATTGGCAGCCTGAAGTTTTGCATTTACATCGTCTTTCTGTGCAAACGAAAGAGAAGATGCCAGAATCGCAATTCCTAAAATCAGCTTTTTCATATTATTTTTATTTTAAAATTATTATTCTGAATCAACATTCTCAGTGTTATCTTCCGGGGTTTCGTTTTCCGGTAAATTTTCTGCTGGGTTCTCTTGGTTATCAGTTATAATTTCGTTTTCTCCTTCCAGTTCTTCATCTTCAGGAACGTCTTTATCCATTGCTACTTTTGCGATGGCAGCGATTTCGTCATTTTTCTTCAGGTTGATCATTCTTACACCCTGAGTATTTCTACCCATCACTCTCATCTCATCCATTCCCATTCTGATGGCAACTCCGGATTTGTTGATGATCATTAATCCGTCTTCGTCTGTAACGTTTTGGATGGCGATAAGATTTCCTGTTTTATCGGTGATATTTAATGTGATAACCCCTTTTCCACCTCTGTTGGTTTCTCTGTAGTCAAGAACTGCAGTTCTTTTTCCGTAACCTTTTTCAGAAACTACCAAAACAGTTTCGTTTTCAAGGTCATTGGCAACGATCATACCAATTACTTCGTCGTTTTCTTCCAAAGTAATTCCACGTACACCGATAGAACTTCTTCCTACTTCTCTTACTTTTTCTTCAGGGAAACGGATACATTTACCGTTTTTCGTAGCAATCATGATCTGAGATGTTCCGTTTGTTAAATAAGCACCTAACAACTGGTCATTATCTCTGATTTCAATAGCATTTACACCATTTACTCTCGGTCTTGAATACGCTTCCAGAGAAGTTTTTTTAATGGTACCGTTTTTAGTAACCATCACCACACTCATTTGATTGACGTATTCTGTATCTTTTAAATTATTGGTTCTGATGTAAGCTTTAATTTTATCATCAGGTTCAATATTAATTAAGTTCTGAACCGCTCTGCCTTTAGATATTTTTGATCCTTCCGGAATTTCAAAAACTCTCAGCCAGTAACATCTTCCTTTTTCTGTAAAGAATAACATGTACTGGTGGTTGGTTGCAGAAACGATATATTCAAGGAAATCTGAATCTCTTGTCGTAGCTGCTTTGTTACCAACGCCTCCTCTGCTCTGAACTTTGTATTCTGAAAGCAACGTTCTCTTCACATAACCTGCGTGAGAAATAGTAAGAACAACTTCTTCGTTCGGGATGATATCTTCGATAGACATTTCACCGCCTGAGTAGTCGATTTCTGTTCTTCTTTCGTCGCCGTATTTTTCTTTTACTTCAATTAACTCATCCTTAATGATTTGGAATCTTCTTGATTCGTTTGCCAAAATATCTTCCAGGTTTGCAATTTCTTTCATAATTGCATCGTACTCATCACGGATTTTGTCAAGCTCCATTCCTGTCAGACGTGCAAGACGTAAGTCAAGAATTGCCTGAGCCTGGATATCGGAGAGTTCAAATTCCGTCATCAAACCTTCTTTCGCAGCCTGCGGATTGGCAGAATGGCGAATGATGGAAATGGCTTTATCCAAAGCATCCTGAGTTCCGATCACTTTCATGAAACCTTCAAGAATATGAGCTCTTTCCTTCGCTTTTCTAAGCTCGTACTGAGTTCTTCTTACAATTATTTCATGTCTGTGCTCTACAAAATGGTGAATAATATCCTTAACATTCAACTGCTCCGGTCTTCCGTGTACCAGTGCGATATTGTTGACACTGAAAGACGTCTGAAGTGACGTATATTTATAAAGCATGTTTAAAACCACATTCGGAATCGCATCATTCTTTAATTCATAAACGATACGCATACCTCTTCTGTCAGATTCATCTCTGATTTCGTAGATTCCAGGGATTTTTTCGTCTTTTACCAACTCTGCAGTTCTGGCAATCATCTCGGCTTTGTTAACCTGATATGGAATTTCGCTTACAATAATCGCATTTCTGTTATGAACTTCTTCAAAACCTACTTTAGCTCTCAAAACTACTCTTCCTCTTCCTGTATGGAATGCATCTCTCACGCCGTCGTAACCGTAGATGATTCCACCTGTCGGGAAATCGGGAGCGATAATGTGCTGCATCAGTTCATCGATGGTGATTTCTCTGTTATCGATGTAGGCGCAGATTGCATTAATTGACTCAGTTAAATTATGTGGCGCCATGTTCGTTGCCATACCAACAGCGATTCCTGAAGTTCCGTTCACCAAAAGGTTAGGGATTTTTGAAGGCATTACGCTTGGTTCAGTTAAACTGTCGTCAAAGTTATTTTGAAAGTCTACCGTTTCTTTATCAAGATCAGATAAAATCTCGTCGGAAATTTTCTTAAGTCTTGCCTCGGTATAACGCATTGCTGCAGGCGGATCTCCATCCATTGAACCGAAGTTACCCTGCCCGTCAACCTGTGGATAACGTAAGCTCCAGTCCTGAGCCATTCTTACCATGGCATCGTAAACTGAAGAATCGCCGTGAGGGTGATATTTACCTAAAACATCTCCTACGATTCTGGCAGATTTTAAATATTTTCTGTTTGAAAAAACCCCTAATCCATACATACCGTACAATACCCTTCTGTGTACGGGTTTAAGGCCATCTCTCACGTCCGGAAGTGCTCTGGAAACAATTACCGACATAGAATAGTCGATGTAAGATGACTTCATTTCATCAACGATGTTAATAGGAATCAGTCTTTCTCCTTCTTTTTGCATATAAAAGTTTATTATTATGATAATCAGAGCGTTATTTACACATCTGAAAATTATTTGTTTCGGTTAAATTATAACGTGCTAATTTAAGAAAAAAATACCGATTTTTGTCTTAGAATTGTATCTAAAATATTAAATAAATCATAAAATATGAGTGTTCTCAGTATCACATTTCACTGCCCAAAAGACAACCTCGAAGAATGGACAAAATACGTTGATGACGAATTATTTGTAATGACAGAAAATCTTCTCGACGTTAATAAATACATTCTTTCTGAGGTGCAAAGCGACTTTATTGAAGAAGGCAAAAACTATAATCTACTTTTGATTTTTGATGATTCAGGCTTTCGTGAAGATTTTATCAAAAGCGAGCTTCAGAATATCGCAGACCGTATTGAAATGAAGTTCGGACAGGATATTATGATTTTTAATACTTTCCTCGATCCTATTAAAAGTAAAATATAGAAAAAACGAAACCGACTGCTTCACTGAAACAGTCGGTTTTTATTTTAATGATTGATTACAATTACGGTTTGCCTTGGCGGAACAGGTCTGTAATACGGTCTCACTGGTCTGTGATGCACCACCGGACGGTAATACCTATGCCTAACAGGTTTTCTGTAATGAGAAACATATCTGGCAGGTCTTCTGTGATGATGAGCTACTCTTTTATGATAATGTTTCGCAGATTTATAATGATGTTTTTTATATTTATGATGTCTCTGAGCATCTACAGTATTGAAGCTGGCAGAAAAGACAAGCAGGAGAAATGCTCCTAAAATTTTCACAAAACTCTTCATAATTCCATTGTTTTTAAATTTCTGAAAAAAAAACTAACAATGAAAATGCCAATAATTGCTTATGGTTAAAAATAAAGCAATATTTAAGAAACTTTAATATGTTTTATGTTAAAAAACAACTTCGCTTCTCTTCTCCAGCATTACCAAATCTTTCCATTCTCCATTGAGTTTGCCTACTTTCTTTCTTGTTCCGATGGTTCTGAAACCAAATTTCTGATGGAATTTAATTGATATTTCATTTTCCGGAAAAATATTCGCCTGCAAAGTCCAGAAACCGTGTTCTTCGCTGTCAACAATCAGTTTTCTAAGTAACATCGAGCCCAAACCTTTGCCTTGATATTGATCATCAAAATAAATACTGATTTCAGCAACGCCTCTGAAACAGTCTCTTTTACTGATAGGCTTCAACCCACACCATCCAACAACTTCACTTTTATCATTTTCCAAAACCCAACGGCAATCATTCAAAAACTCCATATCCCAGGCTTCTTCTGTGGGAACGCTGGTTTCAAAAGTAGCAATTCCGCCTTCAATTCCCTGCTGAAAAATTTCTAAAACTCTTTTTTCATCACCGGGACGCATTTCTCGTAATTCGTAATACATTTTTTAAAGATATTTTCTTTTATTTTTCCTTTTAATTCTTGTGTAATGGGTTTGTTCGCCGGTTTTATCCATTGAAATTACACTTATATTTCCGTCAACTTCCAGAATAGAAAGTTTCACATTTTTTATTCCGTCAACACCATGTTCTCTTATGGATTCTTCCAATTCATCTTCAGTAATTTTCACTCTGTTTAAGGCAGGCTCATCCAGTTTCCCATCTCTAATAAGAATGACAGGATCTTCCTCCAGAAAACTTTTAAATTTCGGATTTTTAAACATAATGCTTTTCAGAATAAAATTGGCTGCAAAAAGTACCAATGCTGCAATAATACCGCCCTGCAAAGAAGTGTCTGGTCCCACCATGGCATTCTGCACGGCGTTTGAAATGAGAAGAAGCAAAACCACGTCCCCCGCATTAAGCTGAGATAACTGGTTTTTTCCAAACACACGGATTGCGGTGACCATGAAAAGGTAAACACAGAGCGAACGTAAAACGACATTCAAAATTTCTTCCAAAATTCAGATTTAAAAATCAAAATTAAACAATTGACACCAATAAAAAAACTGCCCGTAAAGGCAGTTTCAAAATAGTATGATAAAGTCATTTATCTGTTGTTGATATCTACTCGCACAGGCATTACAAAGCTTGAAGCCAGCATTTTTTCGTTCATTTTTGAAGAATCAATTCTGTAGTGCAGATTGCTTAGGATTTTTTCAATTTCTTTGCTTACTACTTTGCAATCTCCTTTTGAATGTACATTTACAATTTTACCTTCTTCCGAAACATCAAATTTCACCTCAGAATTTACGATACCCTGCTGGTAATCCTGATTGGTGAAATCAAAATTAGCCATCAGTTGGTTTCTGATTTCATTAAAAGCATCAGTTTTATTTAACTGAACTTCTTTAATTGTATTGTCTGAAGATACTTGAGCTTTTGCTGTGTTAAACATTGCTGCAAATGCAAATACGAAAACTGAAGCTGCGAATATTTGAAATTTATTTTTCATATGTCTTTGATTTTTAGAGTTAATTATTATTGTTTCTTATTTTCTAATTCAAAGATATATAAATTAATTCATATAAATTTTACATTCAGTTAATATTCAGTTAACATTAAAATTTAAAATATTGATTTTCAGTTATTTAAATTTTTAAAATAATTGAAAAGTTAACATTGGGAATTGTCTTCTAATGCTTTTTCATAGAAAAACTGCAACTTTCGCTGCAGTTTTAATCTTTTCAAATTATTTGTTTTGTCCTGGAGCAAATATCCTTGCTGATTTTGTGCCATATATTTTTTTTGCCTGACCTGGCGGAATTAGTTTCGAATGAGTACCTCTTGCGCTGGTTGTAGATCTAATCAAACACGATGTAAGTGAAAGTGAAAATACAAAAACTACAATATAAATTTTAATCGATTTCATAACTACATTTTCGTTGAAAAGACAAAAATGATACGAACTACATCTCCTTCTTCAAATACTTCCCTGTCAAAGATCTTTTAGATTTAATGATCTCTTCGGGAGTTCCTTTGGCAATAATCTCTCCGCCGTGCTTTCCGCCTTCGGGACCGACGTCGATAATGTGATCTGCAAGCTTAATCACATCCATATTATGCTCGATGATGATGAATGAATTTCCTAATTCTACCAGTTTATTAATGGCATCCATCAGAATTTTAACGTCTTCAAAATGAAGTCCGGTTGTGGGTTCGTCAAGAATATATAAAGTATTTCCGGTTTGTCTTTTTGCGAGTTCGGTTGCCAGTTTGATACGCTGTGCTTCCCCACCGGAAAGCGTTGTAGACTGCTGTCCCATCGTGATGTAACCCAAACCGACATCCTGCAAAGTTTTCACTCTTGCAAAAATTTTCGGAATCGGCTGAAAGAAATCTACAGCTTCATCAATCGTCATTTCCAATACGTCAGAAATTGATTTTCCTTTATAACGGACTTCCAGTGTTTCTCTGTTGAAACGTTTTCCGTTGCAGGTCTCGCAGTGAACATAAACGTCGGGTAAAAAATTCATTTCAATCACCTTCAAACCACCTCCCTGACAGGTTTCGCATCTTCCGCCTTTTACGTTGAATGAAAATCTTCCGGGCTTGTAACCACGGATTTTAGATTCAGGCAATTCCGCAAAAAGGTTTCGGATGTCTGTAAACATTCCTGTGTAGGTCGCTGGATTTGAACGGGGCGTTCTACCAATCGGAGTCTGATCTACGTCTACAATTTTATCGATATTGTCAAGACCTTCAATTTTTTTAAATGGCAAAGGCTCCTGAACGGCTCTGTAAAAATGTTTGTTCAGAATCGGGTACAACGTTCCGTTGATCAGCGATGATTTTCCGCTTCCCGAAATTCCGGTGACAACCACCAGTTTTCCTAACGGAATATCAAGCGTTACATTTTTAAGATTATTTCCTGTAGCGCCTTTTAAGACGATGCTTTTCCCATTTCCTTCTCTTCTGACTTCCGGAATGGCAATTTTTCTTTTACCATTGATATAATCAGCTGTGATGGTATCGGCTTTCAGTAAATCTTTCGGTTTTCCCTGCCAAAGAATTTCGCCTCCAAATTTACCTGCTCTAGGACCAATATCCAAGACTTCATCGGCTTCCATGATCATGTCTTTATCGTGTTCCACCACCAAAACAGAGTTTCCGATGTCACGGAGATTTTTCAATGAATTAATCAGCCTTTCGTTGTCTCTCTGGTGCAATCCGATACTTGGTTCATCCAGAATATAAAGAACGTTGACCAATTGAGAACCAATCTGTGTTGCCAGACGGATTCTCTGGGATTCCCCACCGGAAAGGGTTTTTGAACTTCTGCTCAGACTCAGATAATCCAAACCGACATCCAGTAAAAATTGAAGTCTGGTTTCAATTTCCTTTAAAATTTCGTGAGCGATAATTCCGTTTTTTTCTGAGAACTTATCTTTTACTTCTCTTAACCAGTCTTTTAAATCTGAAAGACTCAAACCGTTGATTTCTGCGATATTTTTTCCGTCAATTTTAAAACTTAAACTTGATGGCTGAAGACGTGCACCTTTGCATTCCGGACAGGTTTCTTCTGTTGTAAAATGTCTTTCCAGCAAAATCGCTTCGTAAGATTCTCTCTCCTCGATCAGTTCTTCCATGAAAGGAATTAAACCATCAAAACTGACTTTAATTTTTTTGGTAATTCCTGCATATTTTAAATCTTTACTAAATTCTTTATGGCAGCCGTTGTACATATAATTCAACGCTTCAGCCGGAATATCTTTGAACGGCGTCGACAATCCCAAACCAAATATTTCAAGAATATTTTTAATCTGAGAAAGAATATATTTATTGGATTTAATATCTTCCAAAGGCAGCAAACCTCCCTGATTGATTGATAATTTCGGATTTTCAACAAAATAATCAGTGTTGATTTTTTTGATGGTTCCTAAACCTTTACAACTCGGGCAGCTTCCTTTCGGAGAGTTGAAAGAAAACGTATTTGGTTCAGGTAATGCTAATGAATGACCTGTTTCGGCATCCATTAAATTCTTAGAAAAGTATTCAATATCCGTACTTCCTAATTTTTGAATTCCAATCAAGCCTTCTCCCATTTCCATGGCAGTTCGCAACGATTTTTCCATTCTTGCTTCGGAAGCTGATTCACCGATGATCCAACGGTCGATAACGATGTCGATGTCGTGGGTTTTGTAACGGTCGAGTTTTAAATCATACTCAATATCCTGCAGTTCGCCGTCAATTCTTGCCTGTCCGTATCCTTTTTTTGCCATCTGTACGAAAAGCTCGTGATAATGCCCTTTTCTGGAACGCACAACAGGCGCCATCAGCATAATTTTTTCGCCTTTGTAATTTTCTTTGATGGCATCTAAAATCTGATCTTCGGTATAGCTTACCAGTTTTTTTCCTGTCGTCTGAGAATAGGCATCGGAAACTCTTGCGAATAAAAGACGCAGATAATCGTACAGTTCTGTAACGGTTCCTACCGTTGAACGCGGATTTTTGTTGGTTGTTTTCTGCTCAATGGCAATTACAGGAGAAAGTCCTTCAATTTTATCAACATCAGGACGTTCCAATCCACCTAAAAACTGTCTGGCATAAGCAGAAAATGTTTCGATGTAGCGACGCTGTCCTTCGGCAAAAATCGTATCGAAAGCCAACGAAGATTTGCCACTGCCTGAAAGTCCGGTAATCACGACCAATTCGTTTCTCGGAATTTTGACATCAATGTTTTTAAGATTGTGTTCTCTGGCTCCGTAAACTTCTATATATTCTTTAGATTCGCTCATAATTTGGAGTGATTTTACATGAAAATCACAAGTGGCAAAAATACGGAATTTTATGGAATTTATTGTCCTAAATGCTATGCCGATTTTTACGATTCCAAGATCTGTATTTCTTGATTTTCAAATGCAAATATTAAAGAATCATTATCTTTTATCCTGATGAATTTTATTTAAATTTACATTTTACTAATTAACATTCATGAAAAGACTGCGGGAACATATAGAAGAAATTACATCCATCACAGATGATGAATTTGAATTCATCAAAACATTTTTTACGCATAAATATGTCCGTAAAAATCAGTTCCTGCTTCATGACGGTGACGAAGTACAGTATGAATTTTTAGTTTTAGATGGAATTTATAAAGTCTTTTATCTCGATGAAAACGGAAAAGAGCACATCGTGCAATTTGCGAAAAAAAACTGGTGGATGACCGATTATACGGCTTTCTTTAAACAAAACAGCTCAACCATGTTTGTAGAATGCCTCACAGATGGCGAAGTTCTATGCCTTACTTTGGAAGGAAGAGAAAAATTATCGTCAGAATTTCACAAGATGGAACATTTTTTCAGAGTAAAACTCACCAATGGCTACATCGCTTTACAGCAAAGAATAAGACTTCTGCTATCAAGCACGCCTTTGCAGCGGTATGAAGAATTTTCAAAATTATATCCAGATCTCGTACAACAAATTCCTAAAAAATATATTGCTGAATATCTTGGCATGAGTAGGGAAACTTTGAGCAGGCTTTATGCTAATGAAAAATAATTTGTTCGAACTTTAAAATATTAAGTGTGATTTTAGTCACACTTTTTTTGTGACTTCCCTCCTTCTATTGAGGCTTTGTATCGACCTACATTTGCTTTAGAAATTTAAACAAAAAATCATTCAATTAAAAATTTTAATTATGAAAGCAAAAGTATTAATCATTGTTTCTAATGCAAATGCAATTGGATCCAACAACAGAAGAACAGGAACTTTTTTACCTGAAGTAGCACATCCTTACGCAGAATTTGAAAAAGCAGAATTCCAGGTTGATTTTGCAAGTTTAACGGGCGAATCACCGTTTTTGGATGCGTTAAATTTAGCAGATGATCCTGAAAATTTAAAATTTCTGACCGGACAAGGTTGGGAAGATATGCAGAAAGCTGCAAAACTTTCAGATGTTGATGTCAATAATTATGATGCAGTTTTCATTCCAGGCGGTTTGGCTCCGATGGTCGATATGCCGGAAAACGATGAATTGAAAAAAGTAATCGCTGGAGTTTATGAAAGAAACGGTATCGTAGGAGCTGTTTGTCATGGTCCTGTTTCTTTGCTCAATGTAAAATTAAGTGACGGAACATATCTTGTCAACGGAAAAAATATCACTTCTTTCACGACTGAAGAAGAAGATAATTATGCGAGAGCTGATGTCCCTTTTGACTTGCAGACTGCTTTGACTGAACAAGGCGCTATTTTTCACGCAGCGGAAGCATGGTCGGCCAACAGTATTGCTGATGGAAATTTGGTAACCGGGCAGAATCCTGCTTCAGCAAGAGGAGTTGGAGAAAAAATGGTGGCTCTTTTAGAATCTAAAAATTTTTAATTTAAAACTAAAAAAAGATGAACGAACAGGCATTTTACGTATATGCCAAATGGCAGGTAAAAGCAGGAGAATTGGAAGCGGTACTACAGATGATGAAAGAAGCTTCACAAAAAAGTTCTGAAGAAAAAGGAAATCTATTTTACAAAATCCATCAGAGCAAAACCGATGAAAATACTTTGATTTTATTTGAGGGTTATGAAAATGAATCGGCAGTAGAACTTCACAGGAATTCTGAGCACTATCAAAATTTAGTTGTAAAGCAAATTATTCCTTTGCTTGAAAACAGAGAGGTTATTTTAATGAATCATTTATTCTAAAAATTTAATATTCCACAAAAAAACCACAGTTAAAAAAAACTGTGGTTTAAATATTTTTAGCAGATAATTACTTTTTATCTTTCGTTCCTTCCCAAGTTCCGCTTCTTGCAGGTGCCGGAAGACTGATGTCCCAGGCTCCGTTACCTTTTTTCTCTACAGTCAGTGTACCGTTGAAATTTCCTTTTGCAGGTACAGCAAGTTCTGCAACCAACTGACCAGATCTGTCCAGACGACCGATAATTGCAAAGTTTTGATTGCTGTTGATAGAATGCATCGTTCCGGTTACTTTTCCGTCATCGGCAACTACGAAGTTCCAATCTCCTTTATCATTAGTTCCGGTGTAGGTACCAGACCACGTTCCGACGTAATCAATAAGGGTTAATTCGTCATCAGAGTTACAACCGATGAACATTACAGCCATTAACACAAGTAAAAAAAATTTCTTCATAAGATTACAAGGTTTGATAAAGTTTTTTTTGGTGGAGAATACGGGGATCGAACCCGTCACCTTTAGACTGCCAGTCTAACGCTCTAGCCAGATGAGCTAATTCCCCGTTATTCCGTGCTTTTTACACGAAGCGGTACAAAAGTAAGTAATTAAACCATATATACAAATAATTTGTTAAATTTTATTGAAGATCTACCTAAAATTAATGCTAAATGCTTAAGATTCATCAAAAAAGAAAACGCACACTCCGAAAAGTATGCGTTTAAAACAAGATTAATATAAAAATCTAACAACAGAAAGATTACTTCCACCCGCCACCTAAGGCTTGGTAAAGGTCTACTGCCGCTTTCATTTTGCTGTATTGGGCATTTGAAATATTCAATTCTGCATTTAATGCATTTACATTCGCTGTAAGCACTTCAAGATAGTTTGCCATACCGTAGTTGACCAATTCCTGAGAATAGTCAACTGATTTTTTATAAGATTCCAGTTCTTTTTCTTTTAAATCAATAAAAGAATCCTGAACAGAAAATACTCTGATGGCATCAGAAACTTCTTTTCCGGCTGTAAGAATGGTTTTTCTGAAATTCAAATAAGCCGTTTCTTTATTTGCCAAACTAACTTTGTAGTTGGTTTTAATTTGTCTTTTGTTTAAAATTGGCTGTGCTAAACCTCCAATTAAACTTGCAAAAAGTGAATTAACGCTGAACAAATGATCAATATCCACCGACTGTAATCCTCCACTTCCTGTAAGTTTAAGCGTCGGATAAAACTGTGCTTTTGCGGAATTTGTCAATTCAAAAGCATTCATCAGATTAAATTCTGCCTGCATTACATCAGGACGATTGGCCAATAAATTGGCAGGATAACCCAGTGCGAAGTTTTCAGGAAGTGTCTGGCTTTCCAAAGTCGTTCTTTCAATCGCTTGTGAAGGCTCGCCCATCAAAAGACTAATTGTGTTTTCCAATTGCTGAATCTGCGTATCGATATCGATCAACAGAGACTGAGCATTATAAACCAAAGCCTGACTTTGCTGAACTGCAACCTCCGTCAAAGTTCCTGCTTCTTTTAAAGCTTTAGTGGTTTCAAGATTATCTTCTCTGATTTTTATAGTTTCGTTAATAATCTTTTTCTGATTGTCTAATGTCAACAATTGAAAATAACCAGATGCAATCGAAGAAACCAAATTACTTTTTACAGCCTGATGCGCTGAAACATTTCCTAAATAAGTTGCCAGCTGCGCTTTTTCCTGAGCTTTTAATTTTCCCCACAAATCAGCTTCCCAAGCGATACTTCCGGTAATATCAAACTGATTGACATATCTTCTTTCCCCAATGATCTGCCCAAACTGCGTGTTCAGTGACTGAGTCTGAAAAGTATAACCCGGACCAACGGTTAATGTCGGCTGATAGGCTGCTTTGCTTTGTCTCAGGTACGCTTCTGCAGAAGTAATATTCTGCAATGCGATTCTTATATCTAAATTATTTTCTAAGGCTTTTGAAATATGTTTCTGAAGAACAGGATCAGTAAATATTTCTTTCCAGGAAACATTTGCCGTGCTCGTGCTGTCTTGTGGAAGCATATCTGTTCGGAAGAGTTTTTCATCTACCACAGCTGAAGGTCTTTCATACTCTTTTTGTACATGACAAGAAGTAAGAACTACAGCGGTAAGCACCGATAAAGCCGTTCCTTTTATTATTGATAAATTTTTCATTATTTAAATCTTAAAGATTTTTATTCGGCTAAATTGATTTCTTTCGGTTTAATTGGTTTGATTTTTTCCTGCAAAGTCTGGAAAACTACGTACAAAACAGGAATTACGAAAACTCCTAAAATAGTACCTATCAACAATCCAATTGAAGCACCTGTTGCGATTGATCTGTTACCCACAGCACCAATTCCGCTTGCTAAAACCAATGGTAATAAGCCGAAGATAAATGCTAATGATGTCATTAAAATTGGTCTCAATCTCGCTTTTGCGGCATTAATGGCAGATTCAACAATAGTTTCACCGTGATGTCTTCTCTGAACTGCAAATTCGATAATCAAAATCGCATTTTTAGCCAATAATCCGACCAACATAATCAATGCAATCTGGAAGTAAATGTTGTTTTCAAGACCCATTATTTTCTGTCCGAAATAGGCTCCCATTACACCAAGAGGAAGTGAAATTACCACTACCAAAGGTAAAATATAACTTTCGTACTGAGCAGAAAGAATAAAATAAACAAACACCAAACTTAAAGCAAAGATCAATAAAGTTTGAGATCCTGAGCTTAATTCTTCTCTGGTAAGACCAGTAAATTCTACATCATAATTCTGATCCAGTGTTTCGTTAGCTACCGCCTGAACCGCTGTAATCGCATCTCCTGAGCTATAGCCTGCTTTGTTGGCTCCGGTAATTTTCACTGACGTGAACAAGTTGTATCGACCAACAGATTGTGGTCCGTACGTTTTTGTCAAGCTCACAAACTGTGAAATTGGCGACATTTCTCCGGAACTCGTTTTCACATAATACTGATTAAGATTCGCCGCATCCGCTCTGTCTTCCGGAAGCGCCTGAATCATTACTCTGAACTGTTTTCCGTATTTTGTAAAGTCGGCGCTGTAAATTCCACCAATATAACCCTGCATTGCAGATAGGATGTCGTTTACAGAAACACCTTTTTGTTTAGCTAACGGAACATTAATTTCCATTAAATACTGAGGATATTTTGTATTGAATGATGTTTGGGCAAATTCAATTTCGGGTCTTTGCATTAAATTTCCGATAAATTCATTCGTTTTAGCATCCAACTGTGCAAAATCACCTCCCGATTTATCTAAAAGAACCATTTCAAAACCTGCACTGTTACCGAATCCCGGTACACTTGGAGGCTGGAAGAATACTACTTTCGCGTCGGGAACTTTTCCTGCTAAACCAAATAATCTCTTAGTAATTTCATCAGATGATAATCCATCACCTTTTCTATCATCAAAAGGTTTCAATTTTACGAAAGCAAGACCATTATTACTACCGTTTCCTGATAATAATCCTCTACCTGTAGAAATAGTTACATTCTGAATTCCAGGAATTTTCAAGGCTTCTTTTTGTAAAGTTTTCAGAACGGTGTAAGTTCTTTCCATCGATGCTCCTGGCGGCAGCTGAACGTCTGTAAAGATAATTCCTCTGTCTTCCGTTGGTACGAAACCTTTTTTCATGCTTCCGTTTGCCCAATAGATAATTCCTCCAGTAACAACAAGAATAACTAAGGTTACCCATTTGTGTTTAATCAAGAAATTAAATCCTCTACCGTAACGTTCTGTAGCGGTTTTAAAACCAATATTAAATTTATAAAAGAACTTTTTAATGAAATTTAAATCTTTATATTCTTTATGATGCTCGTCATGAGGTTTTAAGAATAATGAACATAAAACCGGACTCAATGTCAATGCATTCACTGCCGAAATTATAATCGCAATAATTAAAGTAATACCAAACTGCTGATAAAACACACCGGTAGGCCCTGTAATAAATGTTACCGGAATAAATACCGCTGCCATTACCAAAGTAATTGAGATAATCGCTCCGGTAATCTCATCCATCGCCTCAACCGTTGCTTTTTTAGCATCAGAAATACCATTTTCCATCTTGGCGTGAACGGCTTCGACGACGACAATCGCATCATCAACCACAATACCAATTGCCAATACCAAGGCAAATAGCGTTAAAAGGTTTAATGAATATCCGAATAAATTCAGGAAAAAGAATGTTCCTACAATTGAAACCGGAACCGCAATTGCCGGAATCAATGTTGATCTGAAATCCTGTAAGAAAATATAAACTACAATAAATACCAGGATAAATGCTTCAATTAAAGTATGAATAACTTTTTCAATAGATGCATCCAGGAATTCATTGGTATCAAAGTTAAATGTATATTTTACACCCTCAGGATATGAACTTTCATTTTCTTTAAGCTGTTTTTTAATGTTTTCAATAATCTCCTGAGCATTTGATCCCGGAGTCTGGAAAACCCCCATACTGATGGATGGATTGTCTCCGTTTTCACCCACTCCTGAGTAAGAAAGCCCACCTAACTCTACTTTAGCAACATCTTTCAGCATTAAATTCTGTCCGTCCGGAAGAGATTTAATAATGATATCATCATATTGTTCCTTTTCACTGAATTTTCCGACATATTTAATGATGTATTCAAAAGAACTTCCGCTGTTTTGTCCTAATGATCCGGCCGCCGCTTCTCTACTCTGATCGTTGATTGCGTTGGTCACTTCGGTTGGCGTAATTCCATAAGCTGCTAATTTTGCAGGATCGAGCCAAACTCTCATTGAATAATTTTTACCTCCAAAAACGTTGGCTTCACCTACTCCATTAATCCTTTGGAGATTTGGAATAACGTTGATATTCAAAAAGTTTTGAAGATAAACGTCATCGATATTTTTGTTTTCAGAATAGAAAGAAAGGTACATCAATGCACTCGTCTGCTGCTTCTGAGTAACAACTCCGGAACGTGTAACTTCACTTGGAAGTAATGGGCTCGCTCTGGAAACCCTGTTTTGAACGTTTACTGCAGCAATATCTGCATCAACACCCTGTTTAAAAAACACCTGAATTTGTGCAGAGCCGTCGTTTCCTGCAGTTGAAGTAATGTAATCCATTCCTTCAACCCCGTTGATCTGCTCTTCTAAAGGAACAACGACACTTTTCATTACGGTTTCGGCGTTGGCTCCTGTGTAAGTTGCTCTTACACTCACTGTTGCCGGTGCAATATCCGGATACTGTGTCACCGGAAGGGCAGTAAGTCCCAAAACCCCGAGTATTACAATCAGGATGGAGATTACTGTGGATAAAACCGGTCTGTTAATAAAGTTTTTTATCATTAGAATTTCGGTTTTATAGATTTCACGATTTCGTCAGTAGTCGTAGGCTGTGGTTTTACCGGAGTTCCGTTTTTCAAAGTTCCTGTACCCGCTGCCACTACCGCATCACCTTGTTTTACACCATCTTTTATTAAAGCTAGATTGTCGATTCTGTCTATGATATTTACCACAGCATTTTTAGCGGTGTCTTTATCCACTTTATAAACATAAACGATTCCCTGTTGTTCGTAAGTTGCTCCTTCAGGTACAACCAAAACATTGTTGTAATATTTTGGAAGTCTTATTTTACCGCTGTTTCCGTTGCTTAAAAGTTTTGAAGCATTGGTAAATGAAACTCTGAACTGAATGGTTCCTGTCGTAGGATCAATTTGTCCGGTGATGGCTTCCACTCTACCTTTTTCAGGATATAAACTTCCGTTCGCCAATTCAAGCTCAACCATCGGAATATTCTTAATTTTTTCAGACATTGAAGCTCCCGGAGATTTCTCAAGGAAATCAAAATACTCTTTTTCATTCATTGAAAAATAAGCATAGATTTCTGAGGTATCTGAAACTGTCGTTAAAGCAGTCTGATCAGAAGGTCCAACCAAACTTCCCACTCTTAAAGGTAATTTCCCGACAACACCGGAAATAGGTGCACGAATAATCGAATAATCTACGTTAGCAGCAGCACCTTTATAATTGGCATTCGCCTGCTCTCTCGCAGCTTTTGCCTGCTGAACCTGTGCCTGAGCCTGAGCGAGATTGGCCTGAGCAGTCTGAAGCTGAACATTACTGATGATTTTCTTGTCAACCAACGGTTTCAGTTTGTTAACTTCTACCTGAGCGGCATTTACGGCTGCCTGAGCTGCTGCGATGTTGGACTGTGCTGCACCAACACCTGCTTTTGCTGCGGCTGCAGTTTCATTTAAAGTATTAGTTTCCAGACGGAATAATGCCTGACCTTTGGTCACATATTGTCCTTCATCTACCAAAACCTGAGTGATGTAACCCTGAATTTTAGCACGGACATCATTGTTGACCTTACCCTGAATGCTTGCCGGAAAAGTCTGGTAGCCCGTGATGTTTCTGGTTTCAACCTTTACCACCGGAAAAGCCTTTGCAGCATCCTGTTTAGGCTCTTCTTTCTTGCAAGACGCCAAAGAAAGCGATGCTACAGAAAGTATGATTAGTTTGTTGTTCATTTTATAGTTTATTAAGAGATTCCTGTATATTTGATATGCTTTTATTTAAGAGTGCTTTGTAAACATCTATTCTTTCATCATCTTCTTTGTGTTCTGCTTTTCTGAATTTTTTCAGATCATCCATCAGTTTTAATTCATCCTGCATTTTCTGGACAATTCTTTCAAACCTTATTTTCTTATAATCATCGTTGGCAAAAAAATAGCGTTTCCTTTCATCCATTTTATTGATATCAACGATTAATTCTGAATTTAGAAGTAAGACAAGACTTGTAGAAACTGAACTTTTGCTTGCTGAGAAGACCTCAACAAACTCATCAAAAGTAATTCCCACCTTATCAAAATCGAAAATCAGGTAGGAATATATTTTTGAAGCCAAAGGAGGTAAATTGAGAACAGTTCCGTAAAATTTTACGGCATCCTGAAATATTTTCTCATCAACCTCTAAACTTTTTTTCATTGTAGAAAATTTTGAACAAATGTAGAAATTAGTTCGAAACTAAACGAACAAACTTGATAGAGTTTATAAATAAAGTGTTTGATAAAGAATCAATGAAAACAGATTTAACTTTTACTGTTTTTTTAAATCAACACTTTTTCAAAAGCTTTTCTTACGCCTCCTGCAAGATAAACTTCACCACAATAAGTATAACCTTTAGACTCTAAAATTTTAAGCATCGCATCGTTGTCATAATTCGTATCAACTTTTATACTCAAAACATTTTGAGACCTTGTGAACTCTTCAATGTAATCGAAGAGTTTTTTCGCCAGTCCCTGTCCGGCAAAGTTTTCTGAAACAGCCACTCTATGCACAACTACAAACTCTCCGGTTGTAAGCCACGCTCCTTCAATAGAGCTGTAGGCAGGCTCATCATTAAATATTAATGCTACATAAACCGCCACTTCATCATCGACTGTAAGAACAAATCCAAAACCTTTTGAGACATCGCTTTCTATCGTTTGCAAATTGGGATAACCGTTCTGCCATTGCTTGCTCCCATCTTTTCTTCTACGTTCGATCGATTGCTGAATAATTTCCCAAATAACATCAATGTCTGAGGTATTTGCTTTTCTAAAATGGATTTCGTTTTTATGAGTCATATAAAGTTTTTATTACAAACTTGAAAATTGGGAAATAACACAATTAATGCCAAAAATTTCACATTAAAAATTCATTAAGAAATATATTAATCAAACATTGGCACTAAAAAAAACCGAAAACTAATATGAATTAATTTTCGGTTCCGAAGTAGTAAAATTTAAAATTATGAAATTGTTTTCATTTATTTTCACTTTGCTGAAGATAAGCATCAATAACATCGAATGCTTTTTTCTCATCCTGCAAGTCAACCATTACCTTCAACGATGTTGCTGTGGGCGTTGTTGTAAAGGTTAGATAATTGTTTTCTGTTGCATTGGCAATTTCCGCTTCATCAAGTTTAGACTTAATCAACTGAATTTCTGCCGGCTTATCGCTTTCAAATACTGATACTCTCGTGTTACGTTCCATATAATATACATTTTGAGTATCTAAATATAGGACGTTTTTTTCAGAATTCCAAATTTCGGAATTTTAAATTTTATTAATATTGTTCTCGATTTTGTCTAAAGCAATCTGAATTTCTTCTTTTGTAACATTCAAATGTGGTCTGAAGCGGATAGACTGATCACCACATGAAAGAATGATTAAACCATCATCGTACAGTACATTCCTGATTTTATCTCTGTGCTCGCCGGATGGCAAATCTATTGCACACATCAAACCTTTTCCTCTTGCGTTAGACAGTTTTTCAGGATATTTTTGTGCTAATTTCTGCAAACCTTCCAAAAGATATTCACCAACGGTATTGGCATTTTCCAAAAGATTTTCTTTCTCAATCACTTCCATTACCAATTGGAAACGGAGCATATCAATTAAATTTCCACCAAAAGTAGAATTGATTCTTGAGCTTTCTCTGAAAACATTATTCGGGATCTCGTCAAATTTTTCTTTATTTGCCAAAACACCGCAAACCTGCGTTTTCTTTCCAAAAGAAATAATGTCCGGTCTTACACTTAAATGTTCAAAAGCCCACATTTTTCCGGTGATTCCGATGCCTGTCTGAACTTCGTCAAAAATTAACAGGACTTCATGCTCATCACAGATTTTTCTCAAACCAACAAAAAATTCGTCTCTGAAATGATTGTCTCCACCTTCAGCCTGAATAGGTTCAATAATAATACAGGCCACTTTATCCGGATTTGAAAGAATAGCTTCTGTAATCTGAATTAAAGCGAGATTTTCATTTTTAATGGTTTCCTCTAAATTTTCTTCGGTGATTGGAAAATGTAATTTAGGATTCAAAATTCTTGGCCAGTCAAACATCGGGAAATACTGATATTTTCTTGGATCTGAAGTATTAGTTAAACTTAAAGTGTAACCGCTTCTTCCGTGGAATGCCTGTCTGAAATGGATGCAGATGCCTGCTTCGATGTCTAAACCTTTTTCGAAATTTTTTCTCGTTTTCCAGTCGAAGCACGCTTTCATAGCATTTTCAACGCCCATAGCTCCGCCTTCAATAAAGAATGCGTACTGAAGTTCTTTAGGCATCACTACTCTTTCGAAAGTTTCAAGAAACTGAGCATACTCTTTAGAATAAACATCTGCCAAAGTAGGTTTGTTGACTGCCATTTTTCCCAGCCATTCAGATTTTTCTACTAAATAAGGATGGTTGTAACCGATGGAAGCCGAGCCGAACATTGAAAACATATCCAGAAAATTTTTCCCTGAAACTGAATCATGAATCCACGATCCGTGAGAGTTTTCAATATCCATTACAAAGTCGAAACCGTCTGCTAAAACGTGTTTACCGACTGTTTCTTTTATTTTATTTGTTTGAATTTCAATTATGTTATCCATATTAATTTAAATTGTTATTGATGAATTTTAAAAAATATTGATTGTTTATTTTCGTTTTTAAAGACCACTTTCCGTTTTTTAAATCAAAAAGCACATAATAAGTTTCCTTTTTTCTGTATTGAACAAATGCTTGATCCTTATTCTCACTAAAGCCAATATTGGAAAAACGGAGCGATTCCTCATCCTTAGTGTCTGTCATAATAATTTTTTTCTCTGTAGAGAAATTATTATTAATTATGCTTTTGATTGCCTTATTTTTAATAAAGTTTTTACAGGTACTTTTTTTTAGAAATAAAAATTTCCTCATGTACATTCTGTATTCTTCATCATCAGAAATCTCGTAGCCCACGAAATAAACTTTGTTATTAATTTTAAGTTCTTTTTCAGGAAAACTGTTGATTATTAAAGAATAAATTTCTTTCTCATCTGCATCTTGAGCAAAACAAAAAATAGATAATAAGAAAAAAACAGTCAATAATAATCTCTTCATTGTACTTTATAAATCAAATTTAATTCCCTGAGCCAATGGAAGACTTGCGGTGTAATTGATAGTGTTGGTTTGTCTTCTCATATAGTATTTCCAGACATCAGAGCCTGATTCTCTGCCTCCGCCGGTTTCTTTTTCACCACCGAAAGCTCCACCGATTTCAGCACCTGAAGTTCCGATATTCACGTTGGCAATTCCACAGTCTGAACCTGCGTGTGAAAGGAATAATTCCGCTTCTCTCAAATTTGTAGTCATAATTGCCGAAGAAAGTCCCTGAGGAACATCATTCTGAATCGCAATCGCTTCTTCCAAAGTTGAATATTTAATTAAATATAAAATCGGTGCAAACGTTTCGTGCTGAACGATTTCGAAAGAATTTTCAACTTCTGCGATGCATGGTTTTACATAACAGCCGGATTCGTAATCTTTTCCTTCTAAAACTTCTCCTTCAACGACAAATTTTCCGCCTTCTGCTTTGCATTTTTCAATAGCCAATTCATATTGATTTACTGCTTCAACGTCAATAAGCGGTCCCACGTGCATATTTTCGTCTAAAGGATTTCCGATTTTTAACTGTCCGTAAGCTTTTGCCAGACGGTTTTTCACTTCATCATAGACAGATTCATGAATAATCAGTCTTCTTGTAGATGTACATCTTTGTCCGGCAGTTCCCACGGCTCCAAAAACTGCCCCGATGATTGACATGTCCAAATCGGCATCTTTAGAAATGATGATCGCATTATTTCCACCCAATTCAAGGATTGATTTACCGAATCTTTCAGCTACTTTAGAAGAAACCATTCTTCCGACTCTTGTAGAACCGGTAAATGAAACCAAAGCAACACGTTTGTCATCCACCAATTTTTGTCCGATCTCATGATCTGCAACCAATACGCTTGAAATTCCTTCGGAAAGATTGTTTTCCCTTAAAACTTCATTCATAATATTCTGGCAGGCAATCGCACAGAGAGGTGTCTTTTCTGATGGTTTCCAGATGGTAACGTTTCCACAAATCCAGGCTAATGCTGTGTTCCACGCCCAAACTGCAACCGGAAAATTAAATGCTGTAATAATGCTTACGATACCAAGCGGATGATATTGCTCGTACATCCTGTGACCAGGTCTTTCGGAATGCATGGTGTAGCCATGAAGCTGTCTTGATAAACCAACTGCAAAGTCGCAGATATCAATCATTTCCTGAACTTCACCAAGACCTTCCTGCAGAGATTTTCCCATTTCGTAGGAAACAAGTTTGCCGAGGTCGTCTTTATAATCTCTTAATTTCTGCCCGAGCTGGCGTACGATTTCGCCTCTTTTTGGTGCGGGCATTGTTCTGAATTCCAGAAAGGCTTTTTGGGCAGATTCCATTACTTTGTCGTAATCTTTTTCACCCGATAATTTTACTTTTCCTATTAATCTTCCGTCTGCCGGAGAATAACTTTCTATTGTTTTTCCTGATGCAAAAAATTTACCTCCAGTAGAAGTTCCTTTGTTTTCATCTTTGATTCCTAAATTTTTTAATGATTTTTCAATTCCGAAATCTTTGACTTTTTTTGACATAAAAATTTTACTTTTCGTTTTGCCTAAGATAAAAAAATATCCCGTACCAGAAAAAATTTATAAAATTTAAAATCAAAATTATTTGGAATGATTATAAACATGTTTATCTTTGTGCAGTAATCATTTGAAATTCAGAGATGGAAAACAACAAGGTACTTGATGAGGGAACTGAAGAAAAGAAAAAATCCAAATGGAAGCAGCTGGTGAAGAAATTCGGCGTCGGCGGCATCATTTTCTTCACAGTAAAAGGGATCATCACTTCTATCCTGATTTATTTTCTGGGTAAAAATTTCTGGACTGTGATCAACAATTACTTCGCAAACCTATTCGGTTAATCTACTTCTTTATAAATTTAAAAGTTTTCCCATCCAGATTAAGGATGTAATTTCCGCTGGCAAGATTCTGTACCGAAATATTTTTCCTGTTTTTAAACGGATTGTGTTCAGTATAAATCAATTTCCCTGAATAATCTAGAATCTGAGCCTTTTTCACATTCTCTACATTTCCACTGACAGAAATATAATCAGAAACAGGATTTGGATAAATTTTGAATTCATTATTCCCTGAAACCAAATCAGAAACTGAAAGCGTACCCAAATTCTGACAGTAATTCACACCATAAGAATCCCACTCACCAATTATGAAACTTGTATTCGGTTGTGTGACAGTATTTTTTCTGTATAGAGAAACATCACCAAGTGAATTGCTCACAAACCTGCTTCCAATGGCATCTACCGTCGTTGATTTATAATTTAATTCCACATACTGAGTTCCGGAAAAAGTCATAGCATCTCCCGCGGTAAGGAAATCTGCATTGGTATTGGTATAACATGAAAGTGAAGCTTTGGGATTTAAGATCACATAACTTGCATTGTTAGGAATTTTCCCTTCGAGTTCAAAACTGTTCCCATAATAATAAACAGGAACGGTGCTGTTGTAATATTGAACACGGATGCTGTAATTATTCAAATCAACTTCGTGACCGGTTTTGTTTACGATTTCAATTGCTTTATTGTCACCTGTTCCTTCTATATATTTTGTAATGTAAAGATCTTTTGAATTGGTATCTGTTGCAAGAGTGGAAACTGCTACAGAATTACTGTCCGCAGACAGCAAATATCCTGCATCGTAAGCTTTAACAGTAAAATTATACGTTGTTGAAGCAGTAAGATGATCAATGATAATCGAATTTGATTTTGTTGTCGTAAGATATGTTCCGTTTTGAAAAATATTGTAACCAATAACATCTGTACTCGTGCTTGGCGACCATGATAAGTTAGTAAAACCAGCACCAGTCAGCGTAGAATTTAAGTTTGACGGAGCCTGAGGCGCAACATTATCGGGTGTCTGCAACCAAATTGCGTTAATCCATTGCGGATTATCAACAAAAGGGTTTCTATTATTCTGAATAGCAAAAACTGCATTATTTCTGTCAATTTCCCTTTGAGAAACAGGATCCTGCTGATGCCATTGCAACAACATGGTGATATAGCCCGGCTCAAAAGCACGCTCGGCAGTCCCGTCAAATGCAGATCTGTCCATTGCAGGATTTATATTTGTAGAAGTATTAAAGGAAGACAATTTATCTTCATATCTCACTGCAAAATAAAGAAGCATTCTGGCAATATCACCTCTGAACTCAGCGATTGGTTCATAGACACGGTTGGTATAGGCATAATTCGGGATTGCACTGTTAGACATTCTCGAAGTATTTGAAAAATTATAATGATTTGTAGAATTTCCTATTCCATAAGGGTAATTATTCCTTAACTGATTAATTCTCGCATCCGTAGGAATTACAAAATGTAAATCAGAATACATCGGATAATTACTGTTGAACGTACTTTGTGGAACTGCATGCTCTCTGTTGTAGCCCAAGCCCTCTGCACCGGAAGTACTGATAAGGTTTGCCGAAGTATATTCGTAAGAATCTGGTCCCGCAGGGATTTCAGAGTAGATATCCAGCAAAATTGTTGTATTGCCCGGTCCGTGATCGTAATATTTATCTAAATCTGTCTGATTGTAATAATTTGGCAAATCACCATAATGCCAGTTGATATTTTTGGCTGAAATAATATCGTGCAGTTTCGTTTTTAAAGCATAGCCTGTAAGACCCGTCGTTCCGTCGTAATAACCAGCCGGAGCTTGGGCTGATAAAATAGCAGATAAAAACACAGCAGAGAATAAAAATTTCTTCATATCTTAAAATTGGGTTGCTAAGGTAAGATTTTATTGCAATCTATATATTATGTTAAGTATTAAAAATATATTAATTAAAACATTAAATCATTGATAACAAATTATTTAAAACTAAAACATACTGTCCTCTATAAATATTTTGCTATTTCGTCAATTTATTTATCTTTGGGCAGAAACTTTTTACAGATATGAACACAGAAACAATGGATAACATTAAAATGATAGCCGAAACGGCGAAAGACTTTGCTGAGAAAAACATCAGACCTAATATTATGGAATGGGACGAAAGCCAGACTTTCCCTAAAGAATTGTTCCACCAATTAGGAGAAATGGGTTTTATGGGAATTGTAATTCCTGAAGAATATGGCGGTTCTGGTCTTGGATATCATGAGTATGTAACCATCCTTGACGAAATTTCTCAGGTTGACCCTTCTATCGGTCTTTCTGTGGCTGCTCACAACTCACTTTGCACCAATCACATCTACGAATTTGCCAATGAAGAACAAAGACAGAGATGGTTGCCACAACTGGCTTCAGGTAAAGTGATCGGAGCCTGGGGATTGACAGAACACAACACAGGTTCAGATTCAGGTGGAATGTCTACAACCGCTGTGAAAGATGGCGACGAATGGGTAATCAACGGAGCAAAAAACTTTATCACACACGCAATTTCAGGTGATATTGCTGTTGTTATGACAAGAACCGGAGAAATCGGAGCAAAAAATAACTCTACTGCATTCGTTTTAGAAAAAGGGATGGCTGGTTTTACTTCAGGTAAAAAAGAAAACAAGCTTGGAATGAGAGCTTCAGAAACAGCTGAGCTTATTTTTGATAACGTTCGTGTTTCAGATGCCAACCGTTTAGGTGAAGTTGGAGAAGGTTTCAAACAGGCGATGAAAATTTTGGACGGTGGTAGAATTTCTATCGCTGCATTGAGTTTGGGAACTGCAAGAGGTGCTTACAAAGCAGCTTTGAAATATGCTAAAGAAAGAAAACAGTTCGGTAAATCGATTTCAGAATTTCAGGCGATCAACTTTATGTTGGCAGACATGGCAACTGAGATTGATGCCGCAGAACTGTTGATTCAGAGAGCTTCTACATTGAAAAATGCGAAGCAAAAAATGACCAAAGAAGGTGCGATGGCAAAACTGTACGCTTCTGAGGCTTGTGTAAGAATTTCAAACAACGCCGTACAGATTTTCGGTGGTTACGGTTATACAAAAGATTTCCCTGCTGAGAAATTCTACAGAGATTCTAAATTGTGCACCATTGGAGAAGGAACTTCAGAGATCCAGAGACTGGTAATCGGAAGAGATATTACAAAATAGTCAGAATTTAATTTGTTATAAATGAAGACCGTCTTTTTTAAGGCGGTTTTCTTATTTTAAGGTAATTCACGATTATTACAGCAATTTTGAAATTTTAAATTTAATTTTTCTCATACATAAATGATTTAATTTAAAGTTAGTGTAATGCATTGCATATAATTTTAAACGAATTATCTAAAATTTTCTTAATTACTTTTGTTTTTGATAATATAATTTTTATTAGCTTTGATTCTCCACAAACAAAATAGGATTTATATGAAAAAACAACTATTGTTGATTGGAATGCTTACATCATGCATTTCATTCGCACAAACCGACCGACTTTGGACTTCAACATCCGCAAAAGCAAATGCTGAAATTGTTGAAAACAAAACTTCTCTTCTCAGTCCAAAAATTTTCACTTTAGATTTTAACGGATTAAAAAATGCCCTTGCAAAAGCTCCAAAAAGATTGTCTGCCGGAGAAAAATCTGAAGTCATCATCTCTTTTCCAAACTCAGAAGGCAGAATGGAAAATTTCAAAGTCAGAGAAAATTCAAACTTTGACCCTGTTTTGGCTGCGAAATATCCAAACATCAAATCTTATGTCGGTGAAGGTCTGGAAGATTCCAGCTCGACAATTTATTTCAGTATTTCACCTCTTGGTTTGTCATCTATGGAAATTTATGGCGACAAATCAGCCGTTTTCATTGAACCTTACACAAAAGACCTTTCGACCTACGCTGTTTACAGAAAATCTGATAAAAAATCTGATTTAAATACTTTTGAATGTACTGTTTTAGACGTAGCCCAAAAAGGAATTTTAAATAATGAAAATGGTTTGGCTCTAAGACCAAACGCCGATGATGCAAAATTGAGAACTTTCAGATTGGCCATGTCAACAACCGGTGAGTACACCACGTATTTTGGAGGAACAAAAGCCAACGCCTTAGCCGCAATCAACAACACGATGACCCGAGTGAACGGCGTATTTGAGAAAGATTTTTCTGCAAGAATGGTTTTAATCGCCAATAACGATGCTGTAATTTACACCAACGCTTCTACAGATCCGTATTCTGCAGCAGCTCAGATGAGCAACTGGAATTCTCAGTTACAATCTACTTTAACTTCTGTCATTGGAGAAGCCAACTATGACGTCGGACATTTATTCGGAGCTTCCGGAGGTGGCGGAAATGCCGGATGTATCGGATGTGTCTGCGTGAACGGTTCTAAAGGCAGTGGTTATACATCTCCAGCCGACGGCATTCCTTCAGGAGACAATTTCGACATCGATTATGTAGCTCACGAACTCGGTCATCAGTTTGGAGGAAACCACACTTTCTCGCACGGAAACGAAGGAACCGGAGTTAATATGGAACCTGGCTCAGGATCAACGATCATGGGTTATGCTGGAATTACCGCTCAGGATGTTCAGCCTCATTCAGATTCGTTTTTTCATGCCGTGAGTATTCAGCAGATTACGAATAATATTAAAGCTAAAACCTGCCCAACCAGCACCAACACAGGAAATGCAATTCCTACAGCAGATGCAGGAGCAGACTATACGATTCCGAAAGGAACACCGTTTATGTTGACAGGTACAGGAACTGATGCCAACGGAGATGCTTTGACCTACATTTGGGAACAGATGAACAACGCATCATCTTCTCAAACAGCAGCCAATTCAGCAGCCAGCGCAACCAAAGCAACTGGACCAACCTTCAGATCATGGACTCCGCAGACAATTCCAACCAGATATTTCCCGAGAATGGCTTCTGTTTTAACGGGAGCAACAACGACGGCTGGTTCAGAAATAACTGTTGAAGCTTTATCCAATGTTGCGAGATCTTACAATTTCAGATTTACTGTTCGTGATAACAAAGCGGGAGGTTCAGGAAATAATTCTGACGACGCGGTAATTACTGTCAACGGAACTGCGGGACCTTTCACTGTAAGTTCACAAAACTCTGCAACATCATACACAGGCGGAACTTCACAAACTGTTACATGGAACGTTGCCGGAACTACAGCAAACGGTGTGAATGCTGCCTACGTAGATATTTTATGGTCAACCAATTCGGGAACAACATGGACTATCCTTCTTTCGGGAACTCCAAACGATGGATCTCAGGCGGTAACCATTCCGAATGCTTCTACTACGACAGGAAGAATTATGGTGAAAGGTTCAAATC
The DNA here is from genome assembly GCF_057180485.1 of Chryseobacterium sp. HNCC26DJ240. Lineage (NCBI taxonomy): Bacteria > Pseudomonadati > Bacteroidota > Flavobacteriia > Flavobacteriales > Weeksellaceae > Chryseobacterium > Chryseobacterium sp. HNCC26DJ240. Next base: position 326,885 of record NZ_JBXUGK010000004.1, read on the forward strand.
ATATTTTCTTCGATGTCAACAATGCGAATATTACTGTAAATGCAGGTTCAGGAACAATAGATACTACTCCACCGACAGCACCAACATTGGCCGCTTCAGGAACCACTTCTACCAGTACAAATCTTTCTTGGTCGGGTGCAACTGATGTGTTTGGTGTAACGGGTTATGATGTTTACCAAGGATCATCCTTAATTGGCTCTACAGCTTCCACGACTTACGCAGTGACGAGTTTAACACCTTCCACAACTTACAGCTTCAATGTTAAAGCTAAAGATGCGGCAGGAAATGTTTCCACTGCAAGCAACTCTGTGAGCGTGACAACTTTGGCGGGAACTTCGGTTTCATATTGTTCAGCAGCAGCGACCAATACTTCAGATGAAAGAATTGGAAATGTAAAATTCGGAACCATCAACAACACTTCCACAGGAACTGCTGGATACGAAAACTTCACTGCGATCTCCACGAATGTGACCAGAGGTACAGCGTACACAGTTTCAATAACTCCGGTTTGGACTTCAACTAAATATAATGAAGCATATGCCGTTTACATCGATTACAATAAAGATGGTGATTTCACAGACAGCGGCGAACTGGTTTGGACTAAAACAGGTTCACAAACATCTCCGGTAACCGGATCAATTACAATTCCTGCTTCTGCAGCATTAGGAACAACCAGAATGAGAGTAATGATGCAGTACAATTCTGTGCCTTCTTCATCTTGCGGTTCTTACACGTACGGTCAGGTTGAAGATTATACTTTAAATATTGTTTCGTCCGGAAGAACAGGTGAATCAGATACTAAAGATTTGTTTACAGATATTAAATTGTATCCAAATCCTGCAAGAGATATTTTAAATGTTTCTAACACCACCAACGAAGAGTACAAAATTTTCGACATGGGCGGAAAAGTAATCCGTTCAGGAAAACTGGAAAGAGGTTCTGTGAATGTAAGCAGCTTAATCAGTGGTGCCTACGTAATTCAGATTGGAGAAATTTCAAAAAGATTTATTAAAAAATAAAATCAGTTTATTTAACCTTAAATTGAGAAGTTGCTCTGAAACGGGCAGCTTTTTTTTATGGGTAATGAGTAATAAGCAATGAGTAATAATTGAAAGCACTTGATTAACTAAAATTTTCTACATCCGACATCCCTCATCCGGCACCCGACAGAAATTTCATAAAATTACTATCTTTGCTTTAAATTTAAAAATATTCATGGAGAAGATCGATAGCCTTAATCAAGTGGCAGAATTTCATACAACTTTCAAAGCACCAATTTTAGATACCCCTCAAATCCCTTCAGCAGACCGTTGCAACCTTAGAGTTGAACTTTTACAGGAAGAATTAAACGAATTAAAACAAGCCATCGCAGACAATGATATCGTTGAAATTGCTGATGCTTTATGTGATTTGCAGTACGTTTTGAGCGGTGCCGTTCTTGAATTTGGTTTAGGCGAAAAATTCGTTGAGCTTTTCAATGAAGTTCAGCGCTCGAATATGTCTAAAGCCTGCGAAAATGAAGCTCAGGCTCAGGAAACAGTTGATTTTTACAAAGAAAAAGACGTGGAATCGTTCTACGAAAAATCAGGTGAGAAATACAATGTTTACAGAAAAGCAGATCATAAAGTTTTGAAAAGCAAATACTACTCTCCTGCCGACCTTACACAAATTTTAGAAAAATAAAATGAAAAAATTAATTACAAAAATATTTGCTGCATCTGCTCTGTTTTTAGCTGCTGAGCAAATCAACGCTCAAAAAGTTGTCGTAAACAGAGAAGTGGAAACTACCGAAGACGGGAAAATGCTTTTGGGACATCAGCTGAAATCTCAGTTTCTGAAAGAGCCGTATTCTACATGGTTTGTGAAGGAACGTGACGAATATGCTTTAGACCAAAACGCAATCAAAGATTTAAGGAAAGCAAAGCTTACAAGCTACGATCTTATTGTTTTTATGGGAACATGGTGTGAAGACAGTCATCGAGATTTCCCACGTTTGATGAGAATTTTAGATGAACTGAAATATCCAGAAGGAAAACTTACGATCATCGCCGTTAACAGAAAAAAAGAATCACCTACCGGCGACGAAAGCCTGTATAACATCCAAAAAGTCCCTACGATTATCGTACAGAAATATGGCAAGGAAATTGGTAGAATCATAGAAATGCCTACCACAGGATACATCGAGAGAGACCTGGTAGATATTTTGAAAAAAGATGACAGCTCTGTTATCAAAGAAATTTTTAAACCAAAGTCTTGAGAAATATAAAAGTACCTATCGCATTTTTAGCAGGAATTATCTTGATGGTAGTCCTGTTTTTTAGTTTTAAATCTTGCTTTACGCCAAATAACAAAAAGGAAACTTCAGATTATTACCTCATTACCAACCAGATTACCAAGATGAATAAAATGGTGGTGATGGAGCAAAATACATCCGAAATACAGAAAACAAAGTACAGTTACACTTTTTTGGGTGCGGAAATGACGAGCAACAACATCATTACCTACACCAAAACCAATGCGCAGGTTTCTTACGATCTGAATAAAATGAAAATGGAAGTTGATTCTATCAATAAAAAAGTGATTATCAAAGAACTTCCCGATCCGGAAATCAGAATTACGCCAAGCGTGGAAATTCAGTCAATGGATGATTCATTTGTAAACAGAATTACTGAAAAAGACATCAAAAGTGTTACTCAAAAAGCAAAGGCTTCAGCGGTAAAATCTATTGATCAGAATAAACTTCGTGATGAAGGGAAGGTTCAGCTTTTGGAAAATTTAAACAATATCTTTGTTTTGGCAAAGGCTTTGAATTATAAAATCGAAGATCAGACCGGAAAACTCGGTGTTCTTGGACTTTAAAAAATTCAAAATCATGGATTCAAAAGAAGATAATAAAAAGAAAGAATCTGCAAATTCTGCAGAAACCAAAAAACAGAATGAAGATTTCCGCGATATTCCGGCATCTTCAGAAAAACAAAATCCTTCTGATGTTGATAAAGAGGACGTACAAAAATCCTCAAAAAACAAATCAGGAAAAACAGATAATACTAAGTGAAAGCTTAGTATTTTTTTATGCCCACAATCTTTTAATAAAATCTAAAGCATTCGTGTGACTGATTTTATTCATAATTTCAGACGAAAACCCTTCGCTTAATCTCTTATTAATAGAATTATAAGCTGTAGCATTTTCAAAATCTTTAAAGAAGAAAGGATAACGTGATTTGTCCGGATGATTTTTGTCGTAAAAGAAATCGCCACCGTAAGCTAAACTATCCATTGCATCTGAATCTAAACCGTATTGAATATGGTTGTAGAATCTTTCCGGATGCTGTACATCAATGTAATCTTTAATGAAATTTAATCCAATCAAACCTTTTCTGGTGATAATTTCTTGAACTAATTCGTCAGGAAGATTTCTGTTGTTTCTGTAAACCGATCTAAAATTTGAATGACTCGCCAAAATCGAAATTTTATAATTTCTCTGATCAATATAATTCAGAATATCATAAGCCAGCTGATCACTTGTATGAGCAAGATCTATCGCAATTTTCTTTTCATTTAAGTAATCTATCAATACTTTTCCGTCAGTTTTTAAACCTGCTTCAGAATTATTTCCACCTCCGAAACGATTTTCAGAATGATGAGTCAAGCCGATATACAATAGATTTTTTGTGTTTTGAATGATTTTTTCTAAATTCTCAAAACCTTCATCCAAATGAAAATCTTCCTCACAAAAAGAAGAAGCGTTTTCTACTGAAGCCAATATCCCAACCTTATTTCGGTTTTCCGGTTCATCATAATTATTAAGATTAAAATGAAAAAAATTAGAATTTGAGATGAGATCTTTAAAAATTTCACTTTGATGTAAAGCTAAAATAGTACTGTACTTGGCGGTTGGGGCATAAATTGCCATTGTCTGCAGTCTTACATTTCCATCTTTCAGAAAAGGTAAAGAACAGCCCAATTCTTTGTCATCAAGCTTAGCATCTGCTCTCAATAAATAATATAACAGGTCGCAATGCAGGTCGATATTGAAGTCATTCATAATTTGTGTTTTAAATATTTGTTTTAATTAAAATTGATTTTATGCAAATTTCAACATTAATTCTTCATTCAAATATACGGTTTTGTACGGTTTTAAATAAAAAAAACGTATTTTTGCATCCTAAAATTTCTTAGTATAAAATGATAAAAATTACACTTCCAGACCAAAGCGTCAGAGAATTTGAAGGAGAAGTGACTCCTTTGGATGTGGCAAAATCTATTAGCGAGGGATTGGCTAGAAATACCATTTCCGCAGTTGTAAACGGTACACAAGTAGAAATCACCACACCTATAACCACAGATTCTACCTTACAGCTTTTAACATGGAATGATGATCTTGGAAAGAAAGCTTTCTGGCACTCTTCTGCCCACCTTTTGGCGCAGGCTATCCTTGAATTTTATCCAAACGCTAAGTTAACGATTGGTCCTGCCATCGAAAACGGATTTTACTATGATGTAGACTTCGGTGATGAGAGTTTATCTGATAAAGATTTCGAAAAGATCGAGAAAAAAGTTTTAGAAAATGCAAAAAAAGGATCAACATTTTCTTTGTATCCTGTTTCTAAAGAAGAAGCTTTAAAAACGTATGCTGACAATCCTTATAAAGTAGAATTGATTTCAAATCTTAACGATGGGGAAATTACTTTTGTAACACACGATAATTTCACAGATCTTTGTCGTGGAGGGCACATTCCGAATACAGGAATTGTAAAGGCTTTTAAAGTTTTAAATGCTGCGGGTGCTTACTGGAGAGGAAATGAGAAAAACCCTCAATTAACAAGAGTGTATGGTATTTCTTTTCCGAAACAGAAAGAATTAACAGAATATCTTGAACTTCTAGAAGAAGCAAAAAGAAGAGATCACAGAAAATTAGGTAAAGAATTAGGGATTTTTGCTTTCTCTGAAAAAGTTGGTCAGGGATTACCTTTGTGGTTACCTAAAGGTGCTGCTTTGAGAAAGAAATTAGAAAATTTCCTTTCTGTTGCTCAGAAAAAGGCAGGTTACGAATTTGTAATTTCGCCACACATCGGTTCGAAAGAACTGTATGTAACTTCTGGTCACTGGGATAAATATGGTGCAGATAGCTTTCAGCCGATCAAAACTCCAAATGAAGGTGAAGAATTCTTGCTGAAGCCGATGAACTGCCCGCACCACTGTGAGATTTACAAAACTTCACAATGGAGCTACAGAGATTTGCCAAAAAGATATGCAGAATTCGGGACTGTTTACAGATATGAGCAAAGTGGAGAGCTTCATGGCTTAACGAGAGTTCGTGGATTTACTCAGGACGATGCGCATTTATTCTGTACTCCGGATCAGCTGATGGATGAATTTAAGAAAACAATTGATTTGGTTCTTTATGTTTTTGGTTCATTAGGATTTGCTGATTTTACAGCTCAGATTTCATTAAGAGATCCTGAAAATAAAGAGAAATACATCGGAATTGACGAAAACTGGGAGAAAGCAGAAACAGCAATTGTAACTGCAGCTACAGAAAAAGGTCTGAAAACCGTTACTGAATATGGTGAAGCAGCATTCTATGGTCCAAAACTGGATTTCATGGTGAAGGATGCTTTAGGTAGAAAATGGCAATTAGGAACAATTCAGGTGGATTACAATTTGCCTGAAAGATTTGACCTTTGGTACACAGGAAGCGATGGCGAGAAGCACAGACCGGTAATGATTCACAGAGCGCCGTTTGGTTCTATGGAAAGATTTATTGCTATTCTAATAGAGAATACAGCAGGAGATTTCCCGTTGTGGTTGGCTCCGGATCAGTTCATTATCCTTCCAATCAGTGAAAAATTTACAGATTATGCGAAAAAAGTTTCACAACTTTTAGAAAATCACGATATTAGCGGATTAATTGACGAACGAAACGAAAAAACGGGTAAAAAGATCCGTGACGCAGAATTGAAGAAGATCCCATTCATGATTGTTGTAGGCGAAAATGAAGAGAATGATGGCACAATTTCTGTAAGAAGACGTGGCGAAGGTGATTTGGGTGCGATGAGCATTGAAAACTTCGTTACTTACTTTAAAGAACAGTCAAAGACAGGATTTGAATTTAGCGTATAGCTTTTAGCTGATGGCTACTGGCGAAACGAAAATTCGATATAGAAAACGCAGTTAGGAGAAGAATTCTCTAATTGCAATAAAAGAAAATTAACCAATAAAATTATAATACAATAGCACAAAGATTTAACAACAGGGGCCCACAAAGACGTCCTGTACAGGAGGACTTACACTTGATCAACGATAAAATTCGTGTGAGAGAGCTTCGTTTGGTGGGCGATAACGTAGAGCCGGGAATTTATCCTATCGATAAAGCAAGACAAATTGCTGCAGAACAAGATCTGGATTTGGTAGTAATTTCCGATAAGGCAGAACCGTTTATTGCAAGAATATTAGAATACAAAAAATTCTTATACGAGCAAAAGAAAAAGCAGAAGGAACTGAAGGCTAAACAAATAAAAGTGGTTGTAAAAGAGATCCGTTTCGGGCCTCAGACAGACGAGCACGATTATGAGTTTAAGAAAAAACATGCCGAAAAATTTCTTGAAGAAGGTTCTAAACTGAAAACCTACGTATTTTTTAAAGGCCGTTCTATTATCTTTAAGGATCAGGGGGAAATTTTGCTTCTAAAACTTGCTCAGGAATTGGAGCACGTAGGAAAAGTAGATCAACTTCCTAAACTTGAAGGGAAAAGAATGATTATGATGATGAGCCCTAAAAAATCTGCGAAATAACAGAACTAAGTTTTCAAAACTATATTAAAACCTCAATTTTTTGAGGTTTTTTTATGCTATTCTTTTAAACTGTCTTGATCTTAAAATCCGTTTTTGTTAATTTGCACAACAATTTAATTTCGCAATTTTATTCAAACTAAAACCTGATGAAATCAGTTTACTATTTCTATTTTTTAATAATTTTAGTATTGTTCTGTTTAGGATGTGCATACTATTATCCGTTTATCTCTGATGACAGTCTGATTTCTCTCCGTTATGTTCAGCGTTTTTTGGATGGAAAAGGACTTTCATGGAACGACGGCCATCCCGTTGAAGGTTATTCTAATTTTCTGTGGGTTTTGCTTGTTTCATTTCTGGGAAAAATGGGATTGGATTTAATATTGGCTGCCAGGATTTTAGGTATTATTTGTTCAATCGGAACTTTAATTGTAATTTTTAATTATTTAAGGAGCAGATTAACAGAAAAAGAAAGTGTTTTTATTCCAATTATTTTACTAGTAACCACTCCATGCTTTATGGTTTGGGCAATAGGCGGATTGGAACAGCCGCTCTATATTTTACTTTTGACATTAGTTTTGACAGAAGTTTCAAAAATTATAGATCAAAATTTTAAAAGACTGTTTTTCTTATCATTTTGGCTTGGACTTTTGGCTATCACAAGACCGGATGGCTTTCTTTTCACCTTAACAGCCACAGGATTTTTATTTTTAATCAATATAAAAGATAAAACTAAAATTTTAAAAATCATTTTGACTGCTGGCGCAATTCCGACGTTATTTTTGGCAAGTCAGTTATTGTTCAGATACAGTTACTACGGTGAGTTTGTTCCCAACACAGCATTAGTTAAAGTGAAAATTACGTTGCATCACGTTCTACGAGGCGGATTTTATAATTTAAAAGCTTTTCTGGGGACATTTATTCTTTCTGCAACAGGATTGTATTTCTTGTGGTTGTCAGTTTTCAAAAAGAAAGATCTCTTCGCCGTATTTTTGTTGCTCAATGTAATAGCGTGGGGATTGTATATCACTTTGGTAGGCGGAGATATTTTTCCTGCTTACAGACAATACTACGTCGCTGTTATCTTATTTATTTTTGCAATTAGCTGTGGTTTAAAATACATCAGTTTCAAGCAAACCAATAATATTCAAAAGTATGTTATTGGCTTTATCTTAATTTTAAATGGCTTTTTACAACATTTTATTCCTGCCAATCACAATGCAGTTGAAGAACGATGGGAATTTGTAGGAATGAAGCTTGGCGAAAATTTAAAAGAAAGTTTCCCTAAACAAACCTTAATTGCAGTGACAGCAGCAGGGTGTATTCCCTATTCTTCACAACTACCTACGGTTGATATGTTTGGTTTGAATGATTACTACATTCCCCGTCATCCGCCTGCCAACTTTGGAAACGGATCTTTAGCACATGAACTTGGCGATGCCAATTACGTGATGAAGAGAAATCCTGAGATTATTATTTTAAACACCGGAAATCGTGCTGAAGATGTGCAGTTTAATATCTCTCTACAGCTAAGGAAAAATAATTTGTTCAAAAAAAGATATATTGAATCAACCATTCATGATGGTAATACCCCATACACTTTATACTTTAATAAATATTCACAAAATACAGGAGTTAAAAGATCAGAAAACGAAATAACCGTCCCTGGATATTTGTTTTCAAGCAATAAAGATTCGTTTTCAGTTTTTAAAAATGGTGAAATTTTAAAAGTTTTGGAAGCTTCCAGGATTTATTATTTAAAACTTGATGATATTAACGGAACGAATTGGTTTTTAAAAAAGATAAATAATCAATCAAGCGATGATTTGAAATGTACTTTTATACAACATGGTAAAGAATTATTGATAGAACTTCGACCTTCCAAAAAAATATTATTAAAATCTCTCGTTTTAGATTCGGGGGTTTAATATATTTTGTATCTTTGCAAACCGATATTTCTGTATAGAAATTCACAATCCGATATTGATAACAAAACATAAAAAAGCAGAACAATGCCAAAATTAAAAACGAAATCAGGTGCTAAGAAGCGTTTTGCTCTTACTGGTTCTGGTAAGATCAAAAGAAAAAATGCTTACAAAAGCCACATTTTGACTAAAAAAGAAACAAAGCAGAAGAGAAATCTTACTACTACTTCTTACGTAGCGAAAGTGGACGAAAAAAGCGTTAAGCGTCAATTAGCAATTAAGTAGTTTTTATAAATCCTTATTCGGTTTATAAGAATTCAAACAAATTCAACAATTTAACCCTGAATTGCAGCCCAAAAGTCTGATGAAATAAGCAGCGCTGAATTCAAAAAAACAATTACATTATGCCTAGATCAGTAAACTCCGTAGCTTCAAGAGCTCGTAGAAAAAAAGTATTAAAGCAGGCTAAAGGTTTTTTCGGTAGAAGAAAAAACGTTTGGACTGTAGCTAAAAACGCGGTAGAAAAAGCAATGTCTTATGCTTACCGTGGTAGAAAAGAAAAGAAAAGAAATTTCAGATCTCTTTGGATCACTCGTATCAACGCGGGAGCCAGAGAGCACGGAATGTCTTACTCTCAGTTTATGGGAGCTCTTAAAAAGAACAACATCGAGCTAAACAGAAAAGTTCTTGCAGATCTTGCAATGAATCATCCAGAGGCTTTCAAAGCTGTTGTAGATCAAGTAAAATAATTTAAACTATTTTGTTATCAATATAAAATCCTGAGTTTTTTGCTCGGGATTTTTTTATTATCTAAATTTGTTCTAAGTAATAAAATTTAAAGTGAAAAAAGTACTTTCCATTCTGTCTTTAGGTATTCTCGGTGTTTTCCATGGGCAAACTTTTATTCAGGCGTATCAGGACAGAGCCAATCAGGTGACGCAGACGAATGTCACCAACCTCCTGCAGCAGTTTTCCAACCTCGGAATCAAAACCACGGGATCAGTTGCCAATGACAACACCTTGACATGGCTGAAAAACCAGTATCTGGCTTACGGATACACGGCAGGTCAGATGACGGAAGATACTTTCACCATCGGGAGCAGTACTTCGAAGAATTTGATCGTCACCAAAACAGGAACTTTATATCCTGATATTTTTGTGATTATCTGCGGACATTACGACACGATCAACAGTCCGGGTGTGAGCGACAATGGCAGTGGAACTTCAATTTTGCTGGAAGCTGCAAGAATTTTAAGAAATGTTCCTACAGAATACTCGGTTAAATTCATACACTTTTCTGGGGAAGAACAAGGTCTTGTGGGGAGTAATCATTATGTGAACAATGTGGTTTTTTCTAATAATGTACGCCAGCTGAATTTAAAAGTAGTTTTCAATATTGATCAGGTAGGAGGCCAGTTTGGAACTGCAAACAATATGATCACCTGCGAAAGTGATCAAAGCGGACAAACTGCCAACAATGCACCATCTCTTGCGATGACCCAACAGCTGGCCAACTGCACGACGCTCTACTCGCCTCTTATGGTGAATATGTCTAACGCTTTTGCGTCAGATTACGTGCCATTTGAAAACAAGGGAGATATTATAACCGGTTTCTACGAAACTCCTGTTAGTGGAAATCAGCACACAGCGAACGACACTTTTGCCAATGTGAATCCTGTGTATGTTTTTAATGTTGGGAAAGCTGCCGTGGGAGCGCTGCAGCATTTCGCAGTTGCTACTACGGTTCTTGCGGTTGATGAAGCTCAGAAAAATTCAGATCAGATTAAAATTTATCCAAATCCTGCGAAAAATATTTTACACATTGAAACTTCTTCTGCAATTAAAAACTTTACTGTTGAAATTTCTGATATGAGCGGAAAATTGGTTTTAAAATCTGAAAATCAGAATGAGATTAATATTTCAGGAATAAGTTCAGGAAATTATATGTGTACAATAATTCATAACGGCGAAAAAACATCCAAGAAAATTATTATCGAATAATTAATAATTTCACATAAAATATTTAAAAACAAATGATAAAGAAAATTCAGTCAATCCTGCTTTTTTCCCTTGCTATAGGTGGCTTTCAGGCTCAAAATGCAGTTCCTGCTTACCAAACCAGAGTTGAGTTGATTTCAGAGAAGAATATTGTTACCAATCTTAAAGAATTTGAAGGTTTGGGAATAAAAACCACAGGTTCTAAGGAAAATGACAATGCATTTAACTGGATTAAAAACAAATATCTTTCTTACGGATTTACCGAAGACCAGATTTCTGAAGATCCTTTCAAAATGGGAAAAGCAGAATCTAAAAACCTGATTATTACCAAAAAAGGAACTGTACATCCCGACAAATACATTATCATCTGCGGTCATTTCGACAGCATCAACGGGCCGGGCGTAAACGACAATGGCAGCGGAACTACCATCATTATGGAAGCTGCAAGAATTTTAAGAGATGTGCCTACCGATTATTCAATAAAATTTATCCATTTTTCAGGTGAAGAACAGGGACTGAAAGGAAGCAAACATTATGTTGATAATGTAGTTTATAAAGATAACGTTCGACAGTTTGATACTAAACTGGTCTTTAATTTGGATCAGGTTGGTGGTAAAAAAGGACTTTTCCACGACACCGTTTTTTGTGATGAAGATCAGGGAGGAACGTCTAAAAATAATAAAGCCTCAACAGATGCGACGAAAAATTTAATGAAATATGTTGCACTTTATTCGCCTCTGAAAGCTGATATTGATCCTGCAGAACACAGCGATTACATTTCTTTTGAGAAAAAAGGCGAAGTGATTACGGGTTTCTTTGAATATCTCCGAAGTGAACTTCCTCATACACCGGATGACACTTTTGCCAATACAGATACAAGATATGTTTTCAATATCGGAAAGGCTACACTAGGTGCTTTGCAGCATTTTGCAGAAGCTTCAAAGGTGGACAGTGACAAAAAATAATCTTTTTAGTATTTTCATAAAAACCTGCATTTTTTGCAGGTTTTTTCTATTGATTTCTATCCAACAGAATTTTTTCAATTTCATTTAATGAAAAGTTTTTGGCTTTCAGTAAAATTAAAAAATGATACAGCAAATCTGCAGCTTCATTTTTAAATAAATTGTCATCATCATCTTTTGCTTCTATCACCAGTTCTACAGCTTCTTCTCCCACTTTCTGAGCGACTTTATTGATGCCTCGTTGAAATAAAGAATAGGTGTAAGAATCTTCAACCTGATCATCAATTCTCTGTGCGATTTTATCTTCCAGTTCATACAGAAAACCTTTAGTATCTTTCTCACCAAAACAGCTGAAAGTTCCGTTGTGGCAAACAATATTCGTTGGAATGACTTTAATTAAAACTGTATCGTGATCACAGTCTATCTGAATATTTTCTACTGTTAAAAAATTCCCAGACTCTTCACCTTTCGTCCATAATCTGTTTTTTGAACGGCTGAAAAAAGTAACGATTCCTTCATCTTTTGTTTTGTTAAAAGCTTCTTCGTTCATGTAACCCAGCATTAAAATCTGCAAAGTTCTGTCATCCTGAATAATTACCGGAACGAGTCCGTCTGTTTTATTAAAATCTATTTTCATCTTACACTAATATTTCTTTTTTTCAATTCATTTTTTAGGTCATCAATTCGAATTTCTCCAAAATGAAAGACGCTTGCTGCTAAAGCTCCGGTAGCTTTTGTAAGTTTAAAAACATCTTCAAAATCTTCCGTTTTTCCAGCTCCACCCGAAGCAATCACGGGAATATTTACATTTTCTGAAATGAGTTTAGTCAATCTCAAATCAAATCCGTTTTTAGTTCCGTCGCCATTCATTGATGTTAATAAAATTTCGCCAGCTCCTAATTCTTCAACCTTTTTTGCCCAATCCAATGTTTTCAGAGGAGTCATTTCCCTTCCGCCTTTCACAAAAACCCAGTCTTCATCATTGACAAATTTCGTGTCAATCGCCACGACGATGCACTGACTTCCAAATTCTTTTGCCAGTTCAGAAATCAGATAAGGATTTTTTACTGCTGAAGAATTGATGCTGATTTTATCAGCTCCGGCTTCCAATAATTTTCTGACATCTTCAACAGAAGAAATTCCACCTCCAACAGTAAAGGGAATACTCAGTTCTTTCGCAATATTTTTCACCAATTCGACGAAAGTTTTCCTTTCTTCAATCGTTGCCGTAATATCCAGAAAAACCAATTCGTCAGCCCCTTCATTTTCGTATTTTTTAGCTAAATCAATAGGATTTCCAGCATTTCTCAAACTTTCAAAGTTGATTCCTTTTACGGTAGTTCCGTCTTTGATGTCGAGACAGGGAATTATTCTTTTTTTAAGCATTTATTTAAAATAGTTTTAAAATTGATATTTTATAATTGATAGGATTTTATCCTATCCCTGATTAAGTCGTCCCTTTGGGACTTGAAAGTAATTACCGGAAATTCTGGATTTGTATCAACGTCATTCATTTTCAATAAACTTCTGTAGTTCTTTTAACTGAATTTTTCCTTCATAGATTGCCTTTCCGATAATCGTTCCGGCACATCCGATTTTTTTCATCAGATAAACATCTTCAATACATGAAATTCCACCACTTGCTACTAACTGAATTTTTGTTCTATCTAAAATTTCCTGATACAATTCTGTAGCAGCACCTTCCAGCATTCCGTCTTTTGAAATATCTGTACAAATCACATTTTGAATGCCATTTTTCTGATAATCAAGAATAAAATCAATCACATTTTGATCACTTTCTTCGAGCCAGCCCGAAGTTTTTATTTTTTTGTTTTCACAATCAGCACCGAGAATAATTTTCTCCGATCCGTATTTTTCAATCAATTGAAAACAAAATTCAGAATCCTGAACGGCGATGCTGCCAATCGTAATTTGTTTTGCACCGGAATTGAAAGCAATTTCAATATCATTTTCAGATTTCAATCCGCCACCAAAATCAATGTGTAATGATGTATCTTTAGAAATAGTTTCCAAAACTTTCTGATTGACGATATGTTTTGATTTTGCACCATCCAAATCCACCAGATGAAGAAACCGAATTCCAAAATCTTCAAATTCTTTGGCTACTTCAAGCGGATTTTCATTATATATTTTCTTGGTATTGTAATCACCTTTTGACAGTCGCACACACTTTCCGTCGATGATATCTATAGCGGGAATTATTTTCATATGTAGTTCTTTATTGTTTTAATAAGTGATCACGAATAGTTGGAAAAGGTTTGCAATCGCACCTTTTTCATGAATATTTCTATTTCCAACCACGGCGATTTCATTTTTAAAGTTTTAAAAAGTTTTTAAGCAACTGATTCCCGAACTTTCCCGATTTCTCAGGATGAAACTGTGTCGCAAAGAAATTATCTTTCTGCAACGAAGCACTGAAAGGCAAAATATAATCACAGACCGAACTCGTATCTTCTGATAATTCACAGTAATAACTGTGAACGAAATACAGGTCATTTTCCTCCGAAATTTCTGAAAATAAAGGAGATTTCAAATCTGAAACGGTATTCCAACCCATGTGTGGAACGAGATTCAGTGGAGGGAACTTTTTCACATCGCAGTTGAAAATTCCCATTCCAACCGTATTTCCTTCTTCATTATTTTTACACATCAGCTGCATTCCGAGGCAAATTCCCAAAACAGGTTGACTCAATGACGGAATCAGTCGATCCAAACCTTTCTCTCTTAAAACTTTCATCGCGGAAGAAGCTTCACCAACGCCAGGAAAGATTACTTTTTCCGCGTTTTTTATCAATTCAAAATCATCTGTAATGATTGAATCAAAACCCAGTCTTTCCAAAGCATTCTGAACGGAATTTACGTTTCCGCCGTTGTATTTTATTACTGCGATCATTTATAAGCTTCCTTTAGTTGATGGTAAATTGTAATTTTCGTCGGTTTGATTGACTGCCATTTTTATCGCTTTTGCAAACGCTTTAAAGATTGATTCTATTTTGTGGTGCTCATTTTCACCTTCAGATTTGATATTTAAATTGCATTTTGCAGCATCTGTAAACGATTTGAAAAAGTGGTAAAACATTTCCGTGGGCACATCGCCAATTTTTTCCCTTTTAAAATCAGCTTCCCAAACCAACCACGGTCTTCCACCAAAATCAATGGCAACCTGAGAAAGACAGTCGTCCATCGGAAGCAGAAAACCATATCTTTCAATCCCTTTTTTCTTTCCTAAAGCCTGTAAAACTGCTTCTCCGAGGACAATTCCTGTGTCTTCAATTGTGTGATGCTCGTCAACATTCAGATCTCCGTTTACCTTAATTTTTAAATCTAAATTTCCGTGCTTCGAAATTTGCTCGAGCATGTGATCAAAAAAATGTAAACCTGTAGAAATTTCAGAATTTCCACTTCCATCGAGATTCACTTCGACTTCGATTTCGGTTTCGTTAGTCGTTCGGTAAACTTTTGATTTTCTTGGAATCTTTTTTAAAAACTGATAGATTTCGTTCCAGTTTTTTGTGGTTAATTCTGCATCCTTATTTTCAGATTCATTAATGAAAATACTTTTTGAACCTAAATTTTTTGCCAACTGAATATCGGTCAAACGATCTCCGATGACAAAGGAATTTTTCAAATCATAATTGCCATAAATGTATTTTCGCAACATTCCGATTTCAGGTTTCCTGTTTGGGGAATTTTCATGTTCAAAACTTTTGTCAATTAAGATATCACTGAAAACAATTCCTTCATTTTTAAAAGCTTTTAACATCTTATCCTGAGGTTTTATAAAGTCTTCGAAAGGAAAACTCTCCGTTCCCAAACCATCCTGATTGGTGACCATCACCAGTTCGTAGTCGAGTTCTTTTGCAATTTTGGCTAAATTTTGAAAGACGAAAGGATAGAATTCAAGTTTTTCCAAAGAGTCAACCTGAAAATCTGTTGGCGGTTCCAAAATCAGTGTTCCGTCGCGGTCGATGAATAGTACTTTTTTCATTTTAAATATTTTTCAGAACATTTATTAGTCTTTTATTTTCATTTCGGCTTCCAACATTCAGTCTGATGCAGCTGGGAATCTGAGGAAATCTTTTGCTGGATAAGACTTCATTTTCAATCAGCGTATTATAAACTTTTTCAGCATCTTTAAATCCAATCAAAAAGAAATTGGCATCTGTAGGAAAAACTTTTGAAATGCATTCTAAATTTTTAAATTCATTTTTTAACCATTCACGCTCTCGTAAAATTTCATCTAAATTATTTTGAAAATCTTCAATCTGATCTAATTTTTCAAGGATTAAATTCTGACTCAGAATATTCACATTGTATGGAGATTTTACCGTGTAGATTAAATTCGTGATTTCCTCTGAGGTATAAGCAACTCCAACCCTCGCACCAGCCAATCCCCACGCTTTGGAAAAGGTTTGTAAAACGATGAGATTAGGATATTCATCGATCAAATCTAAACAGGATTTTTGTTCTGAAAACTCAATGTAAGCTTCATCAACGACAACAATTCCATCAAAATTTTTGATGTAAAATTCAATATAACTAATTGAATTTCCGGTTGGATTGTTGGGCGAACAGAGAAATAATATTTTAGGTTGATTTTCTTTATTTATATTTAAAAATTCTTCCTTTACTATATCAAAATTTTCATTCAGATTTAGCTGTAACACGTTGTTTTCATTGATTTTTGCATAAAATCCATACATCGCGAAAGATGGATTCATCACCAAAACAGAATCTTTTTTCGGTTCGCAGAAAATTTTAATAATTAAATCTATCAGTTCATCACTTCCATTTCCGATGGCAATTTGACTTGGTAAAATGTTTTTTAAAGCTGAGATTTTTTCTCTCAAATTCCTGTGCGTGGAATCCGGATAGCGGTTAAATTCCCCAAACGGACTCTCATTTGCGTCCATCAGCAAAGGGTTTTCGAATAGATTATTGTCTCTGAAACTGATGTATGGTTTAAGTTCCAAAATATTTTTTCTAACTAAATTTTTAATATTTATTGTTGTCATTATTTTATTTTAATCTGATGGATACTGCATTTTTGTGAGCTGAAAGACCTTCTGCTTCCGCCATGAGTTCAATAGTTTTTCCTAAATTTTGTAAGCCTTCTTTAGATAAATTCTGAAAAGTAATTTTCTTCACAAAGCTGTCTAGCGAAACTCCGCTGTAGTTTTTTGCAAAACCGTTTGTAGGCAGCGTATGATTGGTTCCGCTGGCATAGTCTCCTGCACTTTCACAGGAATAATTTCCGAGAAAAACTGAACCTGCGTTTTGAATTTGGGCAATATATTTTTCGAAATCCTGAACTGCTAAAATCAAATGTTCCGGAGCGTACAGATTGCTGAATTCCAAAGACTCTTCGACAGAATCCAATAGAATAAAATGGCTGTTATTCAACGATTGCTGAGCAAATGCGTTTCTGGGAAGTTGCTGAATCTGTTTTTTTACTTCTTCAACGGTTTCATTTAAAACTTTTAAATCGCTTGAAATAAAAATGACCTGGCTGTCGCTCCCATGTTCCGCCTGAGACAACAAATCTGCTGCACAAAACTGAGGAACCGCATTTTTATCAGCAATGACCAAAACTTCGCTCGGTCCGGCAGGCATATCGATGGCGACTCCAAAACTTTGGGCATAATCTTTTGCTGTAACCACAAACTGATTTCCGGGGCCAAAAATTTTATACACATTCGGAATTCTGTCTGTCCCGAAAGTCATCGCAGCAACCGCCTGCGCTCCACCTACTCTAAATATTTTTGAAACTCCGCAAAGCTTTGCTGTATAAAGAATTGCCGGATTGATATTTCCGTTTTTATCTGGAGGTGAACACAAAATAATCTCTTTGCAACCCGCCAGTTGAGCAGGAATTGCGAGCATTAAAACCGTAGAAAACAAAGGTGCAGTTCCCCCTGGGATGTAGATTCCCACTTTTTCAATGGCTCTGTTTTCCCTCCAGCAGATCACGCCTTTTGTCGTTTCGATTTTTTCAACTTCAACTATTTGCGAAGCGTGAAATTTGGTAATATTTTCTTTGGCAATCTGAATAGCTGATTTTAAATCTTCTGATATTGAATCTTCCGCAATGTCGATTTCAGCAGGACTCACCTGTAATTGTGTGATTGTTGAGAAATCAAATTTCTCTGCATAATTGATCAATGCCTGATCACCATTTTTCTCAACTTCAGCGAAGATTTCTTTAATGGTTTCTGAGATTTCCTGTCTTTTGAAAGCCGGTCTTTTGGTTAATTCAAACCACGTTTCTTTCTTTGGATTTTTATAAATATTCATCTTAAATTACCATTTTATCGATTGGAATGATTAAAATATCCTGTGCACCTTTCAGCTTTAGTTCATCGATGACATCCCAGAAACGTTCTTCGTCGATAACGGAATGAATGCTGCTCCAACCCTCTTCAGCAAGCGGAATAACCGTCGGACTTTTTAAAACGGGAAGTACATTTGAGATTTCTGAAATCTTATCATTGGGAACATTCATCAGAATGTATTTTGAATTTTTAGCCTTTAAAACCGCTTTAATTCTGAAAAGTAATTTGTCTAAAATTTTCTCCTGAGAAGAATTAAGATTGATATTTTTTGCCAGAACAGCTTCAGATTTTAGAAGTGTTACCGTTTCACGCAATCCGTTTTTAAATAAAGTGCTTCCAGAACTTACGATATCACAGATTCCGTCTGCCAGTCCGATGTTGGGCGCAATTTCCACGGAGCCTGAAATCACATGAATATCAGCCTGAATGTTATTTTCGCTTAAATATTTTTGAAGCGTGTTGGGATAAGATGTGGCAATTTTTCTTCCCTGAAAATACTGTGGCTGATCGCTGTCAATATCTTTCGGAATGGCCAGAGAAACACGACATTTTGAAAAGCCTAATTTCTGTACAATTTCATTTTCTTTCTGTTTTTCTGCCAGAAGATTTTCTCCAACGATGGCGATATGAACTACTCCGTCTTCCAGATATTGTGGAATATCTGAGTTTCGGAGATACATAATTTCCAATGGAAAATTGTCTACCAAAACCTTCAGCTGGTCTTTGCCGTTGTTGACAGAAATGCCGCAGTCTTTGAGAAGCTGAAGAGATTCTTCGTATAACCGTCCGTTTTTCTGAATGGCAATTTTTAATTTACTCATTACTTTTTTAAAGTTTTTGTCTGAGTAAATGAAGTTGATTTATGAAAATTTCACAGAAATGTGGAAACAAAAAAACCGTCCTTACTCAGACGGTTTTTAATTTATTTTTTATGAATTCAACACAAAATATCAATCACTTCCGCCTTAGCTGAGATGATGATAATGATGAAGTGTTGAGAAATTCGGTTTCATTTTTTTGAAATATTGTGATACAAATGTAGAGTTTATTTTTAAACCTGCAACAGTTTTATGAAATAATTCTTTGATAAAGATTCATGAGTTCGTTAGCAATCGGCTCGTCATTAAATTTTTGAACAAAGTCAAAACCCTTATCAGCACGGCGTTTACGTTCAGATTCATTTTCCCACAGAAACTTTATTTTCGCCTGAATGTCAAGGTAACTTTTTGGATTAATATACACGGAATCGGGACCTCCGGCTTCGGGAAGACAGCTTGTATTGCTCGTAATCACAACCGTTTTCGAAAATAATGCTTCGATCACCGGAATTCCAAATCCTTCAAAGAAACTTGGGTAGACAAAAATGTCGGCGAGTTTATAAATCACCGCCAGTTCATTCATCGAAACGCCTGTTAAAAACTGAATATCAATTTTATTTTTATCAATTTCCTTTTCAACAATTTTGAAATATTTCGGCTTTTTAGTTCCAACCACTACCAAAGGAATTTGCGTTCCCCGAAGTGCTTTTACAACATTCAACAAATTTTTTCGTGGCTCGATAGTTCCTACATTCAGAATAAATCTTTCAGGAAGCTGAAATTTTTCTTTAATCTCTTTAATAAATTCTTCAGATTGATTTTCTTTAAAAGCATGATGACAACCCTGATAAATCACTTCAATCTTGCTTTCCGGAACTTTTAAATAATGAATAATGTCATCTTTAGTCTGCTCAGAAATCGCAATGATTTTATCAGCAGACTGTGCGGCTTTTTTAAACTTCCAGAAGTGAATTTTTCTGTCAATCCATGTGTAATACTCCGGATACCTTTCGAAAATCAAATCGTGGATGGTCACTATTTTTTTAATCGGTTTGCTGTTCCATTTCAGAGGCAGTTCGCCGGATAGGCCATGAAAAATATCTGCACCGGCATTCTGCGCATCTGTTCCCGTCTTAAACTGTCGGGACAAAGTTCCCTTCGAAGTTTTGAGATGTGAGATGTTGGAACGTTTTAAAATTTCGGTTCCTTTTTCCGAGGTCTTTTTACTGATCAGAATGTATTGATTTCCAGGATAATATTCAGAAAGAATCCTTACCAGATCCCGTGAATAATTTCCTAATCCTGACATGCTTGAAAAGATGCGTTTTGCATCAAATGCTATCTTCATCTTCTGGTTTTATAATATTTTGAGTCAATTGTTTTTTCTTCCAGTGCTCAGATTTGTCACCGTAAAGAAAAAACTTGCCCATTTTATATTTGAACTGCATTTTGTTGTCGTAATGAGGTGCCAAGAAACGGTGAGGAATATTGGGATTTTCAGCAAGACATTGTTTCACAGAGTCCGTATACACTGTTGGTCCGGTTGTTTTATGAACATTGTGAGGGTACGGATTATTTTTGATGTTATCCAGAATATTCTCCAGTGTTTTCTGTAAAAATGGGTGTCCGGCTGCGTAAACCAGACCCCATTGTACGTAGTATGTCGGCGGAATTTCATCCGTAACCAAAGCCACATCGTCTTCACGGATAAGCTTTCGCAACGGGATGTTTATTCCACTGTCTACATCGAGGTAAACACCACCTTTTTTATACAGAATGGCATACCTGAAAAAATCTGCTTTGGCAGCTCCAATGGTTAATCTGTTATAAGCTTTAGAATATTCCGGAGGAAACTCATCTTTAAAAAAGCTCTGAATTCTTTCATCATCGTAAAAATGATATTCGTATTCAGGGTTTTTTCTGAGCATTCTTTTAATGTAAAACCTTGTGATCCAAGGTAATTTACTTGTTTTAAAAGTCTGAAATATTTGCTTCGGAATTGCCATTACAGAATGATTAAACAGCTACATTATTCTCTCTCAAAGCGTCATTTAGAGACGTTTTTTTATCTGTAGATTCCTTTCTCTGACCAATGATCAATGCACATGGAACCTGATATTCTCCCGCAGGATATTGTTTTGTATAACTTCCCGGAATTACCACTGAACGTGCAGGAACTCTTCCTTTAATCTCAATTGGAGTTTCTCCTGTAACGTCAATAATTTTGGTGGAAGCTGTCAATACAACATTAGCTCCCAAAACTGCTTCCTTTTCAACGTGAACGCCTTCTACAACGATACATCTTGAACCAATAAAACAGTCGTCTTCAATGATTACGGGTGCTGCCTGAAGTGGCTCCAAAACTCCACCAATACCAACACCACCACTCAGGTGAACGTTTTTACCGATCTGTGCACAACTTCCAACAGTTGCCCAAGTGTCAACCATTGTTCCTGAATCTACGTAAGCTCCGATATTTACGTAAGACGGCATTAAAATAACTCCTGGTGCAATGTATGCTCCTTCCCTTGCGATTGCGTGTGGTACAACTCTCACTCCTTTTTCTGCATAGTTTCTTTTCAAAGGCATTTTATCGTGAAATTCAAAAGGTCCTACCTCAATGGTTTCCATTTTTTGAATCGGAAAATACATTACAACTGCTTTCTTCACCCATTCATTTACCTGCCATCCATTTTCAGTAGGTTCTGCGGTACGAAGCTCGCCTTTATCAACCAAAGAAATAACCTCTCTGATTGCCTTTTGGCTGTCTTCATTTTGTAATAATTCTCTGTTGTCCCAGATGTTTTCGATAGTTTGCTGTAATGACATTTTTTATTTGAATTTTGTTAAAATAATGAGTTCAAAGATACAAAAGTTTTAAGCTAAAATATATGTTTGAATTTTGCCTAAAAATATGTTTTGCTGAAAAAATATTGCTTATAAAACACGTTGTGCATGAAGATAAGCCTTATTCCAATATTTTTCGTTTAAAGATGAAATGATTACACCTTTAGAAGTTGAAGCGTGAATGAATTTTACTTCGCCGTCGCTTTCTATACTGTGAACGATTCCTACGTGAGAAACCTTTGATCCTCCCGCAGTTGCAAAAAACAGAAGATCTCCGGGTTTGGTGTCTGAAATATTAATTTTTTTTCCGAAATCTGCCTGATCTGCAGATCGTCTTGGAAGTTTTAATCCATTTTCATCAAAAACTTTTGTGGTCAGTCCGGAGCAGTCAAATCCTGATGAAGTATTTCCGCCAAACTTGTAGGGACTTCCCAGGTAGTTTTCGGCATCCTTGATGATTCTCTTTACAGATGACGAGATCTTGCCATCAAAATCTGAATCGAGTTTTCTTAAATTCTCGGTTTTTGTAGGTGATTTTGTTGTTGATTTGTTATTAGAAGCTATATTTTTTGAGCTTCCGCAGGATATTGCCAGCATTGAAGCAGCAGCAAGAATGATAAGTTTTGCAGAGAAATTTTGTTTCATTTTCATTAATTATCAAAAACCTCTCAAAGATAATAAATTTGGATTGTATAAATAAAAAAAGCATCGTATCTACGATGCTTTTCAGCGAAGAGAGAGGGATTCGAACCTATCTTCTCAAAGCCCTACTCTATCTATGTTTCTCATTTTTACAAATTCTACCTGCCATTATTCTGCCACAGTTTTTTTTATAGTATAAAAAAAACAATATTTTCATTTATCAATATAAATAAATTATTGAGTAATTTAATTCATAGCAAATATATAAATATTTAACATAATAAACATTTATCTTAGAACGTACAAGCTTTTAAAAGAAATGGAAAAAATTCGAGAATAAGAATTATATCATTAACTTCCAATACTGTTTGAACCTTGATGCGTTTTTCTTTTTTATCGAACACTATTATAATAAAAGTGTTTTCATCAGTACTTATAATAGTGGTTTTGGTGACAACAAAAGTTGTGCTTCTGCAGCCGTTCTCGGTAACAATTTTGTATTTTAGTTATCGATTAAGCCCTGATAAATTAATTTCTACGTACATTTTAATAGAGATTGTTTTGTATACACGGTATTATTGCAATTTAATTCTCAAAATAGTGAATAGAAAACAGAAATCCCATCCTAATTTAGTTTAATAATTTGTTTTAAATTTCATTGTAACTTCTCATAAAGTATAATGAGATAATGACAGAAATGTAAAGCCATTCAACGGCAATAAACACAATTCCCACAGCACAACATTACTTTCGACCTTGATAATTTAAAATAGAAATTATGCAGGGAGAGGATGATTTGAGAGGTTTAGCTAAAATTATGGGATTCATGAGAGCAGTAAGTATTATACTGGTCATAATGCATTTTTATTGGTTTTGTTATGTGTTCTTTTTAGAGTATGGATGGGTTTTAGAGATTATTAATAAGATATTATCGAATTTTCAGAAAACAGCAGGATTGTTTTCTCATCCGTTATACACTAAAATCTTTGCAGTAGTCCTTCTGGCATTAAGTTGCTGGGGAACGAAAGGTGTCAAAAACGAAAAAATCACCTGGAAAAAGATAAATGCTACTTTAGTAATTGGGATACTACTTTTCTTTTTTAACGGTTTGCTACTTAATTCTCTTTTTAAGTATTCTACACTTCTCTACATATTAACTACATGCTGTGGTTATATCAGCTTAATGATGTCTGGGGTTTGGATCAGCCGTCTTTTAAGAACAAATCTGATAGAAGATGTTTTCAATAATGAAAACGAGAGTTTTCAGCAGGAAACAAAACTGATGCAAAATGAATATTCGGTAAATCTTCCTACAAAATTTTATTATAAGGGTCAATGGAATGATGGGTGGATTAATGTTGTTAATCCTTTCCGGGCGAATATTGTCTTAGGCACACCCGGTTCCGGAAAATCTTATGCAATCATCAATAATTACATTAAACAGCACATAGAAAAAGGCTTCTCAATGTATATTTATGACTTTAAGTTTGATGACCTTTCTACAATTGCTTACAATCACTTACTTAAGCATACATACAAGTACAAAGTAAAACCAAAATTTTATGTTATTAATTTCGATGACCCCAGCAAAAGCCATCGTTGTAACCCTCTGAATCCTGATTTCATGACAGATATTTCTGATGCTTATGAAGCTGCTTATACAATCATGCTGAATCTCAACAGAAGCTGGATTCAAAAACAAGGTGATTTTTTTGTTGAGAGTCCGATTATATTATTGGCTGCTATTATTTGGTTCCTGAAAATCTATGAAAATGGAAAATACTGCACATTTCCTCATGCAATTGAATTATTGAACAAAAAATACGCTGATGTCTTCACCATTTTAACGACCTATCCTGATTTAGAAAATTATCTTTCTCCTTTCATGGATGCATGGCAAGGAGGCGCACAGGATCAGCTCCAAGGACAGATTGCTTCTGCAAAAATACCTTTATCGAGAATGATTTCTCCACAACTTTATTGGGTGATGACAGGAGATGATTTCACATTGGATATTAATAATCCTAAAGAACCCAAAATACTTTGTGTGGGAAACAATCCGGATCGACAAAATATTTATTCTGCCGCATTGGGTCTTTATAACTCCAGAATTGTAAAGCTTATCAATAAAAAAGGGCAGTTAAAAAGCTCAGTTATTATTGATGAGTTACCAACCATCTATTTC
This sequence comes from Chryseobacterium sp. HNCC26DJ240, assembly GCF_057180485.1. Classification (NCBI taxonomy): domain Bacteria; kingdom Pseudomonadati; phylum Bacteroidota; class Flavobacteriia; order Flavobacteriales; family Weeksellaceae; genus Chryseobacterium; species Chryseobacterium sp. HNCC26DJ240. The sequence continues at coordinate 351,406 of NZ_JBXUGK010000004.1, forward strand.
AGGGGATTAGATAATCTTATTGCTACAGCCAGAAGTAATAAGGTCGCTGTTTGTTTAGGATTTCAGGATTACTCACAGCTTATTCGTGATTACGGAGATAAAGAAAGCAAGGTCATTCAAAACACGGTTGGAAATATTTTCAGTGGGCAGGTTGTAGGAGAAACCGCTAAAAATCTTTCTGAAAGATTTGGGAAAGTACTCCAGAAACGACAAAGCTTAAGTATAAATAGAAACAATACCTCCACCTCTATTTCAACACAGTTAGACAGTTTAATACCAGCTTCCAAAATTTCGACTTTAACTCAGGGAATGTTTGTAGGAGCCGTGTCAGACAATTTTGATGAACGTATTGAACAGAAAATCTTCCATTCGGAAATCGTTGTAGACAATGAAAAGGTTGCATCTGAAGCGAAGTCATATCAAAAAATACCCCAGATAATTAATTTTGAAAATGAGTTCGGAGAAAATACAATGAAAGAAGAAATACATGCAAATTACCAGAAAATCAAATCAGACATTTTATCTATCGTAAAAAATGAAATTGAGCGAATTCAAAATGATCCTCGACTAAAGCATCTTATACAAAAAGACTAGAAAATAAAGTTTTGAAAAAAGAATCGTTTTGTGAGACTAAATTGATAATTAAAAAGACAAAAAAAAATATTGAAGTTCAAAATTACAATGGAAACGGATCAATATTCAAATTATATATTTTTTTTTGTAAAAAAAAGTACAGACCAAAGTTCGGCCTGTACTCCAAAAATTAATTATTCTAACTATTAGTTTTTGATAAATGTTTTCTGTGATCTTTTTGCACCTTCTTTCACAATAACAAAGTAGGTTGCATTGGAAAGATTTGAAATATTTAATTTTTCATTATAATCGCCTGTAGATAACTGTGCATCTTTGCTGAAAACCACCTTACCTGAAAAATCGATTATCTGCAGGTTAATTTCACTTTCATTAGATTTAAATTTCACTGTCAGTTCGTCTTTAGCCGGGTTAGGATAAATTGCAAGATCAGAATTGCTTTTGACCTGTTCTGTAACCGCTAAATTTCCAAGGTCACATGCAGGAATTCTGTTCGTTCCGTCAATTCCCCACGAAGTCATTACCGGAATACAAAGCCAGTTGAGTACGGTTGGGAAGTGGTCGGTTTGCCTTGGTGTATTCAGATAATTCTGAATAGTAAATGTTTCTGATGTCTGAAGATTTCTTGTAGGTGAACCTGTAATTGTCGCATTATTACCCAAAGGTCCTGAATCTGTCAAAGTATTTCCTGATGCTTCAGTCATTTTGTAGTTCGCCAAAAGATCAGCGTAGAAAGGATGCGAGCTTGTTATATCCTGATTAGCCCACTGTACAATGGCTTCATTGGATAATTTGGCATTCCAGATTCTTACATCTTTGTAAGATGCAGAGAGGTTGACACCATAAGTATTCGTACCGTCCTGATTGATGGTTATTGGTAAATTAGAAGTGATGTCTCCAATATTATTCATTTTTCCTACAGTTACCGGAACTCCGTCGTCATACATGGTGGCAAGGCCGTCTCTGTCGAAAGTTACAGCGATATGTTTCCATTGGTTGGTCAACAGTTTTCCTCCGGTCAGATCCAGTCTGTTGCTGCCGTCACCTATATTCATTTTAAAGGTCTGTCCTGAATATCCTGAGATGACAAAACCTTTGTTGTACCCATTATTCCAGTTTTTATTCCCGATGAATACCGGATCACTTGTATAATTGGCATTGGGTTTAATCCAAAATTCAATCGTAAAATCCTGTGTAGTTCCGAAATTAAAGCCACTCTGCACGGATGGCTTCGCATAGGTTCCTGCAGGTAAATTCAGACGGTTATAGGTTGGTGTATTCTGAACCTGGGTTTTGCTGATCTGTTGAGGAACAAACGAAGGATTGGAATAAATTGAAAAAATATCCCGTTCTGTAAGATTTCCTCCACCATGTGAGCTGCCCTCTCCACCGTGATCAGTGGTAACTACCACCAGCCAGTTTTCGTTATTATACGTGCTTCTGTTTTTCATTGCAGTGAGAATCTCACCGATGTAGGTATCGGTAGTCTGAATTGAGTTAACATATTGAGTTGATGTGGAAGAAAAACCATATGAATGTCCTGCGCCATCCACATCGTCAAAGTCAACAAACAGTACATCAGGATTATCATTCTGCAGTGCATTGACTGCTGCATTTTTTACAGCAAGATCAGTAGAGAAGTTGGTTTTGACATCTGCGGTATTGATGATATTGTTGTTAATAGGTGCCCAGTGAGCCAGTGAGATGGTTCTTAAATTGGAATTGTATGTTTCAATTCTTGTTAAAAAATCACGGTAATTAACGTAGTTGGGATTGGTGAAATTGTTGTCCGGCACATTATGCTTATCGACGCCAACCCCTGTCAGCATAGAGCTCCAGCCGTTGCCGCTGATGGTGGGTGCAAGTGTAATGGCATCTAAAGAATAAATTGCAGTCGGCAGCAATCCCTGAATGTTCGGAGTGTTTGATGACATCATCACGTCAGGCCTGCAACCGTCTATCCCAATAAACAGGACTTTTTTGGTCTGTGCACTCATCAATGCACCAGTCAAAACCAAAAGAGAAAGAAGTTTTGTTTTCATAATAACTATTTTAAAGATTTAATTTTTGTAATTGAATTAAAACTGACTATACAATTACTTCAGTAATCAGTTTTTTGAAGAATTAAAAAAGAATATGTTCAGCTTCTGAAAGATTGTTTAAAATATGATCAGGAAATGCCTTTTCCAATTGCGCTCTGGTTTGAGCACCGCTCAAAACGGCAATGGTCACTCCGCAGCCCGCGTTTTTGCCTTCCTGAATGTCGATAGCAGAATCTCCTGCTTTTAAAACCTCTTTCGCATCTGTAATTCCAAATTTTTTCATGGCAAGAATGATCATTTCAGGGCTCGGTCTGCTTTCAGAAACATCATCTGCAGTAATCAGAGCGTCGTAGTGAACATTAATTTTCCAGTTGAGTTTTGTGAGCAACTGACTGGCAATTTTATGAGTGTAACCGGTATTTAAAACTACTTTTTTACCTTTAGATTTTGCTTTCAACAAAAATTCTTCAACACCAGCGATGGGTTTAACGTTGAGATCATCATAGGCAAGTCCCAGTTCATTAGAAAACTTTTCGAATATAGCTTCGGTATCTGCTGTATTTCCACCTATGTTTTCGAGTAAGTTTTTAATTGCTTCTGCTTTTTCCATTCCGGCACATATTTCAAGCACTTTATCTAAGGTCACTTCGTATCCATAGTCATTCACGGCCTTTGTAAGCGTTTTATACACTACATTGTCTTCATCGATCGTTGTTCCGGCCATATCCAGAACCAATAGTTGTATGTTCATTTTTTAAGAAAAAATTGTATTGATATTAAATTTTGAATAACCGCCGCTTCCGGTCATTCCTTTTCCACCGATGCCTGTTACGATATGAATGTTGGGCGAAACATTGTGCTCGAAAATATCTTTGGTTTTACACTGAGAATAAATTCCGAACCACCTTCTCTGAATTTCGTAGGTTGGCAAATCGATGATTTTTTTAGCTTCATTGATCATAAATTCGTCGATATCCATATTTAAATCATAACCAAGATCATCAGCATTTTTGGCGTCCGCATATTCGTGAGAGTCACCGATAATTACTGAACCATCCAAAGCCTGTTTAAATAAAATGTGAATCCCGAATTTCTTTTCAAATGAATTTTTGTTTTCAACTTCCTTTATTTTAACAAAAGATGCACATTCGCTGAAAGACTCATATCTTCTGATTGACAGCCCCGTAAGTATATTACCCGGCAGTGAATAAATCCCCTGCGGTTTGGTCTGAAGCATCTGCAGTTTGCTGACTTCTAAATCACTATTATTGAAAACTTCGGGATACAGTGTTTTAAATTCATGTCCTCCGCAAATGATGATTTTTGAAGATTTGATTTTCTTTCCGTCTGCAGTGGTAACGGTACATAGAGAATTATTTTCAGTGGTTTCTACGACTGTTGTATTATAAAAAATATCCAGACCTTCCTGAGTGTTCAGATATTGATGAAGCTTGACAATCATCTCTCCGGAATCCACTGAGATCTCCTGTGGAAAGAACAGTCCTCCTTTACAGTAATCAGATCTCAGGCCGTCGAATTTCTGAATGCACTCGCTTTTCGAAAGAATGACCGATTCGTAATCATTGTTTTTGTTGATCTGAGCCAGTTCTTCAATCAATTGCAGTTCTTCATCATTTGAAGCGATGTAAACCGAACCATTTTGTCTTACAGTCAAATCCGATTTGGACTGCAGATCTTTGTAAATGTTCAGACTTTCCTTTCCGAAATTCTGCCATTTAATGTCCATTCCGGAAGGAACGACCTGTCCGAAATTTCTTACTGTTGCGCCTTGTGGAACAGAGTTTCTTTCCAGAATCGCCACTTTAAGTTTTTTCTGTAATGCATGGTAAGCGTGGAATGTTCCCAGAATTCCGCCACCTACAACTATTAAATCATATTGAGTATTCATATGTATTATTTTAAATTTTAAAAGCATCAAAACGAATTGCGTGTGATGTCTCTTCGTCTTCAGCATTTGATTTTGATCGAGACTTTTTTTGAAATGCTAAAAAAGCAATGAGTGAAAAAAGCAAAACGACGGCGGCGATGATATAATTAAGATGAATATAAAACTGAAGCCACGACCGGTCCTGTGATCCTAAATTTTTCAGAAACAGAACGGAAACACTTCCCAAATATCCAAATGCGTCGACGAAATAAATGAAGAAGCCTACATTTCCCTTAATTCTAAAAGCCGCAATCATCCGGTCGAAATAAATTCCATTAAAAGGAATATAGCAGAGATACATCCCGAAACCTGACACCGTCATCCACAAATACGGCGAAATAATCTTGCCCTGAAATAAAATCGTTGAGAATGCTACCAAAATAATTCCGACAAAAAGAATGTAATGATAGTAAGCAAAGGCTTTTCTGTTGTTTTTTACTTTGACCATAAAACCGAGAATCAATAAAACCATAATTGAGATTGGAATTTCGGTTAACGTGAAAACCGAACTGTCTGCAGAACCGCTCATCTCGTCCCAAATCTCACGACTGAAATTGTCCCGGAAATCCCTTAGAACAGTCAGGCCGATGTAAAGTATCGTGATGCTGACCAATGGAAGGAAAAAATTTTTGACCAAAGACATTCTTTCCTCTTCACTCAGTGGTTTTCTTTCTTTTTTCAGAACGATATCTTCTTCAGTAGGAGCCGGAATTTTATTCAGTAAAACCGCAAAAATAATAAGTGGAATTACAAAGATTAACCCTGTTGCAAAAGGCATCCAGAATTCTGAGATTGCGAAGCTGTCCATTAAAAATTTTCCGGCAGATTTTACCACACCTGAAGAAACTACAAAGCTTGAGCAGAGAAACAAGCCAATAATTTCTGTGGTTTTTCTTCCTTCAATATAGGAAAAAACAATTCCCCAGATCATGCCCAAAGGAATCCCGTTGATGAACATGAATAAAATATTGTATGGTGCGGGAACGACTGCAAATCCCAATAAAGCAAGCTCGGCAACCCCAATAAAAATCAGAAGAAAAAGGATTCGTTTCTGAGGTTTCAGTTCTGAAATGAATTTAATTCCGATAAATTTTGAAATAAAATACCCGACTGCCTGTGCAATGATGATTAAAATTTTATAATCGAAACCGAAAAATTCAAGATTACTGAATGAAGCTACAGCAAAAGGTTTTCTGAACGCATACATGCAGAAGTAGACCCCGAAAGCAGCGATGGCCGCTTTCAGAGTTACATTCAATGTACTGTTTTTTGATGGAGAATTAATCATCGTTTTAGAAATTAAGTTTTACTCCGATATTTCCTCTTACACCATAATATTCTACCTGTTCAGGTCTTTGCTCGTCTTTTCCGAAATGATAGATTAACGGTTTGTTCAGAATGTTGTTGATATCGGCAAAAACAGTGATATGCTTATTGATTTGATAAGAAGTTCCGAAGTCAAGATTGCTGTATTTTCCGTAGTAAGAATCATAAAGATCTTCTTCAGCATATTCTACTGCAAATTTTCCCTTGTGGTTGTAAGCCAGCCTTGCATTGAATCCTTTTTTCTCGAAGAACAGTTGAATATTATACAGTTCTTTCGCTTGATAAGGTAGTTTTACCATTCTTCCGCTTGGTTTTTCCATTTCAGATGTCATGAAGGTAGCATTCAGCTGAGTTCCGAAATACTGCAGGAATCCTGGCAAGAAGTCAAACCTTCTGTTAATTCCCAATTCGATTCCGCCTAACCATGCTGCTTTTCCGTTGTTGGGAGCGCTAAACTGTACGCCATTAATTCCGTTGTAATTTCCGATAAAAGAATCCTGAAAAATAGGATCAGTAATCGATTTATAGAAAACACCTCCGCTCAAAATCCCGACATTGGAGAAATAATATTCACCCATTAAATCAAGGTTGACAGAGTAGGTCGGGTTCAGGTTCGGATTTCCACCTTTAAATTCGTTGTCTGCTTCAATGTAAGTTCCTCCCGGAGTAAGATCACCAAAATTAGGTCTTGAAAATGTACGTGTTGCAGCAAACCGCAGGTTGGTCTTATCGTTGATCGTATATTTTAGATGCAACATTGGTAAAACTGCAAGGTAGTTTTTGACATTTTCAACGGGTGTTAAAACATCTTCAACAACATTATAACCCTTTACTTTGGTATGGGTATTTGATAATCTCAGACCTCCTAAAACGGTAATTTTGTCATTGATTTTATACGTTCCCATTCCGTAAGCATCCGCATGTTTTTCGAAAACATCGAAATTTCTTCCTAATGCTTTGTTATATTCCAATGCCTCAGAATCGGTTTTATTGATGGTTAAATTTCCCTGATTCTGAAACCAGAACTGATCCATCCCGCCTGTAGAAAGTACAGGTCCGAAAGTGTTTCCGATATTCGCATTCATCTCGCTCAGATACTTCGTTGCTCCAGGTTGAGTCGTGATATGCTGATTGAAATCTGACAGCAACGGAGCTGTTCCGTTCGACCAATTGTAGAAAATATCAGAGAAGCGAGCGTTACGTTCTTTATCACGGTATTTTAAACCATACTTTAAAGTTAACTCATCCGAAACATTGATTTCGTGGTTGAAACCCGCAACTATTTTATCTTTCTCCTGAACATACACTTTATAAAATTCCAGATCGGTGAATCTCATTTGAGAAGCATCCATTTTGAAATTCGGGTTGCTGTAAAAACCAAATAATGCATCAGGATCTTTGTAGTCTAACTTTCCGCCATCTGCTTTCCAGTAAGCTCTAGGCCCATTTCCATTATCTGAAATATAATTTGGATTAATTCCTATACCGTTTTGTGTGTATTTAATAACATAGTAAGAGTTATTCTGCTTATCCGGAATATTACCGTATTTAAAAAGATTGTTGTAGTACGAAAGATCCCAGTCGATTTTACTTTTGTTCAGCTGATGAACTCCGCCCAAAGAAACCGAAGTCAGTTCTGTGATCAGTAAATTGTGAATGTTTTGAAGCTCAACTCTTGCCGTGTTGTTAGCAGCACTGAATTTATCAAATCTTACTCTGTGTTTGTAATGCGTTTCATCATCAGAAAGTGTTCCATACATTCCTTTCAGATACAAGGTGCTTTTCGGAGACAAAACATATTCTAAAGCAGCATTCGCTCCGGTCGTTTTTCTTACTCCATTATAATCACGAAGTTCCATTCTGAAAACGCCTTCGTCACCGCTTCGTCTTGCTTCAAAATTATCCGTTGACCAGTTTCTGATGAAATGTGAAAAATTAACAAGATATCCGAACTTTTTGTCCTTCGTTCTTCCTCCATAAAGCAGCCCCAGATTATAAACACCTTTGTCAGACTTTGCATTGTAACCCGTGCCTAAAGTTCCTCTGAATTCCGTTTTCATCGGTGGAGTTTTGGTAATGAAATTGACACCGCCGCCTATTCCATCTGCTTCCATATCCGGTGTAAAAGATTTGTTGACGTGTACGTAAGAAATCAATTCTGTAGGGAAGAAGTCGAATGCTGTCGCTCTCGAAGTGGTTTCTTCTTCAGCCGTTGGCAGTCTGTTTCCATTGATGGTTGTAGAAGCCCAAAATGGTGGAAGTCCTCTTAGAGAAACAAATCTTCCTTCTCCCTGATCACGCTCAATGGAAACACCCTGAACTCTCTGTACGGTTTCTGCTGCGTTTCTGTCCGGTAGTTTTCCGATACCGTCTGAGGCGATGACGTTTGAAATATTGATTGCATTTTTTTGCATATTCAAGGCACGGGCTTCACTGTTTTTCAAAGATCCGGTGACTACAACTTCATCAATATTCTTCTGTTTTTGAAACATTGAAATAATTCCCAATTCTAATGACTGATCTGATATCAAATCAACCGTCATATTTTGAGGTTCATAACCGATATATGTAAATTGTAAATCGTAGTGACCCGGTTTCAAATCATTAACAGAGAATTTTCCGTCAACATCTGTGATTACAATTTTTGAGCTTCCATTAATTTTAACCGTTGCGCCCGGAAGTGGTTGATTATTATCTGAAACTGTTCCGGTGACAATTTGTTTTTGTGCCGATACAAATATCGTACAGCAAGCAAAAAGAGGAAATAAAGATTTTTTTATAATTGTTTCCATTGTTTACATATATTAAATTTCTATTGCAAAACAACTTAATAATTTTAATATATGTAAATTTTTAATATTAATTTATATTTAATAAATAATGGATGATTGTTAATTCAATCTTACGGATTTACAACACCTAATACATTGAAATTTTGGTATTAAAATGTTTTAAAATATTGTTTAATAGGGAGTTATTTAAATAAATGAAAAATGAACTGCCTGTGAGCAATTCATTTTGTTTGATCTTGTAATGTGGAATTTATGTTAACAATCTTAAATATGAAAAAAACTGAATTTTACTATTTGTAAACTTTTTTCATAAAAAATGTAAAAATCATCTAATTTTTTTAGTCTTTTTCTGAGTAGAAATAAAGCACGAGCATCATACAATCTTCATCGGAAATACTGACCGGAACGTGTGGTAACTTTCCATTGAAATAAAGCGAGTCACCTTCATTAAGCTCAATTTCTTCATTATCAATGATGTATTTTACTTTACCTTTTAAAATATATTTAAATTCCCAAGCATCTGTGATTACTTTATCTCGTTTTGAATTGGGTTCTAAGGTCAATAAAACCGCTTCAAAGCCTAATGAATGAAGGCTTTTGCTGAAAATATGCATGTACTTAAAACCTTCAGCTTCCACTTCTTTTTCGATAACCTGCTGATTTTCTTTAGGTACAAAAATGAATTTTGCATTAGATTTTTTCTCAACTCCTTCAAAAAAATAACTGGCATCAATATCCAAAGACTGTATCAGTTCAAGGAGAACAGGCAATGATGGAATTGTTCTGCCATTCTCTATTCTGGAAACCAAACCATTGCTCACATGTGCCTTCGAGGCAAGATCGTTGATGGTAAGATTGTTTTTTTTCCTTATATCTTTTAATCTTTTTCCAATACCTATTAAAAAGTCACTCATTTTTATTTACTGTTTCAAGCTTTTTTATTTATAATGACTGTAAAAATAACAAATAAATAAATCTGAATATAAAAAATGTTACAAATAGTAAACATTTCTTAAATTAAATATTATAAAAATAATTATTTTTTAATTCCCATATTTTATTTTTCTTCATCTGTCTGGTGATCCAGTATTTTAACATACTGATAAAATGTTGTTCTAGTCAGTCTAAATGCATTATAAAAATTTTCCGGACGTTTTGTGGGATCTTTATAAATGGAGCGCAAAATTAACAGTTTGGATATTGTTTCCGCAGTATAGCCCTCTGGTCTTCCTCTCGCTATCTCAGACTGCAAGCTTACATTGGTTCTTTCTCTTATCAGCTCCCTCTCGTACTCAGCCAAAGAAGTGATTAGATTTAAAAATAGTCGCCCATTAGTAGTGTCAACACCATCTCCAAGACCTTTTATTATAACTCCTTTATCACTCAAACTTAAGACAAGATCAATACTATTTTTTAAACTTCTTCCTAATCGGTCAAGTCTCCAAACATAAAGCTCATCGCCCGCTCTGAATTATTCAATCATCTTATCAAGTTCAGGGCGAATCTTTGTGGCACCAGAAATTTTCTCCTGATAAATTTTTTCACAACTGGCTTTTTCTAAAGCTTCAATCTGCAAATCCAAATTTTGATCTTTGGTTGAAACTCGGGCATATCCTATTTTCATAATTTGTTACATTAAACTCATACTTTGTAAGTTTATGAAACTTTGTTTAGTGATATGAGATTTTGAGAAAGTTAATTGAAAAAAATAAGATTTCAAAACTTACATTTTTTTTAATCTCAAAATACTACCGAAATTTCCAGAAATAAATTTTAAAGAATATTCAAATGTCAACTCAAAAAATTTGTGAAATCATTTCTTAATCTTCAACAAATGTTTCGAGATCTCTTCATTTATAATTACAAGACAACAGTAGCCAAATAAAGACTTTCTATATCAATACTGATTTTTATTAGTTTTTTAAATTAAATTGCAATAGACACAAACTAAAAGAAATTATTTGTTTAAAATGAGTTTTGTAATTCTTGTCTAATCTGGCTCAAACGAACCAAATCATCGATAAAAGTGTTTGAAGATACGCTCGTCTTGGTCACATAACAGGATTATTTGATTCTATAATTCTTTGCAAATCTTCCACTAGATGTTTCGATATTTCTTCGGTTATGGATACAAGACCGAAACAGCCAATTTAAGACTTATTATTCCAATACTGATATTGCTGTTATTTTTACATTAATATGTTTGCAATACGATACCAGTGTTATGTAGTAGTATCCAACATAAAATTTTGTACTATCAAATATCATTTTTTATTTAGTCACTTTCCATTTACATTCTCTTTGAGAAGGAGAACTAATAGCAGTGGAAATAAGGAATTTTAATTCACATATTCTAAACAGTCTTTATTTTACGACTAGAACGATTGGCAAGCGACAATACTTTTGTCACTTTTTTATTTTTATTCAGAGATTTCATAAGTAAATATGTATGATAGACATAAGAAAGAAAAAAAAATGACAGATAAAGCCATAATAAGCTAATAGATTCATGGAATAATCTATATCAAGTAAATTATACTAATTTTTCATTCTAAAGTTAAATCATATGGAAAATATTACAAAACAAGATTTAGATAATTTAAAGAACGAAATTATTTCAGAAATAAAACATCTTCTTAAAAATGATTTTAACCAGCATGAAAAAAGTAGTATGGATTGGGAATGGTTAAGAAGTAAGGCAATTAGGAAAATTTTAGAGATTTCTCCTGCCACTCTCCAAAATTTAAGAATAAGTGGAAAAATCAGATCAAAGAAAATAATGGGATCTTACTACTATAACAGTAAAGATTTAAAAAGTTTATTTGAAAACAACTAACTATGAATGACTATTGGTACAGTTTCATGGAAAGATTTTCTTGCGACGAAAGATTAAGTGTTATTCATATTGCACTTCTAACAGCAATTACTTATATGGGTATAAAACAACGTCGAAAGAAGAAAATAATCGTAAGCAGAAGCAGGCTTATGAAGAATTCTCATATCAAAACTATCCCCACTTATCACAAATATTTTAAAGAATTACAAGAATTTGGCTATTTCATCTATACACCGTCTTACCACCCTGCTGTTAGAAGTTTTGTAATAATAAACAAATGAAGAGGAGTTTTTCCTAAACTCCTCTTCATTCGCTTTACAAATTAGAAACTCCCAAGATTTTATTTTTAAGCTTTTCATAGTCTTGAAGCAATTGAATTTCACTTTCGTTTAAAATCTTTTTTATTTGAATATCTTGTACTTTGTTTTCTTGATTATTTTTTAGTTTTATTTTAAGGTTATTCATTTCATTATTAATCAACTCCTGAGTTGTTAAAGCATATTCTTCAGTTTGAGTCACCGAATGATGTCCTAATAATTCTTTAACGACATTGATTGGAACACCATTTTTAAGGGTAACAGTACTTGCAAAAGTTCTTCTGGCTTTATGTGTATTAAGCTCTGAATCAATTCCACATAAAGTAGCGATTTCTTTTAAATACTCATTCATTTTTTGATTTGAACGAACTGGTAATACAAGATTTGAATCTTGACAAAGTAGATGCCCCTTATATTTTTTCATAATTATAATAGCGTTTTCCAACAAAGGAATGTCAGTACGTGACTTTGATTTTTCCCTGTTTGACATAATCCATAAACTTCCATCGGACTCTTCTTTTATTTTAGTGTATTTTAATTGTTTAACATCAATATAGGACAATCCTGTATAACATTGAAATACAAAGATGTCTCGTACAATTGAAAGACGTTCCGTATTAAACTTTTTATTTTCCAATATTAAAAGTTCTTTAGTGGTTAGAGGTCTTTTGTCAAGTTTAGTTTTTTTTGACTTAAATAGTATGAATGGATCTTTTTGAATTATATCCTTTGCAACAGCTCTTAAGACAATCTTTTTAAAATTAGCTATATATTTGAGTGTTGTATTATTTGAACATCTGCGAACGGTCTTTAAATAAAATTCGTAATCGGTCACGAAACTATAATTAAGCTCTCTAAAATCAAAATCATCACGATTGTATTTGAATTTCATAAATTCCTTGACATGGGATCTTGCAGTAACATATCTCTCATAAGTACCTTTCGAGAATCCGCCTGTAGAGATTAAAGCAAAAATTTCATCATTATGATTTTGGAATTCTTCAAGAACTTTAGCTTTTTGATAAGATTTTCCTTGAATATAATCAATAAGTTTGGCAGCAGATATTCGCTCAGAACTGTTACTTAGCTTTGTTTTAAAATTGTGAAGTCCAGTAATTATTGAGTCTAAAAAATGATTTAAAGATTTAGCATCTTCTTTAGTTCCAACTGCTCTTTCGGTTTTCTGGTTCCATCGGTCAATTCTCCATTTCCTTTTAGTTGAAATGTCTTTAGAAATAACGTCTACTGTGATTCTCAGGTATACAAATCTAAGATGATCATCTTTCTTCCATGGCGTTTTTAAGAAGAAATTTACGCCAAAACTTTTTTCTAACATAATTCGATTTTTTAAGGTTAATAAAATTCGAATTAAATCACTCAAAAATCAAGATATTAATCACCTTTACATGTTAACTAACAGATAGTTATACACGTTTTTATGGCAGTTATTTTGCAGAATTAAAACTGCCATGATTTTGCCATAAAGATTATGAGCATTATTGAAAATTTTTCAACTCCGTAAAATAAAAAAAGAGCTGTAATTAATTAAATTACAGCTCTTTTAATGAATTTTAAGCGTTTTTGAAAATTTTAGTTTTCATACTCTGCGGAGAGAGAGGGATTCGAACCCCCGGACCTGTTACAGTCAATAGTTTTCAAGACTATCGCAATCGACCACTCTGCCATCTCTCCTTAAACTCCGATTGTATCGTTGTTTTCAGTGGTGCAAATATATAATGTTTTTAAATTCTGACAAAATATTATTTAAATAAAATTAAAACTAATATTTATTAACACACCTTTGTATTTGATATTAAGATATTTAAATTTCTCCAAGATACTCTTTTATCGTTTCCATAACTCCAAAATGATCATTAGAACAGGCTTCAAATTTAGCTGCTTCTTTTACTGATGGATGAGCATTTTTCATCGCGAAAGAATAATGTGCATTTTTAAGCATTTCGATATCATTGAGATAATCGCCGAATGCCATAGTTTGTTCTGGCAGAATGTTGAGAGATTTCTGAAGTTTTTCTATAGCATTTCCCTTGTTGGTGTGTTTATTCATAATATCCAACCAATTTTTACCAGAAACCACTACTACCAAATCTTCATTTTCAAACTTTTTTAAAGCCGGATACAGAAATTCTTCTGAGCTATGAGGATGATAAACTGCGATTTTAAATACAGAATCGTCAACGGCCTGAGTAAGATCTTCTCTCTTCTGATTCTTGATGTAATATTTGCTGAAATAGTCCGCAAAATCCTGATCATTACTCTCATAATACGAACTGTCTTTTGCACTCAATACTGCTCTCGCATCGGGAATTTCCCGGATTGTTTTCACAATTTCTGCAATGGCATTTTGATTTAAACGGTCAGCGAAAATTTCTTTGTTTTGATAAACAACATAGCCTCCGTTTTCAGCAATGAAGCCCATTTCATTCTCAATTTCTCCGAAATATTTTGTAATACCAGACATTTGCCTTCCACTTGCGGGCACAAAAAGAATGTTTCGTTTTTTGAGTTCCTGATAAATCTTGGGGAAATCAGGGCTTACTTCATATTTAGAATTCAGAAAAGTTCCGTCCATATCGGTCACAATCATTCTAATATCATTCATTTTCATATTTTTTCTGTTCAAAAAGTTAGAATTCTTACACAAATATATCTTTTAATATTGACTATTTGATTTCGTGTATGTTAAGAATTTTCTTTAGACTAAACTTTATTCATGATAATTATTCGATAATATGATTAAATTCTTTTCGATATTGCGACGGACTTTTGTTGATATATTCTTTAAAGGTTTTATTGAAATAACTGAAATTATTAAATCCAGATTCAAAGCAAACATCAGTAATACTCAAAGGATGCTCTGCCAATAGTTTTAGAGCATGCGTGATGCGGTATTCATTCACGAATTGAGTAAAGGTTTTATTGGTGATTTTTTTAAAATAGCGGCAAAAAGAAGGCACTTTCATGGCTGCAAGATTGGCAACTTCATCCAATGTAATCTGATCTTTAAAATGATCTTTTACATAGTTAAATATTACGTTAATTCTCTCATTATCTTCAATTTGCGTTTGGAGATAATATTTTCCTGCATTCAATATTTTATATTCCTGTGTGGTTGCCAAAATTTCTATAATTTCCAGAAACTTTAAAAGTCTTTCTAAAGAATTTAAATCGTGCATTTCACTAAGTTTTTCGCCAATATCTTTTTTAATTTTATCTGAGAAAACAATTCCCGATTTTGATTTTTCAAGTAAATTAACAATTCTCTGCATTTCTGGAATTCCCCATATTGTTTCGCCTAAAAAATCAGGTTTAAACTGGATTACAATTTCGTAATCATTATTCGTGTTTTCATTCGTCATACCACAATGCGGAAGATTACTCCCAATTAAAACCAAATCTCCATCCGAAAAATAAGAAATATTGCTTCCAATCTGTCTTTTTCCTGAACCGCCACAAACGAAGATAAGCTCAATTTCAGGATGATAATGCCAAACATGAGATTTTAAATTTTCATTCTTTTGAAATTTCAAACTCGTGAAACTGCTTCCTATATTAGGTTTTACGGCTTCAAACGTTGGATTAGAATGCTTCATAATTGACTTGGTTTATGTATGTAAAATTAACAATTATATTTAATTAAATTAATTTAAGGGTTAAAATAACACATAAATATGAAAATCTGCTTGTAACATTGAAACAGAATCTGAAGTAATTTTGCAATGTAAATAACTGATAATAAAACCATAAATTATGAAAAACGTACTAAAATCTGTTTTGCTTACCGGTTTTTTGTTAATCTCGGCAAGCTTGATGAGTAAAGACAAAGATTTTTCTCTCTCTTTTGGATCAATCTCTGCCACAAATTTGAATTTTGAAGTTTCAAATGCACAAAATATTTCTCTGTCTATTTACAGTGAAAAAAGCGGAGAATTATTTTCTGAAAATTTAGGAAATTCTGAATCTGTTGTAAAATCTTATGATCTGAAAACTCTGGAAATGGGAACTTACTTTTTAGTTGCTGAATCTGATCAGAAAGTTGAAAAATACAAAATCAATATCAACTACAAAAATGAGGTTACACTTGATAAAAAACCAGTTTCTAAAATCAAAAAACCTGTATATATAGTAACGGGAAATGTTGTAAAAATGACAATGGAAACTATGCAAAACTCTGCGGTTATTTCTGTTAGTGATTTTGCAGGAAATGTATATTACAACGAGACAAAAAATGCAGAAGGAGGAAACCTTTCTTTGACCTTTGAATTAAACCCTTTCAATGCTAACAAATACATCATTACGGTGGAAGATGAAGGCAATGTTTTCAATAAAATAATCACTTTGAATTAATTTTTCAAAGTAATAAAAATCTTTATATAGTTTCTTAAATCAGGTTTTGACTGAACTCTCAGTACAAAACCTGATTTTTTTATTGTCTTTATAAAACTTTTATATCAATATTTTGCAGTGATTTGTCATCAGAAGAACCTCCATACAAAATAGTGTAATCTCCGGATTTCAAAATCAATCCGTCTGATTTTTCGTCATAAAATTTGAAAGAATCTGAATTGATTTTAAGTTCAATATTTTTTGTTTTTCCGGCTTCAACAGAAATTCTTTCAAAAGCACGCAATGTTTTTAAAGGAGCATTAGGATCGTTGTTCCTTTTTAAATAAACCTGTACGACTTCGTCACCATTGCGGTTAGAAGTATTTTTGACAGTAATATTTAGAGTGAAATTTTGTTCTTTTTTAATTTTTTTTGATGAAACTTTGGCTTTCCCATATTTGAAATTTGAATAAGTTAATCCGTACCCAAAAGAATACAACGGAGATTCTTTCATATATCTGTACGTTCTGCCTTGCATATCGTAATTTTCAAAGCCTTGTTTCTTGTTATCTGTCAAAGCATTATCTAATTGATTTAAGGTTTTATAGAATGTCACAGGAAGTCTTCCTGCAGGATTATAATCTCCGAAAAGCACATCTGCAACGGCATTTCCACCTTCTTGTCCGGAATACCAGGAGCATAAAAGGGCATCATAATTTTTTTCGTCCTGCTCAAGAGCTAATGCGCTTCCTGTAGATAAAACAAAAATGACTGGCTTCCCGGTTTTCTTTAATTCAGAAAGCATATCCCGCTGAACTTTAGGTAAGTCGATTGAAATTTTATCTCCTCCTTTAAATCCTTCGGCGTTCACCATCATTTCTTCACCTTCAAGATCTGGCGATAAACCTCCTGCAAAAATAATAGCATCTGCATCTTTTACTTTTTCGACCACTGCAAGAAAATTCAGAGGATCTTTTTTGTAAATATCCAACGTGATATTGATAAGTTTTCCTTTTTGAATATGTTTTAATTCAACTGAATATTCTTTGTTTTTTTCAACTTTTAGAGCAACTTCAGTAGGTTTCGAAGCATTTCCGCCTTTACGGCTCAGTACTTCTTTCCCATCTACAGACAATACATATCCGTCTGAAGCAATTGGCGAAAGAAAAACTTCACCATCCAGCGGACTTTTAAAAATTCCTGAAATTTTTGTCGAGGTATTTTCAAGGTTCACTCCCTGCGCAAGCTGAGTTCCGCCCGAATTGTTGTAATTGATTGCTGTATTGTTGATTATTTCTGCGGCAGGATTTCCTTTAAATTCATTATTGTTAAAAAATTCAACTTTCATTCCCTGTTTTCCATCTTTTCCACTTTTAAAGCTATTGTAGAGAGATGTTTTTGATGAAGGATCTACCAAATCGCATCCTCTTTCGTAAATAATTTCTGCGTTTGGAATTTTCTTTTTAATTCCTTCTAAAATAGTGATAGTATAAGAAGGCGTTCCGTTGTAATTTCCCAGCTGCATAATTCCGTCATCAGCATTGGGACCTACCACGGCGATTTTCTTTATATTTTTTGAAATCGGTAAAATCTTATTTTGATTTTTAAGCAGCGTCATAGATTTTTGAGCCATTTTCAAAGCCTGCAATCTATGTTCGGGGGAATCTACCACAGACATCGGTATTTTACTCCAGGGGTTTGCATCTTTAGGGTCGAGCATTCCCAATTCCAGCCAACCGTTAATTACTCTTCTAAGCGAAATATCAAGTTCCGATTCTTTGATTAATCCTTTTTCTAATGATTGTGTTAGACTTTTGTATGAGCTGCCACATTCTACATCCGTGGTGTGTTTCACAGCATCTGCGACCGCAGATTCAGGGTTGGGATGTGTTGCATGCGCTTTTTTCTCATAAAAATCAGACAAAGCACCACAATCTGAAACCACCATTCCGGTAAAATTCCAGCGGGTTCTGAGAATATCGGTTACCAAGAAATTATTGGCACAACAAGGCTCGCCATCAAAAGCATTGTAAGCACACATCACTTCACGTACATTTCCCTGTTTTACCAAAGTTTCAAAAGCTGGGAGATACGTTTCCCAAAGGTCTTTTCTCGATACTGTTGCATTGTAAGAATGCCTGTTCCATTCCGGGCCGCTGTGAACTGCGAAATGTTTGGCTGTAGCATGTGTTTTAAAATAGTTAGGGTTGTTTCCCTGAAGGCCTTTTACCGCAGCGAGTCCTAACTGAGCGGTGAGATAAGGATCTTCACCATACGTTTCCTGGCCTCGTCCCCATCGTGGATCACGGAAAATATTAATATTCGGAGTCCAGAATGATAATCCGTGATAGCGTTTAATCACGTTTTTTTCGGCAATATCCTGATTGTATTTTGCTCTTGCTTCATCAGAAATCATTTCAAAAGTTTTCAAATGCTCCGGAACATCCCATGTTGCAGCCATTGCAATTGCCTGTGGAAAAACAGTTGCATTTCCTGCTCTGGCGACACCATGTAAAGCTTCATTCCACCAGTCATATGCAGGAATTCCTAATCTGTCAACAGCTTTAGAAGAGTTCATCATCATTCCTATTTTTTCTTCAGGAGTTAAAAGACTCAGTAAATTCTCAACTCTTTCAGCTCTTGAAAGTGAAGGATTTTGAAAAGGATATTGATAAACTGATTGAGCATGAAGATTTTGGGTTAAAAGGACGAAGCCCAAACCGATGATGAATTTTTTCATATTTAAATTTTTAGTATTTGATCTCTGACGGAATGTTTTATTTAAAACTGAAATTTAATTTTAGTTTAAATGCTGTTTCCACCGCTCAAAAGCTTCCAGATACTGCGACCGTTTTTCTGCCTGAGGTTCGATGACAGCGATCTTATCAAGCGATGCAAATGCTTCTTTGGAATTTTTGTAGAAACCAATTCCCATTCCGGCAGCGCGTGCTGCTCCTACAGCTCCATCGGTATCGTATAATTCAATCACCGCATTGCTGATTCCGGCTAATGATTTTCTGAAAATAGAGCTTAAAAACATATTGGCATTTCCGGCGCGAATTACGCTGATGTCCATTCCCATATTTCTCATGATATTCATTCCGTATTCATAAGAAAAGACAATTCCTTCCTGAGCAGCTCTCAAAATATCGCCTTTAGAATGAATGTTAAAATTAATTCCGTGAATCGAACAGTTCGAATCTCTGTTTTCTAAAACTCTTTCCGCTCCGTTTCCAAATGGAATAATACTCAAACCTTTTGCTCCAACCGGAGAAAGCGATGCCAAATCATTCATATCTCCATAAGAAGAAAGCGAGGTGGCAAAATTATGTTTTAACCAGGAATTTAAAATCCCTGTCCCGTTGATGCACAATAAAACACCCAATCTGATTTGTTCCGGAGTGTAATTGACGTGAGCGAAAGTGTTTACCCTCGACAAATCATCATAATCCAAATGATCCAAAACACCGTAAACCACACCCGAAGTTCCTGCTGTAGAAGCAATTTCCCCTGGATTGAAAACGTTGAGTGATAAAGCATTATTGGGTTGGTCTCCCGCTCTGTAAGAAATGGGAGTTCCTTCTTTTAAACCTAATTCTTCAGCCGCACTTTTTGACACAGTAGACTGAATTCCAAAAGTTGGAATAATTTCAGGGAAAAAGCTTTCAGGAATGCCGAAGTAATCGATTACATCTTTTGAAATACAGTTGTTTTTAAAGTCCCAGAAAATACCTTCAGACAAACCTTCAATCGTCATTCCGATTTCGCCGGAAAGTTTCATTGCGATGTAATCTCCGGGAAGCATTATTTTATCAATCTTTTCAAAGATTTCAGGCTCGTTTTCTTTTACCCAAGCCAATTTTGAAGCGGTAAAGTTTCCTGGTGAGTTCAAAAGATGTGACAGACATTTTTCTTTTCCGATGGTTTCAAAAGCTTTTTCACCGTAAGGCACTGCCCTACTGTCGCACCAGATAATCGAAGGTCTCAAAAGATTTTGATCTTTATCTACCAAAATCAATCCGTGCATCTGCCAGGTAATTCCGATTCCTTTGATGTCTTCTGCATTGATTCCCGAATGCTGCATTACAGATTCGTGTGCCAATTTAAGATTCGTCCACCAATCTGCAGGATTTTGCTCTGCCCAACCGGGTTTCACTGCTGAAATCAGCATTTCTTTTTTTGGAGAAAAATCTGATGCCACTACTTTTCCGCTTGATGCTTCAATAAGGCAAACTTTTACTGATGAACTTCCTATGTCGTATCCTAATAAGTACATATCCGGTTGAAATTTTATTTGATGAGTTTAGTATTATTTTTCTTGTAAATTTTCTGATCAAAACTGTAATATCTCGCAGCGCGGTGTGCCACATTTGTTTCAATTTCATCCAGTTGAATGATATAATTGAACGACGATATTTTTTTGTGAAAGTTTTTGATGTCGATGTATTTTTCACTTATTGCGCTGTAAAGTTGATACAACTGTCTAATGGTGAATTTCTTTGGCAGAAGCTCAAAAATAATGGTAAAATCAGATTCTATCCACTTTCGGATTTCTATTAAAGATTCTTTGATGATTTGATTGTGATCAAAAGGCAAATCGGGAACTTTATCTACCGGAAACCAATCTACAGTTTCATATTTACTGCTATTGATTTTTCTATCTATTTTACAGAGTGAAAGATAAGCAACGGTAATAATTCTATCAATGTGATGGTTGTATTCTTTGTCCATCCACTTTACATCTTTTTCGCTGGCACGGTTGGGATCTGCAAAGCATTTAAACTGCTTCAGGACCATTTTTTTAATGCCCGTAAGCTCAGTAAGTACACGCTGTGCAGCATCATCTACTCCTTCATTATTCATAATGAGACTTCCCGGAAGTTTTCTGTGCTGCTCATCGGGAACACTTTCAAAATGACGCTGTACCAAAAGGATGTTGAGTCTGTTTTCGCTGTCAAAGCCAAAAACAACACAGTCTACCGAAACGTAAGTATGTATAAAATTTGGAATCATGGATGTAATTAACAATTTCGTAATCTCACAAATATAGAAATTCGGATGGATATAAAAAATTTATATTAAATTACATTCTGTTTATCAATATCTTACATATCGATTTTGTATGATATTTATTGAGTTAAAAGTATGATAAGCTTATGGTTTTACGAATGATAAATATTTAATAATTTCTATTCATTTACAATCATTTAACATTATTGATTTTAATTAAAAAATGTATTTTTAAGATGAAATTATATATGATAATCAAGATTCTTATTCAGATTATTAAATAAATTTAAATCCGGTTTAAAATCTACTTTTACCCTATTAAAACAGCGGTTTTAAGTCATTATAAATCCCCAAATTGATGAGCGAGTTATTGTCATTCTGAATTTGAATTATAAAATCTTTACGAATTTGGTTTTTACTTTTTGCAAAATATCTTTTAACAAAAAAAAACTGTCCCAAATGAGACAGTTTGTATTTTTACTTTAAATTTTTATTAAAGCATTTTCAAATTATTCACTTCCAATTCTGTAAGAATTCTCCAGTGACCTCTTTTGATGTTTTTCTTCGTCATTCCTGCAAACATTACTCTATCCAAAGCTTCAACTTCATAACCTAATCTTTGGAAAATTCTTCTGATTACACGGTTCCAGCCGATGTGAATTTCAATTCCCACTTCATTTCTCGGCTTACCCTCGATGAAAGAAATCTGATCTACTTCTGCAATACCTTCATCCAAACGGATACCTTCAGCGATAAGCTTTAAATCTTCATTCGTAAGTTTTTTATCCAAAGTAACATGGTAAATTTTCTTGGCATCAAAAGATGGGTGCGTAAGCTTTTTCGTCATGTGACCGTCATTCGTTAACAAAATAACTCCAGTCGTAGAACGGTCTAATCTTCCCACCGGGAAAACTCTGTAAGGAGAAGCGTTTGCCACCAAATCCATTACCGTTTTTCTTGCTTTATCGTCTTTTGTAGTAGAAATATATCCTTTCGGTTTATTTAAAAGGATGTAAACAGGTTTCTCCGGAGTGATATTTTGTCCGTCAAAAATTACTTTATCAGATTTCTGAACCTGATAACCCATTTCTGTAACTACTTTTCCGTTTACTTCTACCAAGCCTTGCGTAATCAATTCGTCTGCCTCTCTTCTGCTGCAGATTCCTGAATTTGCGATAAATTTATTCAGACGGATGGTGTCTTTATGAATATCTTTATCAATCTTGCTCAGTCTTCTTTTTTGTACAAATGATTTGTTTTTATCTTCACTGCCTTCTGCTCCCGGTCTTCTTCCGTATTTCAGGCTGCCTCTCTCATATTTATCTCTGGCATCAAAACTTTTAGGCCTGCTGCCGCCTCTGCTTGGTGCAGATTTTTTGAAAGGTTTTTTATCTTCGCTAGAATTGGTGATAAAATCTTTTTCCTCAGTTTTTCCAAATTTCTTATCCATTCTGTCCTGGTAGCTTGTACCTGAACTTTTTCTGGAATCTGAGTTTCTTTCGCCAGCTTTCGGGAAAGATTTTTTGAAAGATCCTGATCCTGAATTTCCTGATTTTGAAGCACGAGGACTGTCTGAATTTCTTGTTGAAGATCTAGGTTTTTTAGGTCTCCCCGAATTATTGTTGTCTCTGCTCATTCTAAATATTTTTGCAAAGATAGTAATTTAGTTACGAGTTAAAAATTAAGAATCATAACTTTGTAGCTTAGTATAGCTTTTAATATCAAAAAATCATACGATGATTACTTTCTTAGACGAAAATTTCTCACAGATCAATCAATTTCTGACCGAAAAACCTTTCAGTAAAATCTTTATATTAGTTGATGAAAATACTCATGAGTATTGCCTTCCATTATTTTTAGGTAATTTGGAAACCGAACTTTCTTTTGAAATTCTGGAAATTGAGGCTGGTGAAGAAATGAAAAACATTCAGACAGCCAATCAGCTTTGGGAAATTCTCACAGAGATGAATGCAGACAGAAAAGCTTTAATCATAAACCTTGGTGGTGGTGTAATCACAGACATGGGCGGTTTTGTGGCATCTACTTATAAAAGAGGTATTCAGTTTATCAATATACCTACAACACTGCTTTCTATGTGCGACGCATCGATAGGCGGAAAAACGGGAATCGATCTGATACATTATAAAAATATGGTAGGAACATTTTCTTTCCCTGAGCAAATTTATGTTTATCCTAAATTTTTGGAGACACTGCCTGCAAAAGAACTGAGAAGCGGATTTGCCGAAATGCTGAAGCATGGTTTGATTGCAGACAGGAAACATTGGGAAGATTTAATTCTGTTAAATGAAATAGATGCTGTTGGTGTAGAATCTTTCATTCAAAAATCAATGGAAATCAAGCAGGAAGTCGTGAATGCAGATTTCCTTGAAAAAAATGTGAGAAAAACTTTGAATTTCGGACATACCATTGGTCATGCGGTTGAAAGTTTATGTTTGCAAAGCGAAAATCCTATTCTTCATGGGGAAGCTGTGGCATTGGGTATGATTTGTGAAACCCACCTCTCCTATCTTGAAGGTTTGATTTCTAACGAAGATTCAGATTTAATTATAGAAAATATTCAGAAATATTACAGTTTTATAGATTTGAATGATTTTAAAGAGGAAGATATTTTTAATCTTTTATTAAATGACAAGAAAAATGCAGATTCAAAAATCAATTTTTCTTTACTTTCAGGCATTGGCTTTTGTGACTTCGATCACGAATGCAGTACAGAAAATATTCATAAATCAATTGAATTTTATAAAAAACTGAGCGGATTTTAAGTTTTAAACTAAAATTTTAAATCATCTAATTAACTAACAATTATTCATAACATATCAATTTAAAACTATTTAAATTACTGATTTTTAATTAAATACATATTAAGCCATTTGCGGAAGCAGGTGGTTTTATTTTTTGGTATCAATAAAAATTTAAATTTTGGCAAAGTATTTGGAAGACACCACACGTCTTATCAAAAAAAGACGGATAAAATTTAAAATAAGAATTAGTAAAATATTAAAAAATTTAAAGTTATGAAAAAGTTAATCTTAGGAATTGCAGTAATGTCGACAACATTGGCATTTGCACAGACAACACCAAGTTCAGGTTCATCAATGTCTCCAGTGAGATTTGGTTTAAAAGCAGGTATGAACGTTGCTTCACTATCTAAAGATGCAGGTCTTGAAGACCAGAAATCTAAAATCGGTTTTAACGCAGGTGTTTTCGCAAACATTCCTGTTGCAGAATCATTCAGCATCCAGCCGGAGGTTTTGTATAACCAATTAGGAGCTAAAATTGAAAGTAGAAGTGAAGCTACTTTAGCTGGTGTAACTACAAGAGACGTAAGATCTTACTCTACAAATTTAGATTACATTACAGTTCCATTGATGTTCCAGTATAATTTTGTACCTAATTTTTACCTTGAAGCAGGTCCTGAGTTCGGATTTATGATCAGTGCTAAAGAAAAAGGTGACAGAACTGTTACAACTACAAGTGGATCAACTACATCCACTTCAACTTCAAGCTATTCAGATGATATCAACAAAGATAATCTGAACACTTTTAACTTTGGTGTAGGTATTGGTGCGGGATATTATTTCACAGATAATATCGGGGTTACAGCAAGATATGTTGCCGGTGTAACAGACGTTGCTAAAGACAGACCAAGTGGAGATGATGCAATCAGAAACAACAACTTCCAGGTTGGTTTGGCATTCAAATTCTAATCAGAAACAGTCTTAATTTCAATAAAGAAAGGTCAGGTTTTCATTACGAAACCTGACCTTTTGATTTTATTTAGAGATAAAAAAATTAACTGAATAATTCGATCTCCTCACCTTTTGCTACAGGATATTCTTCCGTAAAACATCCGAAGCAATGGTTGGAAGAACCTAAAATTTCCTTTAAATTATCTGTACTCAAAAATTCCAGAGAATCTACACCCAAATAATCTCTTAACTGCTCAGTAGACATATTTGCAGAGATCAAATCGTCTTTTGAAGGGGTATCAATTCCTAAATAACAAGGTGCAATAATCGGCGGCGAAACACTTCTGAAGTGAATTTCCTTTACACCTGCTTCTTTCAAAATTTTAACCAATCTCTTTGAAGTTGTTCCACGAACGATAGAATCGTCGATGATCACTACTCTTTTTCCTTTGATTTCAGAAATAATTGGATTCAGTTTCAGATTCACAATTCTTTCTCTCATTTCCTGAGTAGGAACGATGAAACTTCTGCCGATATATCTGTTTTTAATCAAAACCGGACGGAAAGGTATGCCCGAAGCCTTGGAAAAACCAATCGCCGCAGGAACTCCCGAATCAGGAACACCAATAACGATGTCCGCTTCCACAGGAGCCTGTTCCCAGATTTTCTCACCTGATTTTTCTCTGATTTCGTATACATTAATGTTTTCAAGTGAAGAATCGGGTCTTGCGAAATAAATATATTCAAAAGAACAGATTCGCTGTTTTCCCTTTGCTTCATCAGCCATATAAGAATGAAGTTTTCCAGGCTCGTTTTCGCTTGTATAAACAATTTCGCCAGGCAAAATATCTCTCACATATTGAGCTCCAACAGCGTCTAATGCAACAGATTCTGAAGCTACAACGTAAGAATTTTCGCTGGTTGCTCCCAAAACTAAAGGTCTGATTCCGTTGAAATCCCTGAATGCGAAGAATTTATTTCTCGTCATTCCTACAACTGAATAAGCTCCTTCGATTTTTTCCATCGTCGCTTTGATAGCTCCACGAAGTCCCAGGTCAAGATTTTTCTGAATCAGTCTTAAAATTACCTCAGAATCTGAAGTTGCCCTGAAGACTACGCCCTCAGCTTCCAATTCTGTTTTCAGCTCTCTCGCATTGGTTAAATTACCGTTGTGAGCGATGGAAAGTATAATCTGGTCATATTCGTTTTTAGCAAAAAATGGCTGAAAATTATATTTCTTTTTGTCTCCCGCAGTCGTATATCTTGTGTGACCGATTGCAGAATTTCCCATAAAAGTTTCCGGTTCCTGGATTTCTTTATAAACATCCAATACCAAACCTTCATCTTTCATATTGGTGATTTTCCCGTCTTTAAGAACAGAAATACCACAAGCTTCCTGACCTCTGTGCTGAAGCGCAAAAAGCCCGAACTGCGAAAGAGAAAACGTGTCGAGATCGTTATCAGAATACATTCCGAAGATACCGCACTCCTCATTCGGAGCGTCCAGTCTTTCTTCTTCCTGCGTTCTGAAGAGATTTCTTCCGTAGGTTTGAGTCTCAAACTGTTTTAAATATTCACTTTTATGAATGTCTAAACTTTTCATTTCTATTTTTCTAAATTTGTTGGACGCAGGATGTTGGGTGTTGGATGAAAATTATCTCGCATCCAACATCCCGCACCCATCATATTACTTGTTAAGTACTGTTTTCAGTCTGTTGTAGATCTCAACGTAAGCTTCTGTAACTTCCCCAAGATCTCTTCTGAATCTGTCTTTATCCAGTTTCTTCATCGTGTCTTTGTCCCAAAGTCTGCAGGTATCAGGAGAAATTTCGTCAGCTAAAATGATTTCGCCGTCAGAAGTTTTTCCTAATTCGATTTTGAAATCAACCAAAATGATATTCATTTTATCGAAAAGTTCGATTAGAATTTCGTTGATGTCTGAAGTTAATTCATACATTTCGTCAAGCTCTTCGTAAGTAGCTGCACCTAGGAAAACAGCGTGGTGATCGTTGATAAGCGGATCTCCCAACTCGTCTTTTTTGTAGCAGATATCGAAGATGGTAACCGGAGATTTAATTCCTTCTTCCACACCTAATCTCTGAGCCATGCTTCCTGCAGAATAGTTTCTTACCACCATTTCCAAAGGAATAATTGAAACTTTTTTTACCAGCTGCTCTCTCTCGTCTATCTGTTTGATGAAATGAGTTTTAATTCCTTTTTCATTCAAATATTCAAAAATAAGGGTTGTGATAGCGTTGTTCATTTCGCCTTTTAAATCTACAGATCCTCTTTTTTGAGCGTTGAATGCTGTTGCATCGTCTTTGAAACGTACTACAACTTCTTCAGGATTTTCGGTTGCAAATACTTGTTTTGCTTTCCCTTCATACAACATTTCTAGCTTTTGACTCATAATTTTTACTTTTTTTACTTTTAGAAAACCTTGAATCAAAGGTTTTCGGTTATTATTAGATTTATATTATTCTTTAACTAAAATTCCTGTTAAAACGGCCAGTCCAAAACTCAGCAATGTACCTATTAATATATATTCTGTGAGTTTTCGCTGTTTTGCCTGTGCCAGATCACTGAATCTGAAAACAGATTTTGCTGCGACCATAAAACCTACACCTTCCCAATGGTTTACCATAATAAATGTGAAAACCAAAAGACGTTCTAAAATTCCTATATATTTTCCTGCGTTGGACAGAGATTCGGTTTGAAGACTTCCTGCCTGTTCGTTCACTGGCGTCCATGATGATAATAATAATTTAATGAAAATTGAAGCGGGCGATGTTAAAAACAAAGCTGCCATTAGAACTTTCAAAAAATCTTCGTTCTTCAGAAAATCAAAATCAAATTCATTAAAATAAAAAGAAACTCCGCCGATAACTGCTACATGAAGCAACTGATCGATGAAAAACCATCTTTTTTTTGTCTGAATATTCTGAAAACTGAGTTTACACGCGTCAATAATTAAATGCGTAATTCCTACCAAAACAGCAATCCACCAAAGCTCAAGATTCCAAAGGAAAATAAAACTTAAAACCGTATGAATCAGAACGTGAAGATACAGATATGGACTTTTCAGTTTGCGGTTTTCTTTATCTGCAACCCAAGAGTTTGGCTGAAGAAGAAAATCTCCGAGTAAATGTGCCAATATGAGTTGAATAAAAATCATCCTACAATTCTGAAATTTTCTTTTTAAAATACTGGTTGGTTTCTACGATAAGCTCGTAGTTGGCGCGCTTCAGTCTTTGGCTGATTGAAGATTGCGAAATGGTAAATTTTTTGGCAAGATCTTCCTGTGTATTATCCTGATTCATAATCATTTCATGAATGATTTCTGAGGTGGCCATCGTCCAGCTGTCAAAGTCTTTAGATGACCATTTCAACAGAATGTTAAGGTCTCTGTCTAAAGAATCGTTTGAAGTTTTGATGGATACGGTGTGGCCGTCAGATTTCAGGTCGTTTAGCAATCTTCCGGAATTCACATAAGCCGTTCCGTTGGACTCGGTAATTTTTTCTGATGAAAAATTTTCTTCACCAATGCCAATCGCCATTCTTACATCTAAATTTTCCTGACTTTTTATAAGGGATTTAATGGCTAAGAAACGCCAAAAAACGTCATCGATACTGCATTTAAGCTGGAACTCATCACCTCTGTAAATTTCCCATGTGTGTGGACTGTTTCCCCATTTCGCAAGGAGATTTTTCAGTTTGGTAATCCAAACTTCTGTGTCTGCATGTTGAGAATTAATAATATCACCAGTGATGACCGCTATCATTTTGCAAATATAAGCATTATTACTTATAAATAAAAAATATAAGCAAAAAGAC
Organism: Chryseobacterium sp. HNCC26DJ240; assembly: GCF_057180485.1. Lineage (NCBI taxonomy): Bacteria > Pseudomonadati > Bacteroidota > Flavobacteriia > Flavobacteriales > Weeksellaceae > Chryseobacterium > Chryseobacterium sp. HNCC26DJ240. Next base: position 380,159 of record NZ_JBXUGK010000004.1, read on the forward strand.
TTATAATTGATTGTTATTAGCGATTTTGCTTATGAATGAATTTGAGACTTGATGTTTGAAAATTGAGATTTTAAACAAATATGTTACAAAAAAAATATAAGCAAAAAGACTTATAATTAATCATTATTAGCTTTTTTGCTTATATTATATTTTTAATCAAAATTAATCTGCTCCAGGGAATTGATAGGTTTTTACAGGATGATCTGTACCGTCAATATTAATATTTAAGGCTAAATAGACAAAATGAAAATTCTCATTTTTGGTTGCTCCAAACTCTCTTTGCCAGAGATAACCTCCCAAAATTCCGAAATTATCATCTATCTGATATCCCATTCCTCCGTACACACGATTTCTTGCGAAAGATGGTTTATTAGGGCTTACAACAAACATTTCATCATACACATTGGCAAAAACAGTTTTTGGTTTTACCGATTTTGCATTTAAAGGAACGGTTACATTCAGCCTGTATCTGTATCTCCATCTTTCTGAATCTACATCTTTAATAGGATCATGAAACCAGCTTTTTTCAGCTCTTAAACGGTTTTCAAACTTCACTCTTCCGAGTTTAAAGTCGATTACATCCTGCAACCAGACTCTGAATTCTTCTCTACTGATACGATGATCTGTGTAGGTAGCATATCTACCCAAACCTACAAATGGCTTATGATTTTTAGTAAGAAAATATCCCAAACCTCCTTTTACTTCATAATAATCGGGATAGTAATATTCCTGTATACCTCTCGACTGAAGCTCGGCGTATGCAAAAAATTTAGGATGAAATTTATAGGTAAGCGTCAAAGCATTAAAACTTGAAACATGTTCCTGTGCATTAGCAAACATACCCCCTAAAATCAAACCCAGACCGAAAAAGAATTTCATTACAAAAAATTTTTGCAAAAATATTGCATTTAACAAAACTGTAATATTAATAATCATTCATTATTCGTTAACATTCAGTTAAAGTTAAGGGTGTACGAAAATCCTAAGTGAAACCATCTTTCCGGCATCGGAACACCGAAAGTTTCTGTGTATTTTGTATTGGTGATGTTATTAATCAAAACATAAACAGAAAGGTCATTTTTAGTAAAGCTCAATTTCTCATCTAAAAGCTGGTAGCTTCCGAAATTCAATCTTTCGTTGTAACGGTATACCAATTCGTTGGTAAAGTATTTCAGGAAATGATTTTGTAATTTTCCTACAAACTGGTGTTTCAGATTATCAAGGTTGTATCTTGCAAAAACAGATTCCGGATTTCTAAGTTTATTTTCTAAGAAAGTGTAACCGACGGTGTATCTCAGCCAGTCTGCTACTTTGTGATTGAGTTCCAGTTCTATACCTTTTACATTGCTGTCACCTACATTTTTCGCATACCAAACGGGATCTGTAAGACTTATTTTCGTCCAGTCGATGGTGTTGTTTCCTTCTCTCATAAATCCGCTGGCTTTTGCTAAAATATTTTTGGTCTGATACTGATAACCGATTTCGGCATACACTGCATTTTCAGGCAAAAGATTTGGATTTCCCTGTTCTGTTTTACTTACATAAAACAAATCTGTAAACGTCGGAACACGGTGAACTCTTGAGATATTTCCATAAACTTTGCTGTTTTCAAGGAAAGTATAGCCTACATCGATTCCCGGATAAAAGAAATTTCCATCTGTAGAATAATTTGCCCACGAAGCTCCCGGACTGATGTTTAATTTTTTATCAAAGAAAGAAAAATGATGCTCAAAAAACACCTGTGTTACAAATCTTTCACGATGACCTAAATTATTACTTGCCAGAAATTCCTTTCTCAGTTCAACTCCAAGACCAGTAGTTCCCAAACTTGAATTATAACTTGTATTCACTTCTCCACCCACATTGTTTCCAATATGCATATTTCGGTAAATTTCAGGCTTGGCTCTGTTGAAAACATACATATCCTGCCCTCTCCGCCAGTATACATTTGAATTTAATTTAAACTTTCCAAAACTCTGCTGATGTGCTAAACTCACGATTGAAGCCTGCAATTCTTCATATTGTTCTGTAGCTAAAGGAGAAGAATAAAAACCGTTCGCTCCAAACTTCTTCTCTGAAATTCCCGCCTGAAGTCTTAAACTTCCGTTTTTTATTTTAAGCTGATTTTGGTAATAAGCGTTGCGGATTTCGTAATCGGTATTGTATCGGTATCCCTGAGAAGAATTACTGTTGACCTGAAGTAAGTTTGAGAATTTTTCGTTTCCGAAATTGGCATTCAATCCCATTCCGTAGGTTTCATAATCTCCTGCATCAGCGCTTATTTTTACTCTTTTTCCGGGTTCTGATTTTGTAATGATATTAATAGCTCCAGCGTAAGCATTCTGCCCGAAACGTCTTGCTGCAGGTCCTTTTATGACTTCAATTCTTTCCACATCATCCAAATCAACAGGAATATTCAAAGAATTGTGTCCCGTTTGCGAATCATTCATTCTGATTCCGTTGATGAGAATAAGCACCTGCTCAAAAGATCCGCCTCTGAAACTTACATCACTCTGTACGCCGTTGGCTCCACGTCTTCTGACATCCATTCCCGGCACCAGCTGAAGAACTTCGTCAATACTTTTTGCCGGAGAAGCCAAAATATCAGCTCTCGTAATTACCGAAATATTCTGATTGGCAGATTTGTAAGGCGTTGCAATAAATTTACCCTGAATTTCCACAGAATCAATCTCAGCACTTTTTTCTTGTGCAGAAACCGAGAAATAGGCAGCTGCAGCAAAAACAGTCATCAGTTTTTTGATCATATTTTATATAGTTTAGTTTGAAGCAGCCAAAATTAGGGACTTCATTCAGACCACAAAATGATACTTGTCATGGAAGTTTTAAATTTATAATAAAAAGATTTGAGTATTATTTATGCAGTTTTGCACAGTTTGTTGATTTAAATATTTTCATTAATTGGAATTTATGATTGAGATTTAAATTTTGAACACAGAGCTCACAGAGTTTTTTCATCACTAATGCCTTTTAAAGTTTCACAAAACGGAGTTTCGCCGATTCAGATAAATTTGAATATATAATTTAGGCAAAGCCGTTAACTTATAAAAGATCTCAGAGTTTTTAGATCATAAGCAAATAAAATATTCGTATAACTTTATTAAAACAAGCAACTTTAAGTCTGCTCAGAATTTCGTATTTTTGCTAGTCTTAATTTTACTATGGCTATAACTACAGATATCGATATCAAGAAGCAACTTTTCGTAAAAAACGCGCATCTCAACAATCTGAAACACATTGATGTTTTGATTCCTAAAAACAAATTGGTGGTCATCACAGGAGTTTCGGGAAGCGGGAAATCTTCATTAGCTTTCGACACAATTTATGCCGAAGGACAGAGAAGATATGTTGAAAGTTTAAGCTCTTACGCTCGACAGTTTTTAGGGAAATTAGAAAAACCGAAGATTGACGACATCAAAGGTTTGGCGCCTTCCATTGCGATACAACAGAAAGTTATTTCTTCCAATCCGAGGTCTACAGTGGGAACTTCTACTGAGATTTATGATTACATGAAACTTCTTTTTGCGAGAATAGGGAAGACTTTTTCTCCGGTTTCAGGTGAAGAAGTAAAAAAAGATTCGGTAACTGATGTTGTAGATTATATTAAAGCCGCTAAAAAAGATACTGCATTTTTATTAACAGCCCCTTTTGATTTTGACGCTGAAAATTTTAAAGAAAATTTAAATATTTTAAAGCTGGCAGGTTTTACAAGACTCGAAATCAACGGAAATGTAGCCGGAATTGAAGATTTAGAAAGCTTTGGATTTACGCCTGAAAAAGGAATGATTATCAATTTGGTCATCGACCGTTTTTCTTATGAGGAAGACGAAAGTTTTCTACAGAGATTGGCAGATTCCATCCAAATGGCATTTTATGAAGGAAGAGGTTATTGTGCTTTAAAAAATATTGAAACGACTAAAGTTCAGGAGTTTTCAAACAAATTTGAGCTCGACGGAATGGAATTCGTAGAACCGAATGTTCATTTTTTCAGTTTCAATAATCCTTTTGGAGCATGTCCGACCTGTGAAGGTTACGGAAAAGTGATTGGTATCGATGAAGATCTGGTTATCCCGAACAAAGCTTTGTCTCTTTTTGAAGATGCTGTTGCATCATGGAAAGGCGAAAGCATGAGCGAATGGAAGAAAGATTTCATCAAAAAAGCCGGCGACTTCCCTATCCATAAGCCTTATCATCAGTTAACAAAAGAACAGAAAAATTTCCTGTGGAAAGGCGATGGAAAAAGCACTTTCCCTTCCCTGAACAATTTCTTCAAAATGTTGGAGGAAAATCTGTACAAAATTCAATACAGAGTGATGCTTTCAAGATACCGTGGAAAGACACTTTGCCCGACCTGCGAAGGTTTGCGTCTGCGTGAAGAAACAACCTGGGTAAAAATCGACGGACACAATATCCAATCGATGATTGAGCTTCCTTTGGATGAACTTTTTCCTTTAATTGAAGGCTTAAAACTATCTGATCACGATAAAGAAATTGCAAAAAGACTTTTATACGAAATTACGACCAGAATTGAATTTTTGCTGAAGGTTGGTTTGGGATATTTAACTTTAAACAGAACATCCAACACCCTTTCCGGAGGCGAAAGTCAGAGAATTAATTTGGCGACAAGTTTAGGAAGTTCTCTGGTTGGATCAATTTATATTTTAGATGAACCGTCCATCGGACTTCATTCAAGAGATACAGAAAATTTAATTGGAGTTCTGAAAAATCTGCGTGACCTCGGAAACACTGTAATTGTTGTGGAACACGATGAAGATGTGATGAAAGCAGCAGATTATATCATTGATATTGGTCCTGAAGCAGGATATTTGGGTGGAGAATTGGTTTTCGCAGGCGACTACAAAGAACTTAAGGATGCAGACACTTTAACCTCAAAATACCTTACCGGTAGACTTGAAATTGAAGTTCCGAAAAAGAGAAGAAAGGCCAAAGAATTTATCCATATAAAAGGAGCAAGACAGAATAATCTTAAAAATATTGATGTGGATATTCCGCTTGAAAATCTGGTGGTGATTACCGGAGTTTCAGGGAGTGGAAAATCTACTTTGATGAAAGAAATTCTCACCAATGATGTGCAGATTCAATTGGGAATGGGTGGAAAAAAGGGAGACTACGATTCGGTAGAATTCCCTTTAAAAATGATTAAAAACATTGAATTAATTGATCAAAACCCAATCGGAAAATCTTCAAGATCAAATCCTGTTACGTATCTTAAAGCATACGACGACATCAGAGATCTTTTTGCTAAGCAAAAAATGTCTAAAATGATGGGTTACAAACCAAAGCACTTCTCTTTCAACGTCGATGGCGGAAGATGTGACGAATGTAAAGGAGAAGGCGTAATCAATGTTTCGATGCAGTTTATGGCCGATATTGAATTGGAATGCGAAACCTGCAAAGGCACACGTTTTAAAAACGAAATTCTTGAAGTGAGATTTGATGAAAAAAGCATTTCAGACATTCTTCACATGACCGTTGACGAATCATTGGAATTTTTTAAGGAAAATAAAGAAGACAAAATTGTAACAAAACTAACTCCGCTTCAGGATGTTGGTTTAGGCTACCTTCAGCTTGGGCAGAGCTCTTCTACTCTTTCTGGAGGTGAAGCACAAAGGGTAAAACTGGCTTCTTTCCTTGTGCGAGGTGTGACCAATGATAAAACCTTGTTTATTTTTGATGAACCTTCTACCGGACTCCATTTTCATGATATTCAAAAATTATTAAAATCTTTGCAGGCTTTGATTGATTTGGGACATTCTGTGATTGTTATTGAGCACCAACCCGACATCATTAAATGTGCAGATTACATCGTAGACATCGGCCCCGATGCCGGAAAGCATGGCGGAGAAGTTGTTTTCACAGGAACTCCTGAAGAACTGGCAAAAAATAAGAAGTCGCATACCGCAAAATATGTGGCGGAGAAATTATAGGATTTATCTCAATAAATTAAAAAAGGAAGCAGATTTTGCTTCCTTTTTTTGTTGTTTCACAGTCATTTTTAAAACTTTGATTTCTTTTTTTATTATTTGACTTAAGATGAAACCTATGCTATATTTTAAATTGATCTTTCACTACTTTCTTCTTATCTCTAGACATGGGAATTTCATCTTTGTTTGTGAGGAGAAGTATATTTCCTTCAGATTTTTTTATACTTTTTATAAAGTTTTTATTGACCAAATGAGACTGATGACAGCGGATAAAGCCATATTTTTCTAAAAGACTCTGATACTCATACAAAGAAGTTGTAGAGACGATTTGTTCCTGATTTTCTAAAATAATCGTAGTGTAACTATTAGAACTTTCGCACCGGATAATATCATTCACTGCAACAAAATGTATTTCTTTCAAAGAAGAAACTGCTATTTTATGAGTGGCTTTATCATTTTCATTCTTTAAATATTCTACAAGATTCTCAAGAGATTTATTTACTTTTTTCTCTGAAATTCTTTTTTTTGCTTTCTGAATAGATACATCAAGTTCATTAAAATCAATAGGTTTTAGCACATAATCTAAAGCAGAGAATTTCACAGCATCTATACCATATTGAGAAAATGCGGTTACAAAAATAACTTCAAAATCATAGTAATTTAACATTTTTAAAAGTTCAAAACCATTTTTTGCGGGCATTTCGATATCAAGAAAAATAAGGTCAGGAGAAAGTTCCAGAAATAAATCGTAAGCCTGATCCACTCCATTAGCAGAAGCAACTACATCAATCTCATTTGGAAATCTTTTCTCCAAAATCAGTTTTAAATTTTCGACTGCATTTTTTTCATCATCTACAATGATTGCTTTAATCATTATTTAATAAATTTTTATAGATTATTAATGTCTTAGTACCGTAGTTATTGCATTCTACAAGGTAATTAATTTTCACTTTATCTGATGCTGAATTAAATAACGCAACACGATCTTTTGTAATATTAATTCCTTTTCCCGAAAATTTTTGATCAGTATGAAAACCTTTTCCGTTGTCTTGTATTTCAAATACTAAATTTCTACCTTTTTTAAAAATCTTGAATGAAAGTTTTCCATTTTCGTTTAATATCGAAATGCCATGTCGTATTGAATTTTCTAATATAGGTTGTACAAGCATTGGCAAAACTTCAGTGGTAGCCTCAGAAATTTCCGCATCAATGAAAATGTCAAAATTGAAAGAAAATCGAAGTTGTTCCAGAGAAATATAATGTCTTAATGCTTTAATTTCTAAAGAAAGAGGAATCACATCTTTATCACTAAAATCCAGAATAGCACGCATTAGTTTTGAAAAGTCAGTAAGATAAGCATTAGATTTATCGATATTTCCAGAGTTTATCAAACCTTGTATCGAATTTAGGGCATTAAATAAAAAATGAGGATTAAGCTGAGCAGACATAAATTGAAGTTTTGCTTTCTGCTCTCTTTGTAATCTCTTCATTCTTTTGTTTCTAAGAATTAAAAATATAAAAGCAGATAAAGTTATTACAAAAATGAAAAAGGAAATTTTCAACCAAATATTTTGAAACCATTTCGGCTCAGAGAAAAACTCTTTTGTAATATATTTTTTTTCACCTCGATATTTTACCTGAAGAACGTATTTTTTTCCGGGTTTAAAATCATGTAGAATAATAAAGTCGTTTGCTTTTTTCCATGTCTCAGAGGTAGGCTCACCATTTTCTAAAAGCCTGTACTCAAGCATATCTTTGGTATCAGCGGAATTTTTTGGACGGTAGAAAATCGCAATCTTGGTTTTCTCATCTACTTTTACAATGGGCTCTTCATATTTTGCGGAATGCAAACTTGGCCAGTCTTCGTAAAAACTATAATTGATTTGCTTCTTGTGAGAAAGTGCTTCTTCTACAAAAGTTTCTAAGGAAACTCCGTTGGGATTATGAATACTTGAACAGACAAGTGGCACAATATCATCCTTAACTTTATGTATGATACAATTCAAGAACGGTTTTTCGCCTTTTGTTCTGAATGAAATTTTCACCACATCATTTTCATTCAGAATTTGGTCTAAAATTTTATAAGCTTTTAAATTTTCACTCTTTTGTAAACGGGTAGTTTTGTCATTAATGCTAAAACCAGATTCTATATTTCTCCACGAATATAAAATCTTGTCATTTTTAAGAATTTGGAACTCCAAATTTTCAAAATCATACTGTCTAAGTTTGGTAGAATCAGCTACTATTTCACTAAAAGCTATATTCCGTATCAACGAATTAGAAACTGTGATTGAAAGTTGTTTACCATAAACATTTAAAATCTGATCTTTCCAAGGTGCTTTTATAAATTGAACATTTTTATCGGAACTTGTTTTTTGGGGTATAATAAAATTATTAGAAATTACAATCTGTGTTTCTCTTAGGGCAATTAGATAATTGTGCCTTTCTTGAGAGAATACTAAAATACTTTGTACAAACAAAAGGATTAAAAAAAATAGTTTTTTCATTACTGCAAATTTAAAATGATGAGCAAACTTATCAATCATTTTAAAGCTATTTCTTTAGTTTTTGAATTGGGTAGATTTTATTCTGTAATCTGTATCTAAGTTGCAATATCTGTTATGCTGTTACATGCACAAACTATTTTAAAACCATATCTTAAATTTTCTTTTATAATTTTAAATAGATAATGTCATGATTGCAATATTTAGCTTAAAAGTTACGGGAAAATCAGATTTTTAAAGTTTGTTTGTTTTAGTATAATGTAAAAGGTATAAAAAAGTGACTGCTTTTTATTATTTTACAGTCATTTTAAAGATTTTCATCTGTTCTCTTTTTTCAGAAATCACTTCCAACAGATAATTTCCGGCAGAAAGTTTTCCCTGCATCTGAATAAAATTAATTTTCTTTTTTTCCAAATCTCTAACAGCAATTAGTCTTCCTGACATCTCTGTAATTTTAATTGAAGCCTTTTGTGTCTGAAGAATATTCCCTTTTAAGTAGAAATTTCCATTGTTTGGATTGTCATAAAGTGCTATGTCTACAGACTTTTGAACTTCAGAAGCTGAAAGTGTATTTTTTAAAACAAATTTTACAATATATCCCAATGGTCTGTTGGGGTGAGGATCAAACATCGTAGGAAAAGCAGACCCCGGAGTCGTTACGTCAGTCGCAATACTGGTGTATCCATAAATCACGAGCGAACCGTCACTTAAGAACTCTGGACTATACTCATCTAAATAGGATGTGTTACCTTTATGTAAAAAATAAGAACAATATTTCATATTTCCAAGATGGTCAAATTCCGTAAAATACGAATTATATGCATTCGGAGAATTTTGTGTTAATGATGTACGAAAAGCACCGGGAGTTGCAATATTATCGGTATTCGCATATTGCCTTCCCGTAATTACAATTCTGTTGTTAAGTAAAGCCAAATTGTCAAATAAATTGGCTGTATCTTGATTGTTGCTCCCAAAATAAGTTCCCCAAACCCTGTTTCCTGTAAAATCAAATTTGGTAAGAAAAAGGTCAGATGGTCCTGTAATATTCATCTTGTATGCTCCCGGAGTAGCATAATATCCGGAGTTTGCCAGATCATCTGAAGCTCCACTGATGTATATTCCTGTGCTATTGACTTCAATTTCATTTGCAGAAGCAGAAGCACTGACTCCGGGAGAACCAAAATAAGTTCCCCACACCTTGGTTCCGTTAGAGCCATCAAATCTCATCAACATTTGCTTAGCAATAATATCCGGTTGGAAGGTTCCTGCTGTGGTCATTCCTGTAATAGTATTATTAGCACGGGAGGTGAGCATGTAGAGATTGCTTCCTGAAACTTCAATATCTGCAAGTGCTAAAGGAATGTAGGTTCCCCATATTTTCTGACCTGCAGAATTTAGTTTTACCAGGTATGTATTTATTGGGCTTGCAGAAGAAGAATTATAGAACTGCTGGTAAACTCCGGCAGTGCCCAAATTCGGTATTTCCTCATTAGTAGTTCCCAGTACAAAAATATTTCCGTCTTTCGAATCCATTCTTAAACTGAACAATTGTGTAAGAAAGGTGTTTGGAAGATATGTTTTCCAGAGCGTTGATCCTGCGGGATCAACTTTAGATAACAATAATGTAATATTATTTGAAAGAGGGTTTGCGGAAAGCCATACTCCGGGTGTAGAAAGATTATTTACCTGGCCGGTAAAGTATTCGAGATAATATTTGTTATCATTCCCATCGATGCCGACAAGGTTTTTTTGACTGGTAGTTGGCGTAGCTAAAAAATAACTGCCATACTGAAATTGTCCGGCAGAAGAAAATTTCACTAAGTAATCATTAGAAGAAGTGGATGACACAAAATTGTTTCCTCCAGCGGTAACATATTGATTGTAGTAATTAAGTGTATAACCTGTTTCTTGTTTGGTCTGCCCATTTATGTATATAGCATTCTGGCTGTCTTTTTGAAAAACACACCCCATCATCAAATTTTTCTTGCTTTGTAGTATTGTATGTGAACCTCCCACATATGTTCCCCAATCAAGGTCGTACGGAAATGTACTTTGAGCTTTGATAGAAAACAAGGAAAAGATTATGAAAAGATAAGTAAATATTTTTCTCATTGAGGTGAATCTGCATCAAATTTATTAAATATTTATCAAAAATTTGATAATTTAATTAAAAGATTACAAATTTTACATAAAGGAATTTTACATTAATTAGGTTTCATTTTGCTGGCATAAACTTTATCCACAAAAAAATGTGGATAACCTGTGAATTTTAACATTTAATTTACATGTTGTATTAAAATTATTCCTACTTTTACTATGTAATAAAAATGAAATGAATCTTTTTCTTGCCTTTTTCGATTTCGAAATCGCAATTAAATTTGAAATAAAAATTTAAGCACAGCACCGTCGGCTGTGCTTTTTTGTTGTTGTCTAACTAAAAAAATGAGATGTATTTATCTACTGGATCCGCTTCTAAAGAGCGGATTCTTTTATTATTAAATTACAGGAATAAAAAAACCGATAAATAAATTACCGGTTCCTGAAAAATGAAAAATTAATATGGATATGAACAGTTGGGAAATGGAACAATTGAATTTGTAAATTCAATCTCATCATTTGCTCCGCTTGACTTGACAAATATAATAACTATTTAGACTAAATAAAAATAAATTTAATGATTTTTATAAAAAAATCCTGAAGAAAAATCTTCAGGATCTTAAAACACATTTTCAAACTTTCTATTTTTTGGTCAGTGCCTTAAATTTTATATAGGAAACTACTGAAAGTACAACCATTGTTGAAAACCCAATATACACCCACGCCGGAATCGGAACAGGATCTCCTGCTGCGTATGAGTGTAGACCTGCAAGGTAATAATTTACTCCAACGTAAGTCATCAACATCGAACAGAAAGCAAACATGGTTGCTACGTGAATTGCCCATCTGCTTCTCAGCCCCGGAACCAATCTCATGTGTAGCACGAATGCGTAAACGATAACCGAAATAAAAGCCCACGTTTCTTTTGGATCCCAGCTCCAGTATCTTCCCCAAGATTCATTCGCCCAGATTCCTCCAAGGAACATTCCTACTGTCAATGCGAAAAGACCGATTGTGGTTGACATTTCAGCAACAATTGCCAGTTCTTTCAAGGTAGAATCGTTGTGAACTTTAAACATTTTTTTACTTGAAATAATGTAAAAGACCAAAGAAATTACTGCAATAATCATTGATAATGAGAAGAAACCGTAACTGGATATAATTATGGCAACGTGTACAATCAACCAATATGATTTCAAAACAGGAACCAATGGCGTAATTTGAGGGTCTAATGAAGATGCACCGTGTGCAAACCCCATCATAATTACCGCAACCATATATCCTGCTGCAGGAATCAATGCATTTGAGTTATTTTTTGGAGCTTTAATTTTATCAGCTTGATCATTATTTCCAAATCCGAAGTAGAACATTAAACCGGCAGTAATTCCAACCCAGGAAATAAAGATAATGGCTTCATACCCGTTACTCCAAGGAGCATGACCGGAAATATACCATCTTCCTATCAATCCTAAAAAGTGTAGGAAATAGCCAATAATTCCGATGTAAATAAAACCTTTAATGATTTTGTTTAAGATTTTATTAGGCTTAAATAATTCAACAAAACCTAAAACCAACAATAAACCTCCAATTAAAGTATAGAAAATCAAAAGCTTAAAATTGATGTCCGTTTTATTCATAAAAACTTCCAAATCAACTTTATTCTGAGACGGAACAACAGATTTCCCCCATTTTTGCTGATAATCTGAAAGCTTTTTCAGTTCGGCATCAGCTTTACTCCAGTTTCCTGTTTTTTGAGCCTGCAGCACTTCTGCAAAATAAGGTCCCATCACTTGCTGAGATTCTGTATCCGGTTCCATTTTTTGGTTCAACCATGAATTCCATGTGTGATTCGCATCATTTTTTACAGGAACAATTCTCATAAACTGTCCGCTGAAGAAACCGTTAAAAATCTGTACTCTTTCGTTTATTTTGATAATTTGCTTATCGTATTCAGATTGCTCCGCCGGTTTTTTTCTGAAAGCCGTGTTATATTCTGCATCCAAAATATAAGTCAGATTTCCGTTGGCATCGGTTGGGAAAAGATTCATTAACGAAGTATAACCGTCTTCATTCGCTTTTGTCAGTTTCAAAAGTTCTTTACCACCTTTTGCATCCACTTTAATCAATGGAACCATCGTCCAGCTTGGTGTATCAGTATTAATTGATATAAACCATTGTTCTGCTGTCAAAAATTTACCGTCTGTACCTTTGAATTTATCTTTCTGATAAAGTTTTCTTAAAACATCAATAGCTTCGGTATTAATCGGAACAATTCTTCCCTCAAAATTCTGTACCAAAAGATACCCGAATTTGTCTGCGTGTTCTTTACTGATTTTGTTTTTCGAAATGATTTCGTCTGGAGAAATATTTCTCATACTCGTCAAAGGTGTAGCAGCTGAATTTTGTCTTGGCTGAGCCATTTCCGGAGCGACTTCATGCGTGTGACCATCTCCTTCTGCGTGCACATGCTCTTTGCTTCCGTCAGTTCCATGCATATCAATTTTTTGAGCATTTAAACCTAAGCTTAAAAGTAGCACAAGAAGCAATGTCGCTTTTTTCTTGCTGATGTCTTTCAGCATTTTATTAAGCTTCCAGAAATGAGTTCCTTTCCAGAAAAACATCACAAACATTCCTCCGAATAAGAAAGCATAACCAATGTAAGAAATTAAAGTTCCCCAGAAATCGTGGTTTACAGAAAGTAAAGTTCCCATTCTATCCGGTGTATAACTTGCCTGGAAAAAACGGTAACCTTTATAGTTCAAAACATTGTTCATATAGATTTTATAAGGTGTTTCTTTGCCTTCGTCAATGATTTTCACATGACTTTCGTAGGCGCTCGGAGAAGAACTTCCAGGGTAAGTTTCCATCACGAAATCGTCTAGTTTGATATTAAATGGAGTTGTATATTTTTTTGGTCCGAAGCCAAGCATAATGTTTAAACCATCCATCGTTACCTGTTTGTAAGCATCAGGATTTCCTCTTTCTACAGATAAATCAACAAGCTGATTTGTTTTTGGCCCCTGAATTTCAACTGTAAGCTGATCCGGAACATTCTGATCTTTCTTTCTGTCGCCTTCTACGGCAATTAGATTTCCTTTTTTTAAACCTTCAGGAACTACAAGTTTTAATTCATTAATCGTATACAAACTTCTTAAAACCAAAGGCTGAAACTGATTTTTCACAGTACTTCCTGTAGCCTGAGTAGCCATGGTCATGTAAGCCGCATCAACAGGCGTTTTAATCAATAATTGTCCGTTGTTGTTGGCAAATTCAACGGCACCTTCAATCGCTCTTCCAAATGATACCAAAGTTCCGTTGATAGATTTGGTTTCCCCCTGCTTGATGTAGATATTCTGTCTTCCGGTACTGGCTGTAGAAACCAAATGAAGGTATTCAGCACCCTGAGTATTAGGTACTAAACTGTCTTTTTTTCTTTGAATGTATTCTTTAGCAACAACTTTTATTTTCTTGTTGTGAAATTCATAATTGGCTTCAAAACTTTTGTGAAGCGGAGACATCAGATATGGAATATCCTGATACGTTAAAATATCGCCTTTTTCTTCAATCTGAATTTTAAAGAAATGTTTATCAGTAACAATTTCATTAGTTGTTTCTCCCTCACGGATGCTCATTTGCCCTTCAAAACTGATGTATCTTGTAATTGCACCACCAATAAAAATTAAAATAAATGAAAGGTGAAAAACCAAAACAGGCCATTTTTCTCTTTTCCAAAGACGATATCGGGCTATGTTTCCACAAAAATTGATGATAAGCATTACCATCACAAACTCAAACCATTTGGCTTCATAGATTAAAGCTTTGGCAGTAGGAGTTCCGTAATCGTTTTCCAGAAAGGTGGCGTAGGCCATAGAAAAGGCATATACGAGTAAAAGTACTGCCATCGTTCGGGTAGAAATCAGTATGTCTGTTAACTTCTTCATTTTATTTTTTACTTGACATGCAAAAATAAGGATGATTAGACGAAAGGCAGAGAAAAAAAACTGTTTTTTGTCAGTCAAAGCCTATTGAAAGCTTGTTTGGAATCATTCTTAATAATTATTTTAAATCCTCATTATCAGTAAAAATATAGAAGCTGTGCAGTAAAATTTAGATAAAAATCTACAAAATTGACTTACCTAAAAGCAAAACTTTAAACTAAAAAAACATTAAATTTGCCCACATTGAAGCTATGGAAAAGAAAACACAAAAAATACAGCCCGCCGCGCAGGAGCAATCTAAAATTTTGTCTAAACCGAGAATCTTTTTCGGTTTGTTGTGCATTGTTTTTGCCGGTATTCTCACAATATCATTTATTTCTTATTTAATTAATTGGAAATCAGATCAAAGCCAAGCCGGAGCATTGCTTGATAAAACCATAAAATCATCAAATATTTTCGGGAAACTGGGGCAATGGCTGGGGAAAATCTTCATCTACGAAAGCATTGGAATTGCAGCATTTATTGTAGCATTTCTCTTTGTGGTTTTTGGAACAATGATCCTTAAAAAGAAAATTTTCAAACCTTGGATGACGTTTGGCCATTCCCTGTTTTTTATCTGCTGGCTTCCTATCTTTTTTGGTGCTGTCACCAAAGGTCAGAGTGTACTTTGTGGTGTGTACGGATATCAGATTATGGATACAATGATTTCAATGATTGGTTCTGTAGGTCTTTGGGTAGTTTTGTTTGTAAGCATAGCTTTGTATTTTATACTTGAATTTAATTTAAGACCAAGCTCAATCAAGAATAAGCTGGATTCTATCAACGAAAACACCATCGGAAGAGTAAAAGCCATGATGCCAAATTCTGATGAAGACTTTGATGCTGATCAGGAATTGGTAGTGGAAGAAGAGGTTCTGCAGGAGCCAAAAATTACCGTACAAGAGGTAATTCCCACTCCGAAAAAGACAGAAATTATTCCTGAAATTAAGATTGAAGAGCCAAAACTTGATGCAATAGTAACGCCTAATCAAACTTCTTTTACTGAAGAAAAAGAAGCGAAAATTGATTTTTCAAGCCCGGTAAATCTTACTGTTAGTGAACCTGTTTCGCTTCCGAAAACGACTCCTCAGGATGCTTTTGATGTGAAAGTAAATTCTAATAATTCTGTTGACGATATTTCATTTAAAGTAGAAGTAGCTCCTGTAATTGATATTGTAGATGATGCAGATAAACAGTCTCAGGATCTGGTTGACAGACATGGTTTATACGATCACAGATTAGATTTGGCTAAATTTCAAATGCCTCCAATTGATTTATTAAAAGATTATGGCAACGAAGAAATTTCAATAAACAAGGATGAATTAGAAGAAAATAAAAATAAGATTGTAGGACTTCTAAAAAACTTCAATGTAGGAATTGCTGAAATTAAAGCGACCATCGGACCAACAGTTACTTTATACGAAATTGTTCCGGAAGCGGGAATCAGAGTGGCTTCCATTAAAAAATTACAGGATGATATTGCTTTAAATCTTTCCGCTTTAGGAATCAGAATTATTGCACCAATGCCGGGAAAAGGAACGATTGGAATTGAGGTTCCGAGAAAAAATCCTACCATGGTTTCGATGAGATCGGTAATCGCTTCGCAGAAATTCCAAAACACGGATATGGATTTGCCAGTAGTTTTTGGTAAAACGATATCCAATGAAGTGTTCATGGCAGATTTATCTAAAATGCCCCACCTTCTGATGGCAGGTGCCACAGGACAGGGAAAATCTGTTGGTATCAATGCCATTTTGACTTCCCTACTCTACAAAAAACATCCAAGCGAATTGAAATTTGTGATGGTAGACCCGAAAAAAGTGGAACTTTCTCTGTATTCAAAAATTGAAAGACATTATTTAGCTAAACTTCCGGATTCTGATGATGCGATCATCACTGATACAAATAAAGTAATCAACACTTTAAATTCACTTTGTATCGAGATGGATCAACGTTATGACTTGCTCAAAAATGCTTTCTGTAAAAATTTAAAGGAGTACAACAAAAAATTCAGCGAAAGAAAATTAAATCCTGAAAATGGTCATCGTTACTTACCTTACATAGTTTTGGTCGTTGACGAATTTGCAGATTTAATTATGACTGCAGGAAAAGAAGTTGAACTTCCGATTGCAAGATTGGCGCAGCTGGCAAGAGCGGTAGGAATTCACCTGATTGTTGCTACTCAAAGACCATCAGTGAACGTAATTACAGGTATGATTAAAGCCAATTTCCCTGCGAGAGCGGCTTTCAGAGTAATTTCAAGTGTAGATTCAAGAACGATTCTCGATTCTACAGGTGCAGATCAGCTGATTGGAAAAGGAGATATGCTTTATTTTAACGGAAATGAAATTTTAAGACTTCAATGTGCTTTTGTTGACACTCCGGAGGTTGAAAAACTCGCAGAATTTATTGGAGAACAAAAAGGTTACGCTTCAGCATTTATGTTGCCTGAGTTTGTTTCAGAAGACGGTTCGAGCAGTGTTGCAGCATTTGATCCGAATGAAAAAGATGTTTTGTTTGAAGAGGCAGCAAGAATTATTGTTTCAACGCAACAGGGTTCTACTTCAATGCTTCAGAGACAGCTTAAATTAGGATACAACAGAGCCGGAAGAATTATGGACCAACTGGAAGCAAGCGGCTTAGTTGGAGGTTTCAACGGGGCTAAAGCAAGAGAAGTACTCATCAGTGATCTTCATTCTTTGGAACAGTTTTTGGAAGACCTGCGAAATTAAAAATTTAACTTTAAAATTTGAACCATTAAGATAGTTGAAAGGTTTAAGGTGGGTTAAGATTTATCTTTGATTTTTATGAAGTGAATGTAAATATTCAATATTAAAAGTCTTAAAGTTTAGAATAAATATTTATACTTTTTTAAGGCTTTTGAGTTTTAACCTCAAGCTAAAAAGAAAGTCTAAAAACAGAACGGAAATTAGAAAAATGAAAAATCTATTATTAAAAATAACTGCAGCGGGTTTAATTATCATCAATGCAGGAATGTCTCAGGCTCAGAAAATCGATGCGAAATCGAAAAAAATACTGGATGATGTGACAGCCAATTACAACGCCAAGAAAAATTCTTACTTTAAATTTTCTTTCGGAAGTGGAATGAACGGAAAGGTAAGTAAAACCGAAACGGGAATCTACTACTCTGCCGGAGACAAATACAAACTGAAAATCATGGAGACGGAGCAGATCTTCGACGGAAGTAAGATTTACAACATCAACACTGAAGATATGGAAGTAACCGTCGCCAAACCCAATGCAGGCGGACAAATGTTCTCACCAATCAATTATCTTACCAGTTACAGAAATGATTACAACGTGACGTACAACGGCAAAAAGACGATCAATGGTGTGAGTGCAGATTTCATTAAATTGACTCCGGTAAAATCAAACGGATTGAAGCATGTTTATCTCTACATTGATTCAGCAAAGAAACAGATGCTGAAATTGGAGCAGTACGGAAACAATAAAGACATTGCTGTAATAGCGATACAGGAATACAAAGAAAACCAGCAGCTTGATCCGCAGATGTTTTCTTACGACAAAAATAAATACAAAAACTATCTGGTTACAGAATTATAAAACAGAAATCCCGCAGTTGCGGGATTTTTTTGGTTGTAAATCGTAATATTTCAATACTTTTGGAGTTTTAAGTCTAAATCACATTAAACCAATTTTATGAAAAAATTGTTCACTCTGACCTTAACAACTGCATTATTGATGCAAAGTTGCAAAGACGATTGCTACACAGCTCCAGATACCACAGTTTTTGAATTTGTAAATACTTCCGGCGAAAATCTAATTCAAAACGGAACACTTACCGGGTCAAAAATTGTAATTCAACAGGACAACGGAAATGGAAATTTTGCAGGAATTAATGTTGAAATTCGTGAAGACAAGAAAGTAATACTCAAAAATGTCGGACTGTTTGAAGGAACCAGAAACTATAATGTTTATCTCACCACAGATCCTGTAATAACTTTTAACTTCAGAATAAGCTCATCAAAATTGACAGGCGAATGCGATGGATATAAAATAGATAATCTAACTTTAGAAAACATCACAGCAACCAAAGAAAACGGATATTACAAAATAACAGTAGATTAGTTTAAAAACAAAAATGCCTGCGAAATTCACAGGCATTTTGTATTTGAAAGATTTACTTTTTAATGATTTTAAAACTCTGCGTTTTATCTTTTGTAACCACTTTCAGAATATAATTACCTTTTGTAATTTCCGTTAAATCAAGTCTGTTATCAGAAGATTTTTCAAGTGGATATACATGTATAAGCTGACCAGCCGTGTTGTATAATTCAGCATTTTTTACATCAACATTTTTGCTGTTGCTGATGGTAATGATTCCTGATGTAGGATTTGGATATACTGAAAGACCTTTTAGTTTTTCGGTTTCCTGAACACTTAAAGTAGCAAAATTACAATTGTAGACGTAAATTTCGTCGATGTACCAACCGTCATAGCCTGTACATCCGTCTGTTCCCATTTCAAATCTGAATTTGATGTTAGATCCGGCTACTACACCAAGTGTTGAAAGGTTTATTTTGCTTTGTCCCCAATTACTTTCGATTTCGCCGCCATCAACTCCAGTGAAAGCTGGTTGTCCTGCTAAAGGATTGTCATTTGTGCTGCTTGTTTCAAAAGTTGTATTATAAGGATTTAATGTAAATGCAGAAGCAGGAACAATCGTCCAGGCTCCTCCATTAAGACTGTATTTAATATTTCCCCCATCATACAATCTCTCTGTACCTACAGAATGATTGAATGCCATCTCATAATTTCCTGAGGTATAATTTGGAAATGTAATCATTGGACTTTCAAGTCGCAACAGACCGTTTTGGAAATTGCCGTTACAGTTTCCAAGATAAGGATCAATTCCGTAAATGGCTTTTCCGGCTCTGTTTTTTGGTAAATCTGTGGTAATCACCCAGTTTCTTGCTGTCCAACTTGGGGTAGATCCCACGTTTGTAACAGTCCAGTTTCCAAGTCCGTTCTCCCAATTTTCCTGAAATAATGGAGCTGCTGTTGCATTAGTACATAATTCCGGGGCAGCTGTAGGTAAAACCCATGCAAAATTACATTGAGTAACCACTGAAGATCTCAGTTTTACCGCCAGCATTGCATTCTTTAAATTCTGAAGTTCTCCTGCTGTGAAAATCTGCCCTGAAGCTCCTGCCGGTGTCGTTGTAGTAGAAAGTCCCTGAAGATTGATACCAATCAAATCATTGAACGAACTTTCTAAAGCGTCTGCAAAAGCTGCATAGTTGCTGGTAGATGTAAGATAGACATTCTGAGTTCTCCACCACAAGTGCGCTGCTTTTGTAAATCCTATCGGAGTAATTGTGTAACCACCGTATGTACCGCCGTCAACTAATAAAGAATACAGACGGTTTCCTACACCGGAATTGATGTGTACACCTCCAGCATCCGTAGTTGCGCAGTGATAATAATTGGCATCAAGCATATTTCCTGGATTACCATTACAATTCGGGTTCCACATATCTCTTATTGAGCCACCAAAAGCTGTTGTTTTTTCTCCCATTTTCCAGCGTTGGTTTCCGGAACAGGTAGCAGTAGTTCTCACTGTCAGGATTTCATTTGCATCCATGTAATTATTCAGCAAGTCAATTGTTTCGCCCCATACATCAGAATAAGATTCATTCAGAGCTCCGGATTGATACTGATAAATCAAATCGCTGGTGTACTCTGTGTATGCATGCCCCCATTCGTGTGCTACTACATCATCTGATGCAGTACCAGTACAGTAATTGGCGGTAGCTCCATTCCAATTGGCATTTGGACAGCTGATATTAGGATTGTTATTGATGGTAATCATGCTGTGGTCTGCACCATCATAAGACACAAAATTGAAAGCATTTTTAAAGAAATTATAAACATGCTCCGAAGTAGTAACTTCACTCTGTTGCCATTGATCCAGTGTTCCCGGTAGGGCATTTCCTTCCTGCCATTTTAGATTTGCAGCAGTTTGGCTGGTTTCGTAAAGTTTTCTGTCAATTAAGTTATGAATTCCCGTAAACTGGTCTACCAACTTTCCTGTATGAGCATCAATGAATAAGAATTCACGCACATCATTTTTGTTGGTCACTTCAATTTCGTAAGCTAAATATGTAGTGATAGACTCTCCCTGAGCAAGACCTTTTGGAAATAGTAAAAGTCTTTGTCTTCCGATTTCGAGTGGTAAATCTTTGAAACCTAATTTTTGGTCTTTTACAAGTGACTTCGCCTTTTCTATTGCAACATCTTTTGTAATTTCCGGAATTGCGGTATCATTAATATTGGGGATAATATTTCCATTGATGGATGTAAGCTCTTCATTTTTATTAAAATGAAATTTCAGAACGCCATCATATATTGGAACTCCTTTGTAAATCTGAGCATACACAACATTCTTCAAGCCATAATTATCTGTAAATTCTTTTACTAAAACTAAATCCTGTGGAGAATTTAAACTAAAAATTCCGAAATTATCCTGAATAAAACTTTGAGCTTTTTCTGCAACACCTCTTCCTTTCAACTGAAGATTTTGTGCGTTTGCAAATGAAATAAAACTTGGCGTAGAATTGTTTGTATTATAAGAAATTGATGCTTTTGTATCGGCAACAAAACGAGAGATATCGTTTGATTTTTGCGCAGTAGCTAAAATAGACGCAGCTGTAAATACAGTGCAGATCATTTTTTTCATGTATGTACCAGTTTAAGATTTAATTTGGCAAATATACAATTTGAATATATTTATAAATGAATTTATTTTAACAAAATTTAAAATTGACACACTTTTCAATAAAACTTATTTATAGCAAATTTGTTTCTAAAGTAATTTTTCTGAAACAAAAATTCAGTCATTACATTTTATCAGTATTAATCTTTTGTTTTTTTATAAATTTGCTCTATGTTTAAAATTTTAGACCGATACATTATTAAGACCTTTTTCGGGCCTTTCTTTTTTATATTCAGTGTGCTGTTTTTTATTTTTATTGTCAACATTGTCTGGATTCAGCTGGGGCAGTTTATGGGTAAGGGGTTAAGTACATTTCAGATTTTAAAACTGTTGTTTTATCTCGGAGTCAATGTAATTACGATGGTTTTGCCTCTTACTATACTTTTGGCGAGCATCATGTCTTTCGGAGAATTTGGTGAAAGATATGAACTGGCTGCCATGAAAGCTGCAGGAATCTCATTAACCAGAGTGATGATGCCACTATTTGGTGTTGCAACCGTTCTGGCAATCATGTTGTTTTTCTTTTCAAATAATGTGGTTCCTGATTTTCAGCGGAAGGCAAAAAATATGCTTTTTAATATCGCTCAGGCAAAACCGGCACTTAATTTTACACCCGGGCAGTTTATTGATCAAATTCCAGGATATATGGTGAAATTTGATAAAGTGGAAGGTGAAAATACAGAAAAACTGGAAGGAGTTTTTATTCACAAGAAAGCCAATACTTTCGACAATCAACAATCTATTGTCGCTGAAAAGGGAGAATTTGTACCGGCAGCCAACCGTGCTTACTTAAAATTACTTTTATTTAACGGTTATATTTTTGAAGACAGCTATGCCGGAAAAGGAGAAAATGTGCGTGTGAAACAACCTGATCAAGCGATTAAATTTGATACATTAACGGTGCATTTCGATATTGCAGAGCTCATTAATAAAGCTATTGAAAAAGAGCAAATTACGGATGATTATCGATTCCAGAGTTATACGGAAGTGAATTCTACCATCGCAACCACACAAAAAAACAACAACAGACTTGCCGATAATATGACTTCTGAACTTATTTCCCAAACCAGCTCGGTGGTGAGCTATATGGATAAGAACAAAGTGAAAGCTCCTGTGAAAGCACAATACAAAATTGACACAATTAAATCTGCTAAAAAACTCGATCTTATTTTTAATGGGTACAATCGTTTGGATAATCTTAAGAGCAGTCTTGAAAACAAAGACAATGAGCTGAATCCAAGCATAAAGTACTTCAACAAAGTCATTATTTATCAACAGAGGATCCTCACCTACTCTTTCACCTGTATAATTTTCTTTATGATTGGGGCAAGTTTAGGATCGATCATCAGAAAAGGTGGAATGGGTCTTCCTGTGATTATTGCCATCGTTATATTCATCATATTTTATGTAATCAATGTTGGTTTTGAGAATGCAGCGTGGGGCGGGAAAATAAATCCTTATTTAGCAGCGTGGCTTCCCAATATTATCCTGTTTCCTTTCGGAGTTTGGATGACGTATAAAGCGCTTACCGATTCTCAGTTATTTGATGCAGAAAAATATAAAGTTTTGCTAAAACCGATTACCAGAAAATTTGCCAAACAGAAAGAACATAAAAGGTATCAATAGAATTTGGATGGCATAAAGTTTGTTTAATTACAATCATAATTTCATCATTCACATCATATTTAAATTGAAAAAAATCCTCAGAAAACAGATATTTCTGAGGATTTTTTATGTTTATATTTTAGTTTACAATCGATGAAACTTAGATTTAGATTTAAATCATCGTATCAAAAATCTCTACCCTAATTATAAATTTTTAAGAATAATCATAAAAATAAAAAATCCGCCTTAACAGATTGTAAGACGGACTTTTTGTATTGTATGGTTTAGAAAAAACTTCTTATTTTATTTCCTGCTGAACTTTACCACAGCTGAGCATCGAACTACCGTAATAAGGATTTACGATTTTACTTTCGTTGCTTAACCAACCTGCATCAGCCATCGGGCAATATTGAAGATAAACCGTTTTATCTGCTAATTTGTATGTCTTCGAAATATCAATCATCTGATCTGAAATATTCTCAAACTTTTCACGCTGAGCTTTGATATCTTTTGTCGCTGAAATGAATTTGGCGTTATCTTTTAATTGGCTCATAGTCGCTGCACTTAAAGTGTTTGAGTCTATTGCTGACAGTGATTTAAGAAATTCGGCGGCTGAAATTGCCGCTTTTGTGGAGCTGTCTGATGCCAAAGCGTTTTTTACAGCGATATAATTCTGATAAAGCTTTGAAACCTGCGCATTTTTCTTAGTCTGACCAAAAAACAGTGCTGAGCAAAAAGCCAAAGCAAAAACTAAAAATTTTGTTTTCATATTTTATTATTTAATTTTAAACTCAAGTTTTACATTAAAAAATCTTCCTGTAAGTCTCACCGGAACCGGATACATCAAACTTGTATTGGAATCTGTAATCCATTGGTTAGAAACGGTATTGTTAATATTGAAGGCATTAAAAACCTGAACTCCTAAAATCAGTTCCTCAAAATTACCCCAGAATCCATACGTTTTCTTTTTGTCTTTTCTATCGATGAAAACTTTAGACAAACCTAAATCTACTCTTTTGTATGAAGGTAAAGTCTTCTGATACTGATAAGGATCTGTGAAAACCGGAGCTCCATTGGGTAATCCCATAGCATAAGTTAGGGTTAAATTTACACGCATCGAAGGAAATTTCGGCATATAATCCTGATAAAACATCGCAAATCTAAATCGTTGGTCTGTCGGTCTCGGAATGTTTCCTCTTCCGTCAATATTTTCGAAAACTCTTGCATAACTTGCCGATAACCAGCTATCAATTCCCGGAACAAATTCTCCGAAAAGTCTGGTGTCGATACCATAAGCATAGCCTGTTGCATTATTTTCACCTGAATATCTGATCCTCACATTATCCATGTAATAAGGAATCAGATTGTCCATTTTTTTATAGTACAATTCTGTTGTCAGCTTGAAAGGTCTGTCTTCAAAGGTAAACTCGTAATCGTTTTTCAGAATCGCCTGAATTGATCTTTGAGATTTAATATTTGAATTAAAATTTCCATTTAAATCTTTAATTTCCTTGTAAAAAGGTGCCTGGTAATAAATACCTCCAGATAAAGTGAAGAGCATATCTGCATTCCATTCCGGTTTTATGGCAAACTGTGCTCTGGGCGAGAAAATCGTTTCATTATTAAAACTCCAGTGCGCTACTCTAGCTCCGGCATTGATGAAAACCTTGCTGGCACCCCAATAAAACTTCTGAGAATACTGCCCGTAAACCGAAACTCTCGTTGGCTGAATGTGATTTTTCCCTGAAATACTGTAAAATAAATCTAAATCTGAAGCATCAGGAAATCTGGGATCAAAAGGCATTGTCGGAACACTGTAACCTGAAGAATCCACCAGTTTCCATTCGTTGGTCAAATCCTGAAGATTTTCTTTTTCAAATTTAAATCCAAACTCAATATCTGTGTTTACGTTTGGAGAAAATTTAGTTCTCAACTGAGTTCCGTAGGTTCTTACAAACAGATCATTTCTAGCATGCTCAATCTGTCCGCCCACATCGTAGGAAGTCACCGGAGCTCCTGTAATCGGATCAAAAGTCTGCAAAATATAGCTCGATGCAATCGTATAATATTCTCTTTCACGGTTTTGGTAAGCGAAACTATCCAATGTAAATCTCCACTTTTCTGATGGTTTGTAGTTTAAAGAAACCGTTCCCATCATGTTTTTGTAAGCATCGTTTTCTCTACCGTTATAAAAAACGTTTAAATTGATTGGCTGACTTACAGATCCAAAATTGACTTCCCTTTCTTTAGGAATCATTTCGTAATCGTTCTTAGAATAAAATCCTATGAACGAAAGTGATAATTTATCGTTGAAATGGTAGTTGATGTAAGACTGAAAATCGTAATATTTCGGATTAAAATCTGTGTCTTCATTTAAAGTATTCAGAACCAGATTGGTATTTCTGTATCTTCCTGAAAATAATGCGGTCAGTTTTTTATTTTTTGAAGCTAAACCAGCGGTCAGTCTTCCACCGATTAAACTTGCTTCACCGGAAACCTCAGATTTTTCAGGCTCGCGGTAATAAATATTTAATGCTGACGACATTTTATCACCATATCTCGGTTCAAAACCACCTGCTGAAAAATTGACCGTGGAAACCATATCGGGATTAATGATACTCAAACCTTCCTGTTGAGAATTTCTGATCAAAAAAGGTCTGTAAATCTCAATATCATTGATATAAATAAGGTTTTCATCGTAATTTCCACCACGCACCATGTATTGTGAAGAAAGTTCGGTGTTGGAGTTGACGGAAGGTAAAGTTTTAATCAAACCTTCTATACCGCCCGAAATACTCGCCACATTTTGTGCATCTCTTGCCGAAATTCTTACCGAAGTAAGATCATTTGTTTTCCCTTTATCTTTTTTCTGGAATACAACTTCCTCAATATTGGTGACTTTTACAGTGTCTTTCTTTTTTACCTGCGAAAACGCAAGTATCGGAAGGATAAGACCGAGTGGTAGAACTAGTTTTTTCAATAGAAATGCTTTAAGATTTCGGAACGTGAAATTATTAAATTTTATTTTATAAACTGACTTTTAAGAAAAATTTTTGACCATTCATCAACAAATTCGGCAGGAAGTTTTTTTTGTTTAACAGCTGCAATACACAGGATAATGTCTTGATCTCCTTTCACAAAATAATAAACCTGCGATTCTGTACCCGAAGAATCCTTGTAGGCATCAGCTTCCATAGTGAAAAGTTTAAATTCTTTTTCTCCCTCTTTGTTTTTTGAAATCTCGGTAATTGTGAGATTATTGACTTTTTCTTCAGCCATTTTTTTATGGTATTCAAATAAAGTCTGTAGAGGAAGTGACGCTGTATTTTTCATCGTCAGCTTCGTGATGATGACGCTGTAATTTTCCCAGTTTTCGTTTTCAGGAATGTATTCCAGCACTTTCATCTGCATATTTTCCTTGAAATTTGCCAATTTCAGTTTATACTTTTCCGGAAAATCTATCTGCAAAGAATCTGTTTTCTGAGCCGAAGACCAAAAAAATATTGAAAATAAAAACAGGAAAAAAAGTTTTTTAAACATAAAAAAATCAGAATTTATCGTAAAAGTCTTTGTAGAAACCAGCGAACATCCAGCTTCCATCATCCCGCCAATCTACAAAATCGCTTCCCTTACTCTTGTCAGTTTTTGAAGTAAATCTTCCAAAAGATCGAGTCTCAGCATATTGGCTCCATCAGATAAAGCAGTTTCCGGAGTTGGGTGGGTTTCAATGAAAATTCCGTCTGCGCCCACGGCAATTCCTGCTTTGGCAACAGTTTCTATTAATTCCGGTCTACCGCCTGTAACTCCTGAACTTTGATTAGGTTGTTGTAGAGAATGCGTAACATCCAAAATTACGGGAGCATAATTTCTCATCGTAGGAATTCCTCTGTAATCTACGATTAAATCTGTGTATCCGAAAGAATTTCCTCTTTCAATAATTGCTACTTTTTCGTTGTTGGAATCTGTGATTTTTTCGACCGCAAATTTCATTGATTCCGGAGAAAGAAATTGTCCTTTTTTAAGAGAAACACATTTTCCGGTTTCAGCTGCTGCAACCAAAAGATCGGTCTGGCGAACTAAGAATGCGGGAATTTGAAGAACATCAACATATTGTGCTGCCAAAGCTGCATGTTCATTTTCGTGAATATCTGTTGTGGTGGGAATATTGAAAGTTTCACCAACTTTTTTTAAGATTTCCAGAGATTTTTCTTCACCAATCGTAGTAAAAGAATCTACTCTGCTTCGATTCGCTTTTTTAAAACTTCCTTTAAAGATATAAGGAATTTCATATTTGTTGGTTAATTCCAAAACTTTTTCGGCAATTCTGAGCGCCATATCTTCGCCCTCGATAATGCACGGGCCGGCGATTAAGAAAAAGTTTTTGGAATCTTTGTGGTGTATGTTTTCTAAG
Source organism: Chryseobacterium sp. HNCC26DJ240 (assembly GCF_057180485.1). Lineage (NCBI taxonomy): Bacteria > Pseudomonadati > Bacteroidota > Flavobacteriia > Flavobacteriales > Weeksellaceae > Chryseobacterium > Chryseobacterium sp. HNCC26DJ240. The sequence goes on from NZ_JBXUGK010000004.1 coordinate 407,473, forward strand.
TACTGAATCATTTTTATTTAATTAAAAAAGTTCAGTAAAAATACATAAAAATTAAGTCATTTTTTTGATGACCTTCTCAAAAGTATTCAAATTTCTGCTGGTAAATTGATCTTTCATGCTTTTTTTACCTAAAATCTTACCGAAAGTCGAATCTAAAGTATTTCCTTTCGGAACCTGCCAGTAGAAAATTCCATTTTCAATTTTTGCATCTTCATTTTCAGCTTTCAAAGAATTTTCAAATTCAGCCATTAAAGTTTTCTCAAAATTTTCATTGCAGACAAAACCATAAATATGCAAATTGTCATTCTTCTGAAAAGGATTGCTGTTCCAAAAATCCTCAACATCATTCTGACTTTTAATGAAAAGAAAAGCCTCATACCTGAAATGTTGAGACATGGCTTTTTCAAGAATTAGTTTTAAATCAGATTCCGTTTTATCAGAAGAAAAAATAATATTTCCTGAAGCCAAAACTGAATTTACATTAGTCATTCCCGCATCCACAAAGACTTTGCAGACATCAGCCATTTTCATGTTGGTTCCTTTTACGTTTACGCCACGGAGAAAAGCACAGTACTTCATTTTAGATTTTTAAATATTTTTTAATTAAAAGTTTTGCCAATTCTTTTTTACTGTTTAAAATATAAGAATAAGGTTTCATTTCCGGTCTGAAGCCTCTGAAAAATTCGTCTAAACTGGGAAGATCGCCACCTTCAAAATCAAAGATTTTAATATCAATCGTTCTTTTCATCATATAATCAATAAGTACTGATGCTCCTGAGAATTTCACGAAATTCGGATCATTAAAAGTTCCCAAAAGCGCAACGGTTTTATTATCCTGATACGTTGCAATAAGATTTATAATTTCTTTCTTAAAATAAAAAGCATGAAATTCCAGAATCTTTTCTGAATAAAATCTTGAAAATAAACTGATGTATTTTTCAACATCGTTTATTTTTCCGCCACCCTTTATGTTTTCTCTGATAAAATTTTCAGCCTGTTTAAAACTGACAGCTTTAATTTCCGTTTCTGTCTCAAATTCCGGATCAAGCCTTAACTTTCGCTTTCTTTTGGGTGAATATCCTGAATAAACCTTTTCATACGAATTAGGCATCATCAGATAGTTTTTCTTAGTCTTTAAATTTGGCGAAAGTTTGTTGCCGTCATTGAAAGCATATAATCTCACAACGTATTCATCCATTAAAAATTTAAAAAACTGATCATTCAAGTCCTGTGAATTTTCCTTCGAAAAAATTCCAAGCTGCTGACAAAGCTTAGGATTCTGCACGATTTTAAAGCCCAATTTCATCACAAACGGAATCGGCATTACCGCTTCATAATCTCCATAAACCAACAGTTCCCATCTTTTACCAGATGTAAGATCTAAAAACTGTTTTGTCACAGAGTATTTTCTTTGTGCAGAATTTTCCAGGCATTGAGAATATTTCTCAAAATCAATTTCTTGGTATTTTACTCTTTTAATCATATCAAACCTTCATCTGCAAAACTTAAATAAGAGTTTTGAGTTATAATTAAGTGGTCTAAAAGCTGAATAGTTAAAAGATCTCCCGCTTCTTTAATTTTTTTTGTAATACTGATGTCTTCCTGACTTGGTTTTAAATTTCCTGATGGATGATTATGCGAAACGATAATTCCCGTAGCGAAATGATCCATTGCAATTTTAAATAAAATCCTGAGATCAACCAAAGACTGACTGATGCCGCCTTGAGTGAGCTGTGCAAGATGTACCACTTTATTGTTTTGGTTTAAAAATAAAGCCCAGAATTCTTCAGTTCTCAAATCAGATAAATGAATTTTCAAGACATCATAAGCCGCTTTGCTGCTTGTGATTTGTGGCTTATCGGGAATTTCCTGTGCAGCTCTTCTTCGTCCGATTTCCAATGCTGTTGCAATAGAAATGGCTTTTACTTCACCAACGCCTTTAAATTTTGTTAAATCTTTAATAGTCAGTAAACTCAGCTGATGCCAGCTGTTATCCACCGAAGCCAATATTTTTCTAGCTAATTCTACTGCCGTTTCGTCTCTGCTTCCGCTACCCATAATGATGGCCAAAAGTTCAGAATCGGAAAGTGAATTCTTACCTTTCAGTAAAAATTTCTCTCTCGGTCTGTCATCTTCTGCTAAAAATTTAATAGACATCTGGTGAATTTAAATTAATAAAAAGCATACAAAATTATCGTCTTTGCGGCACCGTCGATATACTTTGCCGTTTGCTTAAGTGCTTTTGGTGACAGCATTGGGCAACCCAAACTCAGGCAGGCCGGATCTTCAGATTCTGCATCCGGTACGCAATCTAAAGAGTGAATTACGATAGCGCGGCTTCTCGCATTGCTGTTGGTTTTATCTAAACCGTCCAAACGGTATGATTTCCCGAATTGTCCGGAATAAGATTCTTTAATTTCATATTTCCCCAACGAAGATTGATAGGAATTTTCGGTATTGCTGAATTTCAGCTCTCCGTACACTCTGCTGTTTGAGCCTGATCCGTGCGAAACTATTGCCGACTGCAGAATTTTATCTTTCTTGAGATCGTAGACAAAATATCTGTATTTTCCCGATTTTATTTTAAAATTAATAAAAACAGCCAAATCCTGATTGTAATTTCTGTCTTTAATAAAACTTTTCACCTCAGTAATTTTCTCTTTTGGAATCTGCACAGCGGAAGTCTGTGAATTGCCTTCACAGCTTGCCAAAAACAAAATCAGAAAGAAAAGAAAATTTCTAAGCATATTTTATTCTACAATTAAACCGTCTACCATCACGAGTTTTCTGTCTGTAATTTCTGCAAGATTTGGATTGTGAGTCACGATCACAAAAGTTTGGTTGTATTTATCTCTCAAATCAAAAAACAATCTGTGTAAATCGTCTGCATTTTTAGAATCTAAATTCCCCGTCGGTTCGTCTGCAAAAATAATTTTTGGAGAGTTGATTAATGCTCTTGCAACTGCTACACGCTGAGCTTCACCACCAGAAAGCTGGCCCGGCTTATGATCCAGACGGTGTTCTATTTTCAGATCATGAAAAATAGATTCTGCTTTTTCTATAGACTCTCTTTCATTTGCTCCAGCGATTTTTGTAGGAATCAAAACGTTTTCCAGTGCAGTAAATTCCGGTAAAAGCTGATGAAACTGAAATACAAAACCAATATTCTGATTTCTGAATTTTGAAATCTGCTTATCGGTCATGTTGATGAAAGATTCACCCGCAATTGTGATTTCGGTACTGCTGTCTTTAGGAATTGTAGGACTATCTAAAGTACCCAGAATCTGCAGAAGCGTAGACTTTCCAGCACCGGATTCCCCAACAATAGAGACTACTTCACCCGCTTTGATGTGAAGGTCTACCCCTTTTAAAACTTCTAAACTTCCGTATGATTTACGAATATTTTTTGCTGTAATCATGCTTCAAAAATAGTGATTTTTTTTGCTTTTTGTATTTTGCTTTTGACAATAAATTAATGATTGCTTAAATTATTTTCTGATTGAAATTCTGAAGGTCGTTCCTTTCCCGATTTCTGTCTGAGAAATTTTAATATCGCCATTGTGATACTCCTGCACTACTCTTTTTGCAAGACTTAAACCTAAACCCCAACCTCTCTTTTTTGTGGAATAACCAGGTTTGAAAGCATTTCTCGCCTGATTGTGCGTCATTCCGCTTCCATTATCTTTCACTTCAATGAGAATATTTTTATTTTTGCCCAGCATCCAGATTTGGAGTTTTCCTTCGCCTTTCATAGCATCAACAGCATTTTTAACAAGGTTTTCAATTACCCAGCTGATCAGAATTTTATTATGCGGAACCAAAATCGGATAATTTGGAAGATTGAGACTGAAATCTACTTTTTTTGAAATTCTTGTTTTCAAATAATCGTAATTTTCTGTGATTGTTGCATTCAGATTCATATCATTCAGCTCAGGAACTGACCCTATTTTCGAGAATCTTTCGGAGATGGTTCTCAGTCTTTCGATATCTTTTTCGATTTCTTTTACGCCATCAGAATCGGGCGTTTCAAGTTTCATAATTTCCATCCAGCCAATCATCGATGAGAGCGGCGTACCTATTTGGTGTGCCGTTTCTTTCGCCAAACCTGCCCAAAGATAGCCTTCATCAGTCTTTTTAATAGTTCTCAAAAACCAGAAAATAAAAGCGAGATAAGCAATGATGAAAAGTCCTAAAAAGTAAGGGTAATATCGTAAATCGCTGAGCAACTTTGAGTTATCATAAAAAACCAACTGTTTGTCACCTTCGGCAATTTCAATTTCGAAAGGTGCGTAGTTGCTTTCCATTTTGACGATAAGCTTTTTCAACTCTTCGGGATTGTCTAAAATTTCCTGCGGAATATTTCTTGAACTTCCTTCAAAAATAAAGGGGTTTTTATTTTCGTCAGTTAAAATCGTAGGAATCTGATCGTTTTCGGTTAAAATTGCAAACACCAATTCCTGGGTTTCAGAGCTTGTCTGCTTGTTTCCCTGCATAATTTTTATTGCAGTGGCAAATACCTTAATTCGTTCCGCTTCCTTATTTCTGAGATTATTAATCAGGATATTGGATGAAACGATAAGCGCCACAACGATCACGGTGAGTATGGTAAAGACAATCCAGTTGCTGATCCTGGCTAAAAAAGGGCGGTTTTTCATTTGTTATTTTAAAACATTAAGAATTTTCTGCAGTTCTGAACTTCCGCTTTCCTGATAATTATTGATGATAATGGCGTAAACATATTTTTTTCCGTCTTTAGAAGTATGAAAACCTGCATAGGATTTTGTGTCGCGCATCGTTCCGCTTTTCATTTTCATGCCGTTATCCTGAGTGGGAAATCCATCGTAATAGGTTTCAAACCACGGTTGTTTTTTAGCATAAATCAAAGCCTGAACTTCCGCTTTTGCAGAGACATAGTTTTGAGGTGAAAGCCCGCTTCCATCAGCAAAATTAATCATATTGGGATTGATTCCTTTGGATTTCCAGAATTCTTTCAGATAAGAAATTCCGCTTTTAAAACTAGGATTGCCTTTTTTTTCTTTGCCTAAGGTTTTAATTAAATTTTCCCCATATAAATTCACGGATTTTCTCAAGAACCAGTAAACAATTTTGTCTAAAGTCGGCGATTCGTAAATGAGAATTACGTTTTTTTCAGGAGTTTTCAAAATTTTCTTTCCATCAATTTCCAACTGAGTATTTGTAAGTACTTTGCCTGAAATTATAATTCCTGAATCTTTCAGCCACTTCTCAACTTCCACACCTAACTGCAAAGGAGGATTGGGAACAGAACCTGAGACCGTTGTCACTTTTCCTGCAGGCAGATTTCCGTTAATTAAAGCAACATCAGAATATGGTGCAGTAAAAATCAAACTTTGATCGGAGCTTCCGGTCGCTTTCAAATCGTTCAGCCACTTTACATCTTCCAATGGATAAGAAAAGTTCTTAAAATCTGTTCCGTTGATGTTGATATCAAACTGATTTTCACGCCAGTTCAATCCCCAGACTCCTGCTCCGTAATAATTCCCCAAATCATCCCAAGGCCAGCCTCCGGGAATCGTCTGATGGTCAAAATAAGAATCATCTATAATCAAATCACCTGAAATTTTTGTAATACCAGATTTTTTAATGGCATCCAAAAGTTTTTGTTTAAAATTCTCAGGTTTATACCCTTCATATCTCCAGCTGCCTAAGGTGGGATCTCCGTTGGAAGTGATGAAAAGATTTCCATTTAAATTTCCTCCTGAAACGGTTCCTGAATAGGAAGATGTTGTTTTGTAGGTATATTTTTTACCTAAAACTTCCAGAGCCGCAGCCGCCGTGAAAATTTTCTGCGTTGAAGCTGTTGAAAGTCCTTTACTTCCCTGATATTCGTAAATCAAATTTCCACTTTCATCAGCTACATAAAATGATAAATTCGATGAAACTGCTGTTGAGGAATTCATCAGATTTTTTGTTGCATCATCGAGCTTTTGGCTGATATTCTGAGCAAAAAACAGTTGTGTGGCAATGGTAAAAGCAGCAATGGTAGTTCTCATTTGATGATATTTAATTATACTGGATAATGCATCAGTTTCGCTCAGCATAACAATTTTAATATTGTAATTTTCTAAAGTAGTTAAATTACAAATTGGTTCCTATTTCAATTTCATAGGGCTCTTTTCCCTTTTCAAAAATTCTGGTCAGTTCGCTTCCTTCAACTGTAATTTTATCACCGTGTCTTCTAATCCAGTTTCCTTCCCGAAGTCCGACAACTTTGATGTTATTTTGAGTCAAAAATTCCTTAATTCTTGTTTCTCTGGTTTCTCCATTATGTTTTAGTTCAGGATTTGGATCCAGATAATGTGGATTAATATTGAACGGAACCAATCCCATGCAATCGAAACTTGGTGGATAAACAATCGGCATATCGTTGGTGGTTTTCATATTCTGTCCACCGATATTGCTTCCTGCACTGCAACCAAGATAAGGTGTTCCGCTTTCTATGTTTTGTTTTAAAACTGACATAAGGTTTTCTTCATGCAACGTTTTAACCAAAAGAAAAGTGTTTCCGCCACCCGTAAAATAGCCTTTTGCATTGTTTAAAGCTTCCGTTTTATTTTCAAATTCATGAAGACCTTTTACTTTGATGTTGATAGTTTCAAAGAAAGATATTGCTTTGTCAGTATAATCGTCATGCGAAATTCCGCCGGGTCTGGCAAAGGGAATAAAGACAATCTCGTCGATCCCTTTGTATAATTGGATTAATTCTTCTTTTAAATATTCCAGGTAATTTCCACCGAAAAGCGTGGATGTCGAGGCAAGGATAATGTTCATTTTCAAATTTAATTACATTTTTTCCCGAGAAAAAAGTGTTTGAGAATAATTCTGTATTAACAAAGATACTTAAAACTGATAATTCATAAAGCATAAGAAAATTCATTTCATCGGATTGTTTATCTTTGTGGAATAAACCTAGATTTAACGAAATGAAATTTTTTATCGACACTGCAAACCTAGAGCAGATTAAAGAAGCAAAAGACCTTGGAATTCTGGATGGTGTAACAACCAATCCGTCTTTGATGGCAAAAGAGGGAATCCGTGGTGCTGAAGACATCAAAAATCACTACAAAGCAATTTGCGAGATTGTAGACGGAGATATTTCTGCAGAAGTTCTTTCAACAACTTACGAAGAAATGATCAAAGAAGGAGACGAACTGGCAGCAATCCACCCGAATATCGTGGTGAAAATCCCGATGATTAAAGATGGTATCAAGGCTTTGAAATATTTTTCAGACAAAGGCATCAAAACCAACTGTACCTTAATTTTCTCTCCAGGACAGGCACTTTTGGCTGCAAAAGCTGGTGCAACTTACGTTTCTCCGTTTTTGGGAAGACTGGATGATATTACAACAGACGGTTTGAATTTAATTCAGGAGATCAGATTGATTTTTGATAATTATATGTATGATACTGAAATTCTTGCAGCTTCGATCCGTCACTCAATGCACATTATCGACTGTGCGAAAATTGGTGCAGATGTGATCACTTCACCACTTCCTCCGATCTTGAGTTTGTTGAAGCATCCATTAACAGACAGCGGTTTGGCTCAGTTTGTTGCAGATTCTCAGAAATTAGCGTAATGATTTGAGATTTGAGGTTTGAGATTTGAAATTCTTTTTGAATTTTAAATGTTGGAAAATCAGATTATATAAAATAAGAAATCCCGAAATTGTATAGTTTCGGGATTTTTTTATGTTTTTGAAAATCTTTTACCAGTCTGAAGCCCGTCTGCGCTTTTCAATCATGCCGTCGACTGAAAATCTTCCTGCACCGAGTGTGATAATGATAACGTAAATTGAGAGATAAAGTAAACTCAATTCTCTTTTATCAAAAGGGTCGGCGCCGTGAACAACAAACGCGGCAATTCCCATGGTGAACAGAAGAAAACCCGCAGCTATTTTTGTAAACAGTCCAAGAATTATGAATATTGAACAGACAAATTCTGCGAAAACGGTAAGTCCCAGTGAAATTTTCGGACCTAAACCTAAAAAATCATAGAATTTGATATCGCCTCCTTCAATCAATGTCTGAAGTTTCGGATAACCGTGCGAGATCATAGCAAATCCTATGAATAATCTCACGACGAGAAGCACAATATCCAAAATAAGCGGACTAGTTTTTAAATTTTGATAGCTCATCTACTTAAAATTTAGTTTAAAGATAGCAAAAAATGTACTAATACAACGATGGATATTGAGTTTTTAGTTTATCTGTAACCAAAATTCTTTAAATCCCTGTCGTTTTTCCGCCAGTCTTTTTTCACTTTTACAAAAAGATTTAAGTGAATTTTTTTGGAGAAGAACTTTTCCAGATCAATTCTGGCTTCAGTTCCAACTTTTTTTATCGCCTCGCCTTTGTGACCGATGATAATTCCCTTCTGAGTGTCTCTTTCAACGTAAATGATAGAATCGATGAAGATAATTCCCTCTTTTTCCTTGAACATTTCTGTAACAACTTCCACAGAATATGGAATTTCTTTATCATAATTCAAAAGAATTTTCTCTCTGATGGCTTCATTGACGAAGAAACGCTCAGGCTTGTCGGTGTACATATCTTTGTCGTAGTACGCCGGACTTTCGGGCAACATTGATTTTAATTTTGGTAAAATAACGTCAATATTGAAAGCATTCAGTGCAGAAATAGGAAGAATTTCAGCTTTAGGAATTCTTTCATGCCATTCAGTAGCTATTTTTTCCAAACCTTCCTGATTGGTCTGGTCGATTTTATTTAAAAGTAGTAAAACCGGAACCGGAATTTTATTTAGTTTATCAATTAAAAATTCTGACTGTTCAGATTTATCGGTAACGTCAACTATGAAAAGAAAAACGTCTGCATCCTGAAGAGAATCTTTCACAAAATCCATCATTTTTTCCTGCAAACCGTATTTTGGATCCAAAACTCCGGGAGTATCAGAAAATACAATCTGTAGGTCTTCTTCATTATAAATTCCAAAAATTCTGTGTCTGGTTGTCTGAGCCTTTTGCGTTACAATTGCCAGCTTCTCTCCCATCAGTTGATTCAAAAGGGTAGATTTTCCGGCATTTGGCTTTCCAACAATATTTACAAATCCTGCTTTGTGCATATAAAAAATTTAATTCGCATTTTATTACGATTTGCAAAGTTAGTAAAAACAAAATTGGTCTTTGGGTGAATATTCATTTTAGATGTTTAAAAATGATTAATTTTGGGGAGAGCTGCGGGTTGCGGGATTCGAGCTACGAGATAAAAATGCGCGTTGTCAAGTGCGGGATGATTATTCAGATTAACATTTTAATATGAAAAAATTTACTGAATTAGAATACAAATCGAAATCCCGACGGGAAACCGAATCTTGCATCCCGAACCACGTAACCCGTAACCCGAACCCCAATGACCATAGAAAATATTATAGATAAAATCTACCCGCTTCCTGAAAGTTCAAAGGAAAATTTGATACAGAATATTACAGAAGTAACTTATCCTAAAAGTTTCTGTTTAATGAAAGCCGGTAAAGTTGTTCCCTACATTTATTTTTTAAAAAAGGGAATTGCCCGTGCTTACGCGTCATCAGAAAATAATGATATTACATTCTGGTTTGGAACTGAAGGCGAACCTGTTGTTTCCATGAAAAGTTATGTGGAGGGAAAGCCCGGTTACGAAAGCATTGAATTGCTTGAAGATTGCGATCTGTATCAGCTTGAAACTTCAAAATTAAAAGCTTTATTTAATGAAGACATTCACATAGCCAACTGGGGAAGAAAATTTGCGGAACGTGAACTTATAAAAACGGAAGAACTGATTATTTCAAGACAATACAAAACAGCTTTGGAACGGTATAAAGATTTGGTGCGAGATAAACCTTATCTTTTGCGGAGAGTTCAGCTCGGGCATATTGCATCGTATTTGGGAATGTCGCAGGTGAGTTTGAGCAGGATTCGGGCGGAGATGAAGTGATTGAGTTGGAGGGTTTGAGAGTTTTAGATTTTGAGAGTTTGAGGGTTTTAGAGTAAATACTTTTTTTAACAATTGTAAAATTTTAAATGATTTTAAAACCTCAATTTTGCGGGATAAATTTATTTAAAAATGAACTGGATTATTTTAATCATTGCTGGATTATTTGAAGTTGCGTTTGCTTCATGTCTCGGGAAAGTAAAGGAAACTTCAGGCAACGAAATGTATTGGTGGTTTGGTGGATTTCTAGCTTGCCTTACGATCTCGATGCTTCTTTTGATCAAAGCGACAGAAACTCTTCCCATTGGAACCGCTTATGCTGTTTGGACAGGTATCGGAGCTGTAGGAACTGCTTTGGTTGGAATTTTGGTTTTCAAAGATCCCGCAACTTTCTGGAGGATATTTTTTATCTGTACATTAATTGGCTCTGTGATTGGATTGAAGGCGGTTTCCCATTAGTCTTAAAAACTTAAATAATTTTTAATTTTTGTCACCTGTACAAGAATAGTTTTCTTTGTAACTTTAAACAAAAATTATGAAAAAAACTTTACTCTTTTTAACATTTTTGAGCAATCTTATTATTGCTCAAAACCCTGAGCTTTTTAGCAACAGCTGGTATATTTCGCAGATGGATATCAATAATCAGACGATGGCTGTCCCTGCAATTCAATTACCAATTGGAGCATCCAATTTTCAAAATTATGGAAGTACTTATAATTTCAATTCAAGTTTTTACAATACTGCAGCTGTTAATCTTACATTCAATACATTAACTGATAATTTTACAAAATTGAGCGGTGCTTGTACATTAGCAGTTTATTACGGAACAAATGCTGCGATCGTTCAAGCATTTGATGGAAGTAACTGTAATTTTTATTTTGATCCTGCAGGAACTGTTTATAATTACCAGATTGTAAATAATGGAAGTTCTAAAACACTTATCATAACAAACACGACAACAGGAAACAAAATTTATTACAACAACGATTACGTTTATTTGGGAACAAAAGATAATATCATTAAGAAAAGATTCAAAATTTATCCAAATCCTGCGAAAGATTTTTTAGCGTTAGAAAATATTGACAGAAATTTAAATTTAAAGATTTATGATGTGTCGGGTAAACTTATTTATGAAACTTTGACTTCAGGTCAGTCAGTTAGAGTTGATATCAGTCATTTTCAAAAAGGTCAGTATATTTTGATGATCGAAAATTCCAGGCCTGAATTTTTTATAAAAGATTAATTTCAGAAATCATACAACAAAAAAACGGCCTCAGAATCAGAAGCCGTTTTTCTTTATTTTTTTGAAACAATGGGTAAAATTTCGTTTTTTCTTAAACCGTATTTTTTGATTTCTTCATCAGAAAACTGTTGGGAGTAGAAATTGATTTCAGTTTCAAATCCTGCTGATTTTAGACGGTCAAAATAATCCATTCCGTACCAGCGGACGTGATCGTATTGCCCGAAATGTTTCTGTCTTTCTTTCGGATCTGTTATGGTAAAATCTTCGTAGGTTTTTTCGAGAGAATTCTTCATCGGAACCTGTAAAATTCCCCATCCACCGGGTCTCATTACGCGATATAATTCACTCATCGCCTTAGTATCATCCTGAATATGTTCCAAAACGTGATTGCAGAAAATAATATCAAAACTTTCATCCGCAAACGGAAGATCAAGAATATCAGCTTTCACATCCACGATTGGCGAAAAAAGGTCAGCAGAAATATAATCCAGATTTTTCATCTTTTTAAATTTCCTCAAGAATTCCTGTTCCGGTGCGATGTGCAGAACTTTATAGTTTCTCGTAAAAAATTCTGTTTCATTCTGAAGATAAAGAAACATTTGGCGGTGTCTTTCCAAACTTAAAGTTCCCGGAGACAAAGCATTTTCACGCTGCGTTCCATATCCGTAAGGAAGAAATTTCCGGTAAGATTTCCCATCGATAGGATCAAAAAATTTGTCGCCTTTAAAGAACTGATAAATCAAAGGTCGCGCCCAAACGCTCATCTGAATAAGCATAGGACGAGGGATTTTATTGAGTAAAAGCTTGGTTAGTTTTTTCACTGTTTATGTTTAAAGAAAGCTGCTGAGCAGCAGAATATTGGTAGAAAGTTTAAAAGAAAATTAAAAATCCAGTTGAAAAGCTTTCTCCTCATCACTTACAATTCCCAACGCTTCATAAATATAATCGAAAGTCGAAAGTAAAACGGGTTTACCGTTGATCACCGCAACATCATGCTCAAAATGTGCAGAAGGTTTGTTATCTAAAGTAGTAACCGTCCAGCCATCGCTGTGGAATTTCACTTTTTCAGTTCCAAGGTTAATCATTGGTTCAATAGCGATAGTTAAACCATCTTTAATGACTTTCCCACTACCCTGTCTTCCGTAGTTTGGAACCTGCGGATCTTCATGCATTTTTCTTCCAACACCGTGACCGACTAATTCCTTTACCACACCATAACCCTGTTTCTCACAATGATTCTGGATGGCATAAGAAATGTCTCCAATTCTTTTTCCTCTCACACATTGCTCGATTCCTTTGTATAAAGATTCTTTAGCAACTTTCAGTAGTTTTTTAGTTTCAGGAGAAACTTCTCCTATTTCAAAGGTGTAAGCGTGATCTCCTACAAAACCGTTAAGAATAGCACCACAATCTACAGAAAGTACGTCACCTTCTTTGATTTCTTCCTTGCTTGGAAAACCGTGTACCACCTGATCATTAGGCGAGATACAAAGTGAATACGGAAAACCACCGTATCCTAAAAATGCAGGCTCAGCACCGTGATCTTTGATAAAATCGTGAGCTAACTTATCTAAATGAAGCGTAGTAATTCCCGGTTTGATTTCTTTAGCAATCATTCCCAAAGTTCTGGAAACCAGTCTTGCGCTTTCTTTCATCAGACGAAGCTCGTCTATATTTTTTAAATGAATCATTAATTCTAAAAATGTAGCAATCTAACAGTGTATCAGTGTAACAATAGCTGATTGGTAGATTGGTAAATTGGTAAATTGTTACATTGGATTGTTTACCAAAACAAACCTTTCTTTTTTTCTCTTTTCAGTTTTGAATAGGCTAAAACTTCGCCTCCTTCCACGCGGAATTCTATTCTTTCTGTGATGATGTTGTAGATTTCTCCCCAACCTGGGAAACCACCGATATTTCGGTCGTCGATGAACCAGTCGGCATCAATTTTTCTGGATTGTGTGGCAGAATCAAAAACTTCACCTTCAAAACTTGAGTTCACGGCGTAAAATTCAACGCCGTTTTTTCTGCAGAATTCGATGGCGTCTTCCAAAGCCTGACCATGTCGGTATGTCCAGAGAATCAGTCTGTAACCTTCAGATTGAAGTTTTTTTAAGGTTTCAAAAGCAAAAATTTTTGCTTTACCTACCGATGGATAGGCATCTTCCACTACTGTTCCGTCAAAATCTACTGCTATTTTTTTATTATTCATCTTTTATGTATGATTTAGCTCGGCAAAGATACTAAATAAAATAAAAGAGTGCTACATCGCTGCGGCACTCTCTGTTTATAAAAATTGTTAAACTATTGTCTATTTTTTCACCCAGTTGAATTCAAACTGTAGATCCGGAGTTGAAATTCTATCTGTAATCTTCTGAAGTCTTGACGGAAGTTTCATTAAATATTCCTGAGCTTTTTCTGCTTTTTCAGTAAGACCTGTGATGTGTTCAATTTTCCATTCATCCAAAAGATCTTTCATAATGTTGATATAATCCTGACCTGTATAAACCATACATCTTTGAGCTGCATCTGAGAAATGTCCCCAAAGTTCGCCCGCTGCCTGACCGGACTGTCTCATCATGTGAGCCGGCATTACGATTTTTTTACGCATCATATCTTCAAATGCCAAAATCATTTCCGAAGGATCCAATTCTAAAATTTTTGCAACAAAATGCTTGTAAGCTTTTGCGTGCCTCGCTTCATCGGCAGCAATTACACCACACATTTTAGCTAACTTTCCGTTTCCGGTTTGTTTTGCTAAAGTTCCTACCCTTCTGTGCGAAACGTTGGTCGCTGTTTCCTGAAAACTTGTGTAAACAAAGTTTCTGTAAGGATCCATGCTTGTTCCGATATCAAAACCATCACTTATTAAGTATTGGGTAGTGATTTCCATCTGTCTCATGTTTACTCTTCCACACAAATACAGATATTTTCCTAGCAAATCGCCGTGTCTGTTTTCTTCAGCCGTCCATGATCTGATCCAGCTTGCCCAGCTCGGTCCGCTTTTTTCCTGATCAATTCCGTCAACGCTCATTAACCAAGATTCGTAAGAAGGCAATGCTTCTTCCGTGATACAGTCGCCGATAAGCGTTACAAAAAGATCATAAGGCATCTCCTGTGCGAAGGTCTGAATTTCTTCTAAATCATATTTAAAATCAGCGCTTGACGGATCCGGTAGGTAGTCTGACGGCTGCCAAATTTTTTCAATTGGGGTTAAAAATTTATCAAGGAAAGAACCAACTTCTTTTTCCAAAATTCCCATTACTTCTTTCCTTACCAAGCTTTGATACATTCTAAATTGATTTATATGAGTTGCAAAGATATAACATAATTTATTATTTGTAACATAATAACGACAACGTTATGATGATTATCATGAAAGACCGCTATTCTGATAACGGTCTTTTTACCTTTATATTGCTGAGTTTATTTTTAATTTACAAGAATATTTCCTGTCATAATTGCTGGAATTTCCACACCCATCACTTTTAAAATAGTTGGTGCAATGTCTCCAAGTTTTCCTGCTGTAAGATTCCATTCATGGTCTTTATCCATCACAATTAACGGAACCAGATTGGTTGAGTGCTGTGTATTTGGCGAGCCGTCGGCATTTTTCATTACATCAGAATTTCCGTGGTCTGCCAAAATGAAAACTGCATAATCATTTTCGTAAGCGGTTGTAGCCACCTGTTCGATACATTTATCCACCGTTTCGGCAGCTTTGATTGCAGCATCAAAATCTCCTGTGTGCCCCACCATATCAGTATTGGCGAAATTTAAACAAATAAAATCTGCAGATTGATTTTTAAGTTCAGGTAAAATAACGTTGGTAATATCGTAAGCCGACATTTCAGGTTTCAAATCGTAAGTCGGAACGTCTTTCGGGCTCGGACAAAGCAATCTTCTTTCTCCATGGAATTCTTCTTCTCTGCCACCGGAAAAGAAAAAAGTAACGTGAGGATATTTTTCAGTTTCAGCGATTCTGATTTGCGTTTTGCCGTTTCTTTCCAAAATTTCGCCCATTGTTTCTGTAAGAACATTTTCATCAAAAACAACTTTTACATTCTGATATGTTTTGTCGTAATTGGTCAATGTCACATAATACAAATCCAGTTTTCTCATCTGATAATCCGGCATATCTTGCTGACAAAGCACTTCTGTGATTTCACGGCCTCTGTCTGTACGGAAGTTAAAGCAGATCACCACATCGCCATCAACCATTTTCGCCATCGGAACAATGTTTCCAACCTGAGTTTCTTTCGTAAGAATAATAGGTTTGATAAATTCGTCTGAAATATTATCATTATATGAATCCTGAATTGCAGACAAAGCATCAGTGGTTCTAAACCCAATTCCTGAACACATCGCATCGTAAGCCAATCTCACACGTTCCCATCTTCTGTCTCTGTCCATCGCAAAGTATCTTCCGGTAACTGTTGCAAGTTTACCTGTAGTTTCAGACATGTGCTGCTGAAGTTCCTGAATAAAACCTAATCCTGAATGTGGATCACAGTCGCGGCCGTCTGTAAATGCGTGAACATAAACGTTTTCATTTAAACCAAAATTTTTGGCTGCGGTTAAAAGTCCTTTTAAATGATTTATATGCGAATGCACACCACCGTTTGAAACCAGACCGATAAAATGGACTGCTTTATTTTCTCTTTTAGCATAATCAAAGGCGTCAACAATTACTTTTTCGTGGCCAAGAGTTCCTTCTTCTACTGCCATGTTGAGTTTTACAAGATTCTGATAAACTACTCTTCCGGCACCCAGATTCATGTGACCTACTTCAGAATTTCCCATCTGTCCTACAGGAAGACCTACGGCAAGGCCGCTTGCTTCGAGGGTTGTATGTGGAAATTTCTGGAAACAGCTGTCCATAAACGGTGTGTTGGCCTGTTCAATAGCCGAAACTTCAGGTTTCAGACCGATTCCCCATCCGTCAAGGATTGCTAATATTGCTTTTTTTGACATTCTTTGAAAATTTTAACAAAACAAATTTATCCATTTATTAATGAAAATCCGAATTTGTGGTGCTTAAATTTTGATTAAAAGCTGTTAAACTCAAGATTAAAAACATTTCTAATTGTAATATTATTATATTTAGTAATTACTAATTTTAAGGTATGATAAAAATTAAAAAATACATTGTTCTCAGTTCAGCATCATTTCTTTTTGCCTTTATATCATGTAATTATCATGAAAAATCGAATAAAATTAAGATTGTATCAGAAAATCCATCTGATTTACAAAACATATTAGATGTTTCTAAATTCAAACCACAAAACGTTAAATTTCAACACATTTATATTGATAACTCTAAAGGTATTCTTGCGGGACCTTCTGATAGTTTTATTCAAGCTGAAATGCTTTATGATAAAAAGAAAATTGATTCTTTAAAAAACACTGTAAGTAAGTCAGAATCTGACTCACAAATCACTAACATTGATGTTTTTTTGAACAATTGGTTCGACAGCAAAACTTCTGATAAACTTGTTAAAGATCAAAAAGAATTAAGAGTTTATAATGATTTCCTCTTTAATACAAGTGGGAATATTGTTATATTAGAAGACAAAATTCTATATAGAAAATAAGCTTTCCAATTAGAATAAACATTCTACATTCTTTTTTGAAGAGAATTTTTTAATTTTGCCAAATGGATTTAAGAGACCAACTAAAAAACCTTTTCCCTGAGCACGAAGAGCAGGATTTTGAAATGCCGCAGGAAGCTTTTAAACAAAAAGAACCTCTGGTTTGTAAATTTGAAAAGAAAGGCAGAAACGGAAAACCTGTAACCGTAGTTGAAGGCTGGGAAGGCAGTGAGGAAGATTTGAAAAAAATTTCCAAAAAAATAAAAACCACCTTAGGAATCGGTGGTTCTGAAAAGGATGGAACGATTATCATACAGGGCGATAACCGTGATAAAATAATGGATATCCTTAAAGAAATGGGCTTCAAGACCAAAAGGGTCGGCGGATAATCTAGAAGTAGATCTGGGTTTCCGACATTTTTTTTCTGAGGTGTTCTACCTCATCTTTTTTCAATGGATTACCGTTGAGAATTAATGTTTTTAAGTTTTTAAGCTGGGTAATTTCCTGTGGAAGTGATTCCAGATTATTATTGGCGAGATTTAAACTCGACAGTTTTTTCATGTTCTTTATTTTCGGGGAAATTTTTGTGATTTTGTTTTCTCCGATGTTTAAAAATTCTAAGTTTTTTAAATTTAAAATAGATTCAGGAATTGCCGTAATTGTGTTTTTCTGAAGTTCAAGGTATTTTAATTTCTTTGGAAATTCAGAATCATTTAGGTCGTTGATTTGATTTGAAGAAAGATTTAAAAACTGTAAATTTTTTATCTTATCAACATCAGAAACATTGCTGATCTGGTTGCTGTGAAGATTGATTTCTTCCAAACCCGAAATTTTGGTAAGAGCAGGCGGGAAAATATTCAGATTATTGGCATCAAGATAAACCGACTTCAGATTCTGAAGTTTAGAAAATTCGGGGTTAATGGATGTCAGCTGATTTAAGTTCATGGAAAACGTCTTCAGTTTTTTTAATTCTGCAATTTCATCCGGAATATATTTGATGTTATTTTCATTTAAATATAAAATTTCCATTTCCTTTAAAGTAAAAAGAACCTCATCAATTTTTTCAAAATTGTTCCCCATTAAATTCAGAAAGAAGATTGAATTTAATTTTGAAATCTGTGGCGGAAGATTAAAAAGTCCTTTATCTCTGAAACTCATGCTGTACACAGTTTTATCAGAGTTTAAAGCGGCTTCGATATCTGTATAAGTTGGAAATTTAACCGGATCAATCTGTGCATTCAGTTCAGATAAAAATGATAAGGAAATTAAAACTAATAGCTTCTTCATAATAAAAAAGGCCACCGGAAAAACTTCCGGCAGCCTTGTGTAAAGTATTAAATTATTTTTTAAGAATCTTCGCAGTCTTCTGGAATCCTTCCGCTTCAATATTTAATATTAAAACTCTTGAAACGTTCAGCTGACTGGTAAAGTCTAAATCTAACTGGCTTGTAGAACCATTGTATTTCTTCTTAAACACGATCTTTCCGTCAACGCTGTAGGCAGTAATTTCTAGGTTTTTCAACGCTTTTGGAGAATTGATTTTTACAATTCCTGATGTAGGGTTTGGAGCCACTGTCACTTCAGTTTCTTTTACAACCTCAGTAGTTGCCAAAGTTCCTGTAGTTCCTAAGAACTGTGAAAGTGCAACGACCACAGTAGCAGATTTACCTTTGTAATCAATTGTATTACCTGTTGCATCAATATCTGTATCAATAGTTGAATTTGGATGCTGGATAGAGAAGAAACCAAATTTTTTGTCCGGTGTAAATGTAAGACCTGTAGGCTCAGAACCTGCCGGCATTGAAGCAAACAATCTCACGTTCGGGTTTGCCTGTGTGTGATCCGGACCAACTACCCAAATGTAGTTTTTACCACCATCCTGAAGTACCCAAAGATTCCCCAATTCGTCAAATGTAAGGTTGTCGTTTCCGTCACCCCAAGATTCAGTTTTGATTCCCTGAGCAGTGTTGAAAGAATAAACGGTAGATGAACCTCCGACGAAAGTTTCAACGTTTGAAAGCGTCATTCCGTTATCTGTCATTCTGTAAACCTTATCTAAACCTTTCGCAGTAAAGTAAATTTTACCATCAAGCGGACTGATTTCCACATCTTCCACTCCGTTGAACATTGTTCCGCCCAATGACTGAGCCAATGCCTGTGTATTATTCTGGTCTGCCTGGGTTTTGTTTGGAATCTGAATCCACTGTCCTGTAGTTGCTACCGGATCTCCTCCACTTAAACCATTTGTTAATTTTAAAACATAAAGGTTTCCTGAAGCAAAATTGTTTGGAGTATCCATCACATATTTATAAACCATGTGCGTTCCACCGTCTTCACCGTAGTATGCTACTGTTCCTGCATCATTTACCACTACGTTTTCGTGGTTCATGATTCCCATTTGCCACAGTTTATCTTTTGTTCCGTTGGTATTGTGAGACATTACCTGAGCTGTAGCAGGATTGATCTCTACTAACCAACCGTAATCTTTGTAACCATCGGCATTGATATCATTTGAAGTAACAGATTCTTCAGCTGTAACTACAGTTCCCCAAGGTGTAATACCTCCCGAACAGTTTCTGATCGTCTGAACCAAACTTGTATCTGAAAAACTTACCGCTCTCGATCTTGACAATTGCCAAAGTTTTGTAGTGGCATTGTAATTTACTTCTGCCATTGTTACTCCACCAGGATTGGTTTCATGGTTTACAGATAAATAACCATCTACACTGCTGCTGTTTTTAGCAACGTAAGCTGTAAAGTCGTTAAGACCTCCTACCAAACCTCCGCCTTCAGTGTAAGAATCACCTTCTTTAAGGATCAGCTGGTATTTATGCTCAGCAGGAATAATCAGTTTTGCAGTCTGAGTTGTCGGAACAATTGAGGTAAAACAGCTGATATGTGCTCCATTATTGCAGGTTGCAGGCGGAGCTACGATAGTTGAGTTTTTGATGTAGGCATCCATTCTCAGATCTGAACTGGTCAGATCTCTGTTATGAACTTCGATAGCGATTCTGTTGGTTCCCTGTACAAATTTATTTTTCGGAATTACAAATGTGTTGTAAGTATTTTCTGCAGCTCCGTCGATGATTGTACTTGAGAAAGTATCGTGAGTAATTACACCAGCCGGCATATTGTCTCTTACAACTTCCTGTCCGTTCAGATAAACCACGATTCCGTCGTCTCTCATAACGCCCAATTCCATATTGGCAGAAAGGTCAGCTAAATTGGCTGTGAAATCTTTAGCAAAATAAGCAGTCGCCAAACCTGTATTGAGCGTTGTAGCTACAGGATCTCCGTAACCTAATGGCCCATTTCCTGTTGCCCACGCAGAAATATTATAGTTGGAATCTTTCCACTGTGATGCCTGAGGCTGATTGTCGTCTTTATAGCTCCAGGATGAACCCTGAATCAATACAGAACCCAATGGCTGAGGCGGAACAATCGTTTTAAGATAAGCATCAATCGTTAAATCTGAACTTCCTGCACTTCTGTTGTGCAATTCGATAGAAATTCTGTTGTTTCCCTGTACAAATTTGTTTTTTGGAATGGTAAATACATTGATTGCGGTTTCTGCTGCTCCGTCAATAGTTGTACTTGAAAAAGTTCCGTGAGCAATCACTCCCGCAGGCATATTGTCTCTTATTACTTCTTCGCCGTTAAGATAAACCACGATTCCGTCGTCTCTTCTAACGCCAAATTCCATATTGGTAGTAAGATCAGCTAGATTTACCGTGAAATCTTTTGTAAGATAAGCGGTATCAACTCCCGAAACGAATGCTGTCGTTACAGGATCTCCGTAACCCAATGGTCCGTTTCCAGAAGCCCATGCAGAAACGTCATAAGTTGTGCTTTTCCATGTTGCAGGAAGAGCAACATCAGCATCATTGAACTTCCATGAACTCTGCAATCCGAAGATTGTCGTCTGTGCCTGTACCATCGATGTAGTAATCAAAGCCAAGGCTGCGATCGTAAGTAGTTTTCTTTTCACTTTTTTATTAAATTATCATTTTTCAAGTGCAAAACTATCTGTTTCCCGATGGGTTTGCGTTACGCTACCTTTAATTAAACAGCGGTGAATATTAATAAAACTGAAAGCGAATGTTACGCAGGTTAAATTAGTATTAAATTTAAAAATTCATCATTTGCAAAACTTAAATTTTTGTGTGGGAACATTAGTGTTTAATTTAGTAAATAACTATTGACCTGTTTTTATAGTTGACTTCGTGTAATCTACGGTTCCGAATGAATCTAAACATTTTATGAATAGCGTCGGGCTTTAGCCCGATGATTCAAATGACGCCACAATAAAGACTTCAGCCAAAACAGAGATCTAAATTTTGGCTAAAGCCGTTCTGATGTTTGTTAAATCAAAAACGGGCTAAAGCCCGTTCCTATTGATACCGAATTTGTGGTTAAATTATATTCTTGCATACCACAAGAATATTTTTACATTGGCGAAGTATATTCTCGCGTTGGCGAGTTCAATTGTTGCATTGTCAACGAATATTTTTGCTTTGGCAAACTATATTCTCACGTTGGCGAATTCAATTCTTGTTTGTGTAAATTATATTCTTGCTTTGGCGAACAATATTCTTACATTGGCAAACTATATTCTTGCATTGGCGAATTCAATTCTTGTATGTGTAAATTATATTCTTGCGTAGGTAATCAATATTCTTGCATCCCAAACTTATATTCTCGCTTTCGAAAACTATATTCTCGCTTCCTAAAGTTATATCCTTGCAACCCGAAACTCTAATCCCGTATCTTTAAATTATAAATTTTAATAATCTGAATCAAAGGATGATTATTTTTTCTTCACATCAGTTTTAGCCTTACTGATATCCGTCAAAGTGTTCAGAAAACTGATCAGCTGCTTTTTCTCAGTTTGAGTAAGATCGAGTTTATCGGCTGGAAGCGTTTGGTTTTTCATGGGTAATCCCAAGCCTTCTCCTCCACCTTCATTATAAAATTCGACTACTTCTTCCAGAGTGTTAAAAGCTCCGTTGTGAAAGTAAGGTTTCGTTAAAGCAATATTTCTTACAGTCATCGTTTTGAAAGAATTCTCATAAATCCATGAGTTTTCTTTTTTGACATTTGAATTAATTCTTCCCTTGTCATCATCGAGTTCTATAGGAAAATAGACGATTGGTTTCTTCGTCACCCCTAAAACTTCAGATTCATTTTCATTGAAAAACGGTGGCACCAATCCTGAAAAATGAGGAGCAAAATGACAGGTGGCACAGTTCGCTTTTCCCATAAAAAGGTTAAATCCTTTTTTTGCATCATCAGAAATTTCTTTTTCATTTCTCATAAAACGGTCAAAATCACTTTCAAAAGAATACAGTGAAGCCACAAATGAACTCAAAGCTTTCGAAAAATTCTGTTTTGTGATTTTTTTGTCTTTAAAAATAGTTGAAAACGCTTTTTTGTAATCATTATTCGAATTTAATCTGGCAACAATCTTTTCGTAATCTGTGTCAAACTCCTCTTTATTGTAAATCACGTGTTCGGCTTGCTGCTCAAGATAAAAAGCGCGCATATCGTAGAAAAATCTCTTGGCAAAAACAGCATTGTAAAGTGAAGGGGAATTTCTTAAGACCGTCTTTCCTTCCAAATTGCTCAATGATTTTGACTTTAAATCGGTGTACGCATTCTCTGGCAAATGACAGCTTGCACAACTCATTTTTCCATTGGCGCTGAAACTGGTGTCATAAAATATCTTTTCGCCCAAATCTTTCAATTCCTGACTGTCTTCAGAAAGTTTCAGTAAAGTATAAAAATAAGGATCAAAAAAATCAGCTTTAAAAAAGTTTTTGTTGGAAACATTCCATCCTGAAAAGTTTTTGAGGTCATCCGGTCTGCCATCCCATTTACCCAATTCTTCATACAAAGGCTGAATGAAGTTTTTATAAAATTCAATCCGGTCAAAAGTTTCAAAATCTTTATTTTTTCCTAAATACTGAATGGTTTGATCTAAAATCAGAATGGCTTTTTCGGTTTTGAAACTTTTAAAATAAACATCATCCAAAATATAATTTTTCATTCCCAGAAAAGCGTGAGAAGACTCCTCAGAAATATTTAAAGACCCCGGCGTATCAAAACCAGTCACTCCCAAACTGTAAATCCGGATCAGTTCGATTCTGAGGGGTAACGTTTTGTTGGTTCCTTTACTTAATCCGTTTTTCAGTGCACTCAGATAGAAATTGGCGTAACTGTTATAAAGGAAATTGGTAATGGTTTTTATTTCTTCTTTTTCATTTTCGGCTTCATCAGAAAAAATCAGTTCATCCAAAACCTGCAAACCTTCCGGAGGCAAAGTAAAAGCAGTGGTTCCTGCCGCTTCAATGTGAAAAAGCGGAGCAGCATTGAGATGGGTTTTGGTAAATTCCGGATAATGGTAAGCAACGAAAAATTCGATTTCCTTAAAAGAATTTCTGGTATTTCTGATGGTTTCACGAAGTTTTTCGACTGATATTTTATTTTCAGAAAAAAGTTCGGCATCATTTTTCAGATATTCCAGTTCGATTTTGAAATTGGTAAGACCTTGGTTTACAAAAGTATTTTCGGTAGCAGTTCCTTTATCTGCATATTTGAAAGACGCAGCAAGAAATATAATCATAAAAGCAGAAACAGATAAGAGGAATAGTCTCACAATATTTTTATCCGCAAATGTAGTCTTCCAACATTACCTGAATTTTAACTTATAATTAAATTATTTTCACATTGATTTACAGGAATCTTTTTACTATTTTTAGCTTTGCAAAAACAATTCAGAAACAAGATTGAATGAAAAAAAAACAATGTTTATCAACGATCATATTATCCTTTTTGTTTCTACAAAGCTGTAATTATGATAACCGCTATTGTGAAATAAAAATAGACTCCCCAAAAGAAAATCAGATATTCAATAGTGGCGATGTCGTCAATGTTCGCGCAACAATATTAGATGACGGAGATGCAATAACAAGAGAAGAATTATTGGTAATTTCGTATCCCGGTAATGATACAATAATCAACTTCGAAGAGACGAAATTTACATTTAAGTATACCATCAATCAAAATTTTACAGCAGATCCTAATAAATCATATAAAATTGAAGTAAGAGCCGTTGGCGGACATGGAAATCTGGCATCAGAATCTGTTAATATAAAGAGTAACTAAAAAAAATATAAATAAAATATGCTTAATCAACTTGCAGCTTCAGAACTTATTCTCAATGAAGACGGAAGCATCTACCATTTAAATCTTTTACCAGAAGATATTGCCGAAAAAATTATTCTCGTAGGCGATCCCGACCGTGTCGCAAAGGTTTCAAAACATTTCGACAAAGTAGAAATCAAAAAAAACAAAAGAGAATTTTATACCCATACAGGAATTTTAAGAGGAGAAAGAATCACCGTAATGTCTACAGGAATCGGTACTGAAAACATAGATATTGTAATGAATGAGCTCGATGCTTTGGTGAATATTGATTTAAAAAGGAAAGAAATCAAATCTGAAAAAACATCGCTTAAACTCTTCAGAATGGGAACCTGCGGAAGCGTAAATCCCGATGTGGAAGTCGATAATATGTTGGTTACTCAAAATGTAGTTGGTCTCGACGGACTGATGAATTTCTATAAAGATTATCAGTTTGAAAATGAATTCTCGAAGAGTTTTTATGAAAAATTTCCTTACGAAAAGATAAAACCGATGCTCTATTTCTCAGAATGGTCTGAAGAATTGGGCGAACTCTACAAAGACGCAAAATATCACGGAAATACAGCAACTTTCCCGGGCTTCTATGCTCCACAAGGCAGACAATTGCGCCTGCAGGCAACAGACGAGCAGTTTCTTGAAACTTTAAACGATCTGGGAATTACCAATTTTGAAATGGAAACTTCTGCTATCTACGCTTTCTCTCAACTTTTAGGTCATAAAGCCATTACCGTAAATAATGTCATTGCCAACCGTAGAAGAGGAGAATTTTCCAAAGACCATCACGCTTCAGAGCAAAATCTGATTGAATGGGTTTTGGAAAGGGTTGTAAAATAATTTTTTAATTCCATAATAAAAACAGTCAATCTTCGTTCAATACTGAGTGATAAATTTAAAATTAAACTATGAAAGCTAAATTTTCAATCCTCCTTGCTGTATCGTTTGTTCTTGCAACCTTTGGTTTCATTG
The DNA here is from genome assembly GCF_057180485.1 of Chryseobacterium sp. HNCC26DJ240. Taxonomy (NCBI): domain Bacteria; kingdom Pseudomonadati; phylum Bacteroidota; class Flavobacteriia; order Flavobacteriales; family Weeksellaceae; genus Chryseobacterium; species Chryseobacterium sp. HNCC26DJ240. The sequence continues at coordinate 432,442 of NZ_JBXUGK010000004.1, forward strand.
CAGACGGAGACCGTTTAGAGCCAAGTATGATGATGAGATTTACAGAATTTTTTGCAATGACAGGAATTCTGTTTATTTTGACATCGCTGGTTTATTTTCCCTCAAGATATGCTTTGAAATATATTAGAAAAGATTAATAACAGTTAGGATTAAAATAACAAAAAAGGATTTCACAATTTGAAATCCTTTTTATTATCATGATTACGGACAGTTTTTTTCGTATTCTTTCACGATGTCAATGTACATCTGGGCTTCGTGCAGAAATAACTGCCTTCCTATATATTCCATTCTTTCTTCCCGGTTTCCGTCAATTTCATGAGAAGCTTTTTTCACCTCTTTACGGTAGCTGATCATATCTTCTCTCATTTTTTTTGTAAAAGCTTTATCATACACTTTTGCCCGTAAATCATCCAGATACTTTGTAAAAGCAGGACAGTCTTTACCGGCAACTTTGTAGGCATTTGCAAAATTATCAAGACTTCTTTCTCTGTTGAACAATTTTATGTCAAGAGGCGTAACCGCAAAATTTTCCTGATTATTTTTAAGATAAAATGTGGAGTACGCATACTCACAAGTGCCTTTTACAATTTTATTGCTGCCCGGAGAAGTCTGACAGATAAAATTGGCTTCTCCATATACATTTATTTTACCTTCATACACCAAAGGCATGTACATCACCTGCTTCAGATCTTTTAAAACGTTATTTTTGTCGAAAACCCTTATGGATAATCGTTCGAAAGATGCAATCTCATCATTCTCTTTATCAAGCAGTTTGAAACCTACGATGTCCTTAGAATTCATCGTCATTTTCTGTCCATTTTCAGAAGTCTTGTATTCGATCTTCACATTGGTGTTCTGCTCTCCTCCGAAGAAGCTTTTAAAACTGCTTAACTGCGGAAGAGTGATTCTTTTAAACAGTACGGTCATTTTGCTGCCATCAGCTTTGGTAATCTCTACAGGTGCATAGTCACTTTTCTTTTGTGCCGTAATCTGCATTGCGATAAAAAGTAATAGTAAAGGAATTATCTTTTTCATTGATCAGTTTTAAGTTCAGTTTTTATAAGAGTACCTTGAGGTATTATTGAATTTAATTTAAAGTTCTACTGGTTAATCTAAATCAGTTCGGACAATTTTTTTCGTATTCTCTGACGATGCCTCCATAGAAATCCAGATAAGCCTGAAGCATGTACTGACCTATCAGTTCCTGAGTTCCGTTGTACCCTAACTTTGCACTTTTGCCGTCCTCATAGGCTTTTTTTCTTACACCTTTGAATCTTTCATTGATTTGTTTTTTGAAATCCTTATCATCAAGTTTGCTCTGAAAATTATCCATATATTTTTGAAATTCCGGACAGTTTCTGCCTGCATATTTGAAGGCTTCAACCATTTTATCATAAAGTGAGCCTGCAAAAAGTCCCATTTTATCGTAGTCTACAGGCATTACGGCAAAATCATCCTTAGCATTTTTAATATATATTTTTGAGTAGACATAATTACAGGCTGCACCTGTGCAAATGGTAAGATTTGAACCGAAAATCTGTAATTTTCCATCATAAAGTAACGGCTGGAACGATCTTTTTTTCTTGTCTGAAACCTGACCGTTTTTATCGATATATTTCATGTCGAGCCTTTCAATGGCATTCACTACATCATCATGGTCATCGTAGATTTTCACCAGCTTCACTTCATTTGCTCCAAATTTCTCATCGGCTGACGTTTTCGTTTTTTTATAAACAAAATTGTAAATATCATCTTTATCGAAAAACCCCGGATAGGTACCGTTTGGATAGGTATATCCTACGAAGAAGGCGTCAACTTTAGAACCGTCAGCTAAAATAAATTCAGCTTTGGGAAGATCTTTAGACTGCTGTTTGCCATAGTATTGCTGTGAGAAAAACTGTGCACTGTAAAAGCACATTGCAAGAATAGATAATTTTAGTTTCATTGATTATTAGTAATTTAAATTAAAGTCTTTACAGATATTTCGTGATTCAAACATAGAGAAAAAATTATGATTATTTTATGCTCAGGATAAATATTTTACGAAAGCCATGCTGTCTGTGAATTAATTTAACGGATAAGACAAAAAAAATAAATTATGAAAATTTTAACATCGCATCCATTTTTTAGGAATGCTTATTGTTTAAACAAAAACATAACACCTTAAATATAAAATAAAATGGAAAATCAAGATTACAACAAAGCAGAAAACGCAGTAGACAACACCAAAGATTCTTTGAAAAATGCTGCAGACAACGCAAAATGGAAAGTTGAGGATTTAGCAGACAGAGCTAAAGATTATATCAACGAAAGAAGAAATAACGACGAAGAAGCGACAAGCGAAGGCTGGCTTGAAAGAGCAAAAGAAAAAGCCGGAGATACCTGGGACGATATTAAACAGGGAGCCAGCGATGCATGGGAAAAAACCAAAGATGCCGCAGAAGATGTGAAGGCAGAATGGAACAAGAAAACGAATTAAAATTCAGTCGTATAAATATTTCAAAGAAAAACGATGTCTTTTTTACTAAAGGCATCGTTTTTTATTATGCTTTAAACACAAATATTCGTTACATTTGTGGATTAATAAACATTAAAATACTATGTCATACGGTTTACTTAAAGGCAAGAAGGGAATTATATTTGGAGCCCTTAATGAACAATCAATCGCTTGGAAAGTTGCAGAAAGATGCCATGAAGAAGGTGCAGAATTTATCTTATCAAACGCTCCAATTGCCCTGAGAATGGGAGAATTGAATGCTTTGGCAGAAAAAACGGGTTCTGAAGTGATTGGTGCAGATGCTACATCTATCGAAGATCTTGAAAAACTTTTTGATGCTGCGGTTGCAAAATTTGGTAAAATCGATTTTATCCTACACTCTATCGGGATGTCTATCAACGTGAGAAAAGGAAAACATTATACAGAAATGAACTACGACTGGTTGGAAAAAGGTTGGGATATCTCAGCGGTTTCTTTCCACAAAGTGATGAGAGTGGCTTACGAAAAAGACTGTATGAACGAATGGGGAAGTATTTTGGCATTGACTTACATTGCTGCACAGAGAACATTCCCTGACTATAACGATATGTCTGACAACAAAGCATATCTTGAAAGCATCGCAAGAACTTTCGGAAACTATTGGGGACAGAGAAAAGTACGTGTAAACACGGTTTCTCAATCTCCTACTCCAACGACTGCAGGAAGCGGTGTGAAAGGTTTTGGCGGATTTATGGGTTACGCTGAAGATATGTCTCCACTAGGAAACGCTACAGCATTAGAGTGTGCAGATTACTGTGTAACATTATTCTCAGATTTAACGAAAAAAGTGACCATGCAGAATCTTTTCCACGACGGAGGTTTCAGCAGCTCAGGAGTTACTCAGAAAGTGATCAGCAAGTATGATGTTGAATAATTATGAGTGATGAGTAATTGGTAATAAGTAATTTTTCAATTATATATAGATCCGGAACTTTTTGTTTCGGATTTTTTTTGACCCAAATTGCTATTTGATCTTTCATAATTTTCTACTAAATTCACTACTTGAGCAGACCTTACTATGAAACTACAGTTATAGCGAAAGGAAGGTTTGAATTCTTGAAGTTATAAGATTTTATCAAATCGTTGGCGATTCTTATTAGGAAAATTGATTTATTTAAAATGCCGGATTATCAAGATCTTCTTTAAGACCTTTTTTCCATTACATAAATAGCACTTAAAATTGCTATTCCAAAATAGTATAATAATCTGTCGCATACAGTTCGTCATCAAAATATGCATAACCGATGCGAATGTAGCCATCAAAAGCTGGACGGATTCTGGAATCGAATTTTGTTAAAGGTTCGTCATTTTCCGTAGCATAATACCAAGTGGAAATCGTTCCGCGTGAATTGAAGAAATCTGCATTTTTTACCGTAGGTTTCAGCATTGCAACTAGTTCTTCTCTCTTCGTATTTTTATCAATGTAAAAACCATTAATTTTCACAAAACCGTCTACCGCAGGAATTTGCATTAAGAGTGAATCTCTATTGCTTGGAACATAACTTGGTTTGTGCTTTTTAAAAATTATTCTGTATTTTCTTATGACTTGTAAAGTATCTCCGGTTTTAGTGATAACACGTTTTCTGTCATTATAAGATTTTCCTGGATTATCATAAACTACTTTATTGCTTAAAGTAAATGGTAAATTGTCATAATAAAACATAGCTAGATCTTCACCTTTTGGTTTTCCTAAAATTTTAAAGATGCTTTGAATAGTATCTGATTTTAAATTGATATCATTATAAAAAAGTTTATAACCTCGAACTTCAAAACGGGTTTTTTGTTTTTTATATTCTTTATCAGCATTTATCTTAACTTCTGGTTTTGAAGTTGCCTTTTCATTTTTCTCTTGACCTTGGCCGGAAAAGTTTAATAATAATAATAATAATAATATATAAAAAAGGAATTTCATCATAAATTAATCTTTATCTCTCAAACTGTAGTAATAATTAATA
>NZ_JBXUGK010000005.1:0-410329 GCF_057180485.1 Chryseobacterium sp. HNCC26DJ240
AAGACTTTCGGCAAACAAACCTTTCTGATTTTTGACAAAATTATATTTAAGGTGCACCTGATGATGTTCGGTTCCTACAGTCTATTTAAGAGGAAAGATATTGATACACTAAAGCTTGGATTAAAATTTAAAGATGACGGAATGTATTTTTACACTTGCGTCGTAAAGGTCGTTAAAGAAAGTGATCTGTCAAAAATCGACTGGGAAGCGGATATCATTAGCAAGAAATGGAGTGATGAAAAAGCAATTGAAAAAATGCAGAAACATCCTGAAATGATGATTTGCGATGCTATGATGAATCAGGATATTTTTGCCGGTGTTGGAAACATCATTAAAAATGAAGCCCTTTTCCGTGCAGGAATTCATCCCGAGACTTTAATTAAAAATTTAACGAAGGCTAAACTTAAGCTGATTATAAAAGAAACCAAAGATTATAGTTTTGAGTTTCTAAAATATAAACGTACCGATACTTTGAGTAAGACATTTCAGGTTTACCATAAAAAGACCTGTCCGATCTGTGGCGGGGAGATTTTGAAAAAAGAAACCGGAAAAAGCAAACGGACGAGTTTTTTCTGTATAAAAGATCAGCAACTTTTCAAGTAAATAATTCGTCAAAAAAACTTCAATTTCTAATGTTAAGTTTTGTTTAAAAAATTACATTTTTTTGAATGCAAGGCATACTATTTTAGTATTCTTTTAATTAACAAGTCTACAACAACTACTGCACAATAATTATTAATTTGATATTTTTTTGATAATTTAATAATTAAAAACAAATAGCCATATCAAAATTCAATTGCAAATCACCAATTTAAAATCATATTAAAATAGCGTTAAAACCAATATAAAGAGTGACAAACATCATATTACAAGGTTTGCAGGTTCTAAAAAATGCCGTAAATTTGCATTACAGAATTCACAACAAAATTTAAATAAAATAAAAATTCAACAATTATGATCGCTTATATCGGAATCGCAACTTGTGCAGTATTAGTATCTTCTTATTTCGCAACTGCTAAGAAAGAAGGAAATTAATTTTAAATAAAGTTACAGCCTATAGAAAAAACATTTACAGATTAGAATATTCATATTCATTCATTTAACTAAATTATTTTTTACAAATTGATCAAACATTGCGTTTGATTTTTTTTTGGTCAAATTTCGGTAACTAAACACTTCGAATACTCTGAAATATTGTAGGACATTTTAGTCAACCGTTCCTGTCATTAAACTATAGATTTTTGAGAACAAAACTGTGACAATAGTCTTTAATCTGTTGCCTCACATTTCTGAATTCTTCAGCAATTTCTTCGTCTGTTCCGGTGGCTTTTGCCGGATCGGGAAAATTGTAATGAAACTTCTGAGCATTTGTCGGAAAAAACGGACAGCGCTCTTTTGCATTGTCACATACCGTAATTACATAATCAAAATCTATATTCCGATATTCGTCAATATTATTGGAGGTGTGATTTGAAATATCAATTCCGTCCTCTTTCAAGGTTTTGACTGCCATGGGATTTACGCCGTGAGTTTCTACACCTGCGCTGAAAATTTCGGCTTCCTGTCTGGCAAAATATCTTAAATAGCCTTCTGCAATCTGGCTTCTGCAACTGTTGCCTGTGCAAAGCACCAATATCTTTTTTGTCATAATTTTAAACGAATAACCAAATGATATTGATGATACAAAACTTCGGGTCGAAGCCGAAAAGAAGTTGCAAGACAATAACAGATGATGTGATTATAATAGGTTTTTTGTATCTGATCAGTTTTGCTTTCATCCTAACAACATCCGGAATTTGGTTTGCAGACATTTTGATTTACGGACAGCTCAACTGGATTTTTTTTCTGTTTTTCAGAAGGAATTCCACATGCATCCACAGCCAGACAAGCTGTAGTTTTGTTTTTCAGGACAAATGTTTTTCCGTTAAATTCTAAATCATATTTGCCAATAGTTTCCGTTTGATATTCTACTTCAATTTCATGATCCTCGATGCCTAATTTCTCTTCTGAAAGCCTGATGATGTCGAGCAATCTGTCTGGCTTCAGGCGGTGATCAAAATCGTCAGCGCTCCACAATTGAAAATTCACACTATTTTCTGTTCGAATGACACCACCACAGTCAATAAACCTTTTGGTACTCGTTCCTACTTCGGTCACGTGAAAATGTTCTGGTACAAAACTTTCGTTTTCCAATTGAAATTCGACATTTTCTAATGTCTGCAAAATCTGTTTTACTTTTGAAAGATTCATTATTAATTTAATTTATAGTTTAATTGCAATATTACGATACAAATTTTTAAAAAATATGCCTAACAGCATTTGGCTTTAGACACAGTTTCCACGATGTTGGAGAAATAGATATTTAAAATATTGATTACATTCTCATCAATACAGTAACAAATTGAATTTCCTTCTATATTTCCTTTGATAATACCTGCACTTTTAAGTTCTTTAAGATGTTGAGAAACGGTAGGTTGGGCCAGCGGAAGTTCGTTTACAATATCTCCGCAGATACATTCTTTTACTTTCATTAAATATTCAATAATCGCAATTCTCGCAGGATGTCCCAATGCTTTTGCGATGGTCGCAATCTGGTTTTGCTGATCCGTGAAATGTTCTGTTTTAGTAGCTCCCATTTATACCCTGATTCTATATTGCAATATTACGATAATAATTGAATTAGGTATGATTTTTTCCGATGTATTTATAAAATTTTCAATTTAGAAAATTGTTAAGTGCGTCTTGTCTGAGGATCAGGCATAAAAATTATCTTTGCATTTTATTAATCTGTAAATAATGAATCTGTACAACCTAATCATTCAGGACAAAGAAGCGGTGACGCTCGATGATGTTTTTTTGGAACCTCAAAATAAAAATCAAATTGTACAGCTCATTAAAGAACAGAAATTCGCAGACGAACTCCAGAAATACGGACTTCCCGTCAACAATAAAATCCTTCTCGAAGGCAGTTCAGGATGTGGCAAAACCATGACAGCAAAAGCGATTGCGAATGCCTTGGATAAAAATATTATCATCCTCAACCTCAGCAATATTGTTTCTTCAAGAATTGGCGAAACTTCCCAAAACATCAAAATGATTTTCGATAAAGCAGCGAGAGAACGCTCTGTTCTTTTCCTTGATGAACTTGATCAAATCGGAAAAGCCCGTGGAAGCGATGACAAAGACGTTGGCGAAATGCGAAGATTGGTCAACACATTGATTCAGCTGATCGACTACTATCCCGAAAATGCGCTTCTCCTCTGCGCCACCAACCACGCAGAAATCATCGACTCCGCCATCATCAGACGTTTTCAGTTGAAATTACAATACGAAATGCCTTCAAAAGATTTTCTGGATTCTTTCTATGACAGCCTTTTGTTAAAATTTCCAGAAGACCTCAGGAATATTGAAAGGAAATATAATGTTTCTTTTGCTGAAGCGAAAGATTATGCTTTTACGATGGTGAAAGGAAGGTTGATTGAAAAACTGGAATCACAATGATGAAATACATCTTCTTAATCTTTGTCTCAGTTTTCCTTTCTTCCTGTAGCAAAAAATATACAGGAAAAGTTAGTTTTAAATCTTGTACTGTTAATTATGAAGTAGTTAACGAAAGGAAGGAGAAACAACTTTACGGTCAAAACGCAGTTGGGAATCAGTGGAGATTAGAATCTGCCAAACAGGAATTGGCACTCTGTCTTTGTGAAAAATATTTAAAAAACAAGGATGAGGAAATAAAAGCGAAAATCTTAGAAATTTATCACGAAGACATGGATTATTTTCACAGAAAGAAATCCTATAAAGTGAAGTTTGATTCTGTTTTAATTAATCGGAAAGAGGTTTTCGATTATAGGATTTTGGTTGATTAATCAGGTATTTGCTATTCCTCTTTTCTAAATCACATTTGAAATAAAATTGCCATTTGTTCGATTTTATTTATTTTTAGCGTAATTATTTTGGATTGACGCAATGCGTGAAGCCAAAAGTTAGTTGCAATTATGTTAATACATTATTGACGAAATTTAATCATTTGACATCAAAATAAAATATGAGTAGGGCAGATATTGATTATAAAGATAAAGGATTTGTAACATCAGATTTATTTATCCAACTGGCATTGTTTTACATAAATGAAGAGTTAAAAAATGATAAATACACTTTTTATGAAAAGAATTCACTCCTAAAGTATAATGAGGAAGTGATAAATGGAGTATTTGCAGGATGGTTTACTTTTTTTTGGGATTCATACTTACTAAATTTAAGAGATGAACAAACAATGATTCAAATTTTGGAAAATGTAAAATTCGCAATAAGAATTAAAGGGGATTTTATTTCAGTAGAAGAATTGCAATCAATACCAACAAAAGACGGAGATTTTAAATTACTATATCGTAGACCATTTCCCACAACAGAATTAATTAGAATTTTTAATGCATTATCAGAATTACTGAAAGGAACTTGGCAATATGAAAATTATGAAATGGAAATTGAATATTGATAATAATAACTTATAACACCTAATTATAACTGCAGCTAACAAGGGTTTCCAATGGTGGGGTGAAACTGCAAAGTTCAACGGTAGTTCTTCGATTGAACTTTTATGCTTCGATTGTACAACCCTCGCAAAGCCCCGAAACGTTGTAAAATATTTTTTACCAAAAACAAAAAAAAAATGAAAAACATATTAATTTTTACTCTATTTTTTAATCTTCTACCTTGTAATGCACAAGAATTTGAAAAAGTATCTGTTTCAAAAACAGACAAATCTGAACTGTACATCAATGATGAAGATTCTACAGAATTATTTTATTATAAATATTTACCGAAAACCAGTATTAAAGGTGTTTTAGTTATTATTCCTTCTGGTGGAGAACTCGTTGAAAATACAGTAAAACAAATAACGCTTCACAAAATAGCCGTTGAAAAAGGAATTATGGTCATTGTTCCATCCATAAACTGGGGAACAGATGATCGGGATGCAGAATTCAAAGTACTTGATAAAATTTTCAGTGAAATTGTCGCAAAGCATAAAGTATCAAAAGACAAATTCATACTCGGTGGACTTTCAAGCGGTGCAATGATTTCTTTGACGTACGCCGAAAAGTCAACTAAAAATCCCGAAAAGTTTTTCCTGATTCCAAAAGGTGTTTTTGCATTAGATGCACCTTTAGACCAGGCAAGATTTTATAAATATTGTGAAAGAGAAATCGAAAGAAATATCTATAAGCCGGCAGTAGACGAAGCAAGATGGATAAAGGATAATTGGGACAGCATTTATGGCGGCTCTCCAGAAAAATTCCCAGAAAAATATGTAGAAAATTCTATCTATTCTTATGGAGTAAAAGATGGCGGAAACGCAAAGTATTTAAAGAAAATGCCTCTTTTAATGTTTACAGATTTGGATACAGATTGGTTAATCAATCAAAGACATCGTGACTTAAATGATTGGAATGGAATTGACATCGTCTCAATGATAAACCAATTAAAAATAATGGGAAATGAAAACGCTAAAGTTATAGTTAGTCAGGGAAAAGGAGTTCGTTTAGATGGAACGAAAAATCCGCATTCATGGTCAATTATGGATTCTGAAGTTTGCCTGAATTGGGTCGTAGAAACACTTGAAAAATAAAAAACTTTATACAACAAGGATTGCAGTAGAAAGACTAAAATTCAAAGTTCGATAGAATTTCTTCATTTGATTTGTTTTATTAATCTCTGAAAAGTCAATTGCAATTATATAAATTTACATCAAAAATGAAGTTCTTTCAAAGATTATTGAAACCAAAAGAAACTATTGTTGAAAAAGAGGCATTGAAGATTTCAGATTTTGAATCTGTAAACAATTTTTGGGAATTTATAACCAAAAAAGACAAATGGTATCTTGAATATTTACCTCAACGATTTGATGATTTAAAATCAAAATTACAAGAATTAGCTCCGTTAATCATCGAAACTACAAATGGATTAAGATATAATCTCAATTTTAAAAATGATGATTATTGGATGATAATTCCGTGGGACAATCTAGTTTTAGACTTAAATTTAGAAAATAACCTGAAACAGTATTGTGCAAATTGTAAAAATGAAATAAAATTCTTGCAGAGATATCCAAAATTAATTTGTAAAAACTGTAGAAGTATTTTGACCAGTTCTGACAAAAGAAGAGTGGAGTTTTTTAATTCAGAAAGTTTAGGGTATGGTTGCCAAGGTTATTATTGTGATACAAATCAAACTGAAAAATACAATACAAATGAATGCTACATTGATGACAAAGTTTTTATAGCAGAAGAAGGAAGATTTGGAGGAATTGTAATCGAATTAAAAGATCAATAGTAAGACTAAATTCCAAAGTTCAATTCAAAATATTGGTTACTTACAAAACTTAAAGCACAGATATGATTTTTAGAGAAGCAAAAATTGAAGACATAAAGCAGATTCAGGTTGTCAGGAATGCTGTTAAAGAAAATATGTTGTCCAATCCGGATTTAGTGACAGATAAAGATTGTGAGGAATTTTTATTTGAGAGAGGAAAAGGTTGGGTTTGCGAAATTAAAGATCAGATTGTGGGTTTTGCGATTGCCGACTTGAAAGATGATAATATCTGGGCACTTTTCGTACATCCTGAATTTGAAGGAAAAGGAATCGCATCAAAGCTTCAAAACATAATGCTGGATTGGTATTTTGAAAACGGTAAAGAGAAAGTCTGGCTTGGAACTGCACCCAACACAAGAGCCGAAAAATTTTACGCAAAATCTGGCTGGATCAAAAACGGTATGCACGGAACTAATGAAGTAAAATTTGAAATGTCTAAAAAACAGTGGGAAGATAGCAAAAAAGCATTCCGTCGAGGTAATTAAGTATTTCGTTAATACCGTCAATCACTCTGTTGAGGCAATCAACCATTTTGAATAGCCGAAAAACCACTCTGAAGAAGTAATTAATTATTCTGAAGAGACAAGCAACCATTCCGAAGAGACAATCAATCACTCCGAAGAGGCAATCAAGTACAATTCATTACATTTCAGTACTTTACAGATTTATTAATGAAATTTATTTTTCAAAACAAAAACTTCTCAATACGATTTCCTGCAAAAATCTACTTGAAGTGACGGTTCTCAAATCAAAAAAAATCCTTTCAAAAAACTGAAAGGATTCTTCTAATGAATATGAAATTAACTAAGTGTGCGCTTGTTTTTACTGAACAATAATTTTAAAATTGCTGTTCAAATTGTCGCCGGAAACATTCAGAATATAATTTCCTGAAACTCTTTTACCTGCGATATTCAGATGAAAGACTCCGTTTCCGTTTGCTTTCACCTCTTCTTTAAGGATTACTTTTCCGCTCATATCAATAACCGTAGCGGTAAGACTTGATTTTTTATACTCAGGAAGTTTAATATTGATCTGATCTTTCACAGGATTCGGATAAACTGATCCTACATTTTTGCTGATGCTGAATTCCGCATTTGCCAACACTGCCTGACTGTACAGGGCATTGATTTCAGCGGGTGTTAAAGCATAATTATACATTTTCAACTCATCAAATGCACCTTTGTAAGGAGCCGATGCGTTCGCCGTAGACTGGAATTCAAGCTCACCAATGTTTCCGATAACAAAATCACTCGCTTCACCGATTCCGCCAACTGCAGTTTCGTCGGTTTCCACCATAAATACACCGTTTCTGTAAACTCTGATCTTGTGTGCCGTAATATCTCTTTGAAGAACCACATGCACCCATGTTCCATTGAAATAATTTGCAATAGGTGAAGTAATTTCCTTTTTAGTCACATCATCATCGATAGCAAATCTTAACTGGCCACCTTTCATTTCTACATTAAAACGCTTTCCGGTAGCACCCGTTGCTGTATTTTTTGTAATTGAACCTTTACACAAAACATATAGACTCGTTGTTGATGACGAAGGAATCATACTTGCCGGAGCTTTCATCCAGTAAGAAACTGTAAACGAATTGGTATTAAATAAAATCTGATCCTGATGAGGAATACTTGCGATGTAAGGTGTATTTGGCGAAGTGGCCAAATCAAGGGCAAAATTTTCTTTCCCTGGAACCCTTACACTTGCATTGTCATAAGCTACATTTAAAGTTCCGTTGTTGGCATAAGTGGTTACATCAGCAATCTGCTCACCATCCCCCGGTGTTTCAGAGAAAGGCCAGTTTCCTACAAGACTCGGCGTCAAAGCACGGAAATTCCATACATCACCTGTTACCGAACCAAGATTGTTTGAAGAATCTATTCTCCAATAATAATCGGTTGATGTATTTAAATTGCTAAGCTGATGAGAAGGATTTGCAGAATAAGGAACAGTAGCAATATTATTTAAATTCTGAGGATCAGTACCGAAATTCACAGTGTAATTAGTAGTATTTGTACTTCCCGTCCATTTTAAAAGTAAATTACCGTTGGTAAAATCTACATTTAAATTATTGTTGACAGGAGTTGGTGTAGTTGCTTTAGTTGGAGCTGAAGGTACTGGCGGAGTCGTAACCGATGCATTGGATGTATAAACAGAAGAATCTGTAGCGTTTACCGCTTTTACTCTGTAGTAATATTGTGTATTTGGCGTTAAACCAGTCTCATTATGACTTGTAGTATTGGCAGGCAGTGTTGCAATAACCGTCCAGACTGTTCCGTTTGGAGAGCGTTCTACAACAAAGTTGGTTTCATTATTAGAATTATCACTCCAGTTTACTGTTAATGAGCTTGCAGCAGGACTGCCTGAAGTTAAGGCATTGGTAAAATTCAATCCCGTTGGCGGATTTACAAAATCCGGAGCTACAGTGTTGGGTAAACCATTGATATAAACTTCAATATTCAGATAAGGTGCGTTGGTAGTACTTACATTCAAAGCATCGGCAACGTTTGGATTGAGTCCGTTGGCGGTTTCCCATGCATCTGGCATCCCGTCGTTATCTGTATCTAAAGCAGCCGGAGCACCGTAAATGTGACCTGCCCCATTATTGGTAAAACCATATTGGTTTGCAAGATCAGACTGCACGTAAACATAAGCGGCTGAAGTTCCTTTAGACTGAAGATCAGAAATCATCAGACCATCTACCTGATCTCTTTTCGGATAAGATGCTCCAACGTCCAAAACCACCTTGTCATATGCCTGCTGAGCTGTCAATGTCGGATTTTTTACTGGATAATCATAAGCCGTAGACTGAATTGCATTCATATCTCCAACCGGATATCCCGTTAAATCCTGTGGAACCAAAGTTCCGTCCAGCGTTCCGTTTTTATCGTTATCAAAATAATTTCCGGGACCGTATAGATTAAAATTAGCATTTCCAACACTGAAAGGTGTGGTAACTGAACTACCTGTATGAGGTCCTCCTATGAAATAATTGTTGATGATATTCACAAAAGAACTTCCGGCAGAATCTCCACCCATAATGTAAGCTTCACCGGATTGGGAATGACCATAAGTATTACCGTAATTTCCCCAGTTATAAACGACGTTATTCACAAATTCGTTGATACCTTTTACCTTGTTGTTACGGGTTTTATTGGATGTATATAAATTTCCGATCAGACTGATTTTACCGCCGGCAGAAGGCTGCATCAAACCACCCGCTGAGTGATTGTGACGATGCAAACCCTGTCCGAAAATAGAATTCTGAATCGTGATATTATCCGGACTGTTTCCGTTATTATCCCAGTTGATAGAGAAAACTTCGTCAGTTCCCCAACTGAAAGACATATGATCTAAAATTATATTGGCACCGTTTGAAATCCCCGATGCATCCTGATTCTGAGCAGTTCCGCCATAACGGATACGCATAAATCTTGCGATGGTATTATTTGAGCCTGAAAAAGAAACTCTGGAGCCTAAAAATAAAATTCCTTCTCCCGGAGCTGTTTGTCCTGCAATTGTTGTATTGGCTGCAACTGCAATCACTGATTGTGGTGCGATAATTCCCCCAACTTTAAAAATTACAAATCTTCCCGGCTGGCTTACTGCATCACGGAATGATCCTGCTCCGCTGTCATTCAAATTGGTTACAAGATAAATCTGAGGATTTGCTGCTCCTCTCGCTCCGGTGGTGTATCTACCAAAACCTGTAGCTTCAGGAAATGCCAAAGTCTGCGCTTCAAGACCTGTTGCTGAAAGTGTAATTCCACACACGAGCAAAGATTTTAAAGCCTGCTTAATGAGTAAAGTTTTCTTGTTCATTTTAATATTAATTTTGTGTTAACCAATCTACCCACATTGGCAAATATGAGCATCCTGCACAGTCCTGCTACACCGTTAAAAATCAAATATTTACGTTTTAAATCATATTATTTACACTAAGTTAAATTAATTTTAATAGGTTGGAAATCATTGGGAAAATGAGTTGATTTTTTTTGATTTTTTTGAAATAAAAACTTAATTTTTAAAAAAATTTAAATCTGTTTGAAAGGATTATAATAAATCAACTTTTGAAGATTTTTGTTATATTTGGTTATAGGTTGGATTGACGAAATGCGTCAATCTGAAAGTTGTGCGATATGCTTAACCAACAGCTGTCCAAAAATTGAAACGATAGAAAATGAAACAACTAATCATAATACTTTTGGCAGTATTTCTTTTCCAATCTTGTGGAAACGAAACCAAAAATCGCCAACAGACTGAACCTGAAAAAAAATTAGAAGACAATTCGGTTTTAACTTCCAAAATCAAAAAAATCAACCCTATTATACTTAATGCCAGTGAACTCCCTAACGATATAAAATATGAGGGAAAAATTGTAAATGAAATCAAGTGGACGGATAACTTGGGAGAAAACATTGTCATTACCACTGAAACAGGTATTTATGAGAGTAAAAAATTCAAACACGAAAATGACGGAGGAGATGCAGAAATTTTTGCTTATCATTTTATTATAAAAAATAACAATGCTAAACAAACTTGGAAAGTTTATGACTACATAAGTGATTGTCCTGTTGATATTGTTGCTGAATTTATTGATAATACGCTTCAAATAACTGACCTTAACAATAATGGAGTTGCTGAAATATGGTTGATGTATAAAACTGTTTGTCACGGAGATGTAAGTCCTTCTGATATGAAAATCATAATGTATGAGGGACAGCAAAAATTTGCCATAAGAGGTGAAAATAAAGTTATGCACGGAATTGATGATGACGGAAATGAGATGTATATGGGAGGAGAATATAAAATTGACAAAGCCTTTTCTGATGGACCAAAAGTATTTTTAGTTTTTGCCAAAAAACTTTGGGACAAAAATATAATTGAAACGTGGAAAAATAAGTATTGAAAACAGCACAATCGCACAACATGAATTGTGCAAACATAAATCAAAACCCAATCACATTTCTATAAAGGATTTCTTCTAATTAAAATTAAGATGTTCTAAACAAAACTCCACTTAAAACTATTCCACGATAAAACAAAAAAAATCCCTCTCAAAACTGAAAGGGATTCATTATATAAAAAACTTTAATTACATATAAGCTTCAATCGGCTCACAAGTACAAACTAAGTTTCTATCTCCGTAAGCTTCGTCAACTCTTGATACAGATGCAAAGAATTTGTGCTCTCTTACCCACTCTAGCGGATAAGCTGCCTTTTCTCTGCTGTATGGTTTATCCCAAGAATCAGAAATAACCAACTGCTCCGTGTGAGGAGCGTTTTTCAATACGTTGTTTGCCTGATCAGCTTCTCCGTTGGCAATCTCATCAATTTCCTGTTTGATAGCGATAAGCGCTTCTGCAAAACGGTCGATTTCAGATTTGCTTTCAGATTCTGTAGGCTCGATCATCAGTGTTCCTGCAACAGGGAAAGAAACCGTTGGTGCGTGGAAACCGTAATCCATCAATCTTTTCGCTACATCAGCTACTTCAATTCCTAAAGATTTGAACTGACGGAAATCAACGATACATTCGTGTGCTACTCTACCTTCAGTATTCGAGTATAAAATAGGGAAATGTTCAGCTAAGATTTCTTTTAAATAGTTCGCATTTAAAATAGCGTGTTCAGTTGCTTTTTTCAAACCTGAAGTTCCCAACATTTTGATATAAGCATAAGAAATATTTAAAATCAATCCAGAACCGTATGGCGCTGCAGAAATTCCTTCGATCGCTTCTTTTGAACCTACTTTGATGTTGGCATTCGTTGGTAAGAAAGGAACTAAGTGTTTTGCAACACAGATCGGACCAACTCCAGGACCTCCACCTCCGTGAGGAATTGCGAAAGTTTTGTGAAGATTAAGGTGACAAACGTCTGCTCCGATGTTTCCAGGGCTTGTATATCCTACCTGAGCGTTCATGTTGGCACCGTCCATATAAACCTGTCCGCCATGCTCGTGAACAAGTGCAGTAATTTCTTTAATGTTGGCATCAAAGAACCCGTAAGTTGACGGATACGTGATCATTACACAAGATAAGTTCTCAGAATGCTGTTCAGTTTTTGCTTTGAAGTCTTCAAAATCAATTTCTCCGCTTTCAAGGTTTTTAACAACAACAATTTTCATTCCAGCCATCGCTGCAGATGCCGGATTCGTTCCGTGTGCAGACTGAGGAATCAAAACTACATTTCTGTGACCTTCACCTCTTGAAATGTGATACTCTCTGATGACCATCAAACCTGCATATTCTCCCTGAGCGCCAGAATTTGGCTGAAGTGAAGTTCCTGCAAAACCTGTAATTTCAGAAAGATCTTTCTCTAATTCTTTAATCATTTCCTGATAACCTGCTGCCTGATTTACCGGCACAAATGGATGAACAGCTCCCCAATTATCCCACGAAAGTGGCAACATCTGAGTGGCAGCATTCAGTTTCATTGTACAAGAACCAAGAGAAATCATAGAATGTGTTAATGATAAATCTTTTCTTTCAAGACGCTTGATGTAACGCATCAATTCTGTCTCTGTATGGTATTTGTTGAATACTTCTTCCGTTAAAATCTCATCTTTTCTAAGATTTTCTTCAGGAATACTGTATCCTTCTTTTATTTCTAATTTAAAGCCTTGTTTGTCCTTAAACTGAGCGAAAGAAGCCATCAAAATATTCAGTTTTTCAAGCGTAGTACTTTCGTTGATCGCAATACTGATAACGCCTTCTGTGAAATAGTTTAAGTTTAATTTGTGATCAAGCATCATTCTCATCAATCTTGCTTTCTCATCTTCAGCCATCAGTATTTTTACCGTGTCGAAGATTGGCTCTTCAACCGTCTGATAACCCAAGGCTTTCAATCCGCCTTTCAAAGCATTTGCTTTAAAGTGAATTTGGTCAGCGATATAGTTTAATCCTTTCGGACCGTGATAAACAGCGTACATTCCAGCCATTACAGCCAAAAGAACCTGAGCTGTACAGATATTTGAAGTTGCTCTTTCTCTCTTGATATGTTGCTCTCTCGTTTGCAAAGCCATTCTCAATGCACGTTTTCCGTACATATCCTGAGAAACCCCGATAATTCTTCCCGGAATATCTCTTTTATAATCTTCTTTACAAGAGAAAAATGCTGCGTGAGGACCACCATAACCTAATGGAATACCGAATCTCTGAGAAGTACCAACCGCACAGTCAGCGCCCATTGATGCAGGAGATTTCAATTTAACCAAAGCCATAGGATCACAAGCTACAACAACCTGTAAATCTAATTTTTTGTACTCAACGATATCTTCAGTATAGTCTAAAACGATTCCGTTTTTACCCGGATATTGTAGTAAAACTCCGTAGTAAGATTCGTCGAACTGGTGCGTTTTGTGGTCACCTTCAACGATTTCAATCGCTAAACCTTCAGCTTTTGTTTTTAAAACAGAAACGGTTTGAGGCAAAACCAAATCAGAGATAAAGAACTTGTTGGCTCCCGCTTTTTTCTGATCTTTCGTTCTATTGTTGAAGAACATGTGCATTGCCTCTGCAGCCGCCGTAGATTCATCCAACAAAGATGCGTTTGCCAAGGCAAAACCTGTCAAATCGCATACAACAGTCTGATAATTAAGCAACGCTTCTAATCTCCCTTGAGCGATCTCTGCCTGATATGGCGTGTACGCTGTGTACCAGCTTGGGTTTTCAAAGATATTTCTCTGAATCGCCGATGGCAACAGGGTGTTGTGATATCCGAAACCGATATAGCTTGTGTAATCAGTATTTTTCGATGCCAATTCTTTTGAGTGATTCAGCATTTCATATTCTGAAAGCGGTTCTGAAATGTTCAGATCATTTTCTAAACGGATAGATGATGGAATGGTTTGAGAAATCAATTCTTCAATACTTGAAACGCCAACTTTTTCCAACATTGCCTGCTTATCGGCTTCGTTTAGGGAAATGTGACGGCTCACAAACTGCTCTGTATTCATTTTTATATATTAGATTTTGTTTGAAAAAAAAGATTCGTAAAATTACGATTTTTAAAATGATTTCACAACCTAAGTAGCGGTTGGCGGTTGGCATTTTGCAATTGGCTTTAAAATACTAGTCTTGAAACTTCGCAATATCTGATTAAATGCGATAATATGGAATTTATTTAAATCTTCTATTGAAACGATTTTAATTGATAACTCATGAAAATGCTCACTCTATTTGAACACAAAGGACACAATTTTTTTTTCGCGACTGACTGTTTTTAGTTTCACAAAGCCGTTTGACTTCGCGAATCTTCGATTTTACTAATAAGAGCTAATGACGCTTTGTGATGATATATTTAAATTTCTTTTAAATTTTAAAGCAGAATACATTCTCAAATCATTTGTTAATCAGCATTTAAAGAAAGTTTAAATTTTATTATCTATATTTATTCTAAATTAATATATTTGCAAGATGAATAACATTACTCCGTTTAAAGTTCCGCCACTCACTCCGGTATTTTCTTTTAATACTGAAGAAATGTTTTGTGGCGATAAAAAATCTTGCTGTAAAAAATTCAAGAAAGGTAAGCGTTGCAAAAAATGTCCGGGAAATAAGAAGCTGGCTTAGAGCTGGGTGTTGGATGATGGATGATTGGTGTTTGCAATTCGGAAACTGTGAACTTTGAATCTTGAATCTTGAATCTTGAATCTAAGCAAAATTACTGATCAAAAAGTAAAGCGCTACCGCTAAAATTACCAGTGCCAAAATCAATCTGAATATTTTTGGTAAACCTCTTGGATTAATTACTGTTCGCGGTTGCGGCTTGAATAATTCCTCCGCTCTGTCTCTGAATTTCTCACCGTCAGATTCAAAAACTTCTGTAATCGTAATTCCTTGAACGACCGTCTTGTGCAAAAGTGAATTGGTTGCATGCAGCAAAAGCTGGAATTTTCCGTTTTTAAATTCTGTAATCTTAAAAACTCTTTCTCCGTAAGCTTTTTCCAATCCAAACGGTAAAACTTTGACTACATCGGCATTTTGAGTCTGCCATGTGATAATTATCTCCTCTCCTTTTTTCGCATGAATTTTATTTGCGGAAAATGTTTTAATCGAAGGCGGAACTGTATATCTGAAACTTTTCTGTAAACTTTCTAAATTCTGATCGTAGGTAATTCTTCTTCCTTTATCACTTAAAGTTTCATACGCTTCCTGAATTTCTTTAAATCGCTCAGCAAAAAAATCGTCGTTCTGGTTTTTATCGGGATGGTATTTTAATGAAAGTTTTCTGTATGATTTTTTGATGTCTTCATCTGAAGCATCGCGAGAAATCCCGAGAAAATAATAGTAGTCTTTCATTTAGGCTAACAAAAATAAGGATTTTTATTAATTGTGAAAATTTTAGATGTCGATTTTAAACG
The DNA here is from genome assembly GCF_057180485.1 of Chryseobacterium sp. HNCC26DJ240. Classification (NCBI taxonomy): domain Bacteria; kingdom Pseudomonadati; phylum Bacteroidota; class Flavobacteriia; order Flavobacteriales; family Weeksellaceae; genus Chryseobacterium; species Chryseobacterium sp. HNCC26DJ240. Next base: position 15,737 of record NZ_JBXUGK010000005.1, read on the forward strand.
CAAAGGGTGCAAAGTTTTTTTGTGATGATTGAGAATATTTTTCGGTCGCAAAGGCGTTTCACTCAGCAAAGAAAAACTTATCTTTTATAATAATTACCTTGTTTGTCTTTCCGCAGGAATCTAAGCTATTATTTAGATTCGTTGCCGAGATTCCTACGGATTGACAAACTTTATGTTGATTTTTAAATGACCAAAAAGAGATTAGTTGCTGACTTTTACAACCTCACCCATCATTTAAACAAAAAAATTCCGGCGCGGGAAGCTTTGCTTCCCGCGCCGGAATAAGACAATTTCAATTTAGTTACTTTCTATTTATACTTCTGCAAATTCTTCTTTTCTCGCATCTTTTCTGCAACATCTTGAAGCAAACTCTTTCCTGAACTTTCCTTTCAGTTCCTGATATTGCTTCTCATCCATTTCTCTGATCTTATCAGCTAATCCGAATGGCGATTTTTCTTTGATTCCGTATTCATTAAAAATACCTCTTACAAATCTTTTTCTCTCAATTACTTTTTTGGCAATTATAGCGACTCCTGCTACTGCAACAGCTCCTAAAACACCTTTTAATACTGAATTTTTCATTTTCTTAAATTTTAAATTTTACTACTACAAAGTTGTCGCCTCTCTGAGGCTTTTTTATTTAGACGAATCCGTTTTAATTTTTACTTTACTATTTCTAAAAATTTTAAACTACTCGTTTGTTCTTTTGTTGCGGTTGAAGAATCCGCTTTCGCATTTCTGTCTCCAAACTTCTTTGAATTTTTCTTTTTCTTCGTCAGACATCCCTTCCATTTTATGCTGCAGATGTTTCTCTTTCATATCTCTCATTCCTCTTCCGAATTTTCCGTGAAAACCTCCAAAAAGAATTTTACTTAATACCAAAATTCCCATCGCTTGCCAGTAATTAATCGTTTTAACACCGATAACTTCTGGTAGAATGCAGTTCCAAAGCCACATCACAATCAGCGCAACGGCAAGAAAAATCAAGGGCGGACATAGAATTAAAAGTGCCCAGCTTTTTTTATATTTATTGTTCATTTTATTTATTTCTAATTATTTAAATCTTCGTACAACTGTCTTAATCTGTTTCTCAAATGCTTTACAGCATAATTTTTTCTGCTGATGATGGTTTTTATGTTTTCTCCCTGTTCATCGGCAATTTCCTGTAGCGTTTTATCGTTCAGTTCATTTTCCATATAGACAAGTTTCTGTTTTTCGGGAAGTTCTTCCAGAGCTTCAAACAGTTTTTTCCAAATTTCATCCTGAAACATTTTCACATCCGGACCGGCGCTTTCATCCAACAGCAAAATATCTTTTATAGAAAACGAACCATCTTCATCTTCGTAGACAAAATCTTCCAGGTTTTCAGTCTTCTTTTTTCGGTATTTATCGATGATTTTGTTGGAAGTGACGCGATACAGCCATCCGCCGACATTTACAATTTCAGAAAGATTGGTCAAACTGCTGAACTGATACCAAACCTCCTGCAGAATATCCTCCGCATCTTCGGTATTTTTCACTTTCGGACGAATGAAAGACATCAGTTTTCCGCCGTAATTCGATACGGTCTGCGAGATGATATTTTCTTTCTCCTTCTGTGGCATTGTTATTTTCTCGGCAATCTCCATATTGCTATGACGATTGTGGTTTTTGTTTTACTTTAATAAATTTAATTTATTTTTTTGAATTTCTGAATTTTCTTTTATTCATAAGGTTTTTATCTAAAATCATTTGTTACAGATTTTAAATTTTTGTATTTCTAAGTTAAGTGAAATCCACAGATTAGACAAAATCAAACGGCTTTGTTTAACTTGCTATTTAAGTATACTTTTAAAATTCCCTGTATATCCTTGCGTTTATTAATGGCAAAGAGAGACAAAGTTTTTGTATTAAATACTGCTATTAAGATAAACAATGGCATTTCATTTAAGAAAGAAATACAATTTTAAAAATTATCTCTTTAAAAAGCATAATTTAAATTGAAACAAAAATTGTTTTTCGAAGATGAATTAAAACCAGCTCATATCAATGATTAAATTTCGCAATAAATCGGTTTTGGAAAATCAGGTTGTTTTAGTTTAAATTTGTCGCTTCGTTTTTAAACAAAGGATAGAAATGGGAACAATGAAGAAACTGGAAATCAAAAAAAATATTCAAAAGCTGGAAGATAAAAATCTTTCTTTCAGAGTTTTTGATTTGAATGAGGAAAGTTTAAAAGAGTATTTTAAACCTCACAAAAAAGACCATTTCTTTATTATTGTTATCGAAAACGGAACTTTACAGCTTCATATAGAAGACAAAGTTCATCATTTAAAAGCAGGAAAAATTTCCGTTGTGTTTCCTGAACAGGTTCAATTTATCTCTGATTTTAGTGAAGATTTAAAAGGAAAAATCATCTTGTTTGAAGAAATATTATTCTGTTCTGATATTCTGAAAAATGAATTGAGTACCTACAATGTCAACCTTTCCACACAATTGAATTGTACTATTTTATCCCGAGAAGATTTTGAACAAAGCTTAAATGCCATCAAAATCATCAAAGGAATTTATGAAAATCCAAGTTTGATAAAAAAAGAACAGGCAAGATTTCAGATTAAAATTTTTCTTTTAGGTTTAATAGAATCTGTGCATGGCCTGCATCCTATTTTGCACAAAGAAACGGCTGATAAACCTACATATGTTCGATTTAAAAAACTATTAAACGAACATTACAAGCAATACAGAACTGTTCAATATTATGCCGAAGAATTGGCAATTACGACAAAAAAATTAAATTCAATTACAAAAAAACATTGCGGAGAAACGGCGATTCAGGCAATTCACAATAGAATTTTAATGGAAATAAAACGACAGCTGATGTTTTCTGATTTGTCTCATAAAGAAATTGCTTTTGATCTTGGTTTTAATTCTCCTTCTGCACTCAACAAATTTGTAAAAGCTAAACTTAAAGAAACACCGACTGAACTTCAGCAGGAGTTGGCTCAAATGTATAACGCATAGTCCTGTTTGTATAACATTACCCGTTTTGGCTTATCTAATTTTGCTTCATCAAAAATTTAGATAAAAAATGAGCAAATTATTTATTGCAGGAGAGGTTTTCCACGGTGCAGGAACTCTTGAAGAATTAAAAAATATCAAAGGTACAAAAGCCGTAATCGTTACAGGAGGAAGCTCAATGAGAAAAAGCGGAACGCTGGATAAAGCAGTTGCTTATCTTGCAGAAGCTGGAATTGAAACTAAAATTTTCGAGGGTGTAGAAGAAGATCCTTCATCTGAAACTTGCGCAAAAGGAGCTGAAATGATTCAGGGTTTCCAACCTGAATGGATCATCGGTTTAGGAGGTTGTTCAGCAATCGATGCTGCAAAAATTATGTGGGTTTTCTATGAATATCCTGATGTAGAATTTGATGCTTTAATCAAACCTTTTACAGTTCCGGTTTTAAGAAACAAAGCGAAATTTATTGCAATTCCTTCTACAAGCGGAACAGGAACTGAAACTACGGGTCTTGCGGTGATTACAGACAGAGAAAAAGGTGTAAAATATCCGGTTGTTTCTTACGAATTAACCCCAGATATTGCAATTATCGACGGCGAAATCTGTGCTTCAATGCCAGCTCATGTTACTTCAAATACCGGTCTTGATGCTTTGACCCATTGTGTGGAAGCTTATGTTTCGAATATCGACAATAATATCGCTGATGCCCTATCAAAAGGAGGTTTAGAGATTGTTTTTGATAATTTAAAAGAAGCGGTAGCAAATCCGGACAATATTGTGGCCCGTCAAAATATGCACGATGCTTCATTTATGGCAGGTTTGGCGTTCAACAATGCTTGGTTAGGAATCGTACACTCTTTATCTCATCAGGTTGGTGCTTTGTACGGAATTCCTCATGGTGCTTCTAATGCGATTTTCCTTCCGAATGTTATTCGTTATAACTCGGCTGCAACAGATCGTTTTCCGGATTTAGCGAGAGTAATTGGTAAAGAAACGACAGAAGAATTGGCTCAGGCTATTGAAACTTTGCGTTCTGAAGTTAATAATCAATCTGCAATCAAGGAATTTGGAATTTCAAGAGAAGATTGGGATAAAAATCTTGATTACATCGCTAACAATGCTTTGGTTGATCCTTGTACAGGTTTCAATCCGAGAGTTCCGACTTTGGAAGAATTGAAAGCTATTTACAACGCTTGTTATGAAGGTGTTGTGTATGCTGAAGAAGTTGTTGTAGCATAATTTTAAGGTTTTAATTTTAAAATAAAAAACAGGAAGTCGAATTGATTTCCTGTTTTCTATTTGAATAAGACTAAATTAATTCGTCTCCGATAGTTTTTTTACAACTTCCAAGCCTTTAACAAAGCCATTGTTGATATGTTCTTTCCAGTCTTTTTCTACCTGAACTTCTGTATGAAGTTTTGTTTTACCATCGTAATCAATGAGAATATACTTTTCAAAACAACCGCTCCATTGTTTGATTTCCATGCTTTCGGTGTCTTCTACTCCATCTTTGTCCACCATTCCCAAATGTTTAAAAATAACCTGATCAGGTTTTTCCAAACTGTCGATGGTAGAAACCATTCCTGCACCTTCAGGATTTACAAAATAGGTTTTTCCGCCGACTTCCCAATCTGTTTTCATCTGCGAACCCGGACTGAAAAACTGAGTCCATTCACTGTAAGTTTCACGTCCAAAAAGAACGTCCCAAACCTTTTCTTTTGGGGCATTGATGATGATTTCGTAATCTAAAGTTTCCATATTTTTGTTTTTAATTTAAAATAAATCATAATTTTTCATGCACAAATTACACAAATCAATTTGTATAATTACAGTTGATTTTCAGACAGATGTTTCACATTCTGAATTGCCAGCGGAATTTTTTCTTCAAAAAAGCTTTTAAATTCTTCTGAACTATTAACTTCCATTCTCAGTTTGGTAGAATCTTCGGTTTCCTCAAGAAAATAAGATTCTGTGGCATCTCCCCAATCCATCGGGGTTTCAATACCGCTGTAGATTTCACCTAAATGTAGAAATACCATTTCTTTTCCGGGAATATTTTTTACTACTTTACTGAACATTCCATTGTTATCGGGATCTAAAAACTGTACTTTACTGTCTTCTTCCAAAGTCCCGATGTAAAAAGATCCTTCACAGAAAGCTGATGTCCACTGACGATAAGAAAACTCGTCCCAAAGCACGCTCCACACTTTTTCGGGAGCTGCATCTATTGTTATTTCAAATTTTAAAAGTTCCATATTTTTTAGGTTGAGATTAAGGTTAAGGCTAAAGCTAAGCGTTAAGCGTTAAGGTTAAGCGTAAGATTTAGACTTACGTTATCTGAAAACAGTTACAAACAGCAAGCCGAAAATTATTTTCAGGATACCATGGTTTTCACCCACGGCTACTGTTGTTCAATTCCTTCGGAGTTACGTAGCATTGTTTAAAACAAATCCCGTCCACTTGCTCACTATATTTTCACTTGGTTCTTTTTACTTTTCCCTTGGCTCTTAACTCGCCGCCTCTTCCAAATCTTCAATCACAATTTTCTGCATTTTCATCATTGCCTGAACAACTTTTTTAGCTTTCAACTGGTCGGGATCGCCCATCAATTCTATCAATCTTTTTGGGACGATTTGCCAGCTTACTCCAAACGGATCTTTCAGCCAGCCACACATGCTTTCTCTGCCTCCATTTTGGGTTAACGAATTCCATAAATGGTCGGTTTCTTCCTGATTATGGGTCATCACGACGATTGAAATTCCTTCATTGAAATCAAATTGATGGTCGTAAGAATTATCCATACAGTAAAAACTGTAGCCATCGATTTCAAAATGGGCGTGCTGTACGTTTTCAGGAACCTCATGATTTTCGTCGCCCACGCCTTCTCCGTATTTTAAAACTCCCCCGATTTTAGAATTCGGGAAAATTTCAGTGTACAATTCCATAGCTCCCAAGGCTTTTCCATTGTTTTGATGAATGAACATCAATGTGGGAACAATTTTTTGTTCGCCTTGTTTTTCACCTAAATAAAGTTGCCAGGTCACGCCAAATCTGTCCCGAACCCAACCATATTTTTTGCTCCATGGATATTCGCCAAGTTCCATCAAAACGATTCCGTCATTTGATAATTGATTCCAATAATTTTGAACTTCGTCCTCCGTTTCGCATAAAACCATAAATGAGATAGATGCATTTTTCTCGAATTGTGGGCCACCATTCAGTAGCATGAGTTTCTGTCCGAAAAGTTCAATATTTAAAACGACGGGAGTGTCTGCAGTAATTTTTCCGCCAAAAACTTTGCAGTAAAAGTCAGCTGATTCTTTCGCATCTTCGTTGTACCAAAGGCATGGGAATATGTTGTTGTTCATAATTGTAATTTTTTTAAATATATATTTTAAACGTCGAATTGCACGCGCCCCGACCTGAGTGGAGCTCTTTTTGTAGGCCAAGGGTAAAGCAACGGCACAAAAAAGCGGGAACGGAGGGCGGATAAAGGCGCCCAAGAAAGAAAAGTCGTGATTAAAACTTAATTATTTTCCACATGTTTGTGAAAATTATTCAAAATCGCATACCATCCTTCACGTTGCATTTCTAAAGAATTCTGAGTTTCCGGATCGAAACTTATTTTCACTTTTGTGGTATTTTCATCTACCTTTTCAAAAATGATTTCTACGTTTCTGCCGTCTTCCATGTGGTATTTTATCAGTTCATTTTTAATCACTTCATCATAAATCCCAACAAAATCAAATCCAAAACTTCCGTCTTTTGCTTCCATTCTGTTTTTGAATTTTCCGCCGACTCTCAAGTCATTTTCAGATTTTGGACACTGCCAACTTTCATGTGCAAAATTCCATTTTACAATATGTTCAGGCTCGTTATAATAATCCCAAACTTTTTCTACAGGTGCTAAAATCGTGATGTCAATTTTTATTTTTTCCATTTTCTTGTTTTTTTAAAGTTAAAAGAAGGGCAACTTTGCAGCTACCCTTTCATCCGTTAAATATAAAGTTAATTTTTTATCCTTCGTAACCTTGGTCGGTAGAAAAATTGATCATCCAGTAGACTCCGAATTTATCCTGAAAACTTCCGAAGTAATCGCCCCAAAATTGGTCTTCCAACGGCATTTCAATATTTCCGCCTTCGGAAAGTGCTTTGAAAATTCTATCGGCGTCTTCCCTGGAATCGGGGAAAATAGAAACATAATTGCTGTTTCCAACCGTTAAGTTTTGTCCGAATGACGGCACAATATCCGAAGCCATCAACAGGTCGCCACCCACCGGAAGGGCGATGTGCATCACTCTGTTTTTCTCGTCGTCTGAAAGATTTTCGGTACCGGGAGCGTTACCCATTTTGTGAATTCCGCCAACAAATTCGCCACCGAAAACAGTTTTGTAAAACGTAAAAGCTTCTTCTGCTTTACCGTCGAAATTTAAGTATGGATTTAATTTAGGCATAATTTTAATTTTTAGATTAATGTTTAGATTAAGAATTAGTTTAGTTTTTAGTTGGAGCTGATTTAGTATTTCATATTTTCGTCAAAGTCATATTTCATGCCTTCGTAGTTGAAGATTCTGCGCATCAAACCAATTTGTCCGGAAAGATAATCTTCACGTCCGATACACATTCCGACAAAATTGAGAACGTTTTCGGGGAAGAAATCGATGTTCATTCCCATTGGAAAGTCTTTGTCTAAATCTTCATCAGTAGCTTCCAATAATTTACTGTAAACCAACGGAGAAATGTGATGAAAACTTTTTTTGAGTTGCTCAAGTGTAGGATATTTAAAGCTTTCATCCAAAGCTTTCCCTTCAGAGAAATATTGTTTGAATTCAAATTCCTCTTCCAAGCCAAGCACATTTCCCATTGCGTAGCGCATATCGAGAAAGTTCCCTACCATCCAAATGATATGGTTGGTTCTGCCTTCAATTCTTTTCAAAGTATCTTCCTCAGAAATTCCATCGAGAACCATCAGAAAATTCTGACTGTGACCGCGAAACGCAGGAATGATGATGTCTAATTTTTGTGATTTTGGTTTGTCCATAAATGTTTGATTTGAGATTTGAGGTTTGAAATTTGAAATTTGCGGAGATTAGCTAAAAAATCTGCTAAATCTGCGAGAGGTATTCTTACTCAGTCGGCATTTGAGACATGTCCGCAAAAGTCACGTTCCAGCCGTGACCGTTGATGTCCCAGAATGAGTTTTGATACATCCAGCCATAATCCTGTGGCTCTTCGTGTTGAGTGGCTCCATTGGCAACTGCGGCGTTGACAATCTGATCAACTTCTTCCCGACTATCAACGCTAAGGGCAACTAAAACTTGAGTGGTATCACCTTTTGGCAGAGGTCTTTCAGAAAAAGTCATAAAATATTCTTCAGTAATAAACATCACGCAGATGTTATCGCCCAAAATAAAACACACCGCTCTTTCATCGGAAATATTTTCGTTAATCGGGAAACCCAAATTCGTCCAGAATTCCCTTGTTTTTGGAATATCTTTTACAGGAAGATTGATGTAAACTTGATTGATTTTCATGTCTGTAAATTTTAAGATTAATCTTTAAACCAAAATTACCAAGTCGTCATGAAAATCAACTTGTCATAAGACAAGATTTAAATTTTCTTGGGATGCGAAACCAATTCTTTTCGGATTCTGCTTAAAGAAGTGTCTGTCACACCCAGATAAGAAGCGATTTGCTTCAATGGAGCAAACTGTATGACATGAGGTTTTTGCTCTAAAAGATTAAGGTAACGCTTAGTTGCAGAAAGGGTAAACATTTCCACTGAACGCTGTTTGTAAGCGAAAAGTTCTTGAGACATCCATGCTCTTCCCCACTCGCTCAAATTCTGGATTTTATGATATAGTTCCTGAAAAGTCTCAAAATCTATTTTCCAACATTCGCAATCTGTGATACAGATAATATTTTCCTGCGTCGGAATTCTTTGAAACAGTGAGGAAACTTCGATAATAATTTCATTTTCTACGAAAAAGTGTGTAGTTACTTCGTTTCCGTTAAAATCATTAACAAAAGAGCGGGCTAAACCTTTTTCGAGAATATAATATTCGTTGGCTGTTTTTCCTTCTTCTAAAATAAAATCACCTTTATGAAAAAACACTTTTTCGTGTGCCTGAAAGACTTCCTGAAGTTCTTCATCTAAGAAAAAAGGAAAATCATAGCAAATTTCTAAGGCTTTATTCGTCATTTTAGTTCTGTTTTAATCGAACTTAAAAATAGAATTTTTATTGGAATTGAAAGTGAAATATTACTAGTTCTTTTGCCTTGAAGCAAAAGAACCAAAAATTCAAGACTGGAAACTCCGACTAAAAATTAAAATTTACTCCTAAAATCCCCAAAACTCGCACGATTCACGATTCGTGTTTTCATTCTAATTTATCACGTGCTCAAACAGTGGGAATTTTTTTACGGATTAAATTCTAATCTTCTTAACGTCTCCGTTTCCTAAGTCAATATTTAAAACAGAGAAAGCTGAATCGGTTTTGAAGGAACGGGTTTTTCTGCGTCACCAAAAACTGTTTTCCCACCGAAACGCCAGGAGTTTTGCCTCTCTTCTTCAATCACATCATTGATGTCAAAATCTGGTGTAAAGTTTTTTTCAGCATCAGAAATAATTGTATGAAGCTTATTAATCGACTGTAATTTATCTGAATTTCCGAGCTTCGATTTTTCAATTCCTTTTTGTAAAATAGAAATGGTTTCATCGTAAACATTGATAGGAACGGGAAACGGATGACCATCTTTTCCGCCATTGGCAAAAGAAAATCTCGCTGGATCTCTGAATCTTGAAGGTGCACCGTGAATCACTTCACTTACCAAAGCCAGACTTTGCAAAGTTCTTGGACCGACTCCTTTCAGCAATAATAATTCTTCGAAATTCTCAGGCTGGTTTTCCCTGGTCATATACAACAATGTTCCAAGTTTTTTTAAATCGACATCTGAAGCACGAACGTCATGATGATTTGGCAATATAAGATTCGCAAAATCCTGCATGATTTTTTCTGAATTGGTGTGAGAAATTTCTAAAATTCCTTTTCGGTTTTCTTGGGCTTCGTGAGCGGTTAAATTTAAAATATTTCCACGGTTAATTCCTTGAATTCCTTTGTGTGGTTCATCGACAAAAGATTCCATGTTTTCGGAATGCCAATGATAACGACGTGCGGTTCCATCAGAATCGTTCATTCCTTGTTGTACGACCGACCAGCTTCCTTCATCAGATAAAATAAAATTATGGAGATACAGTTGATATCCATCCTGAATCGCCGTATTATCAACTTTCGCAGAGAGTTTGCTTGCACGAACCAAAGCGTTTCCGTCTAAACCGGTTTTATCAGCAATAACTAAAAGCTCGTTTGGAGTTTCTTTTGAAAACCTACCTTTTCCGCCACAAATATAAATTCCTAACTCTTTAGATTTCGGATTGATGGAACGTTTTAAAGCTCCCATAACGGAAGTCGTAATACCTGAAGAATGCCAATCCATTCCCATCACAGCACCAAAGCTTTGAAACCAAAACGGATCTGCTAATCTGCGAAGGACTTCATTTTTTCCATAATCTGCCAACATTACTTCAACAATTGAAAGTCCGAGTGTGGCCATTCTTTCGTACAGCCAAGGTGGTACTTTGCCGTAGTGAAGGGGTAATGTAGCGGTTCCGGAGCGTTTCATTTTAAGGTTAAGGTTAAGGTTAAGGTTAAGGTTAAGGTTAAGGTTAAGGTTAAGGTTAAGGTTAAGGTTAAGGCAAAATTAAAGCCTTACGAACGAAATTCATAAGACTTTAAGCATATTTTATTTTTTAACGCAAAGTTCGCAAAGAATTTTTTACTACTAACTGTTTTTTAAGTTCGCAAAGGCTTTTGACTCCGTCGAATCTTCGATTTCACTTAGCAAAGAACACAAAAGTTTTACACCACAACTAAATAAAGAATAATTATTAATTTTTTTCTGTTTTGTATAAAATACAATCTCTTAACCGAGAATCATTCAACAGTAAAGGGTGTTCAAATTCGTACTGTTTTTTTAAACCTATTTTTACCATGATTTGTTCAGATTTTAGATTTATTTTCGGAGCGATTGAGTATATATTTTCAAGTTTCAAGTCATTAAAAGCATATTCGAGACATCGTTTTGCACCTTCTGTAGCAAATCCTTTATTCCATTCGCTGAATTTTATTCTCCAGCCAATATCTATACAAGGTGTGAATCCTGATTCAAATGTTTGTTCAGAAAGACCGATAAAACCAATAAATTCATTATTTTCAAGTTTGTCAACTGCAAAATAGCAAAATCCTCTGTTCAAAAATTGAGTTTTCATTCTTTCAACGAAATCGATGGTCTGTTCTTTCGTGGCAACCTTTGGAAAAAACTCCATGACTCTTTTGTCGGAATTTATTTCAAATAATTTTTCGATATCAGTTGATTTCCAATTTCTAAATCCAAGCCTTTGAGAAGTAAATATATATTCTTCTGTGTCTTTCATCAGATTTCTATTTAAATAAAAAAACCTTGAAAAAATTCTCAAGGTCTAAGTTTTTAATGCTTCACAATTTCCTTTACAATTCCGCCTTGAGGCTCTCTTACGGTTTGGGTGAAAATAAAAGCTTTCGGATCAATTGCACGAACGATATTCTGTAATTTTCTTACTTCCAATCTTGTTACAATGGTAAAAATAATATCCGCATTCTGACTTTGCTCAAAAGATTCTTTCATAAAACCTCTTTCACCTCTGTAAACGGTAATTCCTTTATTCATCGTTAAAACCAAAGCTTTTTTGATTTCTTCACTATTTCCGGAAACGATGGTTACGCCAGTGTAAGCTTCAATTCCTTCAATAACATATTTAGTTATCTGACTTGCCACTAAATACGTCATTATTGCATATAAAGCCGTTTCCACTTTTAAGAAAACTGCAGCGATGATGAAAATGATAACATTCATTCCCAAAATAATCTCAGTAATGCTGAAACTGCTTTTTTTGAATGTTAATAAGGCTAAAACTTCCATTCCGTCGAAAGTTCCGCCTCCACGCATCGAAAGTCCGATTCCGATTCCCATGAAAAATCCGCCAAACATTGCGACTAGTAATTTATCATGTGTCATTTCCGGAAAAGGAACGAAAGAAATGGTTACAATAATTAATAAAATCGTCAGAAAACTTCTAATTGCAAAATGTTTTCCGATTTGAAAGTAAGCCAAAATCAGAAAAGGAATATTTAAAACCAATAAAATGACACCAAGATTCCAATGATAAACTTCGTGTAATAAAAGTGAAATTCCGGTAACGCCACCATCTAAAAAGTGGTTGGGAACGAGAAAAGATTTTAGAGCAAAACTCGCTGAAATCACACCTAAAACCAGATAAATAATATCTGATAGCGTAAATAGCGGGCCATGTTTGGTTGCTGAGCTCATAAGATGATCAGTAGTTTTTTAGTTTTGTTTTAATAATATCCAGGTTATCCTGTTTTTTTTGGTTTCTGCTATTGATTGCTGTTTCCGTAAAATAATGATGACTTTCAAGGAATTTCTCCTGTAATAAATTCCAGTCACGTTCAGAATTCACGATTCCAAACATGGAAAGTTCTTCGAATAATTTATCGCCAATCACAAAGAAATCTTTTCTACCCAAATAATCCAGATCGGCATCGGCTAAAATTTGCTCTAAATGATTGTGGGGCGTCTGAGGAATTTTTGTTGCCATAATCATTCCTTTGATTTTCTCAATCTGTTCCTGAGAATAACCATGATCTGAAAGATATTCTTCCGCAATTTCGCAAGATTTTGCCTCATGTTCTTTTGAACCGTACAAAAATCCGGTATCATGAAATAAAGCTGCTGTTTTCAGCAACAATAGGTCTTCATCATTCACGTTTTCAGATTTCGCAATTTTTTCAACTGAATCGATGACGTCCTTTACGTGCATAACGCTGTGATAAGAAAGGTGCTCAGGAAGATTTTCTTTGAGTCTTTTTAATATTATTTTATTTAATTTTTCGTATTCCATATTTTAAAATAGAAAATGTGTTTATATGATGTTAATTTTAACGCAAAGAACGCAAAGATTTTTTTAAATATTGTTCTGTATATTCTTCGTTCGCAAAGGCGTTTCACTTAGCAAAGACAACAATTTAGAATTACATCTTTTGTCTGACCGCTATTTAAATTGCAAAACTTTTAAAATAAAAAATCTCTTTTGTGGCTTTTGCTGTTAATCGTTTATAGTTCCTAATGCAAAATACATATCCATATCGCCTTTTCCTTTGGTGTGAATTTTCCCTCTGTATTCGCAGTTTATTTTTTCTTTTACCAATTGATAAGTAGATTCTGAGATATTTATTTTTCCTTTTTCACTGTTTTGTTCCATTCTTGCAGCGGTATTTACGGTGTCACCCCAAATATCGTAAGCGAATTTTTTCACGCCGACAATTCCTGCAATCAAAGAACCAGAATTGATTCCGATTCTGATATCTAAAGTATTAGGATTTATCTTTTTCCTTTCTTCAATAAAATCAATAATATCCAAAGCTACCAATGCTGTTTGATAAGCGTGGCATTCATTCTTCATCGGTAAACCACAAACTGCTAAATAAGCATCGCCAATGGTTTTTATTTTTTCTAAACCATGCTTTTCCATGATCATATCAAAAGCAGTAAAACATTCGTTGAGCTCAACCAACATTTTTTCGGCTCCCATTTTCTCTGAACTTTGGGTAAAATTAACAAAATCAGTAAATAAAACGGTTACTTCATCATAATATTTAGCTTCAGAGCTACCATTTTCTTTTAACTCTTCGGCAACTTCATGCGGAAGAATATTCAGCAATAAATTTTCTGTTTTCTGTTTTTCCTTTTGTAGTTCAAAAGTTCTTTCGTCGACCTGTTTTTCAAGTAAATCATTTTGATCCTGAAGAATCTGCTGTTTTTCCTGTTCCTGTTTTAAATTGACATCTGAAAGACGGTTGACTTCATCTAACTGTTTTACTAAACTTAAATTCGTTGAAGCAAACTGCCATCCCAAATAAGCCGAAATGGAAATTGGAAAGCTTACAATAATGACAACCAGCAGAGACAAACCAAATTCATCGCTTGACAATACATCCGGAACACCGATATTTAAAGAATCCAAAATATTAAAAATGATGATGAGAATGATGATTGCAAAAAATGTAAGAATTCCACCACCAACGATGAACGCAGATTTTTCTCTTCGTATCATAGCTCTGATGATGAGATATAGAGACTCAAACCACACAAAAAATATGTAAAAGACAACAAAACCTATAGATGCTTTAGCACTGAAATAGTACAGAAGCACTAAAGATGCTGCAGTGATAAGCATAATTTTGAGTCTGAGTTTCGTTCTTCCGAACAATGTATTGACAAATCCTGTGAGCGATGCGCCAAAAACCAGTATAGAAAGAAAAGTAAGGAAACCGTAGGTATTTAAGTCAGCAGGATCCGATATTTCGTAAAACGATAAAATCATGTAGCTGAGCAAACCAATAGAAAGGTTATACGTTGAGAAATACAGATTGTAAATCGCTTTTCTGTAAAATAAAAATAAAAGCAAATGAATAAAACCTAATGCGGTAAAAACCCCACAAATAAGCATGGTTAGAAAATTGAAACCCTCAGTCATTTCCACTTTTTCGTCAAAAAACTCGTTGGCAGAAGCCAATTCTACATCCAAAGTTGATGGACTGTAGTTGATGACCATCTTCTCTTTGCCCACAATCGGTAAAAAACGGATGGCTAAAACGTTGACATCTGTGTTATTTAAGGAAAAAATTTCTGGAACATTATTTTTCATAACAAATTTCCTAACGTTTTCTTTTCCTATTTTCCCAATTGTTTCGATTTTTTTGCCATTCAGAAAAATCTCTGAAGCTCCGATTTGTTTTATATCAAAACATAACGATTTATTGAGTAACGTTGAATCTATTTTAAAATAGTACCGAACCCAATAGACCTGATCTTTAGTGTAAGATTTTTTTGAACTGATGTCGGTATGTTTCCAGGCAGAATCATCATATTTCGGCTGAGCAAAAGCAGGATTGTCGCCAGCAATGAATTTACTCTGTTCATCAATTTCTGCTCCGTGCTGTACATCTTTTGCAGTAAAAACACTTGGTTTTTCAGGAGAATTCTGGGCAAAATAAAAAGTCTGCGTTGCAATGAAAACTAAAAATGTAAAAAGTATATTTTTTTTCAAAATTCTTAAAATTTAATTTAACGGATTTACAAAATACATATCCATCGCACCTTTTCCTTTGGTTTCTATTTTTCCTCTATGTTCAAAAGTAAAATCATTTTGAACCAGATGATAAGTTGCTTCTGAAATATTCAATCTTCCCGAACGGCCGTTCTGTTCCATTCTGGCAGCCGTATTTACAGTATCTCCCCAAATATCGTAAGCGAATTTTTTAACCCCAACAATTCCGGCAATCACAGATCCTGAATGAATTCCGATTCTGATATCCAAAGCATTTGGGTTATCAATTTTCCTTTGCTGAATATAAGAAAGAATTTCCAAACCTGCATTCACCGCATTTTTGGCATGCTCTTCATTGGTAACCGGTAAACCACTTACTGCGAGATAAGCATCTCCAATGGTTTTTATCTTTTCCAAATTGTATTTCTCCATAATTCTGTCGAACTCAGTGAAACATTCGTTCAGTTCGGTTAACATTTTTTCAGCTCCCAATCTTTCAGAACTTTGAGTAAAATTAACGAAATCAGTAAATATTACGGTAACCTCATCGTAATATTTGGCTTCTGAACTTCCTTTTTCTTTTAACTCTTCAGCAACTTCATGAGGAAGAATATTCAATAAAAGATCTTCCGTTTTCTGTTTTTCTTTTTGTAACTCCTGAGTTCTTTCATTCACCTGATTTTCGAGCAAATCATTTTGATTTTGAAGAATCTGTTGTTTTTCATAAGACAGGTTTTTCACCTGCTCAATCTGTAAGTTAAGATTCTTATTATCATTGGCAGAACGCCATGCCAGAAAAGCAGAAAGCGTAAATGGCAGACTAAAAATAAAAATGATGAAAATGATGAAAACAGACATTTCACCAAAACTATTTCCTGGATTGACCTCTAAATTACCGCCTGAATAAATTAAATATAATATTGTACCAATCAAAATGATAAAGAAAAAAAGCAAACCAACGCCAATTATTATTGACCCCGGTATTTTTTTAATAATGGCCCGAATAACAAGATATAAAGCTTCTAAACAGACCGATGTTATAACGAAAATATATAACGGTTTTTCAAAGTCTTCTCCGATACTAGGAAATGCCATAAAAAAACATAAAATTACCGATAAAGCAGCTAGAATTTTAAATCTTAATCCGATTTTACCAAAAAGACTATTAAGCATCACACTTAAAAAAACTGCTGCAAACAAACCTGCAAAAGAACTCATGTAACCAAGTTGCACATTCGTTTTAATATCTTCTGTTTCATAGGAGAAAAACCATGCTAGTAAAAATACAGACATCCCAAGATTAAATAAGGAAAACAGCAGATTTGAACGATCTTTCCTATAAAATAAAAAAGAGAGAAAATGAATCAAAAATAACGTTAAAAATATAAAAGCAATACCTTCAATAAGTACTCCCCTCATAAGAATTTGCCTCATCATTACTGCTACAGTCGAATTGGGATTTGAAATAGAAATTTGAAATCCGTGTATTACCTGCTCAGCAAAAGGTTCAATATTTTCGTATCTAACTGCAAGTAAATGAGCACCTGCAGCACCGCCATTTAAGATAAGAGGAAGAGTGGGATTTACGTATTGGGGTTCTTCTCCTTCTTTTGCAAATTTCCCGTATCGCTTGATAAACTTTCCATCCCAATAAATATCCATCGCAGCACCACTTCTAAATTCCAAAGCTAGAGGTTGATGCTCTGCAGTAGAATCTATGCAGATTACTGTTCTTAGCCAAACAATATCTTTTGAAGTTTTCTCTTGAAGTTTTGAATTTATGAATTCATCAGTAAGCGAATTTTCCCATTTCGAATCATCCAAATTTTTATTTGCCCAGATTTTATTATCTCCAATTTTAAATTTCCAAGGTTTATCGAGTCGGATGTATTGATTTTCCTTAAAGAATTTATCATTTATTGTAACACTGCATGAATTTTCAGTCTTTATTTGAGCCTGAAAAAACAGTGAGAACAGAATTAAAAATAATAAATAAATGTTTTTTATGTATTTCATGGAAATGATAGCATCAAATGAGAATATTTATTGCAAGATATTAAAAAAGCCCATCATTTTTATGGGTTTTCAAAGAATTATCTGCAAAAGAAAAATTCTTAAATATCATGAAAGCAAAAATTATATTTTCTCTCAAAATCTTAGGTTTTAAGAATTTACAAAATACATTTCCAATGCACCTTTACCTTTAGTCTCTATTTTACCTCGATATTCAAAAGTGAAATCATTTTTGATTAAATTATAGGTCGCTTCAGAAACATTTAATTTTCCTAAAGAACTGTTTTGTTCCATTCTTGCCGCAGTATTTACAGTGTCTCCCCAAATATCGTATGCAAATTTTTTCACACCGACAATTCCCGCAATCACAGGTCCGGAATGAATTCCTATTCTGATATCCAAAGCATTGGGATTGTCTTTTTTTCTCTGTTGAATATATGAAAGGATTTCCAAGCTTGCATTCACTGCATTTTTTGCGTGTTGCTCGTTGGAAACCGGTAATCCGCTTACCGCTAAATAAGCATCACCAATGGTTTTTATTTTTTCTAAATTATACTTTTCCATAATTCTGTCGAATTCTGTAAAGCAAATATTAAGTTCATTCAAAACCTCCTGAACACCTATCCTTTCTGAATTTGCCGTAAAATTGACAAAATCTGTAAATAAAACTGAAACCTGGTCGAAATGTTTTGCGTTTGTTTTTCCTTTTTCTTTTAATTCTTCAGCAACTTCAAAAGGAAGAATATTGAGCAGTAAATCATCAGATTTCTTTTTTTCTTCTGCTATTTTTTTGTTGTCTTTACGCTTTTGATTATAAGAAAACCCTGCAAATCCCAATAATAATATTGAAAGTCCCGCTCCAATCGCCCACATATTTTTTTCGGTTTTCGAGCTTTCTAAGTCGGCTTTTGCGAGGGCGTCTTTTTTCTCCTGATTGATTTTTGCAATACTTTTTTCCTGATCGTACTTTAATGCAACAGCTTTTTGCTCTTCATCAAATTTAATCTGAATTTCCTTTCTTTTTAAATCTTCTTCAAGCGCCAATCTTTTTCTTTCTTCTTCTGTTTTTGCAGCTGCCTGTTTTTTTTCATACTCAAAACGTAGTGCTTTTAATTCGATTTCTTTTTGAAGCTGGATGCGTTTGGTTTCTTCTTCGAGTTTTATTCTGGCTCTTTCGTTGTCTATTTCAGTTTTTGATTGTATCTCTGAAAGATTTCTCATGTTATCAAGACCATACGTCTCTTCCTTTTTATCTTTTGCCTTTTTCAGATAAAATAAAGACTTTTTATAATCGCCTAGCTTTTCATAGGCTTCCTGAAGAATCTCGTAATTTTGAATAAAAACTTCAGCTGATACCACTGTTTTCAAATTCAAAAAATACTCTAAATTTTCAGACTGTTTATTTATAAGTTTTTGAAGCTCCTGTGTTTTTGTTACGTTTTGATTAAAATCTACATCGTCATCAATTAGAGTTTTTAAATCAATCAGTCCTTTTTGGTGCGTAAAGTAATGATACATTGGATCATTTTCTTTAGTTAATTTCAAAGCTTTATTAATGTAGAACAGAGCAGTTGTATAATCTTTCTGTTTATAATTTATATCCGAAAAATAGTAATAAACAAGCTTTGAACTATCATTTAATTGATGGTTTTCAAAATAATTTTTAGCATCATTTAATAACAACTTTGCTTGTTCATATTGCTTTGTTTCAGAGTAAATATTACCTATCAACATTTTAGAAGTCGCAATCTGTTGTTCGTTTTTATTTTTCTTTCCAGTTTCAAGTGCTCTCTGATAATAATCTAATGATTTTTTATAATCTTTATTTGAAAGATAGAAAGTCCCTGCGAAAAAATACGCTTCATATAAATTATCCGGATAATTACTTCTTGTAAACTCAATGTATGTATTCAGAGATTTGTAGCTGTCCACAACATTATCTTGTAAAAAGTTATTTTGAAACAATCTTTGATAAGCCGCCAAAACTACTTTTTTATCTTTAATTTTCTTTTGATTATACAGATTTAAGATTTGGTTACAATAATCATTAGCAGCTTTATTTTTCTTATTAACAGAATTTATCGTAGCAAGTAAAAAGTAAGCCCACGCTCTTTTGTCGTAATTTTCAGTTTTATTGAGATACTTTTCGCCTTCTAGTAAATATCTTTCACTATTTACAAAATCCATTTTTTCCAGAAACAAACCACCGATAAAAAGATTTGTTCTTCCAATTTGTTCAGTATCGTTTAATCTTTCATAAAAAGGTAAGCCTAATTTAGAATACGTTATTGCACTATCAACAATCTTGTTATCTATGTATAAATTTCCGAGATCAACATAAATTTTAGCTTTTTCTCTGTCGCTTTTTGTTAAAGATAATTTCTTTTTGAGTTCTAAAATCCCTACAGATTCTTGCGCTTCAAAAACTGCATTTCCTAAAAAGAAAAAACAGATTATTGCAAAAGAGGTAAATTTATTTTTCAATGAGTAGCTATTACGTTGATGCACAAAAATAAAAAAATCATTCCGTTAAACAACAGAATGATTCAAATTGATGAGAAATAAATTTATTTACTTCAAAGAAGCAATAGCAGCTTCATAATTAGGTTCTTGTCCGATTTCTGGAACTTGCTCTGTGTAGATTACTTTAGCTTTTTCATCCAACACAACTACAGCTCGGCTTAAAAGTCCTTTTAAAGGAGAATCTGAAAGCGTCACTCCATAATCTTCACCGAAGTTCCCTCTGAAATCTGATAACGTTTCCACATTATTTAAACCTTCTGCTGCACAAAATCTTGACAAAGCAAAAGGCAAATCTCTTGAAACATTGATCACAACTGTATTATCAAGCGTTGAAGCTTCCTCATTGAATTTTCTTGCTGAAGCTGCACAAATTCCTGTATCAATGCTCGGAAAAATATTTAAGACAACTCTTTTCCCAGTATAATCTGCAAGATTTTTTTCAGATAAATCTGAAGATACCATTGTAAATTCCTGAGCATCTTTTCCAACTTCAGGAAGGCTTCCTATTGTATTTATCGGGTTTCCTTTAAACGTAATTGTAGACATAAATTTTATTTTTAAATGTTCCCTCAAATTTAATCAAATCATAAATATTTTCTTTCTGATAAAGGTTAAATAAATCTTAAAATACAGTTTTGTGCAATCGATTTAAATATAGACTAAATCAATTAATAATCATCTTTAAAAATTAAAAAAATCATCTTAACTTTAATCATTCAAAACTCCAAACTATTAAAATACATCATTTATGAATTCAGAAAACGCATCAGTATTCGGACAGATTTTTAAAAGTGAAAACGAAATTCCTGAAGAATTTAAAAGTGAAGAAATTCATCAGAAAGAATATCTTCTCAACGGTGAACTTATCCCCTGGAATGGCGAAACAACGAACATTTATTCTCCGGTTTGCATCCGTACAGAAAACGGTTTAGAGAGAAAACTGCTAGGCAGCATACCAAATATTGGAGTAAAAGAGGCGATGGAAGTCCTTGACGCCTCTGTAAAAGCTTATGATAACGGATTGGGTGAGTGGCCGACCATGTCTGTAGAAAACAGAATAAAATGTATGCAGAAATTTGTGTACCTGATGATTAAACAGCGAGATCTTATAATAAAATTACTGATGTGGGAAATCGGAAAAACTTTACCTGATTCTACAAAAGAATTTGACAGAACCGTAGATTACATCAACCAAACCATTGATGCTCTGAAAGATCTCGACCGTGAATCTTCCCGTTTTCAACAGGCCGAAGGAACAATTGCACAAATCAGAAGAGCACCGCTTGGCGTGGTTTTGAGCATGGGACCATTCAATTATCCTTTAAACGAAATTTTCACAACATTAATTCCTGCTTTGATTATGGGGAATACAATTTTGTTTAAACTTCCTAAACATGGTGTGTTAGCTCATTATCCTTTGCTGAATGCTTTCAAAGAAGCTTTTCCGAAAGGTACAGTGAATACTTTATATGGCAAAGGTTCAGAAATCATCACCCCAATTATGGAAAGCGGAAAAGTAAACGTTCTTGCCTTTATCGGATCAAGTAAAGTAGCCAACGGACTGAAAAAATTACATCCTAAAGTGAATCGTTTGAGGGCAATTTTGAGTTTAGATGCCAAAAATGCAGCGATTGTGACGAAGAATGCAGATTTGGATGTTGCCGTTAGCGAATGTCTTTTGGGAGCATTATCTTTTAACGGACAAAGATGTACCGCTTTAAAATTAATTTTCGTTCAGAAAGAAGTTGCCGAAGAATTTACTCAAAAATTAAGCAAAGCTGTCAGCGAAATGAAGGCCGGTTTGCCTTGGGAAAAAGATGTGAAAATCACTCCGCTTCCCGAAGTTAATAAGCCTGATTATCTGAAAGAATGTCTTGAAGACGCTCAAAATAAAGGTGCAAAAATTTTAAATGAAAATGGTGGTTTCACCGAAGAATCTTTTGTATTTCCTTCGGTCGTTTTTCCGGTAAACTCTGATATGAAACTGTATCATGAAGAACAGTTCGGACCGATAATTCCCGTGATTCCGTTTGAAAATATTGATGAACCGATAGATTATCAAGTCAACGCCTCTCACGGAATGCAGGTGAGTATTTTCAGCGAAGACGCATTGGAAGTTTCAAAACTGATTGATTCTTTCGTCAATCTGGTAAGCCGTGTGAATATCAACTGTCAGTCTCAGCGTGGCCCTGATGTTTTTCCATTTACAGGACGAAAGGACAGTGCGGAAGGAACCTTGTCGGTGTTTGATGCGTTGCGTTCGTTCTCGATTCGCTCATTGGTAGCTACAAAAGCAACAGATTCCAACAAAAATCTTTTGAATACGATTGTGAGAGACCATGATTCTAATTTTTTGAGTACGGATTATTTGTTTTAAAATTAGAATTGAACACAAAGGGCACTAAGATTTTTACCTACGAAATGTTTTTAATGTTCACAGAGCCGTAAATTTGTAAAAGATCACTGAGATAATAAATTAAAATCGCTAAAACTTATACAAGCTTTAGCGGCTCTGTGAAACGAAGAGTTTTATTTTTTTTAAAACTTTGTGAACTTTGTGTTCATCAATCCAACATAATCAAAATCCAAAATAATATGAAATTCAAACAGATCTGGGCAAATTTTGCCGTAGAAAATCTTGAAAAAACTGAAAAATTCTACACAGATTTAGGTTTAAAATTAAATTATTCCGGTGTAAAAACTTCTGACAAACCAAAACTCGTGAGCTTTTTCTTTGGTGAATCTGATTTTGTGATCCACTTTTTCGAAAAAGAACAATTGGAATTTGCAATGAATGGAAAAGTATGCGATACACAAAATGGTAATGAAATTATCTTCTCAATCTCTGCAGAAACTGAGGAAGAAGTGAATGTATGGGCTGTAAAAGTTTCAAACGCAGGAGGAAAAATTCATAAAGAAGCAAAAAGGCAGGATGATGGCTATTATTACTGCGTTTTTGCTGATCCAGACGGACATAAATTTAATGTTTTACTGGTCGAGAAAGGAATGTAAAATTGGAATAAAAAAATTCGGGCGAGCCTTTAGGCTCGCCCGAATCGCTGATATATAAATGTCTAATTTGAAGTTAAAAACCTTCTTAAAATCTCGTTTAATTTATCTGCATGAGTTACATTTAAACCATGCGGCGCCCCTTCAATCACAATAAATTCGCTGTTTGCAATTCCCGTCGCAGCTTGTCTTGCAGAAGTTTCAATAGGAACAATTTGGTCATCGTCACCGTGAACAATCAGTGTTTTTTTGTCAACATTCACCAATTCTGAACGGAAGTCGGTGTCTGCCCAAGCTTCAGCCGTTTTTATTGTTGCCAATGGCGATGCCTGAGAAGAAGTCTGCCAATCGTAGTTTAACTGTGCCTGACTTACTGTTTGAGAAAGCAATCCGTAGTTATAGAAATTTTTGTGGAATGTTTCAAGGAAAGTAACTCTTTCTTTTTTCAGACTTTCTAAAATTCCATTTAAATCTTCCACAGGAACACCTTCAGGATTATCGTTTTTCTGTTTGACCAAAGGAATGATGGATGCAATCAAAGCCACCTTATCAATATTTTCTGAACCGAAATTGGTAAAATATCTTACCACTTCACCTCCACCCATCGAGAAGCCCATCAAAATCACATTTTTGAGCTCAAGTTGTGTAATCAATTCATGTAAATCTGCAGTTAAAGCATTGTAATCATACAATTCTCCAGAAGCACAAGAGTTCCCGAATCCTCTCCTGTCGTAAGTTATCACTCTGTAACCTAAGTCGGTAAGTGCAGGAATCTGAAGTTCCCAGCTTCTGCCGCTCAAAGGCCAACCGTGAATAAGTACAATAGGCTGTCCGGATCCGAAATCTTCGTAGTACAGGTTAAAATCTTTGTCATTTTCTTTTGTGATGTAAGGCATAATTTTGAATATTTTTTAATTTGATGTTGATTAGATTTTAACAAATACTAAGCCATGAAAAATACTGTGGTACGACAGGTTGGATTTATAAAACCCTGCCAGCGTTTTGAACGCTGGCAGGGTTGATACCAGCCGTACAAACAATTTCTAATAAAATCTGTAACATTATTTAATTTTGTACACTAACTTTTCAGAGTTAAATAAACCATGAGCTTCGAAAAAGAATTTTTAGAACGTATCGAAAAACATAAAGGAATCATTTTTAAGATTTCAAAAATGTACATGGATGATTCTGAAGACCGCGCCGATCTTTTTCAGGAAATAACATTCCAGGTTTGGAAGGCTTATCCGAAATTCCGTGGAGAGTCTGAATTTTCAACGTGGCTTTACAGAATTGCTTTAAACACAGCAATTGTGTTTTTAAAATCTGAAAAGAAAAGAAGTTTCATCGGAAATGAAGACTTTTCAAATTATAAAATTGTACAGGATGAATACGACCTTGAAAAAGAGGAAAAACTAAACCATATGTACAAAGCAATTAATCAGCTGAACGCTATCGACAAAGCTTTTATCTTCTATTATCTTGAAGATTTCTCTGGAAAGCAAATTGCCGAACAAATGGGAATTTCTGAGGGAAATGTGAGGGTAAAGATGAACAGAGCCAAAAATAAACTGAAAGAAATTTTGAGTAAATAAGATGGAAGCGGGAAAGTGGAAGTCAGAAGAAAAAATACATCCAGCATCAAACTCCCATCATCAAATCCAATAATTAAAAAAAAAAAAACTATGAATATAGATGACCTAAAAGATACGTGGAACAAAGAAAGCCTTGAAGCCACACCCGAAATCAGCACCGAACAGCGTAAAACCCTGAATCTTCCGCTCGAAAAAATGCGCAAAAGTATGCGTGGGGAATTCTGGTCTACAGTTGGAATATTTGTTTTTGCATTTGTTTTGATGGCATTCAGTCCGGCTCCGTTTAAATTTAATTTTTATGTTAATTTGTTGGTTACCTCAATGATGTTTGTGACTGCTTTTTTCTTCAGTAAGTTTTTCAAACTGTACAAAGAAATGGGAAATCCTGCACTGAATACCTACGACGGACTGAAAGATCTTCTGCATCAGCTTGAACTAAACAAACAATATTATATGTCATTTTACGTAGCATTTGCGCCGTTCATCGTTTGTGAAATGATTATTGTTTTAGAGTTTATCCCAAGACCAGTTCCTCTATCCAATATTCAGATTGCTTCAATATCGATTGGAACTTTAGCTGCAGGTATTTTCGCACTGTTCTTTCTTGGAAAATGGTGGTTTAAAAGATTTTACGGTAAAAACATCGACACTATAAAAAAACTGGTGGATGAATTGAAATAAATCAAAAAAATCGGCAATTCTTGAGGATTGCCGATTTTTTTTAATCTTAATTTTAAACTTGGCTCCAGCCTTAACCTCCTGCTTTCTCCTTCTCAATCTCCGCCTTTATCCAATCCAATTGTGGATCCTGTTTATTTAAAGTGCTTTCGAAAGTATTTAAAATTTCAACATTCGGGGTCACTCCTTTTTTAGTTCCTGTAAAATCAATATTTGGCTGTACTAAAAGCAATCCAATCGGAAGCTGAAGTTTGGAATTTGGAAGGCTTTGGTAGGAATAAAAACCCGCAACCGTGCCGTCATTCGCTCCGCCCGTTTCTTCGCCAACCAAAATCGCACGCTGGTCATTTTTAAGTTTGGAAGTAATAATTGATGAAGCTGAAAAACTTCCACCATTGATTAAAACATAGACTTTTCCGTGAAAAGCAGTCTCTTTAGGCTTGGTTTCCTTACTTTGTTTCATTCGGTAATATGCTTTTCCGTCTTTTCCTTTTTTACCTACCAAAAGCTGTCTTGTAAAAATAATTGGCGAGAAAATCGCTTTGAAAATGTAAGCAATTGGACTGGTTTTTCTGAAATAATTGATTTTAAGTGGACTGTATCTTGACGTCATCTCAGGCTTATTAACCAAAGTGAACGGCTCTTTTGCCAGATACGAATAGAGATTGTTGATTTCAGAAAGTGAGCCACCATAATTTTCCCGCACGTCAATTACTAAATGCGTTGCTTTTTTATCTTTAATTTTCTGAAAAGTTTCCTTATAAAAACGGTCAGAATATGATCTTGAAAAACTCTTCACTTTAATGTAAGCAATCGTGCTGTCCGAATCCAGATATTTTAAACTTCTGTTGTAAGAATCAGTTGCTGCAACATAGTCGTTGGTTCGTTTTTCTGCATTTCCTTTTTTCTGTAATTTATCTTTTTCTTTGTCTTTTTCAGATTTAGATTCCCTTGTGAGATATACCGTTTTAACAACATCTTCATACTTTGTTTCAATTTTTGCACTGTCTAAAAATCCGTTTTCTGCAGAATAATAATTAAAAAAACTATCTTTCAGATAGTATGGATAAAATGTAGAATTATATCCGTCACTCGTCATCAGTTTTCTGTATTTCTGAATATAATTTCCTACCGGAATATCGTTGATTGAAAGAATTTCCGTTCCCGGAAGAATGTTTTCTATGGAATCTTTATTGGCTTTTACAAATAATTTTTGGTTTTCTACGTAATAATCCAGTCTTGTAAACAGGCCTTTTTTGTTTTTCATTCCACGGATTTCTTTGTTGGAATATCTTTTCCCGGGAATTCTCACTGCCAAATGGCCTTCTCTGATCTCAGCAACTACAGGTTGAATTTTAAAATAAAAATCTACCGGAGAAAGTGAATCTGTGATGGTAAGTTTAAGACTGTCAAATTTTTTATTTAAATCTTGCTCAGACACATACCAAAACAAGTTCGGATGCAGCTCTTTCAGTTTTTTGTAAGCATAATCCACATCATCTTTGAGCTCATTTGGAGGCAATTTTGTATCACGCTGACGGTTGTATTTCTGGACAGAATTGCAGGAAAAAATCAAAATCATTAATCCTAATAAGGAGAGTTTTTTCAAGTTAATTTGTTTTAATGATTAAAAGTAAAAAAAGTTTTAGAAATTTAAAGGTATTTTTAAAGGTAATGCGTCTTACAAATCAGGTTTTAAAACCAAAACTCAAATTTAATACACTGAAAATATGTTTTATTTAATAGCAATAATAGCAGTTGCAGCAGGTTTTATATCTTACTTTTTCTCAAGAGATGTTTTTGGAGCAGAAGCTGATGGAAGAAGGAGAGAAAGAATGTTGCTCTCTGAAAATTATAAAAACGGACAGTTTCAAAATCTAAGCGAAACACCACAGCTAGCGGAAGGTGAAAGCATGCCCAAAGTAATGCTCAACTTTCTTTTTGGCAAAAAAAATCCTGATTTGAAGCCAAAAATCAACATTCCACATGTAGAAACAAATTTGAAAAATCTCAATAAAGATGAAAATGTTTTCATCTGGTTTGGGCACTCCTCGTATTTCATACAGCTCAATGGCGTTACTTTTTTGATTGATCCCGTTTTCAGCAAGTTTGGCTCGCCGTTGCCGGTTTTCAACAAAGCTTTTTCCGGAGCCGATTTTTATACGCCGGAAATGATGCCCGAAATCGACTATCTTGTGATTTCTCACGATCATTATGACCATCTCGATTATCCTACAGTAAAAGCTTTAAAGCCGAAAGTTAGACAGGTCATTCTTCCTCTCGGGGTGGGTGCACATCTTGAAAAATGGGGTTATGCTGAAGAACAGCTATTGGAAGAAGACTGGGGCGGAAGTTTTATCTTAAAAAATAATCTT
The DNA here is from genome assembly GCF_057180485.1 of Chryseobacterium sp. HNCC26DJ240. Classification (NCBI taxonomy): domain Bacteria; kingdom Pseudomonadati; phylum Bacteroidota; class Flavobacteriia; order Flavobacteriales; family Weeksellaceae; genus Chryseobacterium; species Chryseobacterium sp. HNCC26DJ240. The sequence goes on from NZ_JBXUGK010000005.1 coordinate 43,148, forward strand.
CAAATCACCCTTACACCTGCAAGACATTTTTCTGGAAGAAAATTTAAGCGAAATACGACACTTTGGACATCTTTTGTGCTGGAGAGTTCGGATTTGAAAATATTCTTAGGCGGAGACAGCGGTTATGACACTCATTTTAAAATGATTGGAGAAAAATATGGACCTTTTGATTTTGCGGTTATGGAAAACGGGCAGTACAACGAAGCCTGGAAATATATCCACACGCTTCCTGAAGATTTAATTCAGGCTTCTGATGATCTTAAGGCGAAAAATATCATACCGGTGCATTCTGCAAAATTTGCATTGGCACTTCATCCCTGGTATGAACCGTTACAGAAGATTTCGGCTTTTGGAAAAGAAAAAAATCTCTCCGTACTTACACCAAAAATCGGAGAGATTTTAAATCTTGACAAAGCAAACAAGCCTTTTGAAAAGTGGTGGGAATAGGCTAATCATGCCAGATTCCGTTGTATCTTTTGGGGTGATTTTCGAGCTGTTGTCTTACAAAGTCGCATTCCGGGTCAATCATATAATCTTTTTCTTCGGCAACACGCACGAGCTCATCCAAAAGTAATTTAGCATAACCCTGACCTTCAAGTTCGGGGTTTATTTTTGTATAATACACATCAATCAATCTTCCATCGATGGAAATCGACATGTAACCTACTTTCTCACCGTCTTTAAACATTTGAAGCTCATCCTGATATTCTGATATTTTAAACTGTACATTATTCATAATTTTAATGATTTAGTTAGACTTTACTTTTCAGTTTTGGAAAATTTTTATCGTTTTGTGCTTCTTAAAGTTACAAATTAAAATTAAATGGGTTTTGTTTTTATTAAATTTTAAGATAAAATTATTCATTTTAAAAATTAGAAACATTGATGAATAATTCATAACATATTCTTTTAACAGAGAAAAAAAGTAGAATTTTGTGGGCTGAAAAATTAATGCTGATGCTTACAGAAAAAAACAAATTTATTGCCACAGTTCTGGCTTTTGCGGTGATACCGATGTCTGGTTTGGCGACCGATATTTATTTACCAAGTATGCCGAGTATGGCGAGGGATCTTCATCTTCCTGAAAGCAGCATACAGCTTACACTTTCGCTTTTTCTCATCAGCTATGGAGTAACCCAATTTTTTGCGGGAAGCGTCGTAGATTCTTATGGGAGATACAGAATTACTCTTATTTCTCTTGCGCTTTTTGTATTTTCATTTCTGATAACGGCAAACACGGGAAATATTTATGTGATTTATGCGATGAGAATTCTACAGGGTGTACTTTCCGGATTTGCGGTGGTTGCCAAAAGAGCATTTTTTGTAGATGTTTATGAAGGTGATGAGCGCAAACATTATCTAAGTATTATGACGATTGTCTGGTCTGTAGGTCCGATTATTGCCCCGTTCATCGGTGGTTATCTGCAGAATATTTTCGGATGGGAATCCAATTTTTATGTGCTGGCGGGTTACAGTTTTATCCTTTTTATATCTGAATATTTTTTCTCAGGTGAAACTTTAAAAATAAAGAAAGTTTTAAGTTTAAATCTGCTGAAGAAGGAATATGAAATGATGTTCAGAGCAAAAGATTTCTTCTACGGGATGCTGATGTGCGGTTTGAGTTATTCAATGATTATGTTTTTTAATTTGTGCGGATCGTTTATCATCGAGCACAAAATGGGATATTCTGAAGTGGTTGCAGGATACGTTTCTTTAATTTTAGGATTTGCGTGGATGCTCGGCGGTTTTATTGGTAAAGCTTTAATCAACAAGGCATTTTTACCTAAAATAAGAATTGCCAATTTTTTACAGATCATTTTAATTGGACTGATGATTTTCGCATCGTTTTTTCTGAATACAATCTATAGTCTTGTTGCTTTTGCTTTCGTAATTCACGTAACGGCAGGATTTATTTTCAACAATTATTTCTCTTATTGTATTGGAAGATTTCCGAATTCTGCAGGAATTGCAGGTGGATTAACAGGCGGAATGGCATTCATCATCACTTCTGCAATCAGCTACGGAATTGTGGCTGTTTTAAAACCTGAAATCCAACTTGAAGTTGCTGAAGGCTATCTGGTGATGGGAATTTTGGGGCTCTTGGTTTTAAGTTTGATTAAATTCAGAAAAGCACACAGCTGATTTCTGAGCACAAAAAAAGCTGCCAATCGGCAGCTTTATATTTTTTGTTGATTCTTAGTCTTCCTCTTCTTCGTCGTACTTAGCCAACTCCTCGTCGCACCATTTGAACGCAGCTTCAACTACTTTTGTAGCCTCGTCAGCCATTGATTCTTCATCATCGCCTTCCAAATCATCTAGCCACTCAACTTCCTCTTCTTCAACGTTCAAGATAAATCTTGGATACTCTGTGTGAACCACGAATAAATCTTCAGGAAATTCCGAATTGTCTGCTAATAAAAACTTTGGTAATTTCATTTTTTGTAATGTTTTAACTTTAATCAAAGATAATAAAATTATTGAAACTTATTCTTTCTGAGCTTTATTTTTTCTAAAACTTTATGTTGTGTTAAAGTTGTTTTTTTCAGCGTGTCTTCCGCCCTGGAAGTAAAATCAATATCCGGATTTACAGTACTTATGAGCTCGCCAACCTGTACTTCATCAAGGTTTTCAATATCTTTTACATAAAACAACAGTTTTGTATTTTCAAGTTTTTCCTGTTTCAGAAATCGGGTGATTTCTTTTCGGTTTTCAAGATAATCTCCTTTAGATAACCATGTAAATAAAGCTCCTGAAATTAAACTTAAAAATCCCAACGCATAGGTTTTAATATTAAATATTTCAAATAATTTTTTAAAATAAACCAACCAAATCGGAAAGGTAAATGGAGCTAACAAACGATAATCCAGCGGTGTAATCCAATAAAAATACTGTATAAAATAAGAACAGACAATACCGCAAACACCTATTAATAAAAGAAATTTTTCAGTCTCAGAATGCTTCTTAGAAATGAAAAGATAAAGCATGACCAAAATATTGAGAGCGCCAATTCCGTAAATGGCGACATTAATTTTTCCCCCGCCAGGATCTGCAATATGAATGAAAGGGTTAAAAGAAGTTGCAAGTCCCTGAAAAAATTCCGGAACTAATTTTGAAGTTGGATTGAGCCCGATTTCTAAGGCTTCATTAATATAATTTGAGTTAAAATAATCAATGAATGAAAATTTATATCCGACAATAAAAACAAGACCTATAAATGCTGAAATAATAAAGGTTTTAGCGTAATTTCTCTTCCAGAAAATCAATCCGAAAAGTCCGGTTCCTCCTATAAAAAACAAAGAACTGTATCTGATGTTATATAAAGCAATCAGTGATAGTGAAAGGTAAAAAATAGCTTTTCCGCCAGAAATTTTCCCGTTTATAATCTGATGAGCACAATAAAAAAACAGGAATACGAAAGGCAAAATCAACGCTTCACTCATCGTAAAAGAGAAGATTGAAACAAAACTGAAAATGGATGAGATTAAAACAGTTTCCCTGAAATAAAATTTCTTTTTCCACGCAAAAAATATGATGAAAAGAAACGAAACAATTCCGACAATTTTACTTGCCCAAAATTCATCAGTTCCGAATAATGTAAAGAATTTGATGGATAAAGGATATCCGAGCGGTGTAATCGTGTTATCCACTTCTGGCAAAACGTGGGCAAACCTCATGTATCGGATTGAATCCGGATTCACCCTACCCTTTTCGTTCAGTAAAAAACGCAAAATGGTCATCACTAAAGTAATGATGACCATTGATATCTGAATATTCTTTTCTTTAAAATTCAAGTTTAAAAATTTGAGGTTTGAAATTTGAGGTTTGAGATTGCATCAGTGAAGTTAACATATAACTTTTTCTCATCCGGCACCCAACACCCATCATCCTACTTCTTAGCAAACATCTTCGCTACTTTCTCCGCTTTTTTGCTTTCAGAATAATCATAGAAACCTTCACCTGATTTTACTCCTAACTTACCTGCCATAACCATATTGACCAATAACGGATTTGGTGCGTATTTCGGATTTTTGAAACCGTCGTACATTACATTTAAAATCGCCAGACAAACATCAAGTCCGATAAAATCTGCCAGCTGAAGCGGTCCCATCGGATGAGCCATTCCTAATTTCATTACGGTATCAATTTCCTCAACACCTGCAACGCCGTTGTACAAAGTTTCGATGGATTCGTTGATCATCGGCATTAAGATTCTGTTTGCCACAAAACCGGGATAATCGTTCACCTCAACAGGAACTTTCCCTAAAGTTTTGCTCATTTCGTAGATCGCATCGAAAGTTTCCTTTGAAGTAGAATATCCTTTTATGATTTCCACCAGTTTCATAATCGGAACCGGATTCATAAAATGCATCCCGATTACTTTGTCTGCTCTTTTTGTAGCGGCAGCAATTTTAGTGATAGAAATAGAAGAAGTGTTTGTAGATAAAATGCAGTTTTCAGGTGCAAATTCGTCCATCTGAGCAAAAATTTTCAGTTTCAGATCCTGATTTTCTGTTGCAGCTTCCACTACAAGATCGGCATCGGTTACTGCGTTTTTCAACTCTGTAAAAGTTAAAATATTTCCTAAAGTTTCAGCTTTTTGCTCTTCCGTAAGGTTTCCCTTTGCAATAATTCTGTCAAGATTGGTGGTTATCGTTTTTAAACCTTTATCTAAAGCATCCTGAGAAACATCTACAAGATTTACTTTGAAACCGCTTTGTGCGAAAGTGTGTGCAATCCCATTTCCCATGGTTCCTGCGCCGATAACTACAATGTTTTTGATCATTTTATTTTCTGTTTTGTTAATTCTTTTTTATTTAAAGTAGTGTTGGGTAAAGCTGATAAAGCACTCTTCGAAACCATCGAGGTTCCCATGAAATCTACCGTTCCATCGCTTCCTCCTTTTGAATTATTCTGTGCATTAATCGCAGCTTCAAGACCAGAAATAAATTTTCTTCTGTTTGATTTTGAAAGCGCATCAATTCCCAAAAAAAGTTTGAATTCACCTTCTCTTCCCAAACCGGTCTGCTTATAAATTTCAACGGTTTTGCTTTTATTTTTACCCTGAAATTTCTGGATATAATCACGCACAGGCTTTTCTGAAGGTGGCCCGCAGCAGATGCTGTTGTAGCTGATCTGATAGAAGTTTTCGCTCGTCTGTGCAAAGAAAATTGCAGAAGTGAAAATCCCGAATATTAATAATACTTTTTTCATTTTTGAAGTTTTTAAAATTAAGCTTAAATTTCTATTTATTAAAATAATCCCAGACAACTTTAGAAATATCTGAAATCATTTTACAGTTGACCTCGCTGCTTTCTGTTGAGTTGCTGACGAATACAGCTATTGCATAATGTTTGCCATTGGGTAAAGTGACGATGGCAATCTCGTTTTCAGCACCAGTAAGACCGGCATCATTCTTTCCTGAAGCTCCCGTTTTCCTTGCAACAGGTGTGTTTTTTGGAAGTTGCTCAGTCAATTTATTTTTTCCGGTAGACGTCGAGAACATTACTTTCATCAGATATTTTGTCGATTTTTCAGAAAGAAGTTTTCCGTCGTAGAATTTTTTTAAAGCATCAACCGCGGCGTTTGTGGTAGAATAATTTTTATACTGAACATTCCAGTCTTTGTGCATTTCTGCCTCGCCGGAAATAATCTGAAAATTCTTTACATTCTTAGAATCAAAAAACTGCTGCACTGTTTTTGGTCCGCCCAAAAGTCCGAGCAAGATATCGCAACCGCTGTTATCGCTTTGTGCCACGGTAAGCTCAACAATTTCACTCAAAGGAACTTCTACTCCACCGTTTGGATATTTATCACGCAAAGGCGACCAGGTGTTTTGCATTAAATTATCCTTCGTCAGTAAAACCTTCTGATCGAGAGACAGTTTTCCTTTATCTACAAAATCCAAAATCGCTGCAGCGATGTGAAATTTGAAAACACTCTGCATCGGCAGTTTTTTTTCTGCGTTTTTGCTGTATTTAAAACCATTTTCAAATCCCAAAACAGAAATTCCAACCGTTGCTTTTTTATCTTTTACAATTGAATTTATTTTCTTTTCTAAAACTGATTGCTGTGCATAGAAAAATGCGGAAATCAGGAGGAATAGTAAGCTTATTTTTTTCATTTGAAGTTGAGTTGTTTTTTGTTCTATGTAATATAACTAAATACATATTTAAGATTCAACAGATTGCTTCGTTCCTCGCAATGACGTTAACTACGAAATCAACTCCATAATCTCCAGCGCCACTTTCAAAGCTTCAGTCCCATCTTCCAAAGAAACTTCTACATTTTTCTCCTGAAGAATGGCATCTGCAAAAGAATTCAATTCATCCAAAATGGCATTATTCGCCTGAATATTAGGATATTCAAATAAAATCTGATTCTTTTCACCTTCAGCATTTTCAATAATCATATCGAATGGCGTTGGGTTTTCCGGTGCTTCTTTCATTCGGATAACTTCGGCCTTTTTTTCCAAGAAATCTACAGAAATATAAGCATCTTTCTGGAAGAAACGGCTTTTTCGCATGGCTTTCATTGAGATTCTTGAAGTCGTTAAATTGGCAACACAACCATTTTCAAATTCAATTCTCGCATTCGTTATATCCGGACTTTTACTCACCACACAGACACCGCTTGCGTGGATATTTTTTACTTTAGATTTCACCACACTCAACAAAATATCAAGGTCGTGAATCATTAAATCTAAAACTACTGAAACATCGGTTCCACGTGGATTAAATTCCGCCAAACGGTGAATTTCAATAAACATCGGATCCTGAATGTAATCTTTTGCACCAATGAACGCAGGATTATATCTTTCAACATGTCCAACCTGTGCTTTGATCCCGTTTTCACGGCATTTTCTTACAATTTCTTCGGCCTGTTCCAACGTTTGAGTCACCGGTTTTTCGATGAAGAAATGAAGTCCTTTTTCAATTGCTTTTAAAGCATAATCGTAATGATAAAGTGTTGGCGTTACAATATCCAGCATCTCAATCTGATCCAGCAACTCATCAAAATTTTCAAAATATTTGTACCCGAATTCTGCTTCCAGTTTTCTGCCGTTTTCTGCATCTTTATCGTGAAAACCTACAAATTCATATTTATCTGACTGATTAAGAAGCCTCAAATGGATTTTCCCCAAATGACCTGCACCTACCAAACCTGCTTTTAACATAGCTTTATTAAATTTTTGTAAATATAAAAGTTTAATTTGAAAAAATGATTTGAGATTTAAGGTTTGAAATTTGAGATTCGATTCGGGGTTCGGGGTTCGGGATTCGACGTTTATTTAATTTTATTATTTAATCGTCACTTGGAATTTTGAAAATTGTATCATGAAATGCGTTGGTTTAATTTCGAAAAAATCACGGCAAAATTTCAAATCACAAACTTCGAATTTCAAATGAAATCATTATTTTTGCTCAATGCAGGATTCATTTGTACATAAGGGAAAGAGGAAGAATTTGGTTGAATATCTCAGACGCAGCATCGGGATCTGTGACGAAAACGTTTTGGCTGCCATCAACCAGGTTCCCAGACATCTTTTTATTGAAAGTATTTTTGAAGATTATGCCTATGAAGACCGCGCTTTTCCTATTGCGGCTCACCAGACGATTTCGCATCCTTCCACAGTTGCAGAGCAGTCTGAACTTCTGGAAATAAAGGAAGGTGAAAAAGTTTTGGAAATAGGAACCGGATGTGGTTACCAGACTGCAGTTTTAATAGCAATGAAAGCCTTGGTTTACACTATTGAAAGACAGAAAGACCTTTTTGATTTTTCTAAAAAGAAATTGCGAGAAATGAATCTCTACCCTAAATTTCAAAGTTTTGGAGACGGCTTTGCAGGTTTGCCGACTTTTGCTCCTTTCGACAAAATTATCGTGACTTGCGGAGCTTCGGTTTTGCCTACAGAATTATTAAAACAGCTTAAAGTAGGCGGAAAAATGGTGATTCCATTGGGGCCGACCGATCAGCAGGTTTTGTACAGATTTTCCAAAATTTCTCCCACGGAATTTGAGAAAGAAGAATTCGGTGCCTATAAATTTGTTCCGATGCTGAATAATACCAATCAATAAATATGATTAATCCTGATATTCTTGATTACATTGAAAAACAGTCAGATTCAGACAAAGAAATCTGCGATATACTTTCAAAAATAATTGATGCGGAACTGAATGATGCAGAAAATAAAATCTGGCATGCTCATCCCGTTTGGTTTCTGGAGGAAAATCCGATTGTAGGTTTCAGCAGACAGAAAAAGGGAATTCGCCTGATGTTTTGGAGCGGAAAATCTTTTAATGATGAAAAACTGAATGTAGAAGGCGAGAAATTTGAGGATGCTTCAATATTTTTCAATGATAAAACTGAGATTAACGAAGTTGATTTGAAGCGATGGCTTAAAAAATCTGTGGAAATACAATGGGACTATAAAAATTTAGTTAAAAGAAAGGGCGAATTGATTAAACTTAAGGGCTAAAATGAGGCGTTCGGAATGATAATTGAATTTAAAAGTTATCTGAAAATTAATTTAAAATAACACTAATACACCTCATCATTAAAAAGTGAGGTTTTTTATTTGAACACACCATAAATTATGAGAGTATTTGTAAACAAAAGAATTCCTGAAATTGGAATAAAGATAATGCAGGAGAACGGGCTTGATGTATTCATTCCCGAACATGATAACCTTTCGGATGAACAATGGCTGAAATATTGTCAGGATTCTGATCTTATTTTAAATGTCGGCTTCCATAAATTTGACAAGGATTTTTTTGACCAATGCCCGAATCTGAAAGCCATTGCGCTACTGTCGGTTGGTTTTGATCATGTAGATATCAAAGAAGCCAATGCCAGAAACATCCCTGTAGGAAATACTCCGGATGTTTTGAGTGTAGCCACGGCAGATACAGCTTTTCTTTTGATGCAGTCGGTAGCAAGACGCTCTAGCTTTTATTTTGAAAGAGTAAAAAACGGAGATTGGGGAGATTTTGATCCACTTTTTGCACTGGGTCAGGAACTTACGGGCAAAACTTTGGGAATTTTTGGTTTGGGAAGAATTGGTTTTGAAATGGCTAAAAAAGCGAAATATGCTTTCGGAATGAATATCATTTACCACAACAGAAATCACAACGAAGAAGCGGAAAAAGAGCTCGACGCAAAATACGTTTCTTTTGACGAATTGGTAGAGCAATCTGATGTTTTGTCTATTCATGCTAATTTTAAGGCTGAACAAAGTGAACTTTTCAACGCTGAAGTTTTCAAAAAAATGAAGCCCAATTCTATTTTCATCAATACTGCAAGAGGTGGTTTTCAAAATGAAAAAAATCTGTATGAAGCTTTAATCAGCAAGCAAATTTGGGGAGCCGGGCTAGACGTAACCAATCCGGAGCCGATGAGTAAAGAAAATCCGCTACTACAGTTATCAAATGTCTGTGTACTTCCACACATCGGTTCAGCAACCGAAGAAGCCCGAAACGGAATGGCAAAACTTGCAGCAGAAAATCTGGTCGCTTTCTCAAAAGGCGAAAAAATGCCAACCTGCGCGAATGAGGAGGTATATTTATGATGAGTAATGAGCAATTGGTAATTAGTAATAGGTGATGATTGATGATTGATGATTGATTATTTATAGATTTATAAATCTTCGAATCTCTGTTACTTGGTTTTTTTTACTTTTTCCTTGGATCTTAAATACGACTTGGCTCTTTTAACTTTTTACTTGGCTCTTTTGAAATTGGACTCATTTTTGTCTTGAACTAAACATCACAAAAAATAAAATTATGAAAACAGAAGACAATGCTGCAGAGCAAGAAAGAAAGCTCGATGAGATGGATTACAATCCTGGTGAAGATATTTTCAACAGGGAAGAACACATCCCTTTGGATGGAGATGGAAACCCAATTTTAAATCCCGGCCATGTAAATGATGGTATGCCTTACGGACTAGATATTCCGGGTGCGGAAGATGACGACAATTTTGAACAGATTACGGATCAGTTACCCGCAGAAGAAGACGATGTTTACAATATCGCTGATGACGAAGAAGATCTATTTGAAGATGAAGATGATTTGATCGATGACATGGAAAATGAAGAGGAGGATGAGAATTATGAAACCGAAGATGAAGATGAAGATGAAGAAGATGATATTGATAATTAAATCATTATAAAATTATAAATTCAATATAAGCAAAAACAAAGGCTGTCTCCATAAGGACAGTCTTTCTTATGTTAATTCATTTTTAAATAATTATAAATAAATATTTATGAATATGTAATTAATATTTTAAAAGTTATAAATTTGCAAAATATCTAATCATAACTAGATTTAATTAAAAAATAACTAAAAAATTTATTTTTAATGAAAAGAATTTTACAAATTATATATTTTTTCACCTGTTTTTCAGTTTATTCTCAAAATAACTTAAATGTATTAATTAAAGATAATACAGGAAACGAAAATTTTCATGTAACCTGCACCAATGATCTCAACGCAAACGGTTGCATAACACTTCATGCAGAATATCCTGCTATCAAACAAACCACATCTTACGTCCTTACACAAGGAACTTACACTCCCGCAATTCCACTCAATCAGGGAACTTCGCTGAATGCTAATTTTGATGATACATTTACTCAAGCCATCAATCTACCGTTCAGTTTTTGTTTTTTTAATCAAAATTTCAATTCATTAGTAATTGGCTCCAACGGAATGGTCACTTTCGACGCCACCCAGGCAGGTAAAATCAATTTCCCAAACGTCAACTGGCAAAACCCAAACACTTCACTTCCAAAAAATTCAATTTTCGGAGTTTATCACGATATGGTTTTTTCGGCTGCCGATCAGTCTGAAATTTACTATTCAACGATCGGGACAGCGCCCAACAGAAAATTTGTTGTGAATTTTTATGAAGGAAGAATGGCCGGATGCACCGAAAGATCATCTTCCCAGATCGTACTGCACGAAACCACTAATATCATTGAAGTTTTCATTGATAAAAAGCTCATCCCATGCGCAACAAGAAAATTTGAAAATGCTCTTGTGGGAATCATCAATGACAGCGGAACTTTGGGCTACTCCCCTGCATCAAGAAACACAGGGAACTGGGAAGCACAGCAGGAAGCATGGAAATTCACCCCCTCAGGAAACGATATTACACCTGAAGTGATCTGGAAAAATGCGGCCGGACAAACCCTTGCCACGGGAATTCAGGCTACACTTTGCCCGACTCAAAATGAAATTTACACCGCTGAAGTCAATTTCAACACCTGCGGAAACAGTGTTTTGACGCTGACAGATACTTTTAATCTTACTTTTGACCCGACTTATCCGACTGCGATTAATTACAGCCAGACTTTTTGTGGTAATAATCCAATCAATCTTAATTTAGATAGTTTTAAATCTAATTTAACTTCACAAAATCCATCCAACTTTAATTTTACTTATCATAATAGTTTACAGGATTCACAAAACAATGTAAATGGATTATCTAATTCTTATTCTTTAAATTCCAATAAAATCATTTACGTAAGGATTCAAAACCCAAGTACAACCACGTGTTTCAGAGTAGCGACACTGACCTTAGGGTTTTTCACAAAAGAGCTTCTTACCAGTTCAGTAATTCTTTGCGACACCAATAATGACGGAATTGAGACTGATTATGAATTAAGCCTTTTAAACAATTCACTATTGGCACCCGGAAATACTTCTATTGTTTATTTTTCATCTCAAAATAATGCTCAAAATAATACAAATCCGATCACTGTAGCTACTATTTCTGCAGGAACACAAGTCTGGCTGAGGGTTCAGGATGCCAACTGCACATACGTTCTCGGACCTGTAACTTTTTATTTTAAGCCTGGCGTAAACGCTCACGGAATCAATTACCCACTGACGATTTGCGACATTAATGATGACAATAATGAACCTTACGAATTTGCCATTAACATGGGACCTCTCATCAGCACGCAGCCAGGAGCAATTTTCACGCCCTACTCCACGTACGCAGCAGCTTATTCGGCTCAGGGACCGGTTTTACAGACAATAAAAGAAGGTATCTATCCTGTTTTCATCAGAGTTCAGATTCCGGGAGGCTGCTTTACGGTTGTTCAGGTGAATATGAATGTTACTTTCACAAAAATAAAGGCCAATCATAAAAACGAATACATTTGCTTCAACGGAACTGAAGATATTACAGTAAATCTCAACACACTGTCTGCAAATATGCTTTTGGATCCTCTTACAGTGCCTGTTACAGAATTTTATGCAACTTCAGACAATGCATTTTATGCGGTTGACCCAATTTCACCTACTCAAACTATTACAGACAACGGAAATTTAGTTTCACAGACTTTTTATGTAAGATTCGAGCAGAGTGATGACTGTTTTACGGTACGCCCAATTACTATCAATTTAGTTCATCCTGTTATTGTCAGTTCCAACTTTACAGTTTGTGATTTTAATAATGATAATTCGGAAAATGTAAATTTAGATCAATTTTCAGCTTCCATTGTCGGCAACCAAAATGCGACAACTACATTTTATAGTTCTCAAGCCAATGCACAAGCGGGAACAAATCCTTTAACTACAGTCAATTTAAATGGTTCTCAGCAATATTTTGTAAAAATAAATTCTTACAACTGTACACAAATCTATCCTTTCACAGTAGGTCTAGTTGCAACACCAAACGTTAATCCGAATGTCAATGTTGTACTCAATAATATCTGCGACAATAATAATGACGGGGTAGAAAATTACAATCTTACGCTGGCTCAACCGCAGATTTACTCCGGATCTTCAGCTGTGACATTTACGTATTATCAAAATTACAACGCTACAAATCAGACATTTTCCAATGAGATAACCAATCCTAGTGCTTATCCTATAACAGGAAATACGACTGTTTATGTCAAAATTCAATTTAATTCAGGTGAATGTTTTTCAGCTTCAAAACTCACCATTCAAATGAATTTTCTTCCTGTAGTTGTTTTGACGAACAGTGCTGTAATCAACAGATGTGATGAAGATTTTAATTTAAGTGAAACTTTCACACTTACAGATGCGATTCCACAGATGTACAACCCTGCACAGAACACGTATGCTTTATCGAATATAGATGTGAAATTTTATCACACACAAGCAGAAGCCAACGCAGGAAACACAGCCAATCAGATTGGAAATACTTTAGTAACTGATATTTCCAGCGTGCAGGTATGGGCAAGATTTACCGCTAAAACGACGGGCTGTTTTTCGGTAGCTCCTTTGCAACTGAACACTTATTTCCCACCTAAATCTATTAATTCTACCTTAAAAATATGTGATGAAAACCTTGATGGAAATTATGAAGTCAACCTGATGAATTTTACGAATCAATACGTCGACCTTCCAAATTCCATGAATACATTCAGCTTTTATCTTACTCAGCAGGATGCCCAAAACATGGTCAATGAAATACAGAATCCTACTCTGTTTGCTGTAAATCCTTTCCCTGCACAGATTTGGGTTAGAGTAATGAATATTCCCGGGTGTGACGATATTGCCAGCATCAACTTTATATTTGGTGACAAACTGATTATCCAGCCGGGACCTTTCCTGCTTAATAATGTCTGCGATCAACTCAATGATGGAATTGAGACTGTAAACCTTACTCAGTTTCAAAATCAAATTTATTCAGGAAACAATCCAACTTTTACCTACTATCCTTCTTTAGCTGACCTTCAGGCGAATTCGAATATAATTTCAAATCCGAATGCATATACTTTTAATCAAAACACAGGCTCTGACATCATCTTTGTAAAAGTGGAAGCACCTGGACTTTGCCCAGAATATACAACCATTAAAATCAGCCTCAAAAAAGTACCTGTTTTTCAGATTCCGACGCAATATTTCTGTCCGGATGGCAAATTCAGTTATACTTTAAAAGTAGAAGGACACACTATTGTAAGCTACGTCTGGACAAATCCTGCAGGTCAGGTCGTATCCAATTCAAACACCATTACGGATATGAATATGGTTGGAACTTATTCCGTTACCGTAACTGCAGATAACGGATGCTCGTACACAGCGACATTTGAAGCAAAATACTATGATGTTCCCGTGATTCAGCAGATGGTTGCAAACGGAAACACCTATACAATCACAGCAACAGGTTCACAGCCGATTGTTTATTCAATTGACGGCATCAACTGGCAGGAAAGTAATGTTTTCATGAATCTTCCAACAGGAATTACCACATTTTATGTAAAATATCTCGAAGGAAAATGTATCGTAAAACAGGACGGAGTAATCCTGGATATTAAAAACGCCATCACACCTAACGGAGACGGCATGAACGATAAATGGATCATCAAAAATCTTCACGTTTTCGGAAAGAAAATGACGAATGTAAAAGTATTTGACCGTTATCAGTTCAAGATTTTCGAACAGGATACCAACACTCAAATCATTTGGGACGGAACGATTTCCGGAAGGCCAATCCCGTCATCAAGTTATTGGTATGTTATCACACTACCCGACGGCAGAAGCTTTACCGGTTGGATCTTGGTTAAGAACACAAATTAATTATATATATTGAACGATAAAACCTCACTTTTGTGGGGTTTTGTTGTTTTGTACTTTGCCAAACTTATTCTTTGGAGCATGAGAATTCCCCTCCTTTGGAGGGGTGGATTCGATTGAAAATCGAAGACGGGGTGGTTATGCGCGATTTAATTCATTAAAATTTCCACTTTCTAAAAAAATACTTATCTTTCATTAAACACTTACACAATGAAAGAAATACTCACAGAAATAAAAGGAATTCCCATCTACAAAAATTCCGTTTACAATCTTCCATACAATCCCAATTTAAAGAAATTGCTATCGCAAAAAAGAAAAGCCGGAATCTTAAATGAAGTCATATTCTGGAAAAAAGTTCGGGCAAAAACATTTCATAAAATTGATTTTGACAGACAGAGAATCATTGGAAATTATATTGTTGATTTTTATGTAAAAAATCTTGGCTTAATCGTAGAAATCAATGGTTCAAGCCATGATAAAAAAGAGATTTATGATGGCATCAGACAAGATTATCTGGAATCATTGGGATTGAAAATGTTCAGAATTTCAGATTTTGATATTAAAAACAATCTGTGCGTAGTTATGAAAGAACTGGAAGATTTTATTATCAAAAACTATAGCATGTAAAATTCCTCTCCTCTGGAGGGTTGGATTCAATCAAAGGGAAAAAGTAAGGGTGGTTTAATTGCGCATAAACCAACCCGTCAAAAAATCAAAGATTTTTCGCCACCCCTCCAAAGGAGGGGAATTTTCATCGCCCCTTTATATTCTCTTTCTTTATTTGCAGGGATTTTCTAATTTGAATATCTTTAAAACCTTAATTAATTTCAAATATCAACCTGTCATCCTGAGCTTGTCGAAGGATCTAATGTAAGTACATAATGACATTTAAAGAACAAATACAACAAGGAATCCCAACAGAATTACCACAGCCAAAACCATACGAAACCCAAATCAACCACGCTCCGAAACGTAAAGAGATTTTATCCGAAGAAGAGAAAAAACTCGCTCTGAAAAACGCTTTACGTTATTTCGAACCAAAATTACACGCAGAATTGTTGCCGGAATTTAAAGAAGAACTGGAAAAATACGGAAGAATTTATATGTACCGCTTCCGTCCCGATTATGAGATGAAAGCGAGAGACATTGCCGAATATCCAGGAAAATCTGAGCAGGCAAAAGCCATTATGCTGATGATTCAGAACAATCTGGATTATGCCGTGGCTCAACATCCTCACGAACTGATTACTTACGGTGGAAATGGTGCGGTGTTCAGCAATTGGGCGCAGTATCTTCTGACGATGAAATATTTGTCGGAAATGACAGACGAACAAACATTAACAATGTATTCCGGTCATCCGATGGGATTATTTCCTTCGCATAAAGATGCACCGAGAGTAGTCGTGACCAACGGAATGATGATTCCAAATTATTCCAAGCCGGATGATTGGGAAAAATTCAATGCGCTGGGTGTTTCACAGTATGGACAAATGACTGCAGGATCTTATATGTACATCGGTCCGCAGGGAATTGTGCACGGAACAACGATTACCGTTTTAAATGCTTTCAGAAAAATTAATAAAGAACCAAAAGGCGGATTATTCGTTACTTCAGGTTTAGGCGGAATGTCCGGAGCTCAGCCAAAAGCCGGAAATATCGCAGGTTGCATTACGGTGATTGCGGAAGTGAATCCAAAGATTACCAAAATCCGTCACGAACAGAAATGGGTGAATGAAATCCACGAAAATCTGGGTGAACTGGTGGTAAGAGTAAGAAAAGCTCAGGAAAATCGGGAGACGGTTTCTTTAGCTTACCTTGGAAACATCGTCGATATCTGGGAGAAATTTGATGAAGAAAATTTAAGAATCGATATCGGTTCAGACCAGACTTCGCTTCACAATCCTTGGGCGGGCGGTTATTATCCGGTCGGGCAAACCTTTGAGGAATCGAATACGATGATGGCAGAAAACCCTGAGTTATTTAAAGAAAAAGTTCAGGAAACCTTGAGAAGACACGCTTCCGCCATCAATAAACATACAGCAAAAGGAACTTATTTCTTCGATTACGGAAATGCTTTTTTACTCGAAGCTTCCAGAGCCGGAGCCGATGTAATGTCAGACAATCCTACGATTGGAAGGGAGTTCAAATATCCTTCGTACGTTCAGGATATTATGGGGCCGATGTGTTTTGATTATGGTTTCGGACCGTTCCGTTGGGTTTGTACCAGCGGAAAACCGGAAGATTTACAGAAAACCGATGATATTGCGTGTGCCGTTTTAGAGGAAATGATTAAAACATCGCCGGAGGAAATTCAGCAGCAGATGAAAGACAATATCACGTGGATAAAAGGCGCTCAGGAAAACAATCTGGTCGTTGGTTCGCAGGCGAGAATTCTGTACGCCGATGCGGAAGGGAGAATGAAGATCGCTGAAGCCTTCAACAAAGCCATTGCCAACGGAGAAATCGGAGCGGTGGTTTTGGGAAGAGACCATCACGATGTTTCGGGGACGGACTCGCCGTACAGAGAGACTTCCAATATTTATGACGGCTCGAGATTTACGGCAGATATGGCGATTCACAATGTGATTGGCGACAGTTTCCGTGGGGCGACCTGGGTGAGTATTCACAACGGTGGTGGCGTTGGCTGGGGCGAAGTGATCAACGGTGGTTTCGGGATGTTGCTCGATGGAAGCGATGATGCCGACAGAAGATTAAAATCAATGCTTTTCTGGGACGTCAACAATGGAATTTCCCGCCGAAGCTGGGCAAGAAATGAAGGTGCTGTTTTTGCGATTAAAAGAGCAATGGAAGCCGAACCAAATTTGAAGGTGACGTTGCCGAATTTTGTGGATGAGAGTTTGTTTTAAACGTCATTGCGAGCAAAGCGAAGCAATATGTTGAACTTGCTTAATAAGCTCGAAAGATTGCTTCGTCCCTAGCAATGACAGAAAATAGGAAACCTGCTGTGAGGCAGGTTTTATTGGTTATAATGATTTCGATTATATTCTAATTAATTTTTATGTTTGCTCAGGGATCGCAAACCATTAAATCCACGTTGTTTTATTTAGAAAGAAATGTACTAGCAATCTTCATTATACCAGAAACAATTTCAACGAATTTTTCACCTTTAAATATTTTTTCTACTTTTTCTTTAAACAATTCTTCTGAATCGAAAACTTCAACCTTTGGGGTAAAGGGCCAATTCGGATCTTCAACATTTTCAAATATATTATCAGAGACTTCCAACTTAACAGGATAAATTTCTATATCATATCCAAACTTAAACACAGTCATTCTGTAATCAGGTATAAATTCGCTATATAATATTACCTCAAATTGAAATAGAGTTTCTAAACTTGAACTTAAACGTCTACTATTCGCAGCTTTTTTAATTCCAAGATCAGCTAGCCCTTTTGTTGCTTTTGAAAATCCTTCAAGTAGTGAATTTACAGTACTTTCGGGTAAATCAACTTTCTTTTCTTCAAATTGGTTCCATTCCATATCTATTTTATTTTAAATTTATAATGTAAAGGTAGATGATCAGATATTTCTAATCTAAATGTTTCCTGGTTTAAAAATACATTATTTTCTGTTTTTTCTATCACTGAAATGAATTCATATTCTAAATGATCCTTTAATTTCAAACTTATCAAGACCTGATCTAAAATATGATGTTCCAAGATATCGTATGAAGTCGCAGATGGTCTTTGGTAATAATGAGTTCCTGGAAATTGATTACGACTAAATAATTGCCAAGTAGGATTATAGTACAGTGATTTTTTTATCTGCAAGCTTGTTATGCTATTTCTGGATTTACTAGCATTTGTCGCACCAAATCCATCAAAATCTATCATTGACTTATCGTAAGGACTCATGTTAAAGTCTCCAATAAATATAATATCCTTTTCAGTTGAATCACCAATTTCATAATCAATCGACTCTCTCAAGTTTCGAATATAATTTTTCAAGGATTCAAGTGATTGGTACATTTGAGAAGGTAAGTGTACTGCAATGATATTAATATCATTCTCTGTCTTTACTGATGTATAATATTTATTTTGTAAAGATAAATTTAAGATTATTAATTTCTTTTTAAGAATCTTAACTCTGTCACACCCTGGATTTTCGAAAATTTCATAATTAATTTTTTCAAAATCAATTTGTAAGATTTCGTCACTAACTTCAGAAATAAAGAATATATCAGGTTCATGTTCTATTATTATTTCTAAAATCGCTTGTTGATTAGTTGTTTTATTGGTATTCCAATAAATTATTTCCATAATTAATAATACAATTTTAAATAATAATATTATGCAGTGATTTATTAATCTTTTGGTTCAAATATAAGGAAACCCTAGTCATAATAAAATTTAATTTCAAATATTTTTACAAACAACTAATTTACATTTCCGTTTATTTACAACAATCTGCGATGGTCTGAGCATCTTGCTCGTACTAGAATAATACAATATGAAATATTTATTTAAATATCCCCAATCAAAACCATCCATATCCGTACAACTTCACAATTACACTTAAAACAAACCTCCCAACACCTCCGTTTGTTTAAAACAACCCTGTTTGTAACTTCCGTACTCCTCCGGAAGTCTCCTGCAAGTTGCGGGAAACCTCCGGAGAACTTCTTTGGTTTAAAACAACAGTGTTTGTAACTTCCGGAGCACTCCGTTGGTTTAAAATAAGACTGTTTGCTACCACAGAAGTTTTTTATATATTTGATTACTAATTTATTAATTAAAAAACGCAAACGTATGAAAATTGCACTCACTAAGCTGAGCACTAAAGACCTTGCGACTTTGGCTCAAAGAATTATGACCAACATTCAGTCAGGAAAATATCCTGTGATTTCCAACCATCCTCTTACCGCAACTTTGCAGACTTCCTACAACGAATACGATGCGGTCTACACCAAACAGATTTACAGCGGAAAGGGAAAAGATGTTGCCACGGCAGACCATGAAAGAGATGTCGCTTATACCAGTTTCAAAGCTTTTCTGGATGGTTACCGAAAGCTACAGTCGGCACCCAATTCTCAGTCGGCGGAAGATCTGTACAGTGTTTTCAAAACTTTCGGACTGGATCTCGACCGTCTCAGCTACTCCTCACAAACCGCCCAGATGACCAAACTCATTGAAGCTTTGGAAAGTCAGGATAACCATCAGAAAATTGGCATTCTTTCTGTGAACACCGCATTCGCCGATATGAAAACAAAACACGAAACTTTTGAAACCGTATTTGGCGAGCAGGCAGAAGCCAATGCCGACCTTAGACAGATGACCAGCGCAAGCGCCATTCGTAAGGATTTGGAGAAAAACCTCAAAACTTATCTGAATATGCTGACTGCCATGAAAGATGTATCAGGTTGGGAACTTCTCTACAATGATACCAATGAACTGGTAAAAGCAGCGAAAAATTCAGCGAAACCGAAAGATGAAAAACCATCTTAATTGATAATGACTCGGCTAAGTGCTGAGTTTTTTATTTAAATATGATGAAGCAGATTTGTCGCCCAGTTTGTCATCCTGAAAGGATCTAAGCCCGAATCGCTCCATGCAACTTCTCTAATACTACGTCGAGATCCCTACGGGATGACAAAGTGGGCGTAAATAAATCATAAAAAATAAGCATCATATTTGTCATCCTGTAAGGATCTAAACCCGAATCTTTCGTAGCAATTCTCTAATACTATGTTGAGATCCCTGCGGGATGACAAAGTGAGCGTAAATAAATCATAAAAAATAAGCATCATATTTGTCATCCTGTAAGGATCTAAACCCGAATCTTTCCAAGCGATTCTCTAATACTACGTTGAGATCCCTACGGGATGACAAAGTGAGCGTAAATAAATCATAAAAAAAAGCATCATATTTGTCATCCTGTAAGGATCTAAACCCGAATCGCTCCATGCAACTTCTCTAATAATTATGTCGAGATCCCTACGGGATGACAAAGTGGACGCACAGTTTTGTGGTAATCAGCAGGCATAACCACAACGTTTGTCATTCTGTAAGGATCTGAACCCGAATCTTTCCAAGCGATTCTCTAATACTATGTTGAGATCCCTGCGGGATGACAAAGTGGGCGTAAATAAATCATAAAAAATAAGCATCATATTTGTCATCCTGTAAGGGTCTAAACCAGAATCGCTCCATGCAACTTCTCTAATAATTATGTCGAGATCCCTGCGGGATGACAAAGTGGGTGCAGAAGTGGGTGGATATGAGTTATGATGAAGAGTAAGATTAAGCGTCATGTTTGTCATCCTGCAAGGATCTAACTCCGAATCATTCCATACAGTTTTCTATTACTACATTGAGATCCCTACGCAATGACAAAGTGTGCGTGTGTGTGTGCGTGATTGTGTACAGAGTATGTGGTAAAAATTATTTATATTGGCTTAAATAAAAACAACACATAATGATTGAATTCACTGAAGGAATATACACATTCTATGTTTATATTCTCACTAATAAAAGTAAAACTGTTCTATACACAGGTGTAACCAACAATCTGCATAAAAGATTACATCAACATAAGACGAAATCAAATCCTAACTCATTTACCACAAAATATAATGTAGAATTCTTGGTTTACTATGAAAAATTTGGGTGGATTCAACAAGCAATTGAACGGGAAAAAGAAATAAAAAATTTATGTAGGATTAAGAAATTAGAGTTGATAAGAATTCAAAATCCCAATATGGATTTTTTGAATGATTTGTTTCGACAAGAGTTTTAGGAGTTTTAGTTATCATTGCGGAAGTTTTAAGGGTAAAACATCTCTAATACTACATTGAGATCCCTACGTGATGACAAACTGGGTATAGAAGTAAGTGGAGATTTTTTTTTACAAAAAAATTAACGCAACGTTTGTCATCCTGAAAGGATCTGAACTCGAATCTTTCCAAGCAGTTTTCTAAAACTATGTTGAGATCCCTACGGGATGACAAATTGGACGCACAGTTTTGTGGTAATCAGCAGGCATAACCACAACGTTTGTCATTCTGCAAGAACCTCAACACGAATCGCTCCATGTAACATCTAATACTACGTTGAGATCCCTGCGGGATGACAAAGTGGGGGATAATGATTTTATCTGAAAAAATAGAAAGCTTATTTATCCCCTTTAATCGTAATACCTAAAGAAAATACTGGTTTGGAAAACTGATTTCCATTGAGAAAATCTCCTTTCCCGATGACGTGTTGGTATCCTGCGCGTGATGTCAGATAAATTGATACGCTTTCCTCTGTTATTTTAGCCAGTTTTACAGAAACATCCAGCCCCGCCTGTACATTAAAGAAAATATCCCGGGTAAGTTTTGTAGGAACATCATATTCATTTTCCGTTACGACACCATCGACTTCTGTGTAGCTGATTTCTGTTGTTTTTTCGTCGGGATTCACGAGCCTGAAAAAGTAAAGGCCGGTAGAAAAGTACATGCCAAAAACTACTTTATCACTGCTGATAAAATCATTCTGCGCCAAAACATTAAGAAGAATATGATTGGAACGTGTTCTGTCCGCAGAATAGCCAAAACCTTCATTGTATTTTTTGCTGGTAAAACTGAATGCTCCACCCAAGGAAACCTTGTCATTAATGTAAGAACGTACATTGATATGGGCTGCAGGTTGATATTTATAAATTGTAGGTTGCAGTTCGACTCCCGCGTAGACTGCAATCTTGTCCTGTTGGGCAAAAAATAATGAAGTGGTTAATAAGAATGCTAATAACAGATGTATTTTTTTCATAGGAAGATTTTAAGGTTAACGAAAAAGAATCATTCTTTACTGTTAAGACATTGAAAATAGCAAAAAGGTTGCATTGAACTGAAGTTTTATTGAAAATATTTCCTTGAAAAAGGAGAAATTGAGAGGGAAGCAGGTTTGTTTTAAACTCATGGGTTTTCGATACATTTTTTTCTTCACATTGACTTAAAAAACACTTATCCCACGGAATGATTATCATCAGTATTTATATGAAAATATTTGTATTTAAATGATACTTTTGAAATATGAAATTATTTACCGCTAAGGAGATTAAAAATTCGTGGAACCTGTATGATGAGAATAATAGTCTTGTTGGTGAAAGAATGTTTGTTGGTTTTTTAGGAAACGGCACACAGTTGAAATTAAATGATAAAATCTATAAAATCAGAGATATAGGGTTTTTCAGAAAGGAGATCCATTACGAAGATGAGAATGGAAAATTGCTGGTAAGGATTGATTACGTTCATCAAAGAATATTTTATTATGGTCAACCTTTTACAGAAATCTACTATTTAAAATCTAAATTCTGGTCGAAAAATTTTTCACTGTATCAATTTGAAAATGACAAATTAGTCATGAGTTTTAAACATAAAAGATCGTTTTTAAAATCTGTATTTGAAATTGAGACTGATGAAAACTTTGATAACAGTTTACTTACATTGGCATTTCTCGACTTTAATTTGAGAAATTTTGAAGATTGATTTCTGTAAATTTACGTTCTTAAATCTAAAGTAATTATCAAAAATAAATTAATGAAAAAACTAGGCATCATCGGCTGCGGCTGGCTCGGAAGTCATATCGCAGAACGGTTATCAAACCAATATCAAATTTACGCTACAACGACGACGGAATCTAAAGTCGAAAAATTTAAATTGAAAGGTTTTCAGGCAACATTGGTCAGTTTCCCAACAGAATTGGATTCTGACATGAAAGAATGGGAAGCTACAAAAGAATTAGATGCCATCATTATCAGCGTTCCGTTTTCGGGAATCAGAGGTGCGCAAATTCCTATGAATGACAAGAGAGAAAATCTGTTGAATTTTCTTGGGGATTTTAAAGGTCAGCTTTTTCTGATGAGCTCCACTGGCGTTTATGCTCAGGAAGATAAAGAATTTACAGAAGACGATCAGCCTGCAAAAGATGTGGAAAGTGAAAGTTTTATTTTAGAAAAATTTCCTAAAACAAATATCCTGAGATTGGCCGGATTGATGGGCGGTGAAAGGCTTTTAAAGAATTATAATATCTCAGGTCTGGATCAGCTCGTGAATCATATTCATTTTTCGGATATTGCTTCGGTGATCGAAAAAATGCTGGAAAATCATTCTGAATCGAAAGTTTACAATGTTGTTGCCCCAATTCATCCTAATAAAGAAGAGGTGATTAATGCGCAGAAAGATTTGCCTTACGATGGCGAGAGAACAACGGTTGGAAGAACTATTTCTCCTGAAAAATTAATTAAAGAACTGGATTTTGAGTTTCAATATCCTGATCCAAGGTATTTTCATTTGTAAATTTAATGAAGAAAGTTTTTCACGCAAGAGGGCGCAAGGTTTTTGTTAAATTTTCTGAAAATATTTTCGGTCGCAAAGGCGTTTCACTCAGCGATGATTGCTCAAAGCCGTAGCTTAACGAAGTGCCTTTGCGAACGGATAATTATGTAGTTTTTTTTAAGAATCCTGGCGAACTTGGCGTTAAAAATTGCAGTTCAAATATTCTGATTGAATATTTTATTATATTTGTCTCATAAAATGATACCAAAAATATAAAATTATGATAGCTGATATAGAAAAATATATAGAGATTCAAAATAATATTGATGAGATTCTGAAAAATTCTCCTTTTAAAATGTCTTATATTATCGAGAAATCCGGAATTAAGAAGCCTACATTTTTCAAGAAATTAAAGGAAAAGAGATTTACGCCTGAAGAACTTTTGGTGATTTCAAAAACCATCGAACCGAAAGAGTGGAGAAACGAAACCAAGGAAGAAATTCTGGAGTCATTTGTAAGAGCTGAGGAGGATTTTAAAAACGGAAGAATCTATAGCTATGATCAGGTAAAAGAGCGTTCCAGAAAAAGATTAGAAGATTACAGAAATGGAAATTCAATTTAGTAAGGAGGCTTTTGATGATCTTGACAGAATTGAAGACTATCTTTTGAATAGATGGAATGATAAGGTGTTGGAAAATTTTAATTTTGAACTTGACCATTGTTTAGAAATCATAATTGATGGAATAGCTGTATTTCAGAAATATGAAGATACAAAATATCAGAAAATACTTATTACAAAGCACAATACACTCATCTATTATATTGAAAATGATGTTGTAAAAGTGATCCGCATCCTCCAAAACTTCCAAAATCCAGAAGATAATTACGATTCTCTGAAAGATATGTAAAAAAACAAACTCTTGTATTCAAAACTTAAATATTTAGCCTTTGCATCTTTTTTACTGCTGTTGTTTTCTTACAGTCTGCAGGATATTGGGTTAATTTATCCTTCCTATTTTCCGAAACCAGTTTATGATTTTAAAAAGAAGCCTCTGAAAAAGGCCACGATTGATTTGGGAAGAAAACTCTTTTATGATCCCATTTTATCGAGGAATAATACGATTTCCTGTTCGTCCTGTCATAATTCCAATCAGGCTTTTTCGCATGCGGGAAATCATTTGAGTAAAGGGATTGATGAAGGAATTGGGGACAGAAATTCTCCTGCGATCTTCAATCTTGCGTGGCAGAAAAATTTTATGTGGGATGGCGTGATTCCAAATATTGATGCACAGGCTTTGGCTCCAATCAATCATCCCGCGGAAATGGGGGAAGATATTAATACTGCTGTTCGAAAACTCAATAAATCCAAAGAATACAGGACGCTTTTCTATAAAAGTTTTGGCGACAGTTTAGCAACTTCTGAACGTCTGATGAAAGCACTTTCACAATTTCAGCTGACGATTGTTTCAGCCAATTCGAAGTATGATAAAGTGAAACAGAAAAAGGCGGAATTTACTGATTCTGAAAAGAAGGGTTATCTTCTGTATCAGCAAAACTGCAGTTCATGTCACAGCGAACCTCTTTTCTCAACCTACAGTTTTGCGAATAACGGACTTCCTGTCAATCCCAAATTAGACGATCACGGAAAATGGAACAAATCTTTTGAGCCTGCAGATCAGTGGATGTTTAAAATTCCCAGTTTGAGAAATCTTGGCTACACTTATCCCTACATGCACGACGGCAGATTTAAAACTTTAAATGAAGTTTTGGATCATTACGAAAAAGGAATTGTAAAAAGCGCGACTTTAGCGAAACAGCTGGAAAAACCGCTAGTTTTTAATGTAAAAGAAAGAGAAGATTTGCTGTCTTTTTTGGCAACTTTAAATGATTCGGTAATGGTTTCAAATCGTAATTATCAGAAAAAATAATATTAAGATTTAAACTAAAAAACCTGCAATGATGCAGGTTTTCTTTTTATTTATTAACCAAAATATTCTCAACCGATTCCAGAATTTCTCTTTCAATATCTTCCTCTGAAAGATTATCGAGTGTGTAATTTTTTTCTTTCAGAGCTGCATTTCCTGTTCCGTTTTGGAAAATCATGTCCTGATGAATGACAATTCTTTTTAAATTCTTGTCAGCCACAAACATAATATGCGGAAACTTATCATTAGCATAAAAATTAGAATCTACATTTCGCGAAATCTGAAGTTTAATGTTGGTTTGAGAGTTGATGCCCAAACCATTTTTAATCTCTTCATTAAAAGAAATCTTGCACCCAAAACCGTTTTCCCGAAGCATTCTTCTGAATTCCTGCATTTTGGGATCTATAAAATTCTTACACAAGGTTCTGAAACCTTCGATAAACAAATCATCTTCGCTTTTTTTCTTTTCCATGCTCTCTTTAAGCTTCTGCTCTTCAGATTTCAAATTGGAAAATAAGGAATTCAGTTTATTAATATTTTCTTCTTTCATTTTATGGAGTGAGGTTGGGGTTTAAAGTGGTAAAATTAATTTTTTATTTAATATCTTCCTTCTCGTCTCAGTTCTGAAACTACGATGGTGCTTGAAATACTGTCGTGCAAGCATTGATTTTTTTTGTTGAAGAAGAACATAAAATATCCGATAAAAAAGGTCATCACGTTGAGAATATTGGCAAAAAAACGCCCGGTTGCCTGTCCGAAATTCACTTTCATACCGTCTGTGCTCAGCAGTTTAATGTTTGCGGCTTTCTGACCAAGCGTTTGCTGATCGTTACTGCTGTGCATCAATGAGAAATAAAGCCATCCCGGCAATACCGGAATAATCATCGCAGGTAAAATAATCACCAAAATATCTAAGAATCTTGCGCCCAATCTTTCGCCGAAATTAGCATAACGATACTGAACAATTTCGGTCTCGTAATACACTTTGATGGTATTATCTTTCAGATATTCTATATTCCCTATTCGGTAATCCACATTATTGGTTGTCTGAGGAAGTCTGGGTGGTACAACCTGAAGCTCTTTGCTTAAGTTAATCGTTGGTGCAGCAGTTTCAAAAAGGCTTTTCAGTTCGTAGAGTTTTTCGGCTTCTGTCCAGTTATTGAGACCGCCGTGCCAAATGAGGGTATATCTTTTTACATCCTGCAACCTAAGCTCTTCTAAAGTATAAGGTCCTTTCTTATCCATACCGTCGTGAATAAAATATTTTTGTTCCATAATTTCTTCTTTTTCATATTTATGAGGGCGTAAATATATAAAATACCGACAATTTTTCAATTATTTTTTCACAATATGAAGAATATACAAAGTCAATGTATTATTCTGTAAGTTTCATTCTCAGTAGCGGATACGCTCTACCCTGATCATCTTTTTCAGTTCTTTCTATTATTTTAAATCCGAATTTTTGATAAAATTTAAAAGCATTTTCGTTATGTTCGTTTACGTCAAGCTGATTTGCATTTAAATCATTTACAGCAAACTCCAGCAAAAACTTTCCCATACCCTGACCAATATATTGAGGGTCTAAAAACAGCATTTCAATCTTTCTGTCAGCCACTCCTACAAAGCCTAAAACGAGGTCGTCATCAGCAAGACAAAACACCTGAAATGTATTAAAATCAATATTGCTGACCAATATTTTTATTTCTTCAAAATCTGTCGGATCTAAAAAATGATGTGTTGCAAGAACCGATTTCTCCCAAACCGTAAGAATCTGAGGCCGATAGAAGTTTCTGTAGGGATTGATTTTCAAATTGTTTTCGTTCATTTTTATGATATCATTTAGTATTGTTCATAAAACTACTTTGTATTTAAAGTAATTTGGATATCAATTTAACCAAAAACTACTTCGAGCAATCAATTTAAAATGTTTCAAATTCAAAAATCATTTTAATGAATATATTTCCTATTTTCGGGAAGTTATAATTATCTATTTGATGAACAGAATCTTTTTTACAATCATTCTAATATTAAACTTTTCAACGTTTCATTCTCAGAAAAAAATCAGGGATAAACACGTTTCTTTTTCTGAAGGAAAGTACTACTATAAAAACAAGATTATGGATGGCGAATTTCTGATAAAATGGGAAAAGCCAAAAGAAATTTTTTCAGAGAAATCATACTACAGCAAGGGTATTAAAAGTGGATTAAG
This sequence comes from Chryseobacterium sp. HNCC26DJ240, assembly GCF_057180485.1. Classification (NCBI taxonomy): domain Bacteria; kingdom Pseudomonadati; phylum Bacteroidota; class Flavobacteriia; order Flavobacteriales; family Weeksellaceae; genus Chryseobacterium; species Chryseobacterium sp. HNCC26DJ240. The sequence continues at coordinate 71,111 of NZ_JBXUGK010000005.1, forward strand.
TTCTATTTACAGATTTGGAAAACTGGAAGAAAACGGAAAGTATAACAATAATTTAAAAGAAGGATTATGGTTCAGATATTTTCATCACGATACGGAAGTTGTGCAAATTAGCTATTATGAAAATGGCAAAAAAGAACGATTAGAATTAAAAAATAATATCTCCGGATCAATTGACAGCCTATACTACAAATATGGCGAATTGGATGGTCGAAGTAAAATTGGCGGTCAATATGAAACTTATAAATCCGGAAAACTGGTTTTCAGAGAAGTGAAAGACAAATATAATAATCCTGAGCTACAATGTAAGTACACAGATACGGCTTCACTTTGCGTGAGAAAACAGCCCTCGGATGAGCAGGTTGAAGGATATGTGATTATTGATTCGATCTCCAAAAAAGACAATTTTACAGAAATGAAGACTTTTGTGAATGGAAATTACCATCGGAAAGTAACTTTTTTTAAGGAAAAACTCAAGGATGTTTATCACTACCAAATTAAGATTTATAATGTCGACAGCCTCACAAAGGTTTATGATTTAACAGAATATGACACTGAAAATGAATCTTTTTATTTCACCCAATATAATTACAGAACTTATTATTCAAAAGAAAATAAAGAATTTATTGACACAGATATCAGCGAATGTAACTTGTATCAATTGAAATTTTGTGAAGATAATTATTCGGCGCAGTTCAAAGTCACCTACATTAAAAAAAATCCCGCAGGAAATACTATCATTGAAACTAAAGAAATTGAACGTGCTAACTTCCCTTACCGTTGTCGCTGTGATAAAGAAAATTTTATTTTAGACTGAAAAAGAAATCCCAAAACTTATACTTTGGGATTTCTTCTTATTACATCTGAGTTGTTTTTCTATTTTTTTGCTGTAAAAACAGTTTTAATTTTTTCTAATTCTTCCTTTTTTAATTTTGTTGTTTTGGCAAGTTTTTTAATAAAACTTTCCACTTCTTCAGGCGCAGACGGGCATCCTATATTTTCCTTCTTTTCGTCGATTGAATTTTCCTCCATTTTACCGTCTGAATTTATAATTACCCAAAACGGAATCCCCTGATCTTCATCACCGCCATACTTTTTCAAAACCTGATCGCCTCCAGCATTCTCAAGATTTTTCTTGTTTGGAGATTCCATCACAGTTAGATGTGTTGTAACAAAGTTTTTTGTAAAATAAGGTTCAACTTCAGGTTTCTGAAGATTCTGATCCATCTTTTTGCACCATCCACACCATGAAGCATGAAAAATGAGAAGCACTTTTTTCTGTTCTTTTTTAGCCTGCGCCAAAGCTTTAGACATCACGAGATCCGCACTTTCCTGAGCACTGACGAATGAAAGACTGAAGAGACAAATGATGAGTGAGAGAATTAATTTTTTCATTGAATTAAGAATTAGTTTTTGTAAATATAGGGAAAGTAGTTTTTCGTTATCTTAATTAACATCATTTTTTTAAATGAAAAACTATATCCATAATTGTTAAATTTCAGATTTTCAAGAAAAAAAAAACAGAATCACTATTGAATTTTCACACCTATAGTCAGTAGTTCATCAGTATATTAACTCACTTTAATGAGTTTTAAAAATATGTTTTCACGCATATTTGAATATTAAAAAAAAGAATTATATTCACGCACTTTTTTAAACAAAAAACAATGGAAAGAAAAATTACATTATTAATGTTTGCAATTCCTTTTTTGGGATACAGCCAGTCGGCTATTGGAAGCATTAATTCCGGTGCATTGTCTGGGAATGACCTAGCCCATTCCGTCGGAGAAATTTATGTGATTCCCGACAACCCTGATCAGGCAGCCTCTGGGACGATAGGTCTTTTGCAGTCAACAACCGTTCAGCTTTTGGGAATCAGTGAGGTTGTGAAAGACAACACTAAGGTTTATCCTAATCCAACTGCAGATTTTATCTACATCAAACTTGAATCTAAAACGAAAGTTGATGAATTTGAAATCTATGATATCGCTGGAAGATTAGTATCAAAAGGGAAACTTGATTCTGGAAAACTTGATCTCCGTCATTTGAAAGAGGGAAATTATATGATTAAATTCAGAAATCCTGATATCAAAGCAATTAAAATTATTAAAAAACATTAAAATATTTTTGAGAAAAAATGAAAAAACTCTACATTACTTTAGGATTATTTATCGCATCATTAGTAAGTGCACAGGTACCACAGGCGTTCAGCTACCAAACCATCGCTTTTAACTCAGCGGGAGCTCCAATTGCCAACGGAAATGTGGCTTTAAAAATCAGCATCCTCGAAAATTCAGCGACGGGAAATGTACTTTATACAGAAACTCAAACCAAAACTACCAATGCCAAAGGATTGGTTAATCTGAATATCGGACAGGGAACGGCGACTGTTGGTAATTTTGGAGGAATCAACTGGGGAACAAACACAAAATTTGTAAAAGTTGAAATGGATCCACTTGGAGGCTCAAATTACACAAATGTTGGCGTTAATCAATTGATGAGTGTGCCTTATGCTTTGGTTGCAGAAAATGTAAATATCAATTCAGCTAACTCAACTTTAAATGATGATATCGTTGAAAATATGAGTACAAATTATGCTTTTGGAGATAATATTGAACATAAGATACATGCTTTCAGTTCTAAAACTGGAAATTGGTCTACAAAGACATATAATATAAATATTTCAAATGTTCCTACTATCAATGCCTCTGTTGGAAATTTTGTTTTTGGTGATTATATAGAAGATAAGGTACATGCTTTTAGTGCAAAATCAGGAAGTTGGATAACTCAATCATACAATATAAATCTTACGAATGTTCCAACAATAACATCTTCTAATGGAAGTTTTGTATTTGGGGATTATATAGAACACAAAATTCATGCATTTAATCCAAAATTTAGCACTTGGAATACGCAAACATATAATATAAATATTTCAAATGTTCCTACAATACTAGCATCGAACGGAAATTTTGCTTTTGGAGATAGCATAAATCACAAAATATATGTTTTTAGCTCCAAAACAGGATTATGGGTAGAAAAAGCATATAATATTAATATTGCAAATGTGCCTACAATATCTGCGGCAAATGGAAATTTCATTTTTGGAGATAATATAGAACATAAAATTCATACTTTTAATTCAAAAACTGGAGCTTGGACTACACAAAATTATAATATCAATATTTCAAATATTCCAACCATAATATCATCTGAAACTAATTAATTTATTCTAAAGAGGCATTCGCCTCTTTTTTTATGCAAAGACTCCAAATAAAACAATCATATTTACTAAATTTGTGAATCTTAAAAATGAAACAATAAACTAACATAATAATGTCAGAAAAATCAACAATCTATTACACACTTACAGATGAGGCTCCAATGCTGGCTACACACTCGTTTTTACCGATTGTAAAAGCGTTTACAAAACCAGCAAACATCGAAATTGCCGTTCCGGATATTTCTTTGGCAGGGAGAATTTTAGCCAACTTCCCTGAGTTTTTGAAAGACGACCAAAAAACCGTTGATGCTTTGGCTCAATTGGGAGAATTAGCAACTCAGCCGGATGCTAACATTATCAAATTGCCAAATATTTCTGCTTCTGCACCTCAGTTGGATGCTGCAATCGCTGAATTACAGGCTAAAGGTTTCGCAGTTCCAAACTATCCTGCAGAACCGAAAAATGATGAGGAAAAAGCAATCAAAGCGAAATATGCGAAAGTTTTAGGAAGTGCTGTAAACCCTGTTTTAAGAGAAGGAAATTCTGACAGACGTGCTCCAAAAGCCGTTAAAAACTACGCGAAAGCAAACCCTCACAGAATGGGTAACTGGGCTTCTGACAGCAAAACTGACGTTGCTCACATGAACAGCGGAGATTTCTACGGCACAGAAACTTCGACTACTCTTGAGAATGCTACAAAATATAAAATCGTTTTCAAAGGAAATGACGGTGCAGAAACTTTATTAAAAGATTTCGCAGGTCTTCAGGCTGGTGAAGTGATTGATTCTTCTGTAATGAATTTAAATTCTTTGAAATCTTTCGTACAGGAAGCGATTGAAGAAGCAAAAAACAGAAATGTATTGCTTTCTGCTCACCTGAAAGCGACGATGATGAAAATCTCTGATCCAATCGTTTTCGGAGCTATCGTTGAGACTTTCTTCAAAGATGTTTTCGCTAAATACGCTGAGACTTTCGATTCTTTAGATGTAAATCCAAACAACGGTTTGGCTGATCTTTTCGATAAAATCAAAGGAAATGCTCAGGAAGCTGAGATCAAAGCTGATATCGAAACTGCTTTGGCAAACGGACCAAGAGTGGCAATGGTAAATTCTGATAAAGGAATTACGAATTTCCACGTTCCTTCAGACATTATCGTTGATGCTTCTATGGCTGCTTTGGTAAGAGGTGGCGGAAAAATGTGGAACAAAGAAGGAAACGAAGAAGATACAGTTTGTATTATTCCGGACCGTTCTTATGCAGGTTTCTATCAGTCTGTAATTGATGATATGAAAGCGCACGGAAAATTAGATCCTACTACAATGGGTTCAGTTCCAAACGTTGGTTTGATGGCTCAAAAAGCTGAAGAATACGGATCTCACGACAAAACTTTCCAGGCTACAGCTGAAGGAACAGTTGAAGTTCAGGACGAAGCTGGAACTGTTTTACTTTCTCAAAAAGTTGAAGCTGGAGATATTTTCAGAATGTGTCAGACGAAAGACGCTCCAATTCAGGACTGGGTAAAACTGGCTGTAAACAGAGCAAGACTTTCTGATACTCCAGCAATTTTCTGGTTGGATAAAGGAAGAGCGCACGACAGAGAAATGATCAAAAAAGTTGAAAAATATTTAGCTGATCACGATACAAACGGACTTGACATCAAAATTCTTGATGTAAAAGACGCAATGACTGAAACCCTACAGAGAGCAAGAGAAGGAAAAGACACGATTTCTGTTTCAGGAAACGTTTTGAGAGATTATCTTACTGACCTTTTCCCAATTCTTGAACTTGGAACTTCTGCAAAAATGCTTTCTATCGTTCCATTGATGAACGGTGGTGGTTTATTTGAAACAGGTGCCGGAGGTTCTGCTCCAAAACACGTTGAGCAGTTCATCGAAGAAGGATATTTGAGATGGGATTCTCTAGGTGAATTCTTAGCTCTACAGGCTTCTTTAGAGCATTTGGCACAAACTCAGGGCAATAATAAAGCTCAGGTTTTGGCAGATGCACTGGATGAAGCGAATGCTAAATTCTTAGCGACTGACAAATCTCCTGCAAGAAAAGTAGGACAAATCGACAACAGAGGTTCTCATTTCTATCTGGCAATGTACTGGGCCGAAGCTTTGGCAAACCAAACTGCTGATGCTGAACTGGCTCAACAGTTCGCTCCGGTAGCAGAAGCGATGCAGGAAAGTGAAGATGTAATCAATTCTGAATTGATCGGTGCTCAGGGTAAGCCTCAAAACATTGACGGTTACTTTAAAACTGACACTTACAAAACGTATGAGGCCATGAGACCAAGTACTGTTTTAAATGAAATTATTGACGGGATTTAATTTAATACGAATTATTCGAATTTTTTCGAATTTCCCCGAAGTATTATAAAATAGAGGAACACGCAGATTTATTTTGCGTGTTCTTTTTATTTTTAGAGAAAATTATTTTAATTCTTTGCAGTTATCTTTCCTTCTCGTATCAATTAGATACTGAATTTTCCATTCATTATTCACCTTAATCAGTTGAAAACTGTTGGCGCCGCAGTGCGAAAATTTCCCTTTAAAATAAAATGAGTACGGCGTAAAAACACTCGCTAGATTTCCGTCGGTATGAATGCCTTCAACCGAAATTCTTTCATCCAGATCATCTTTTTTCATTTTGGAAATTGACCCAATGAAATCGTTGATGTTTTCAGTTTTCACACCATCTTTTGTAATGGTTTGAAGAATGGCTGCATCCGAAAAAACCGTTTTCAATAATTCAGAATCTGCATTTTTCATGGCTGAAAATAAATTCCTTATCGGTTTTTCTATCTCCGGATTTGAGGTCTGCGCGAATGAGAGGCTTCCAAGAAATAATGTGAGTGCAAATATTTTTTTCATTTTAACGATTTAAACTTGGTTTAAAATTATATAATTTTTTGACATTAAATAACGTAAATAAATAATTGAACAATAACTGCAATAACATAATTTCCGAAAAACTACCTCAAACTTAATATCACTTTCTAATTTATTCTGATTGACAGAAAAAACAAAATGACTGCACTTTCGTACAGCCATCTTTTAGTTTCAATTTTTATAGAATTATTATCTATTTCCTTTTGCCTTTTTAACTTTATAAACCTTTGCTTTTTTATTCATGTGTTTATATCGCTTATCATTGTTTTTGCTACTGTTATATACAGCTACAGGATTTTTTCCTTTGTAATACTTGGTTTTAAACTTTGTATATTTATCCCTTCCCATGATTCTTTCCAGCTCAGAATATCTGTCTGTAGACCACCTGTCGGGTTGGTTTGAATATACTCTGTTCCATCCGTCGTAATCATTGTACCTGTTGTTCAGAGCGTTAATTTCATTAGCCTGTGTGGCCGAAAGTAGCAGATCTGAAACCACAGTCTGCCAGTTGACATCTGTAACACTTCTTCGGTAATCATTATAATAATCTGACTGCGCATATCCCAAACTAAAAGTTCCAAGGAGTAATGCTGTGATGAATATTTTTTTCATTTTGTATAAACTTGTAGTTGCATAGTTTCAACATCAATGCCAAAAAATTGAATCAGATTATAATATCTTGTTAAATGTCAAGAGTATAAATTATTAATCAAATATATTTAATTAAAATCACCATTATATTTTTTTTCTGGAAACAAACAGATTCAAACTACAAAATATGAAAGCAGACTAAAGCCCGCTCCAATTAATTTTCCAAAATATTTAAATCCTTTATTAAAGAAACGGTACTATCCTTTACCATTTCATAACATCCTTCACCACCCCATTTTTTTGAGTGTGCTGCAACAATTCAGATTCAATAAAAGAATTGATCTTTTCTTCTGAACCATCGTTCGGGAAAAGCAAGTGAACATTTGCTCCCGCATCCAAAGTGAAGAATAAAGGCAGATTGGTTTCTCTTCTGAAATCCCAGATTTTGTTGATGACTTCCAAAGTTCCGGTTTTCATTAAAATAAATGCAGGATCGCTCATCATCATCATCGCGTGAAGGGTTAAAGCTTCGTGCTCAACCAATTTGATAAACTCATCCATGTTTCCGGATTTCAGAATTTCTTTCATCGGAACAAAGTTTTCTCTCGCTTCCTGAAATCTTCTTTCTGCGTAAGGATTGGTATTCATCAAACCATGACCGACCGTTGAAGAAACGCTTTTTACACCTTCATGAATCAATAAAACCCAATCATTGAAATCTTTAAAGACAGGATGAATTTCCTCATCTGAATATTTGACAGCAAACAAGTCTGAACTTCCTTCCACCTCATCAGATTCGCCCCAAACTACTAAGCCGTTGTACAGACTTCTGCACGCACTTCCGCTTCCCAATCTTGCCAAAAATGAAGCTTTTGATAGGTTTGATGATGGATGATGGATGTCGGAGGAAAAATGCTCATCTAAACTAATCAGACATTTTGCAATCGCCCCAAAACCCGAAGCTGAACTGGCAATTCCTGAGCTGTGAGGAAATGTATTCTCTGTTTTGATGATGTATTTTCCTTTTAAGATCCAAGGCAGATACTGCTCGATATTTTTGAAATATTTTTCAATTTTTTCAGCAAATTTCACTTCTTCATTTCCTGCTAAAAAAGTCTGAACAGAAAATGGTTCGTTTGCGATAAACTCCATCTCAGTATTGGTTTTACAGTGATTTAAAGTAAAACTAATGCTTGGATTTGCAGGAATCTGATCTTTATATTTCCCCCAATATTTGATTAAAGCAATATTTGACGGACAGCTTTCTGAAACTGTTTTATTCTGTATTGTAAATTCGTTTCTTCCTAAAAAATCGTTTGTTGTCATACCTATTTTTCGTGCTTTTTTATATAATTATTTAGTGTGGCCTGAATATAAATTACTCCTAAAAAAAATGTCCCGACCGAATTCATCTCTATTCCTTTTAGTTTTTCGACAATCAGCTTTTGAAGCGAAAAAATGCCCACCAAAAAGCTGACAGCATAGCCAATTTGTCCCAGCCAATACATCGTCATCAAAAAATCATCTGGGTTGGAGAATGAGTCGAAAAAATGAATCACACTTACATGTGAACATGAAAGAAAAAAGATCATTAAAATAATCCATACAGTTAGATTACCATTGAATTTAATATTCTTTTTGATAAACCAATACGGAATGTAAAGTCCAAAACTCAGAACTGAATATATGATCATCAAAAAAATATTTTCTCTTTTTATATCGTTTTTGAGGATTTCAAATTTTAGAAGATAAGTGATAATTCCATAAAAAATAAGTTTGTAGCCAAACCCTCCCAGCAGACTCATCACCGGATACCATTTTTTTATTCCTGAAGCAGAATCAAAACTGTCATATTGCAATACTAAATATTTGGTTACATAATATTGAAAAACGTGACTTACAACAGTAAAAATCAACCCCAAAAGTAAGAAATGATTTATTTTTTCTTTTGAAATTCTATTGGAAAAATACAGGTAAAAAGCAATAGCAATAAGACTTAAAATAGGAATATAACTCAGTAAATCAGGAAGGACCTTTTGCATGATCAATGATAATTTTAAATTTGATTATAAATTAGATAATTAAAAACTAATACATTTTTTCAATAATATCCGAGTATTTTTTCATCACAACATTTCTTTTTACCTTCAGAGTAGGTGTGATTTCTCCGCTGCTGATTTCAAATTCTGATGGCAGTAAAGTAAACTTCTTCACTTTTTCATAATCCGAAACCTGATGCTGCAGTTCGCTTATTTTTTCCTTGTAAAAGTCGATGACCTCTTTCTTTTTCACTACTTCTTCCCAACTTGAAAACGGAATATTTTTCTTTTTTAAATAATCCTTCAGAAACTCAAAATTCGGAACAATCAAAGCTGAAACAAACTGTCGACCTTCTGCGATTAAGGTAATCTGACTGATGAAATTATTGTTTGTTAAAAGATTTTCAATCATTTGCGGAGCGATGTATTTTCCGTTGGATGTTTTCATCAAATCCTTGATTCGGTCGGTAATGAAAAGATTTCCGTTTTCATCAAACTTTCCTGCATCGCCTGTCTTGAACCAGCCATCCTGCGTAAAAACTTTTTCGGTTTCTTCAGGTCGGTTGTAGTAGCCTTTCATGATGCCGTTTCCTTTAGCCTGAATTTCATCCAGTTCACCAATTCGAAGTTCCACACCCGGCAAAGGTTTTCCGCAACTTCCGTGCTCAAAATTCGTCAGTGGAAAAGCGGTTAAAGTCGCCGTTGTTTCCGTCAATCCGTAACCAACAGTCACGTGAATGTCAACCGATTCAAAAAACTGAGTGACTTCCGGCGAAAGAGATGCTCCACCACAAGGAATAAACCACAGTCTTCCGCCCAGTTTCTCTTTTATTTTACTGAAAACCAACAGATCTGCAACGGTTTCTTTAGCTTTTAAACCAAAAGGAATCGATTTTTCTGTTCTTTTATATTCTGAGGTTTCTTTTCCAACTTTCAAGGCCCAATTGAAGATTTTCTTTTTTAAAGATGAACCTTCGTCTGCTTTTTCCAAAACTCCAGCATACACTTTCTGTAAAAACCTTGGTACGACGCACATCATCGTAGGTTTTACCTCTGTCAGAGCCTTTGCAATATCTTTCGGATCTTCCAGAAAATACACTCTTGCGCCACCGTACAGACACAGTAAACTCCAGCTTCTTTCAAAAACGTGAGTCAGCGGTAAGAAGGCCAGTGAAACTTCATCTTCGAAATTTTTAAACTTAAAAAACTCAAAATGAGCATCGCATATTTTAATAAAATTGGCATGAGGAAGCATTACCCCTTTCGGATTTCCCGTGGTTCCGGAGGTGTAAATTATGGTTGCGGTATCGTCTTCATTTTTTTCCGAAAACTCAAATTCGGAAGAAGACTTGGCAATAAAATCTTCCAGATAAAAACTGCTGAATTCTTTTTTAATCCAAACCGCTTTCTTGGAAATAATGATGGATTTTAAATCTGCACTTTCTTTTTTTAAAATTTCAAGACAAGAATCATACTGAGCCTGACTGGCAACTAAAACCGATTTGGCTCCTGAATCCTTAAGAATAAATTCCGCCTGCTCGGTATTGTTGGTTGAATAAATCGGAACGGTAATCGCCCCTAACGACAAAACTGCCAAATCGAAAATCATCCATTCTGCAGAATTATCGGCGTAAATTGCCACTTTATCATTCTCAGAAATTCCTGATTCTTTTAAAGCATTGGATGTTTTAAAAATAATTTCGCTGAATTTATTCCAACTCAGTTCTTTCCACTTGCCATCTTTTTTCTTAAAGCCAATTGCTGATTTTAAAGGATGCTTTTCTACATTTTTTTTGATAATTGCCTCTGCAAGATTCATTTATTTTTTCAGCTTTTTGTCGTTGATGTAATTGTTGAGATGAAAGTCGATGCTTTCTGAAACAGGAGTGAACTGATAATTTAATTCCTTTTTAATTTTCTGATTTGAAATAACATTTAGAGAAGAAACAGATTCAATATTCGATTTTGTAGCCATTTTAAGTTGTGGAATGATCCAGCCTAAAAACAGATTGGCAATTCTTCCAATTTGCATGGTTGATTTCGAAAGAATTTTGGCTTCTTTTAAACCTAATTTTGTTCTGATCTGTCTTCCCAAATCAGCATATTTTTTCGTTTCGGAAACGATGATAAACCGCTCGCCGAAAGCATTTTTCTCCATCAATTCGATAGAAATTCTGGCAACGTCTCTCACATCAATATAACTTGTTCCGCCAGAAAATGTAAAACTGTTATTTTCAAAAGTTGGGAAAATATCGCCGCTGCTTTTTCCCCAGTTTCCGCTTCCGATGATCATTCCAGGATTGATGATGATGGTATTTAAACCTTCGGCAGAAGCTCTCCAGACTTCCATTTCGGAAAGGTGTTTTGAGATGGCATAAGCAGAATGTTCGATTTTCGGATTAAAATCTGATTCTTCATCCAGCTCACCTTTTTCGTTAAAACTATCCAGAACTGCAATCGAACTGACGTGGAGAAATTTCTTCACAACTGAATTTTCGCAGGCGTACAAAAGTTGCTTTGTTCCTTCAATATTAGTATGATAAAGTTCTTTTTCGTCCTGAGGTTTGAAGCTGACTTTCGCAGCACAATGATACACCTCCTCAACATTTTCCAGGGCGGATTGAATTGAGTGAATATCGTTAAAATCTACGTCTACCCATTCAATCTGATCGAAAACAGAATCAGGATTCTCTGTGTAAAACTGAAAAGAATGCTTTACTTCACCGATATTGCTCTGAGGTCTTTTGGCTGCACGCACTTTTTTTCCCTTATTTAAAAGTTCCAAAACGATGACTCTGCCTAAAATTCCTGTTGCTCCTGTTACAAAAACCATGAAACTATATTCCTACTTGATTGTTGACTAAGTTATGATAATATTTTTTACGGTTCAAAAGTTCCTGATGAGTTCCGCTTTCTACAAATTCGCCGTTGTGAAGCACCAGAATCTGGTCTGCATTTTTGATGGTACTCAGGCGGTGCGCAATGATAACCACTGTGCGGCCTTTGAAAAACTCAAAAAGATTCTCCATGATTTCTTTTTCATTTCGGGAATCGAGTGCGCTTGTGGCCTCATCCAGAAGAAAAATATCAGGATTTCTATAGATAGAGCGGGCAATCAAAATACGCTGCTTCTGCCCTGTGCTTAAGTTTATTCCGTCGTTTCCCACCAAAGTATCAAGACCCCGAGGATACTTCTGTACAAATTTCTGCAAATTTGCAACTTTTACGGCATAAGTCAGCAGATTTTCATCAATATTATCAGTTTTGAGCGTGATATTTTTACGGATGGTTTCGGAGAAAATAAAGCCTTCCTGCATCACAGTTCCTGTGGTTTCCCGCCACTCTGAAAGTGGAATCTCTGAGAGATTCTGTTTGCCAAAGATGACTGATCCGCTGTCCGGCTCATAAAACCTCAGCAAAAGTTTGAATAAAGTGGTTTTTCCACTGCCACTTTCGCCGACGATAGCCGTTATTTTACCTTTCGGAATGGTTACATTTAAATTTTTTAAAATCTGAAAATCGCCAAATCCGAAATCTACATTTTCGAGAATAATATCTTCATTGCTCAGCGTTTTTGGGGTTTGTTCAATCGTATCTTCAACAGGTTTGGTGTGCACTTCGGCAATTCTTTCAAGACTTAACTTGGCATCCTGCGTTATCTGAATTACATAAAGAAGCTGGTCGAAAGGTGAATTCATCTGCCCAACGATAAAACTGATGGCCAGCATCATTCCGAGCGTAAGATCACCATCGATCACGGCATAGGCAGAAAATCCGGTGATGAGAATATTTTTGAGCTGAGAAATGAAACCAGATCCGATCATCTGATATTGTGAAAGTTTCAGCGCTTTTTTGTTGCGTTCAAAGAGTTCCTGCTGAATATTTTCCCATTTTGCCTGCTGAAAGTTTTCAGACTGATTGATTTTAATTTCAGCCATTCCCAAAACCATTTCATTCAAAATATTCTGATTCTGACTGTTGAGAATAAATTCTTTCTGGTCTAAAACTTTTCTTTTATTTAAAAATATAAAAATCCAGACAACAGAAAGAAAACTGAATGTGAAAAACAGAATCAGAATAATGAGATTGTAAGTTCCCAAAACCACTGAAAAAACCAAAAGATTGATAAAAGAAAAAAGAATCGCCAAAGTATTGGTAGAAAGAAACGAGCTGATTCTCTGATGATCGAGAATACGCTGCTGAATGTCTCCCACTCTTTTAGACTCAAAATAAGCCACCGGAAGACGGATCAGTTTGGTAATAAAATCGCTGATGAGCCTGATATTGACTTTTGTGTTTACTTTCAGCATAATCCAGCTTCTGACGAGATCCATAAAGCTGTTTCCGAGGAAAAGCACAATCTGGGCACCCACAATCATGAGTACAAGATTTTTATCTTTAAATTTAATTGCTTCATCAACAAGATTCTGCGTCAGAAAAGGAAATACAAGCGTTATCACACTGGTAACCAGCAAAGTTAATAACAGAAAAAAGAGGGCTTTGCGGTGAGGCTTGAGGTATTTAAACAGAAAACTAAACCCGTTGACCGAACGGTCTTCTTCTTTCTGAAAAAAAGCTTCTGAAGTTTCAAAAAGAAGTGCCTTTCCTTTACCATTTTCCTGAAGCCAGTGTTTTTTAAATTCTTTCTCCGTAAGCTCTGTTTTGCCATATTCGGGGTTGGCAACGGTAATTTTCCCTGAAGATTCCTGAGGCACCAGCACTACGAAATGACTGTTTTCCCAATGAAGGATACAGGGTTTCGGAGCTTCTGACATTAATTTTTCGAAAGTGATCTCCACAGCCAGAGTTTCCAGATGCAGTTCCGCCGACGCGGCCATGAGATCGTGAAAACTAACGCCCGTTCTCGACTGAAATGTAATCAGCCGGAGGTATTCGGGAGAAAAATTTTTACCGAAATATTTGGTTATTATCCTAAGACAGGTCGGGCCGCAGTCCATCGAATCGAGCTGTCTGTAAAAGGTAATTTTTGCCACTTTTTTAGATTAAAACCGCGTTGTTCCTGCGCTGGGATTTGTCACACAGCAGATCAGCTATACTTTTTGAGATAAGATTTCCTTCCGTTAAATTATCAAGCCAGAAAAACTCACCGGCTGCATTAATTTCGATAAAATAATATTCATCGTCGGGAGAAACAATAATATCGATGGCGCCGTAATCGACGTTGTAAACATCGAGAAGTGTGTTGATTTTGGTTTCGATATCAGGCGGCAGGTCGGCAGGCACCCATTTCTGTAAAAGATTGAGACCATCTTTCCGCCAGTCTACTTTAGCATCTTCAGACTGCTGAGAATCGATTTCAAAAGTGTAAATATCTTTCCCCACAACTGTTACTCGCAGCTCTTTTTTCTTCTCTATTTTCTTTTGAAACTGCATCGGGCAGTAAATCAACCCATCCAGTTCATCCAAATTATCTTCATTAACAAGATTGGTAAAAACCACGTTTTCCACACCATCTTCGTAGATGGCAAAACCCGTCTGCATCTTGGTAATAACTTCGCCGTTTTCTGCTATGAAAGCTCTTGCCTCATCAGGATTATTGGTAATGCAGGTCCCGGGAATTTTAAAACCTATTTTTGAAGCAATCTTCAGCTGCTCTTCCTTGCTGTCTAATCTTCTGTAAACGCTTGGTTTCCCGAGAGAATAACAGTCTAAAGATTCTAAAAATCCGAAAAGTGTATTTCTGATTTCGCCCATCGCTGCGCCGAAGAATTTTGTTTCCAGCTCATCTCTCAGGCCATTTCCAATATTGTAGGCCCGGCGGTACCAAACTGTTGCGATATCATCCAAACGGAATTTACCGTTGGCATTTTCAAGATACGTTTCCCAGCTTCCATTCTGGTAGATTGTGCTAAGTCTGTTGTTTAAAGGATAAAGATTCACATCGAAACGGATCACTTCAAATCCGTTGGCCTCAATATATTCGGTGACTTTATCAATTGAAAAATTATCTTCTGTGTGAGTTATAATTAAAATTTTATTCTTCATGGTCTTCTATTCTTTTTAAAAGATGGTCAGCAATTGTTTCAGCAATCGGAAATCCCAGCTCTTTCTGCAGCATTCCCCATTCTCCCTGCGGATTGACTTCCAGAAAATAATAAAGTCCGTCTGAACTTTTTATCATATCTATGGCGCCAAAATACAATCCCATTTCTTTCATCATCAAAGTCAGTTTCATTTGAATTTCATTGGGAAGCTCATAGACAGACCATAAATAATCGTTCTGAGTGATGCGCCAGTCTGTATTTTCACTGTTGTTGATTTTCCCTGCAAAAAACTCACCATCAATATACACAATTCTGAGTTCATACTCTTTTTCAATATATGGCTGAAAAATCATCGGACTGTAAGCGATATCTGAAAGACTTTCAATATTGGAACCGTCGACAGTCATCGTAGAAACCATATTTTCACCAGTCATATTTTTAGACAAAACTCCGTGCAGCTTTGCAATGCCTTTACCTCCGCATTTTTCATTTAAAAACTTCCTGACTTCAGCTTCATCGTTCGAGAAGATCGTTTCCGGAATCTTTAATCCATTTTTTTCTGCTATTTTCAACTGAAGCATTTTGTGAAGATCAATTTTTTTTTCGTTTTCAAAAGGATTGATCCACGGTAAATGTTCGAGAAGAGTAAAAATGTTTGATTTTAAAGTTTCATATTCATTGATAAAAATATGGTGAAAATTTTCATCCAGATCTTCCGGAGCACTTACTTTCCACGATTTCCTGTGCCAGACAGCTTTGATGTCTTTAGAGTGGACGGTATTTCCCAATGAGTCAGTGATAACGAAAGTTTTCGGACCTGTGCTGATTTTCTGACTGTGATTGAGCTGGTCAGAATTTAATCTGTAATAAGGAATATTTTTCGACGACAGATAATCAAAAAACAGGTCAACGGTATAAAAATCCTGAGAGTGTGTAATGCAGAGAATCATAGTTGCTGTATTAAAAAGAGGAAACTTAAAGCTAAGTTTCCTCGAATATCAATTTGTCAATATGAATAATATTAAACGGTTTATACCGTAGATTCGTCACCGTCTGAAGGATACTTCATTGTCTGCTGCGAATCGTAAGCAGGTTTAGTGATGCCATCGCGCAGAGGACTTGTTGCACCTACACTGCTGCTTCCACCTTTTACCTCCTTCGAATCTTTAATCTGATTTTCTAAAAATGAAGCAAAGAACGGTTTTTTTAACTTTTTCTTTTCCATAACACATTTTTTTTATTGATTTGATAAGACTAAGGTACAAAAAATTTGCATCGAAAAAGAAAATACATACAGTTTATGAAAATTTTAACCTAATTTTAAGAAAGGTAGAAATCTTTAAATTCCTAAAAATTCTTTGACCACCTTGCTGAATTCCAATGGATTATCTGCCTGAACCCAATGCGCTGCGTTTTTAATTTTCACAAATTGGGCTTTTGGAAACTGTTGTTTGGTTGAAAATTCATCCTGCGGTAGGATGTAATTTGATTTTTCACCCGCGATAAATAAAGCCTCACCATCAAAAACGCCAAATTTAATAGCGTTGGAGACAAACTGGTTGTATTTTTCTGCCAAAGTTTTCAGATTAAATCTCCAATTGAGTTTTTTTGAATCGCCATTTTCTTCCCAGTACAGATTTTTAGCTAAAAACTGAATCGTAGATTTTTCCGGAATGTATTGGCTTAAAACATTTTCCACCTCACCTCTTGATTTAACCTCATCGAAATTTACCGTTTCCAAAGCTTTAATAATCCCCTGATGATGCGGGGGATATGCTTTTGGGGTAATATCTACAACAATCAGTTTTTCGACTTTTTCAGGATATTTTATGGCAAACTGCATCACGGCTTTTCCGCCCAAAGAGTGACCTAAAACGTGGGCTTTTTCAATTCCGAAATGATTCATGTAGTTGGCGATATCATCGGCCAGATCATCATGAGACATATTTTCGGAATGAAAACTTCTGCCGTGATTTCTTAAATCAATAAGATGAACGGGCAAAATTTCGCCCAGTTCTTTCCCGAAACTTCCCCAATTATCGAGCATTCCAAATAAACCGTGGAATACTAAAAGCGGTGTTAACGAAAGGTTTTCGCCGAATATTTTTGAATGTAAGATTTCCATTTTTTTTATTTTTGGTTGGATGATTGATGTCTGATATTGGATGGTTAAGTTGCATTAACATCTATCTTCCAACATCCCACATCCCACAAATTACCATTTCGCCAATCTCTTCAAATAAGCCTGAACTGTATTTTCCATGCCCATGTACAAAGCTTCGGAAACCAAAGCATGACCGATGGAGACTTCCAGAAGATTAGGAATATTTTCTGCGAAATATTTTAAATTCTCTAAACTCAAATCGTGACCCGCGTTAATTCCCAATCCGAATTTCTCAGCTTCAACGGCTGTTTCTATATACGGTTTAATGGCTTCCTCCTTATTTTTTGAATAATTTGATGCGTAAGCTTCGGTATACAGCTCAATTCTGTCTGCGCCTGTTTCTGCGGCAAATTTCACCATTTCAGGATTTGGATCTAAGAAAACAGATGTTCTGACACCAGCATTTTTAAATTCTGCAATAACAGCTTTCAGGAAATCCATATTTTTTTCACAGTCCCAACCTGCATTTGATGTAATTGCATCGTCTGCATCCGGTACCAGAGTTACCTGCTCAGGTTTTACCTCCAAAACCATATCGATAAAATCTCTGTGCGGATTTCCTTCAATATTGAATTCGGTATGAACAATCGGTTTTAAATCGTACACATCTTTTCTTGTGATGTGTCTTTCGTCTGGTCTTGGATGAATGGTAATCCCATGAGCACCAAATTCCTGAATTTTAATTGCAGCTTCAGTTACGCTTGGAGTTTCGCCACCTCTTGCGTTTCTTAAAGTGGCAATTTTATTAATGTTTACGCTTAGTTTTGTCATGATTTTGATTAAGTAAGAGGCTGAGATTACATTTATTTAAATTAAAATATCAAATTCTCGTCAATTAAAGTGCAAAAATAAAAAAACCACTCGAAAGTGGCTTCATAAAAGTTATTTAACTTCCAGTGATTAAAATCCTCACCAACGAGGCAACACAACCGACTGCAAAACCAATTAAGGCAAAATTGCAGGCAGACTTAGCAGCTACAGGTTCATTTTCTTTTTTAACAAAATAAAGTATTGCTCCTGCTAAAGGAATACAAAACGATAATACTTTTAAGCCAACATGCAAATCTTCATTAGATTTTTGTGGCAAATTTTGGTTAAATTCTGACATAGTTTATATTTTATAATAATGATTGTATAAATTTATAAGAATGAAAAATAATTCTATCGCTGAAACCAAGCATTCCTATTCCAGCTATCAAACCTGTAGAAAAACGTAAAAAATTATTACTTTCTCTATTGAGATAAGCCTGCGTAAGACCATCGATTAATGTAGGACAAATAAGAAGTATGCTTAAGATAATTCCTATCTGATGAAACCACAGCAAGGGAATCATTATTGAAAACCCCAAATAAATCCCTGTACATCTTGCACAAACAGGAAACTGCTTCTTTTTATAAAAAAAAGATCGCGAAGGCATTCTGTGACAATCTACCCATTCAATTTTTGGCATACAGCTAAAGTACTTAAAAATATTTATTTCGGCAATCCAATCTGCATAATCTGAAGATCAAATTCTTTTGAAGCAACCAAGAGGTGGTCAAAAATATCAGCCTGGATTTGCTCAAACTTTTCCCATTTCGAGTCGTTAGCAAAGCAATAAACCTCCATTGGAAGCCCCTGCGTTGTGATTTCTAACTGGCGAACCATAATCTGGCTTTCTTTATCAATTTCAGGATCATTTTCAAGATACTTCTGAGCGTAATATCTGAATACTCCAATATTGGTCAGTTGCCTTCCGTTGATGATTTTGTCTTTATGATCTATTGATTGTTTTTCAAGGTTGATTTCCGAAGTTTTTTTGTTTAAATAATCTGAAATAAGATTAATGTCTTTTAATTTTTCAATCTCTTCATTATTCAAAAATTTAAATGAATTAATATTAAAGAAAATCGATTTTTTAATCCTTCTGGTATTCGATTCAGACATGACCTGAAGATTTTTAATTTCCGTAGTCAACAAATCATAAGTTGGAATCGAGGAGATTGTTTTATCAAAATTAGAAATTTTAGTCGTCAACAAACTGATGTCTAAAATATTACCTTCAATATTGTATTTCGGAACTCCAATCCAATCGCCCACTTTCAGACTTTTTGAGGTAGCTACATGAATTCCGGTAATAAAACCTAATATAGTATCTCTGAAAACCAAAACCAAAACCGCTGTAATGGCACCTAAACTTCCAACAATTGTTGTTCCTTTAATACCAAAAACCACACAGATACTTACGATGGTAAAGACGAAAATACCCAGAATTTTAACTGTTTCAGAAATAGCATTGATCGCCATTACTTTGTAATAATCCTGTTTGATGGTAAAGAAATATCTAAAACCGGACAGAGACCGGTACAACATCCCCGCAAGAATAAGCACCAAACCAAGATTTACTGAACGATGAATAAAAATAGTAGTATTCTTTAACGCACCCACAAAAATAGATTCATGAAGAGATCCTATAACCGCCAATGCGATAAAATGAGCAACAGAATTGGTTATTTTAGACTGATAAACAGATTTTAAAAGAGGAAATTTACTCTCGTTTCTGAAGAATTTGAAAGTATAATTGATGATAAGCTTAAATAAAAAATCCAGTATAAAGAAAATTGCAGTCAGCAAAGCTAATTTCACAATGATATGAAAAATCCACTCCGTTCCCGACGGAGAAATTTTGCTTATGTAAATATAAAGCTGCTCGCTAAGTTCCTGAAAAAAACTTTTGGTGTCTTTTATTTCATCTTTCATCGCCTACAAATTTAAGGAATTAAAAAAAACTTTCAAGCCTCAATAATAAAGGAAAAATCAACAACAGTCACCTATTTTAATTAAAAATACCATAAAAAAATCAAATAATTTATAAATTATTGATAATAAATATTTAATTTAGTCGAAATAATCCACAAAACTACATCCTATGAAAAAATTCAACTTATTATTCATTTTAATCCTTATTTTATCGCTTGGCTCCTGCAGATCAGATTCTGAAACAGCTGAAAATCCAACAGCAATCTCTGTGCAAAACGGAAAGGTGAAAGGTAAAATCACATCACAAAACGGAACAAAATCTATTGGTGGTGCTTCTGTTTTTACTTTTGACGAAAAGTATAAAATTTATCACACCACATCAGATTCAGATGGAAACTTTACTTTAGAAGCTCCTGAAGGAAATCACACGATTTACATCCAGACCGGAAACGGAAGCAATTTCCGAACGCAGGCAACGGCAAATATCAAAGCCAATGAAACAGTAAATCTTGAACTGACACAAACCAAACTGACGCAGGTTGCAAAAATTGCTTATGTAAAAGGAACTTACGATAAAATCGAAGACATCATCCAGACTTTAGGCTACACTGCGACGGAGATTACCAATACAGATCTGGCCAATTTGAATACGCTTGCTCAGTACGACATCGTATTTCTGAATTGCGGATCGAGAAAATTCTCACAGTTCGCCAATCTTTATCCCGTAATAGAAAACAACCTTGCTGTTTTCGTTGCGAATGGCGGAAGTATTTATGCTTCAGACTGGGACGTTGCCTATCTGGTAGGAGGAAACGACAATACCAACAACTGCAATCTTGCCGGAGGTTTCATCCCTGATTCTAAATTATGCTCTAAAAACATCGGTTCCTCGGGAATTGTTCCGGGTACAGTGAGCAACGCGCCTCTTGCAACAGCTTTAGGGTTTAACACACTAAATCTTGATTTTGATTTGGGAGCATGGCAGAAAATCACCAGTTATGACCCAGCTTATTGGGAAGTTTTGGTGAAAGAAACTGCTACAAATGACCCATTGATGATCAGAACCAACCAATTCACAGACAATACTTTACCTAATATTCCGATTGGAAATGCTCCAACTTTAAACTTTGTAACGGTTTGCATCACGCTTTCCAATAATGTTCAAATCAGTGTTTCTGTTCCACAAGTTGCTGTGCCTGCTTTATTAGCTTTAGGTGCAACTTTAGGTTCTTGTTCTGGTGCAGGAAATAGCGGATATATTTACTACACCGCTTTCCATAATCATGCTTCAGGAAACATTGGGAACGCTGCAGGAATTCTTCAGTACGTGATTTTAAATCTTTAAAAATTCGGCTTAGAAATTGATACACAAAAGTGGCCTGAAAAGGTCACTTTTTTTATTAAAATTTAAATTATGGAATACTCTCTCATCGTTTTAATCAGTATTGTTCTATTGATTTTAGGAATTATAGGAACAATTCTTCCCGTTTTGCCGGGACTTGTTTTAAGTCTTGCAGGATTGTTAATTTATAAATTCGGGACAGATTCAGATCTGTCGATGATTTATGTTTGGGCATTTGCTGTTTTAACTTTAGCCTCGGTGATTCTGAGTTATGCCATACCTGCCAAAACCACAAAAAAATATGGAGGAACACGCTGGGGAAGCATCGGGTCGGTGATTGGAACCATTGTAGGAATGTTTATCCCGATTCCACTCGGATTTTTGGTGGGAATGTTTGCCGGAGTTTTTATTGGTGAACTTTTACACGACAGCAAAGACATGACAAAAGCCTGGAAATCTACCAAAGGAGCTTTCGTAGGATTTCTATACGGAACCGGATTTAGCTTTGTAGTTGGTGTGGCAATGTTTTTAGTTGTAGTTTTGGATCTTACAAATGTTATTTAAAAAATGTATTACAAAGCAATTATTCTGAGTCTTGGATTTTTAAGTTTAATCAACTGTAAATCTCAAAAAATAAAAAACGACGACATTAAAGTTCAGGCCGCTGAAAATGGTGATGTGAAAACAAATACCAAAGAAGGTGAAATCATCTATTTTAAAGAAGGCGAAAACAAATTTCTGAAAGAGTATCAAATGAATGTAACCTTCAAAGGCATTTCTGAAGACAGCCGCTGTCCGATAGATGTGCAATGCATCTGGAGCGGTGTTGCCGTTGCACAGGTTGAAGTGATGGCAACTACTTCAAGACCCGTGACCTTGCAAATTTCAAGCATCGAAAATAAAGGAAGAAACTATCACAAATCAGCTGATTTTAATGGTTATACAATCTCTCTTGCAGATGTAAATCCATATCCTGAGTCATCTAACTCAAAGTCGATGAAAGGAAATTATAAAATCGGAATTATCATTAAAAAAGCCGGAGAAACTACTACCACGAGATAGGTTTTTTACCTTTTGATACCAAATATTCATTGATTTTTGAGAAAGGTTTGCTTCCATAAAATCCTCTGTAAACAGAAAATGGTGAAGGATGTGCAGACTTGATAATAAAATGTTTAGCCGGATTGATTAATTCGGCTTTTTTCTGTGCAAAAGCACCCCACAAAACGAAAACAACATTCTCTTTTTTATCTGAAATTTCTTTAATGATATAATTTGTAAACGTTTCCCAACCCAAATCTTTGTGAGAATTTGGAGAATGCGCACGAACGGTCAACGTTGCATTGAGCATTAAAACACCCTGTTTCCCCCAGTCATCAAGCTCTTTTGAAGTTCGGTCGATTCCCAAGTCATCTTTTAATTCCGTGAAAATATTTTTAAGCGAAGGCGGAGCAGCAACCTGTTCGGAAACCGAAAAACACAATCCATTAGCCTGAAAATCATTATGATAAGGATCCTGACCGAGAATTACCACTTCAATATCATCAAAAGGCGTGATTTCCAATGCTCTGAAAATCTGTTTTTTGGGTGGGAAAACTTTTGTGGCGGCGTATTCCTGTTTTACTTTTTCCCAAAGCTGTTCAAAGTAAGGGGTGTTTTTTATTGGTGCTAAGATTTCGGTCCAGGTCATATTTGATTTGATATTTGAAGTTTGAGATTTGAGATTTGAGATTACGGGAGTTATCACTTTTTTGAAGTTGCAATTCAAATACCATCATTGTTTGATACTGAACACCAAATTATCCGGAAAACCTTCGTCTTCTCTCCCATACTCCAAAACAAATCCGGTTTTTAAGAGCAGACCTTTAGAATTTTCATTAAATGTATTGGTCATTGCAACGATTTCCTGTAAATGTACATCTGTAAAACCAAAATCTACAACCACTTTCAACGCTTCTGACATCAATCCCTGATGATGAAACTCCGGCAACAGTTCATAGCCAACCTCTGCTTTTTTTCTGTCTTCGGTAAAATTATAAAGACAAATTGTTCCGATTAAATTCTGTTGATTTTTAAGCGAAATTCCAAAATAAAAAGATTCATTATTCATCGTTCGTTCTTTGATCATCAGAATAAACTGCAATGCATCGTAATTGTTTTTGGGTGCATTTCTAATTACATATTTGTTGGTAATTTCATTGCTGCGGATCTTTAAAATATCTTCAACATGATTTTCGCTGAGGGGTTTTAGATGAAGTCTTTCGGTTTCCAGTTTCATATTTCAAATGTAATAAAAACTAATCATGTGTAAGAAGTTTTATATACTAACAAATATGAAATAAAACGCTCTTACTTTTCATTTATTCATCCAAAAAATCAACCGTACGATTTGTCATCCCGTAGGGATCTAAACCCGAATCTCTCCAATGCATTCTTTAATATTAAGTTGGGTTCCCTACGGGATGACAAACTTTGTGGCAAATCTGAGATAAAAATTTCTGTATTAAATTTCCTGAATTTTTAATATTAAATTAACTCTTAAAAAAACACATTTTCAAATTCTCAAATTAAACACATTTTCAAATTAAATTCTCATTTCCAAATTAATTATCTTTGCATTGTGTATATAAATAAAGAAGATTTAGACGAACTGGAGTTTCCGCAGTTGCTCGCGGAGATTGCTCCTTTTGCATATTCCCATAAAACGAGAGAAAAAATCCTTGAACTTCGTCCGATGAAGATTGACGAAGCTGAAATTTCGTTAAAAAAGACCTCAGAATATCTTTCAAGTTTTGAAAGTTCGAATGCAATTCCGTTTGATGAATACGAAGATATTGAGAACGAACTCAAACTGATGCTGATCGAAAATTACAGGTTGGAAAACGTTGCTTTCATTAAAATAAAAACGCTGACCGAACAGATCGGAAAACTGCAGAAGTTCTTCCCGACCATGCCTGAAACTTTCCCGAATTTAATTGAGGATGTTTCTGCTTTGGAGTTTAAAAAAGAAATCATTGATAAAATTGATAAAGTTTTCAACCGTTTTGGCGAAGTAAAAAGTGAAGCTTCACCGATTTTAAAAGTGTTGAGAACGGAAATTCAGCACGCTAAAAAAGCGATTACGGAAAATTTCAACAGAGCTTTATTCAATTATAACCAAAGTGAATTTCTGGATGATATCAAAGAGACCATCATAGATGACATGAGAGTTTTGGCTGTGAAATCTGCGTACAAAAAAAGAGTTGTCGGTAGAGTTTTAGGCCTTTCAAAAACAGGTTCTATCACTTACATGCAGCCGGATTCTGTGGTGAAGCATTATTTTAAACTTAAAGAAAGCGAAGAAGAAGAGAAAAAGGAAATCGATAAAATCCTGAGAAAACTTACTGCGGAACTGGCAGAATTTCAGCCTCAGCTTTGGCGATATCAGATGTATATTTTTGACCTTGACCTCACGAGAGCCAAATCGAAGTTTGCCGAGCTGATCAACGGAGTTTTACCGAAAATAAACCGTCACAAGACTTTAAAACTCAAAGATGCTTTCCATCCTTTGTTGTTTTTGAGAAATAAGATTGAAAATAAAACCATTTACCCTCAAACTTTAGCGTTAACCGAGCACAACAGAATCATCTGTATTTCGGGGCCGAATGCCGGTGGAAAATCAATTACTTTAAAAACGGTTGGATTGCTTCAACTGATGATTCAGAGCGGGATTCTGGTTCCTACGCATCCGAAATCTGAAATGTTTTTCTTTGATAAAATCATGACCGATATCGGCGATAATCAATCCATTGAAAACCATCTTTCTACCTACTCTTCGAGACTGAAGAAAATGGGCGGAATCATCCGTGAAGCCGATGGAGAAACACTTTTACTGATTGACGAATTTGGTACAGGCTCAGATCCTGAATTGGGTGGTGCTTTGGCGGAAAGTTTCCTTGAATTTTTCTATGACAAAAAGAGTTTCGCCATTATCACAACGCATTACACCAACATCAAACTGGTTGTAGAACAGCTTCCGAATGCTCAGAATGCCGCGATGCTTTTTAATGAAGAAACTTTGGAGCCAATGTACAAACTGGAAGTGGGATCTGCAGGAAGTTCGTTCACCTTTGAGGTTGCGGAAAAAAACAAAATTCCGAGGTTTATCATTCATTCTGCGAAGAAAAAAGTGGAACATGATATTGTTAATTTAGATAAAACCATCGTCAAGCTTCAGCAGGAAAAATATGAAGTTGAAAAACTGAAAACCGACCTTGCCGAAAGAAAAGAATCGGTGGAAGACAAGCGTGATAATCTTCAGAAACTGAATGAACAACTGCAGCAGAAACTCTTTAATTTCCAGAAATTATATGAGGATGAGCACCGTAAACTTCAGTTTGGAAGCAAGATTGAAGCTTTTATCGACAGTTATGTAAAAGGCAGATCGAGGAAAGATGTCGTTAAAGATTTTGTGAAGATTCTGGAGCAGGAAAAATTCAGAAAAATTGGTGCTGATAAGGATGAAACCAAGAGACTTCAGGTTGTGAAAAGAAAAATCACGCAGCAGCTGAAGAAAGAAGATGTCATCGAAAAAATCACAGAAACTAACGAAAAAATAGAGGAAAAACGCAAATCTGATCGCGAACTGTGGATGAAAATCGGACAGCGCGTGAGAATAACGGGAAGTACGAGCGTGGGAACGATTGAGAAAATTTCGAGGAATAAAGTTACCGTGAATTACGGAACTTTCAAGACTTTGATTAATGCGGATGAGCTGGAAAGGATTTAATATAAATGACGGTAAAAACGCATATCAGTTTTAATGATTTTCTGAATTTTAATATTAAAAATTCGTTGCCGAGAATTATTATTTTTTCTTTGGTTTTACTTCTGTTTTTTGGATTAAATTTTTATAATTCTGAAAATGGTTCAAATGAAATCTATAAATATATTCTGATCTGGTTTCCTGCGATTGTAATTTTCATTTTTATCCGTTCCTATCTGAGTCTGAAAAACGCATTTTACTCAAATCTGAAAATTCAGGAAGAAATTATCTATACTTTCACTGATGAAAAAGTTTATACCAAAGGAGAAACTTTCGAAAGTGATTTTGCGTGGAATACGGTTTACAAGATCAAAGAAAACAGAGATTGGTTTCTGATTTATCAAAGTAAAACGGTTATGAATATGATTCCGAAAAAATATTTTTCCGTAAATGAAGTTTCGGAAGTGAGAAAATTAATTAAAAACAGTTGCGTGAAGGCAAAGCTTTTGAATAATTAAAATTAAAAGAGAGCAACTTTAAATTGCTCTCTTTTTGCCTTATTTCTTTATAAATTTCTGTGTTATATTTTTAATTTCAATGAAATAAATTCCCTTTGCCAAATCATGTACATCTACGAATGATTGCGATGTCTTTCCCGTCTTTACTATTTGTCCGGTAACTGAATAAATTTCATATTTTTCATCAGAAAAAAGATCCGAAATAAAGAGTTTTTCAGTTGTGGGATTGGGGTAAATATTAAATTTTTCATACTCTGTTTCATCGGTTGACAAAACTTCGGGGGCAACTTTAACTACCCAAATGTCGGAATAAGTAGGATTTCCATAATGAAAAGAAACATCACCATTATTAGAAAAAGAACGGCCATTCATAATAAATCCACCATCAGTTGTTTGGCTCATAGATTGTCCATAATCGAGTAACCTGCCACCCATGGATTTTTGCCATATAATATTTCCTACATTGTTTATTCTTACAATCCAAAAATTTCCCGATCCACCTGAATTCCCAACTGTATCGCCATCTGTGGACGAAGAGTATCCTGCAAATGTATACCCACCATTTGGCATCTCTTTAATAGAATACGCACCATCACCACCGGTACCACCTAGCGATTTTTGCCACTGAATAATTCCGTTTACATTTAGCTTGACGATCCAGGCGTCATAAGATATCGCCGAGCCATGATGTCCCGATACGTCACCATCATTTGACTGACTTGAACCAGCAAATATATATCCGCCATCGTTTGTTTGAATTATAGACTGTGGAATATCATTACCGCTCCCACCATATGATTTTTGCCATTGAATAACTCCATTACTACCTAATTTTACAATCCAGGTATCGTTACCCCCGTAATGAGAAGTTACATCGCCACTTATCGCATCTGTCACCCCGGCTACAATATATCCACCGTCAATCGTTTGTCGTATGGAAGAAGAATAATCATAACCTGAAATATTCCCCAAGGTTTTATCCCACTGAATTATACCCGTACTATCAATTTTTACAATCCAATAATTTGAATAATTAACAGGTGGCACTGTAATATCACCATTATTAGACATTGTTGAACCGCCAATAATATATCCACCATCTGCAGTTTGCATTATTGAAGATCCAATATCGACGCTTGAACCACCAATTGATTTCTGCCATTCAATATTTCCAGTATCACTCAATTTCACAATCCAAATATCACTGTAAGTTCCTACCGTTCCATGATGATTTGTTATATCACCATCTACAGAACTAGATTCTCCTACTACAACATATCCACCATCTGCAGTTTGCTGAACTGCATGAGGCATATCATATCCACTACCACCTAACGACTTCTGCCATTGAATGTTACCTGCAACATCTAATTTTACAACCCAATAATCTCCATCACCATGATTTCCGGTAACATCACCATTTATTGATGGTGAATAACTTGCAAGAATTGATCCACCGTCTGTTGTAGCCCATACAGCCTGACCTTGATCCCAATCTGTTCCTCCTAATGTTTTTTGCCATTGGATAGGAGGTGCTATTTGAGCTTTTGTAAGAAAGCCTGACAATACAATTATAATCGAAAATAATTTTTTCATATAAAAAATCAGTTTTTTTTCAATGAGAACTTAATAGATAAATTTAACAGCAAAAATAAGATATTTTGTTTCCTTCGTACATGTGTTTGATCAATAAATCATATGTCATTGACAAATTAATTATAGATTAAAAAATATTAATTGAAAATGATGACATACATAATTTTAATGTATTAATTTTTGACAATTATCTCCCGAAAAATATTTAATTTATATCTTTGAGCTAAATATTCTTTCAAATGACTTTCATCAACAAAGCAGTTTTATCTTTATTCAGTATATTTTCGTTCAGTTTAATCGATGCGCAAAACAAAATTCCGTTTGGAGTTGTAAAGGCACAGGAAGGTTATGCGATGGTGCGTGTACACAAGGAAGATTACCGCAAAATCGTTGATAAAATCAGAATGAAAAAAGGCGATGTTTTCGTTTACGTAAAACCCGCTCCCGGAGAAACAGAATGGATTTGGATCAAATATCCTGAAAAAACCGACGACGAAAAACCATTCGTCAGATACGACAGCCTTACAAAAGAAGGTATGGTCAACAAAGACCGTGTCGCTTTCATCGATCAGCTTCCGAAATTTACACCTTCAAAATCTAAAAACGGAAGATCTTACACATTTACAGATAATTCCAATGAAAAACTTCCGACTGCACAACGTACGAAAGTAGTGATCGACATCTACCCTTCCAACGCCAGTTTTAAAAGACAGGAAAAAGATGCCGACGGAAACATCATTAAAATTGATAAAGCAAAACCTTGGGGCATCGGAAAAACCCTGCCTGAAGGCCTGACAGAAGTAAAATCCATTCGTGTACAGCAGCCAGGGCGAGGAACTGTTTTTGTGCGTGACGCTATTAAAAATTTATTTGATCCAACAACCGATTTCGAAAACATTGGTGTAACAGCGATGGATGCCGATCATATTTACATTTATATGATCAACGGAAAAGGCGAAAACAGATACACCACTTTCTGGACAGTGAAGGAAGGAAAAGTAATAAGTCAGATTATTTACAACAATCCTGAATAGTTTTGCAATTTTAAACGTTAAGATCATTAATCGGTTAAGCTTTTTTAAGAATCAATAAAATTGATTTAAGAGTAATGCTTAATCATTTACCTCGGTAAACCTTAAAAAATCTGCAGTCAGTTTGTTCTTAACAACTTAATCTTTCTTAATGGTTCAAATTTTCCGCAGCTACTTAGAAAAAAGATTACCCTAATTTAAATCAAACTTTATTTGTACTTTTGCCGACGGAAAATCACCGAAAATGATCTTCCAGGAAACTGGTTTTGCTTAGCCGCAAATGAAAAGGGAATCGTGTGAAAATCACGAACTGTCGCGCAACTGTAAAGTAACCTAAGTCTTTATAAAAACCACTGTGCACAAGGCATGGGAAGGAATAGAGATGTTACAAGTCAGGAGACCTGCCTGTTTCTTCAAACAAAAAACTTTCGCGATCTGAAGTTTATTGATCAAATGTTATTTCGGGAATTCTCGTTCCTGAAAGATTCTTTTTGTTTCAGTAAAGTTCATTTTTCGCACAAATTTATAATGAAATATGACTACAGAAGAAAGAATTGATGCCTCGGAAACCCGAATTTTCAAAGCCGTTTTTCCCAACACAACCAATCATTACGACACGCTTTTCGGAGGAACTGCCATGCAGCTGATGGACGAAGTTGCCTTTATCACGGCCACAAGATTTGCCAGAAAACGTGTGGTAACCGTAAGCAGTGATAAAATTGATTTTAAAAAACCAATTCCTGCCGGAACTATTGTAGAATTAATCGGAAAGGTTTCTCACGTGGGAAAAACGAGTATGAAAGTGAATGTTGAGATTTTTACCGAACAGATGTATTCTTACGAAAGAGAAAAGGCGATTACAGGCGATTTTACCTTTGTAGCCATCGACGAATTTAAGAAACCAATTCAAATTTTATAATAGATGAACGGTAGTTTTTGACTGCCACTTATCACTTTCAGTCTTTATTTAAAAGGTTTCGGAAAACTTAACTGTTCGCTGAAACCTTTTTCTATTTCTTTAAATAAGATCTAAATTTCGGTTTCTGAGAGACACAATCATTTAATGATGACTGGAGTCGTCTACATGATTATATATTGTATTGTTAATTCGGATTGAACTGAATATTGAAATTCTTTAAATAATCCTCAATGGGTTCCATTCCCATTTCTTTTCTTCTGTCGTTCACAGTTTCAGGATTTTCTAATTTATATAATTTACCATTTTTTATTTGTGAACCATATATTTGGGGGTTTCCTTCGTCCATTAACATCCTATCTTTCATCAATGCGTACTGTCCTTTAGATAAGTCTCCATTTTCAACAGCTTTCTCTACTTGTGGAAAATACTTTTTTCTGATTTCTTCAGTACTATGTTGCAGTCCCAACCAGATGGCGTCCATTTGTCTTTGATCGACCTCTTTTAATGTTGGCATACCACACTTTTCAATAATGCTGATCACTAATTCCTGATTCCTATGATCTTCTTTAGCGTATTTGATGAGTTCATTTGATTTTCTGATCCTCTGGTCACTTTCTAAAACTTCGCTCAGGATTTGACGTTTTTTGCTGCAATCGACTTCAATAATATTTACTGAACCTACATAGACAAATTTATCCTTATTCATATAAAGGAATATTGCTATCATTACAACAAGAGCGGTTAGTATGCTGAATAATATCTTTTTTATTTTCATTTCTATTTCTACTTTTGTACCATATTCCTAAATAGGTTGAACATTTTCGGAATATGACACAAAAGTAGGAATTATTATTAACTGTCGGAATAAAATATAGCTAATGTTTTCTTGCTTGGCCGAAAAAAGTTACCCACATTTTCTTACCGACTTTTTACCAACAACAACATTACTTTTTGAATCTATCTTATATATATATGGCTAAGATTATTTCAACTACTCATCACAAAGGAGGTGTTGCAAAATGCTTCGACAGGCTCAGCATGACATCTCTAATACTAAACGTTTAAAACTTATGTATTTTCAGGCTGAGTTCGTCGAAGCCTTAGTGTTTTAAATAAAATTTGAAATCAGACTAAACTTTAAGAAAATCAGCTCAATTACCAAAATCTGCGTGAGATTCCATTTATCTTAAAACTTTTAACGCTTCCAAATTAAGATTCATTAAGTGATGAAAGGCTTCTTCCATTTCTTCTGATGCTCTGCAGATAGCGTTTTCAAGGATTTTTCTTACCTGGGCTTCGGTTACTTTGGCTTCAGTCCAGCTTTTTCCGGAAGTGTGTGAGTTTAAAATGAAAGGCATAATTCTGTCGATGGCACAAGCAAAAATAGCATCCGGCGTTTCTTCTTCCTCAAATTCTAGCCAGAGATTAAAGAATTCTGAACGGATGGGTTCATCTAAAATTCCGAAAATCTTTTGTGCAGACAATTTTTCTCTTTCAAATTTTCCTACCATTGCAACTTCATCAAAAATGAACGTGTCGCCCGCTTCAATTTCCACCAAATCGTGAATGGAAAGCATTCTGATGACTCTCAAAAGATCAATATCTGCTCTGTTTTTAGCATAAGGAAATAAGATCTGAGCCAAAATAATAATCTGCCACGAATGTTCTGCAGTATTTTCTCTTCGGGAATCGTCGGCATTATAATTTCTTCGTTGAACGTTTTTCAAAGCATCAACAGCGATGATAAAATCGATTTCTTTTTGAATTTTCATGTGTAGATTTTATTTTTTTTTATTTGTCAGATGTTATCGCCCAATCTTCATAGTTGCTTGCTTATAAAGTTTTTTATGGGCGATTTCATGGTTCAAAAATAATAAAACAGGATGGAAATTTGGTTTTAATTAAAATTAAATATTTTTCAACTAAAAATTATTAAACTGAAAATCAACACATTAAATATAAATATAAATTTATTTTACTACTTTGTATTGCATAATACCATTCTATTTATATATCTTTGTAATGTAAAATCGAAATAGGTTCAACTAGCTAGGAGCTGAAAATCGAAAATTATAACCAATTAATTAAACCTTATTACCAATGAATACCGAAAATACCAAAGCGCAAATGCGAAAAGGGATTCTGGAATTCTGTATTTTGAGCCTCATCAATAACCGTGAAATGTATGTTTCTGATTTGATAGACGAGCTGAAAAAAGGAAAACTGGATGTAGTGGAAGGAACCCTCTACCCTCTTCTTACAAGACTGAAAAACGGAGAATTTCTCTCTTACAGATGGGAAGAATCTACAGGAGGACCACCCAGAAAGTATTACCAAATTACAGAAAAAGGCAAAATGTTTTTATCTGAACTTCAAATTACCTGGAAAGAATTGACAGATTCTGTAAACCAAATCACTCAAAAACTTTAAAAACAAAAGCTATGAACAAAACACTCTCTATAGGACTCGCCGGTTTTTCTTTCACGATAGAAGAACACGCATATATAAAACTCAGCGATTATCTGAATGCCCTGAGAAGCTCTCTGGATGTTGCTGAAGCAGACGAGGTAATGCACGACATCGAAATCAGAATGGTAGAAATCTTTAAAGAAACTCTTGCTAAAAGAGAAGTTATCAACGATTCTGATGTAGAAAAAGTAATTGCACAAATCGGAACTCCTGAAAAAATAGAAGAACAGGAAGAAGCTTATTACTCTGAAGGAAAGAAAAACAGCACAAAGTCTTCTTTTGGTTACAAATCTCAAAAACAATTATTCAGAAATCCTGAAGAAGCAAAATTGGGCGGTGTATGTGCCGGAGTGGCTTCCTATTTTGGAGTAGACGTTACCGTTATGAGATTGATCTGGATTGCTACCTTCATCGTAGGATTTCCGTTAGCTCCTTTATTTGTATTTGTAGGATTACTGTACGTAATTCTATGGGTAATTCTTCCGGAAGCACAAACAGCTTCAGATTTTTTGAAAATGAAAGGTAAGCCAATGAATTTTGACAACCTGAAAGAAGAATCGGGAAAGATTGTACAGTTTGCCAACGAATCTACGGAAAAAGTTGGGCAAGCATTGAAGTCACAATCAGGTAATATCAACAACCTTGGAAGCGTTTTGATAAGTATTATAAGAATATTTTGGGGAATCATCTTTGGACTAATGGGACTTTCATTACTTATTGGTTCTTTCGGTTTCTTCGGAATCAATTTCGGATCCGATTCCGTGAATGTGCCTGAAAGTATTTCTTTTTTCTTAGGAAGTGAAATGCCCAATTTCTTAATTACTGCAATTTTGGTATTAGCATTCTTAATTCCTGCAATTATCTTCACTTTAATTTCGATAAAATTGCTTGCTCCAAAATCCAGATTAAAATATACAGGATACATTATTGGAACACTTGTTTTTCTTTGGATTGCATTACTTGCGATAGGTGGCGTTACCGCAACAAAATTGTTCACCAAATATTCCGGAGAAAACAATGAAAGCGAACAAATAGCCATCAATACGAAATCTGACAGCATTCTTGTAGATGTAAAAAAAGTAAATATCCCATCAAACTTTAAATCTTATTTCGGCGACTATTTTTCTGACGGCAAAAGCATTTATGAAGAAGATTATCCTTACATCGAAGTAAAACATCAGGATGTTGCAAGCCCAGTATTGATCATCAAAAAAGAAGGTGATGGCTACAACCAACCGATTCAACTTACTGTACCTGTAGAAATTATTGATAACAAAATACTTCTGCCTAATTATTTCAGATATTCTTACAGCGAGAGAATGAGAGATTATAATGCTTATTATGAGCTTATTGTACCGCAAAACATGACTGTTGTAAAAGTTTCAGACAGAATCAATTTTAATGATGACCATGATAAGGATGATGACAACGATCTTGAGAATGGAATTATGATTGAAAAAAACAAAATCAATATCAACGGAACTACTATAGAATACACTGAAGGAGACAAAGACAGCGTAATCATCAACGGAAAAAAATATCCGAAAGAAAAAGCAAAACAGATGATGGATTCTGTAAAAGTAAATCTTGATAATGTAAAAGATTTAGACATAAAACTTGACGCCAACAAAAAACAAGTTTCTATACAAACCAAATAACCAACCAGAGAGAGTGGCAGGAAGTGTGGATGAATAGCCAAGTGTTTGAAGTTCACACTCTTCTTCTCTCAATAAAATCACAAAAAAAATCAACTTTTTGTGTATTATGATTAGAATTTTTCTTAAATTCGTACAAAATTAATTAACCCCAACACAAAAAATATTTACAAATGATACAGTTAGTTTTAGAAATTGCAGTAATGATCGCTGATTTCATTAGCAGTCTGTTTTAAGAGCCATAATATTTCAATATATTTGTAAAGTATAACCATGATGTTGGTTATACTTTTTTTGTTTTAAATCTGAATCTTCATGAAAAAGTTATTAGGCAAGTTGATTTTAAAAATCGTTGGATGGAAAGTTGTTTTGCAGGGCGATGAAAATGTTCTCAACAGATGCATTCTCGTCGTTGCACCACACACTCACAACGCTGAATATTTATTGGGAAACCTTGCCTATTGGGCATTGGAAAAACCTTTAAAAATAATCATCAAAGACGCTCACACAAAAGCTTGGTACGGTTCTGTAGTAAAAGGTTTAGGTGGTGTTGGAATTGACAGAAGTCAGAAAAACGACCTCGTGAATTTTGTTACAAAACAGTTTGAAAAAGAAGATTTCAGTTTGGTAATCACTCCGGAAGGTACCAGAAGCTGGGTTCCGAAATGGAGAAAAGGATTTTATCACATGGCACTGGCGGCAAAAGTTCCGATTGTTTTGGCGGCAGGAGATTTCAAAAGAAAAACAATGTTTTTGGGCTATACAATATCTTACGAAAAATTATCTACCCTTCCCTATGAAGAAATCATGCAGGAAATTGAAGATTACTATGTAAAATACGACATCGTCCCAAAAATCCCGGCCAACTGGAATCCGGATATTACGGGAAGCAGGCAAGCGGGGAGCTAGATTCGGGTTACGAGATGCGGGATACGTGATTCAAGTACCAAAATGTTAACCGCCAAAAGCAATCACCAAATGCCATAAGCCATAAGCCATAAGCATAAGCATAAGCATAAGCAAAATTACCCATTACTTATTACTCATATTACTATGTATACAAAAGACAAAACCAAAGAAGAAATACTGGCATTCATCAACAATTGGGGGAACGAAACGTTTGCCAAATGGATTGGTATCCATTTTACAGATATTGATTTGGAAAATGAAACTTTAACAGCGACAATGCCCGTTACGCCAAAAATTCATCAGCCTTTCGGGATTATGCATGGAGGTGCAACCTGCGTTTTAGCGGAAACGATGGGTTCAAGTCTTTCCAATATTTTTATTGATGGCGAAAAGTATTTTGGTGTGGGAACAAATATTAATTCCAATCATTTACGAAGCAAA
This sequence comes from Chryseobacterium sp. HNCC26DJ240, assembly GCF_057180485.1. Taxonomy (NCBI): domain Bacteria; kingdom Pseudomonadati; phylum Bacteroidota; class Flavobacteriia; order Flavobacteriales; family Weeksellaceae; genus Chryseobacterium; species Chryseobacterium sp. HNCC26DJ240. The sequence continues at coordinate 106,388 of NZ_JBXUGK010000005.1, forward strand.
AAAGACGGTGTGGTAACCGGATTTGCAAGGTTTATCCGAAAAGGAAAAACAATGCACGTTTCAGAAATTGAAATCAAAGATGAAAAAGGAAATCTCATCAGCCATACTACGATGACGAATAATATTATCAACAGATAAAATTTATTTTAAATTATAGTGAGCTCAATTTTTTTTTGAGCTTTTTTTGTTTTCTGCTGCAACCTTTCTCCAATTTTTCATCTTATATATAATTGAAACCCATAAATTTATACATTATGAAAAAACATTTATTAATTCTACTCAGTGCGCTGTTTATTATTCTGAATTCCTGTCAGGATAACGAAGAAACTGTGGCTGTACAAACACCCGTTAATTTTTCACTGATTGGAAAAGGAAACTTCTACGGAAGCACGTATGTAACACCGCAAAATTCAGTGATCAATAACACAACCGACTGGAATAATTTTCTTACACAGGTTAATGCGCAAACCAATGTTTCCGACAGTTTTACCGAAACCAACATCAACTTCAACCAATTTATGCTCATTGTAGTTGTCGATCAGGTTCAAAATAGCGGAGGTTATTCCATTGACATCATGACTGCAATTGAAAATTCTCAAAACATAACTGTCGATGTAGAAAAACTTCTCAATGGCAATGCAACCACGGTGATTACTCAGCCTTATCACATTGTTAAAATTCAGAAAAGTACAAAACCTGTGATATTTAATTAAAATCATCTGCAACCTTTTTATATTTTTCCATCTTTAGAGAAAAGAATATCTATGAAAAATTTAATCTTACCATTTTTAGTTTTACTGGCCTTTATTTTTTCGTGTACAACAAATAACGAAGATGAAATACTTGAGAAAAATGCTCCATCTTATGACGTTTATATCGCAGGGAGAGAAAACAACAAAGCCTGTTATTGGAAAAACAATATCAAAACTGAACTTAGCAACGGCGATGGTGTTAATACTTTAAATCTTAAAGTTGAAAATAATACTATTTACATTACCGGAATTATGGTGCCCAACAACGCAGACAATGGATTACAGTTTTTTTGGAAAAACAACGTGCGTACTGACATTAAACAATATCTCAACATTCCAAACAATGTTAAATACTATATTAAATCATTTACAGTAAACAATGGCGATATTTATTTTGGCGGCTATGTTGAAAATCCTACAGCTGCAACTAGTTTTGATAAATATGAAATGTGTGTATGGAAGAATGGTATAAAAACAATATTGCACAAAAGCTTGTATTATACTGCGCCAGAAAGCATTCTTATTGATGGACAAGACATCTATATCTCTATCGCAAAAATTGATAACAATCAAAATCTACAATTTGGATATTACAAGAATACTATATTTACCCCAGTACCCTCAACTTATGTTTATAATTTGACAAAAAACAGTAATGGAGTTCATTTATTGTTTCAGAACAACTTAAAATATTATTCCAAAAACATCAGTACAAATTCAGACTTTTTGATAGGAGATTATATGCATCCAGTTCCTGTATTAGGTAAAATTATTTCACACAATGATAATACCGATTTGTATACCATACAAAGCTCGACGGGAGGATTTTATTTTAAAAACAATTTACAAAACATTCCTACATTTTCTACATTACCTTATATTCAGGATATGTTTGTCTTAGATAATAATATCTACATGATTAAGTATGATAACAATCTTAACCCAAATCCCAACAATCCTAATTCAGATTACAATGCCAAAGTTTTTATCAACGGTACAGAATCGCAAAATATTGTGAGCATAAGCAATGCCGGAAGCAGTTTTTATCCTTTAGGAAGTTTTAATTCAATTTATGTAGTAGCAAACTAATAAATGTCAAAAACAAATCTCAACTGGCATAAAATATATCTCGACCATTCCCCAAAACTCTTGGGGATTTGTCGCAGATATGTACCTGATATTTTTGCGGCTGAAGATATTGTACACGACAGTTTTATTGCTGCAATTCAAAAGAACGGACAATTGAAAGATGAAAAAGCACTTTTTTCGTGGCTTAAAACCATCGTTGTAAACAATGCGTTGCAATATCTCAGAAAGCAAAGTAAAGAGACCCATTTAAATACAGAAACCTCAGAAATCCACGACAATCATGCAGAGATGGAACAGAATTTTTTAGAAGAGAAACATATTTTTGCCTACAATTTTACTAGAGAAGAACTTTTAGCGTCAATTGACCAGCTGCCTTCTTATCACAAATCGGTTTTCAATCTTTATTTTATTGAGAATTATTCTCACACAGAGATTTCTAAAGCATTGGAAATCCCTGTCAATACGTCAAAATCACATTTGATGAGAGCCAAAAAATCTGTGCAGAATTATCTGACGACTCATTTTGCAAATAAAGAAACTTCAAAAAATAAAACTGCTCAACTTCTAATTTTCTTTGGATTCAGCGGACTTTTGTGGGCGCAGACTTTTCAAAGTAAGTTTTCAGATTTCACAGTTTCTCCATCAAAAAGCTTAGAAATTCCTTCTGATATTAATGTAAATCAAATTACATTTTCGTCAGCCCATAATTTCTGGAAACAAAAAGCGGTTATCGGAACTACATTCTTCGTAATCATTATCGGTTCTGTTTTAGTTTTCAGTCCAAAAAACTCATTTCAAAAAGCATTCAACTTCAATGACTCAAAATCTGAAGCAGAAGAGAAAAATATAGTATTGAATGATGATTTAAAAAATATGAAGGCAGAAACACAGGCAAATGAAGATCAAAAAGAGGTTAAAATTTCACAGCAATTGATTTCAGAAAATAACGATGATTTAAAACCAGAAAGTGAATTGATTCCGGTAAAAAGCGTTGTATCTTCAAAAACCAAAATTAAAAAAGACTCTGCTGAAACTGCTTCTCACAAAGTAATTGTCGTGAAAAAAATCATCCAGAGAGACACCGTTTTCATCGAAAGATAAATTGCTGAATTATGTTGCAGAAAGTCCTTGTATTTCTTTTCATTTTTACTTTAAATTCCGTTTTTGCACAGCGGAAAAAGGTCGACACCGTTTACGTTTATGAAAAAGTAATCGTCTACGATACCGTTTTTGTCGAAAAAGCGATACCATTAAAACGTGCAGGAATTTTATTGCCATTCCTGAAAATTCATGCAAAAGAAATAAAATCAATCAACAAAAATGTTGATCAGGAAAAACTCAAAGAAGAAATAGACAAAATTGCAAACAGGAAATTCAAATATGGAATTTCAGCCGGAATCGGTTTTAAAAATGCAAGTTGGTCTGAAAATATTGCTGAGAAAAATGAACAGTTTGGACAAAATTTAGGAATCTGGGTTTCAAAAAGTATTCTTGATCCAAATTTATCTTTGATGCTTTCCGCAAATGTAAATTATTGGAATTCTTCATTCGATTTAGATGCTAACAATGAAGAAACTTATCTCAACGGATTTTACTTTTCAGAAGACGATCAGCCATTGCTTTTCCAAAGGTTTAATAACAAAAATTTTGAGTATAATTTGCAGTTGAAAGCATTGTATGAATGGAAAAATTTCAGACCTTTTGCCGGAATAGTTTTAAATAAAAACATCTATAAAATGCAGTTTTTAGTTCCTGAAAATAATGTTTTATCAAAATTAGACAATTTTAAAACCAATAAAATCAACGTCGGATTTTCTTTAGGATTACAATATCGAATTCTGAAGAGATTTTTGCTAGAATTGGAATATCAACAGTTTAAAATCAACAATCTTTCGTTAAAAAACTCTGCATTTGATTTTGACATTTTTAAGACTAACAATACCTTTGCTGAAAGAAAACTGGGTTTAGGAATTTCGTATTTTATTTCTAAATAAAAGTTTTCAAAATGCTTCAATATTATGATTTATTTCAAATTTCCATTTGACGAGAAACTATATTCTACTGATGAAAATTCAGATTTCAATTCTGTTATTTTTCACAGTTTTACGAATAACCAAAACATAAAAATACCAGGAAAAATCGTTGAAACAGATCAAAATGATTTTGATAGTTTAGATTTAAATTCCGAAATTCTTTCCGAAGATAAAACCAATTTTGAAGCAGAAACCAAAGAAGAATATCTTCAAAAACTGGAAGATGTAATCGAAATTATAAAAGAAAACAGTCTACCAAAACTGGTTCTTTCTAGACGGAAAATAGTAAATAACTTTAATGAAATTGATTTAAAAAACAGCTTTATTAATCTCTGTACAAATTATCCTAACGCTTTCAAATATCTTTTCAGCAACGGAGAAACCTCATGGATAGGCGGATTTTCCGAAGTTTTGGGGAAATTCAACAAGTCCACTCACGAATTTGAAACGATGAGTATTGCAGGAACAATTCCGGTTGCTGAAGAGTGGACTGAAAAGGAAGTCGAGGAACAAAAACCGGTTTCAAACTACATCAGAGAGATTTTGAAAAAGTACTCCGAAAATATAATTGAATCGGAAACTTACGATCATATTTCAGGAAATATTAAACATTTAAAGACGGATTTTAAAATAAAAATCAATCCTGAAAATTTAGATTCGATTATTCAGGAACTTCACCCAACGCCTGCCGTTTGCGGAATTCCTAAAGATTTTTGTGCGGAAATCATTCAAAAAGTCGAGAAATTTCCGAGAGAACTGTACGCTGGTTACATCAAAATTGAAACGGAAGATTTCATTCAGTATTTTGTAAATCTGCGTTGTGCGAGGCTGTATAAAAATTCTGTTCATCTCTTTGTTGGCGGCGGAATCACAGCCCAAAGCAACCCTGAAAAAGAATGGAACGAGACCGAACTGAAGTCTGAAGCCGTTTTGAAAAATCTGGTATTTAAATAACATAAAAAGCCTTTCATTTCTGAAAGGCTTTTTGTTTGAATGATAAAATTCAAATTATTTTTTTTCACCGATTTTACTCCATGTATTCAGTACGAAAATTATAGCAACACCCAAGATTCCGGCGATTGCTGAAAAAACGAATTTAGAATTGTCTTCTTCTGTAAGTTTCAAATTCCAATCAATTGCATAAACGTTGATTGCCGTAAACACAATAAAAACTACTAAAAATACTTTATAAAATTTCTGCATAACTAAAAATGAATATAATTCTGCACCAGCTGTGTAAAGTTGGCCGTAAATAATTTAACTGAAATGGCCAGCAATATAATCCCGAAAACTTTCTGTAGAATAGACAGTGTCGCCTCCCCCATTTTTTTCTCGAGCCATGGTGCCATTTTCAGCACCAAATATACAAAAATTGTATTGAGTACAATTCCCAAAATGATGTTAATATCATGATATTCCGCACGTAGAGAAAGTGTTGTTGTTAAAGTTCCGGCTCCTGCAACCAGCGGAAAAGCGATAGGAACAATAGATGCAGCTTTAGCTTCGGTAGTTTTGTTGATTTCGATACCGAGAATCATTTCTAATGCAATTACGAAAATAACGAAAGCTCCCGCCACCGCAAACGAGTTGATATCTACGCCGATAAATTTCAGAAGTTTATTCCCCACAAACAGGAAAGAGATCATGATCAAACCCGCAGTAATAGATGCTTTTTTGGAATCAATATGACCAAATTTCTGCTTTAAACTGACAATAATCGGAATTGATCCTAAAATATCAATCACCGCAAAAAGAACCATGAAACAGGTGATTATTTCCTTGATAGAAAAACCGTCAAAAATTTCATTCATAACCAATTTTTAATAATTTCGCAAAATTATGAATAAAAAATGATTATTTGCTAATTTTAGAATAAATATTAACGATATCTTTATACAGATCATCAAGCGAATGCTCGGAATGAACAGGTGAATATTTTTCCATCTGAATTCTTTGTTGCAGATTTTCATACTCTTCAGCAACAGAACGACCCTTAAATTTCTCAATAAAAGACACAAAACTTCCTCCCTGTCCTTGAAAATACTCGCTTCTCACTTCAGCATCGAGCTCTGAAACGGTAGAAAAGAAGGCTTCAAAATTCTGTTCGTTCTTAAGATTGTTCAGATATGAAAAGTAATCTGACACATCAGTTTTCAGTCTTTCTCTGATTTCAGCTTCGGTTTCTGCTACAGATCCCAATGGTTTTGTGCTTATGCTTTCAGCAGCCAATCGCTGCTTTTTTTGCCATTTTCTGAATGCAAAGTAGATAATCAACAATCCCAGAAGTATTGACGTATTGATGAGTAGAATATTCCAGTTGAACTTTCTTTTTTCTTTTACTTTGAATGCGGTTGTCTGTAAAACAGGGCTGTCTACTGTTTCAAGGAAATCGTTGGTATAGTCGTTCATCTTTTCTACAGTCGTTTTACTCGCATCGAGCTGTTCTGCAGTTAAAGCATGTAACACCAGAGATTTTCCACCAAGATCAACGTATTTTGCGTTTTCAGGATCAAAGAATGAAAATTGTTCAGTTTTAATATTTAAAGTACCGGCTTTATGAGGAATAATGATATAATTTGCCGAAATATCTCCTGTAAAACCACTTTGTCCTGCAATAAAGTTATTGACTATTTTCGGAGCAAAAATTTCGTATTCATCAGATTTTTCAATTTCAGGCAAATGCATATTCGCCAAATTTCCCTCCCCTGAGACCTTAACGGTAACATTAATGGGTTTTTTAGCTTCAACATTTTCGTCAGTAGATTTATAGATGTCTACTTTAAATTTGCCAACTGCATTTTTAAATCCTTCCGGCGCATCAGCCGGAAGTTTTTTTACGTTAAGTTTCACCTTATTCGAAGCAATTTTATTGCTGTTTGAATAGGAACTCACCGATGCCGAAACCGAAGGAACTTCTACATAACCTGCTTCATTAGGGAAAACCATAAATACTGCAAGAATCTGCGTCGGCATATTTGAAATTCCGGAAGGATCGATTTCAGATTTATTGAAATTGATTGGATGAACATCGAGATGATCATCTTCCGGGAGCGTAATGTTTTTAACCTTTCTGAGATTATCAATATTTTTAGAATACCCTCTCAAGATAGCAATGGTAGGCTGATCCTGATAAACTTCACGCTCCTCAATTTCCATATTCAGATAAACATCATTGGAGGCTACAGCCTTTGCAGGAATTTTTTTCTCAATATCTTTAATGAAAATATCGAAAGGTTCGGTCTTATAAATTTTATTGTTGATGGTTACCAACACAGATCCAATCCTGATTTTCCCTTTCTGTTTGGGTTCAAGAGCGATTCTGGTAATTGATTTTGAAGCGTTGGTATTGGTTTCAGGATCCAAAACTCCATCCCGGAAAGAAGCACTTCCCACCATATTGAATTTTGAAAGATCGGGTAACTGCAGACGACTTTGCTGAACGAGATTGTCACCGTCCAGCTCAAGAATAATGGTAAGATTTACCACATCGCGACCTTCGTAATCTGACTTATCAGGTTTCATCGTCAAATTTACCTGGCCATAAGAAGCTATGGAGGCAAATAATATCAGTATGTAAATAAATTTTTCTGTCATCACCAATCTTTCTCGTTGCTCTCTGGCATCGAATAAGAATTGTCATTTAGTATTCTTCTGGCAGTCTGTTTTTCTCTTTCGCCAATATGGTTAAGGAGCTTTCTCTGGTCTTCCTTAGAAAGTCTACCTTCTTTATCTCCCTTTTTGGCATCTTCAGGATTTTTCCCTTCTCCTTCATTCTGCTGCCCTTTTCCCTGACTTTGATTTTTTTCTTTGCTATCGCCGTCTTTTCCTTTGTTCTTATCATCGCCACCGCCCGATTTTCCGGAGCTGCTGCTTTGTTCTATATCTCTCTCCTCTTTTTTCAGTTTGAGCATTGCAATTTCATAATTCTTCCGTGTCGGTTCACTGTACGGTTTTTGCTTTAATGAGCTTTTATAGGCTTTTGACGCTTTCTCTGCATCATCAAGTTTCATATACGCATTACCTAGATTGTGAAGCGCTGCTGCTTTATCTTCTACATTCTGAGCCAACTTTTCTGCTTTTGAAAACTCTGCTTTTGCATCTTCAAACTTTTCACTTTTATAGAATGCGTTTCCAAGATTGTAATGAGCTGCGAAGTCTTCGCCATTAATCTTTACCGCTTCTGTAAATTTAGATGAAGCACCCTCATAATCTTTTGCATTAAATTTCACATTGCCTTCTCTCACCAATATTCGGTATTCTGTCTGCGCAAAAACTGAGTTTTGGAACAAAAAAACCATGAGAAACGACAAAAAGAATATTTTATTATTCATCTAATGCAAAATTATTCGTTTATATGTTAATAAACAGTGTCTTAATTGTTAAAGTTGGGTTAAAGTAATCGGGGCAAATTTAAAATTTTACAGCACATTTTAAATAGAAAAATCTCTTTTCGGATTAAAAAAGAAAATCATCAGAAATAAAAAGATAGAAACTCCCAGGAAATACTGATAGTAATGATTGGCGTTCTGTGATTTCACATACATTTCAGACTTCCCTCCTTTTTTGTCTAAATCTTCAACAATTCTGCTTGGTGCGTCTTTCATAGAATTGCCGTCGATATAGCTCCCACCGGTGGATTGAGACAAATTGACCAGAGCCTCTGTTTGCCTTTTCGTGATTACCATCTGTCCTGAATTATCCAATTTATAACCCATTAGCTGACCATATTCATACATCGGAACCGGTGCGCCTTCTTCCGTACCAACTCCCACAGAAGTGATTGAAATCCCTTCCTTGTTGGCAAGTCTTACTGCTGCATTGTCATTGCCTTCATTGTCTTCGCCATCGCTTATCAACACAACTTTTCTTGAACCTTTGGCAACATTTTTAAATTTATCTGAAGTGATTTGCATTGCCTTTAAAAAATCGGTACCCTGCACTCGCATAGCCTTGGTTTCAACTTCGCTCAAATAAGTTTCTGCAGCTCCGTAATCTGTTGTTAAAGGCATTACAGAAACGGCATCCCCAGCAAAAACAACAATTCCCACTTTATCATTTTTCATCTTCTGCATCGTATTGATCACGAGATTTTTCGCCTGATCCAGACGGCTCGGTTCAATATCTTCTGCGTTCATTGAATTGGAAATATCGAGAACAAACATTACGTTGCTGAGTTTCTGTTCAGATTTTACAGTTTCAGATCCATTCAACAAATCAATAATTGAAAAAATTAAAAACAAAACCGCCAGCAGATACAGAAACGGAAAAAATTTTACAAAAGACGAATTCTTTTCAAACAGAGCCTCATGAAATTTCGATTCTGCAAAAATTGCCTTTCTCTCCTTTTTCCATCTTAAGAACCGGATCACGATGAAAGACAGCAGCGGCAGAAGCAACAGCAGAAGTAAATACCAGTAATTTCCCAGATCCCAGCTCATCAGTTTAAAAATTTATATAAAACCCATCTCAAAAGTGCATCAAATAGCAAAACCCCAAGTGCTATCCACAGAAACATTCTGAAATGCTCTTCATAATTATACGTTTTTGAAGAACTGACATCCGATTTTTCTAAGAGGTTAATTTCGTTGTAAACAGCCTCCAGTTTGTCGCCTGAAGTGGCCCGATAATATCTTCCGCCGGTGATATCTGCAATTTCTTCCAGTGTGCCTTCATCAATGGTGACGGGCATTTCGTTGTAAATATAACCAAATTCATCCACTCCGGTTGGCATTAAGGCATAGCCTTCAGTTCCAATTCCGATACAGTACACTTTTATGTTGCTTGATTTGGCCAATTGAGCTGCCAAAAGCGGTGGAATTACATTCTGAATGTTGCTCACTCCATCCGTCATCAAAATCACGATTTTACTCTTAGCTTTGCTTTGTCTGAGGTGATTGACAGCAACGGCCAATCCTTCACCCACCGCCGTTCCATCTTCCATCTCTCGCTGATTAATGTTTTTAATCTCATGAATCACAGCATCATGATCAAATGTGAGCGGCATTTTAGGAAAAGCTTCCAGTTTATAGGTCACAAGACCGATTCTGTCGTTGGGTCTTTTATTAACAAAATCGACAGCGATATTTTTTAAAACAGATAATCTGTCGGGCTCAAAATCTGTTGCCAACATACTTAGGGAAACGTCGACAGCAAGCATAATATCAATTCCTTTCGTCTCATCCTGATCCTGACTAATGGTAAAACTTCTCGGTCTTGCCATCGCAATAATCAGACAGCTCAGAATAAGGTATTTTGAAATTTTGAGGAGAAAAAGAACGGCTTTAATTCCGCTTCGGCCTTCCATATTTTTGGTGGACGGTACAACGATTCCCTTTCTTTTTTTTCTGCTTATATCTAAAATTAAAAGTTGCAGAAAAGCGAGAAAAAGCAGCAAAAACCACGGACTGTACAATTCGTAATTAAACATCCTTTCTCAAATTTTCAAATTCGATATCTTTCGCAGACTTTTCCACAACGGTTTTTATGTCTGCAAAATCTTTCTGCATTGTGGTTTCATCAGGAAATGTTTTAGCAAATTTCACCAAATCTCCGCGCAGGAAAACTTCTTCCACTATTTTTTCACTTTCAGGAGAAATTGTATTGTTCTGCTTCATTGCATCAATCAAATCATCGGTAAGCAAAACTTCCGCAGGCAAATGATATTGTGTAGTGATAAAACGTCTTGAAATATCGATTAATTCAACATAAAAAGATCTGAAATCTCCGTTTTCGATGTACTTTTTCTTTTTTAAAACATCCAGTTCCTTTAAAGTAAGGTTGGTGGTAATTTTAGGTGAAGATTTTGGTCTTCTTCCATATTTTAAAATAATAATGATTGCGATTATTAAAGCAATAACTGCGATTGCCGCAAGGATATAAAACTTATACAGCTCCCAATAATCGGCTATTTCAAGGTCAACTTCTTTGTTGCTCATGATGTCGTTGATCACATCTTCTTTTGTGGCTGTATTCACCACTTCAATTTCATAAGCGGGAGTTCTGTGAATTTCGTCACCCACTTTAAATTCAAGTTCAGGGATGGTAAATTTACCTTCCTCAAATACTGCAAATTCTATTTTTCTTTCGTAAGAATCTTCTGAAACACCGATGCTGTCTTTAATTTCCTCAAAATGAAAAGGCAAAAGTTCGTTTTGCTGAGCGGCACTTACTTTTTGTCCGTTCAGGTATTTAATTCTGATGATCAGCTGATCGGTTTCTCCCAGAGCCAGCATTTTTTTCTGCAGGTTTGAAGTAATCATCTGCGCAAATGAGAGCGATGAAAAAAGTATAGAAAATATGAAAAGTATTTTTTTCAATTGAAATTTTAGTTTTAATAATTGAACACTAAGTGCACAAAGTTTTTTTACTGTTTCTAATGATGTTCACAAAGCCGTTTCACTTAAATAAGTTCAGACTTTTAATTGTTGCTCGAGGAAATCCTTTCTAATTACTTTTAAAGGTACTTTCATTTAAAATTATTTCTTCTGAAAGTACTGATACAGCAGTTTCGAATATTCCGTTCCGGTGCCGATGTTCATAAAACCGGCAGACGAATTGGCAAAATTTTCTTCCAGTTGTTTCAGTTTCTGTTTTTGGGCTTCCGCAAAAGTATAACGCCATCTTGCACTCGAAGTATTGACGTAAATTTCTCTTCCAGTTTCCGCATCGTGCAGCAACGCATAACCTACATCGGGAATTTCATTGTCTTTTTCATCAAAAACCCGCATTCCCAGAAGCTGATGTTTTTTTGAAGCCACCGCAAGAATTTTTGAATCTAAATCATCTTCAAAATCAGACAGAAGAAAAACCAGCGATTTCCTTTTAAAAACACTCATCATGTAATTTAAAGCCACTTCAATTTTTGATTCTGCGGGCACATAATCTGCTGTCAGAATACTGCTGATCATCGACAGGATGTGCTTTCTACCTTTCTGCGGCGGAATTACTTTATATACTTTATCTGCAAACAGAATCAATCCCACTTTATCGTTATTCCCAGCGGCAGAAAAGCCTAAACTGGCAGCAATTTCTGCCACATACTCTCTTTTGAGCTGATGTTTTGTGCCGTAATTCATCGATGCTGAAATATCAACAAGAATCATCATGGTTAATTCCCTTTCCTCTTCCATTACCTTTACAAAAGGTTCCTGAAAACGGGCAGTTTTATTCCAGTCGATTCTACGGATTTCATCGCCAAACTGATATTGTCTAACTTCAGAAAAAGTCATTCCCTGTCCTTTAAAAGCCGAGTGATATTGCCCCATCAGCGAGTTCTCCGTCTTCCTTCTGGTACGGATTTCTATCTGTTTAACTTTTTTGACGATGTCTTTTATTTGCATAGGTTGAAAAGAGCCAAGTAAAAAGTAAAAAGAATCAAGTTTAAGAGATTAAACTCATTACCAATTACTTATTATTTATTACTCATAATTTAAGGGGCTTGTATTTTAGCTAAAATCCTGTTCACAATTTCCTCGGAAGTGATTTCTTCAGCTTCAGCTTCAAAAGTCAGTCCTATTCTGTGTCTTAAGACATCCTGAGCCAAAGCTTTTACGTCTTCAGGAATCACAAATGCTCTTCCTTTTAAAAATGCATACGCTCTTGATGCAATAGCCAGATTAATTGACGCTCTTGGAGAGGCTCCGAAACTGATGTAATTTTTAAGTTCCGAAAGTCCGTATCTTTCTGGGAAACGGGTTGCGAAAACCATATCCAAAATATATTTTTCAATTTTTTCGTCAAGATATATTTTATTGACAATTTCTTTTGCATCAACAATATTTTGCAGAGAAATCACCTGTTTCACTTCCTGAGACTGTGAAGTTGAAACCATTCTCATCACCGCTCTTTCGTCCTCAAATTCAGGATAACCGATGGTGCATTTCAGCATAAAACGGTCACTTTGAGCTTCAGGCAAGAGATAAGTTCCTTCTTGGTCGATTGGATTTTGAGTAGCTAAAACCAAAAATGGTTTAGGCAATTTCATCGTTTCATCGCCTATGGTTACCTGTTTTTCCTGCATTACTTCCAGCAAAGCCGATTGTACTTTTGCCGGAGCACGGTTGATCTCATCTGCAAGCACGAAATTGGCAAAAACAGGACCTCTTTTGATGGAAAAATCATTTTCTTTTACATTGTAAATCATCGTACCTACAACATCTGCAGGCAAAAGATCCGGAGTAAACTGAATTCTTGAAAACTGCCCGTGAACAGCGTCTGCCAGCGTTTTTATTGCCAAAGTTTTCGCCAGACCGGGAACACCTTCGAGCAAAACGTGACCGTTACCTAAAAGTCCTACCAAAAGGCGGTCAATCATATATTGCTGACCGATGATTACTTTATTGATCTCCTGTCTCAGAAGTGTGAAAAAATAATTCTGTTCCTTAACCTTTTCTGTAAGCTGACGGATGTCTTCTGCTTGAAATGTATCTGACATAAGTTTATTAAATAATTGGTAAATTTCTGATAAATACTTGCATTTGCCAACACAACAAATGCCATTATTGAGTTAAAGTTTGTTAAATCTAAAATATTTTTAGTATTAAAAAAGTTTAAACTCAGGCTTAAAATTGTAGCATCCACTTTATTAAACTATTTTTGGAGATTAAAAATTCTGTACGATGAATTATCATTTTCAGGCACACAGACAGGTGAGAAAAAACCTTCTACATATCCTGCAGGAAACTTCCCACGAAGACCTTCTGCTGATTCCGGATGGTTTCAACAATAATCTTTACTGGAATATTGCCCACACTGTCGCAACCCAGCAGCTTCTGCACTATTACCTGAGCGGAAATCCGTTCAGAATAGACAAGTACTGGGTAGAAACCTATAAAAAAGGTACACTTCCCAATCTTAACGTGCAAAAGTCTGAAGTTGAAGATCTTGAATTTCTTCTTACAGAAACTTCGAAAATTTTAATGAAGGATTTTGATGCAGATTTATTTGCTGATTATACTCCATACACTACAAGTTTTGGTATGGATTTGAAAAGCATTCAGGACGCCATTATCTTCAACAATATGCACGAATCACTGCACTACGGCTACGCTTTGGCGCAGAAGAGGGCGATTTTGGGGGAAAAGGATTAAATGGTTTTGGGTTTAAGGTTTAAAATTTAAGGTTATGGCAACGGTTAATAGATTTGAAGATTTAGACATTTGGAAATTATCAAGAATCTTATGCAATGATATTTTTGAGGTTATTGAAACTACAAACCTCAAAAGCAGCTTTAGACTTAGCAATCAGATTGACGGATCTTCCGGTTCTATAATGGATAATATTGCTGAAGGATTTGAAAGAAACGGCACGAAAGAATTTATAAATTTTCTTTCTATTGCAAAAGCATCATGTGGTGAAACGAGATCACAACTTTATAGAGTTTTAGACCGTAAATTTATTAATGAAGAGAGATTCGAAAATTTAAAAGAACAAACAGAATTATTGAGCAGAAAAATTGGCTCATTTATAAATTATTTAAAAAATACAGAACTGAAAGGAACAAAGTTTAAGTAGAAAGCAAAACCTTAAACATTGAACCCTAAACATTGAACTATATCAAATGAACGACGATTTTATATTCGGGTTGCGTCCCGTACTGGAAGCTATAGAAGCTGGAAAAACAATAGACAAGATATTTGTACAAAATGCTTTGCAGGGAGAAATTTATGCAGAACTGAAGGCAGCTCTGGCAAAAAATAAAATCCGTCCCAACTATGTTCCGGTAGAAAAACTGAACCGTTTCACGAGAAAAAATCATCAGGGAGTGGTGGCATTCATTTCAGATGTCCCTTTCCATAAAATTGAAAATATAATTCCTGAACTTTTTGAAGAAGGAAAAACACCATTCATTTTAATCCTTGACCGATTAACCGATGTAAGAAACTTCGGAGCGATTTGCAGAACCGCCGAATGTGTTGGAATTGATGCAATCGTAATCCCTGAAAAAGGCGGTGCACCGGTAAATTCTGATGCCATCAAAACTTCGGCTGGAGCATTATACAATATTAAAATCTGTAAAGAAAATAATCTTGCTCATGTGGTTGATTTCCTTCAGCAAAGCGGAGTTTCTGTATTTGCCGCCTCTGAGAAAGCTCAGAAATTAATCTATGATGTAGATTTCACAGAACCATGCGCCATCGTCATGGGTAATGAGGAAACCGGAATTTCAAAAGAAGTTCTTCATCATTCAGATGAAAAAATAAAACTTCCGATTGTAGGAAAAACCCAATCTTTAAATGTTTCTGTAGCCTGTGGAGCAATTATGTACGAGGCTTTAAGACAGAAAACTATTAAAACATCACTTTAATTTTAAATACAATTCATGAAATCGCCTTTATTATAAAAAAAACTATAACGACACGGCGAATTCATCAAAACAATAAATATCTATAAATGAAAAATATAGCAGCATTTGCATTACTGTCCATCGCTTTGGTATCGTGCAAAAAAGAAACCGCAACCATCACCAAAGTAGATCCTAAAACAGGAAAAACAATCACGGTGGAAGTGCCTGCAGATTCTATAAAAAAGGTGGAAGCCAACCCTGCAATCAAAGATTCACTGGGAGTTTTCAGACAGACTTTTAAGCTAAAAAAAGGTGAAACCTATCCGTTGACAACGTATCAGCGAGATGTAAGAACGATGACGGATCCTTCAGGAAAAACAATCTCAGGAACAAGCGATTCTACCGATGAGATGAATTTTACTGTAAATGATATTAAAGGTAAAGTTTACGATATCACCATCAATTTAATCTCAAAAAGAAGCTCACAAAATTCTCAGGGAAAAACAATTGCTGTCGATACAAAGGAGGCCGCTCCGAAAGAAGATCAGTTAAAAATGGTTTGGAATATCAATAAAGCTTTGGTAGGAAACA
The DNA here is from genome assembly GCF_057180485.1 of Chryseobacterium sp. HNCC26DJ240. Taxonomy (NCBI): domain Bacteria; kingdom Pseudomonadati; phylum Bacteroidota; class Flavobacteriia; order Flavobacteriales; family Weeksellaceae; genus Chryseobacterium; species Chryseobacterium sp. HNCC26DJ240. The sequence goes on from NZ_JBXUGK010000005.1 coordinate 122,137, forward strand.
AACTTCAGATGAAAATGGATGACCATGGAAATGTAATTTCTATCAATGGTTTTGAGCCTATTTACAAAAAAATCGCTGACGTTGTCGCTAAAATCGTAAAAGATAAAACTCAGGAGCAAGGTGTTGTTGAAAGTTTAAAACAAACCTTCAACGAGAAAGTTTTAAAAGAACAGTTCGAAAAAAACCTTTCTGTAATGCCTAAAAAAGGTGTGAAAATTGGTGAAAAATGGACTTTAAGCGAAAGTGCAGACGAAGCGGGAAAAGTAAAGGTAACATCAAACTACCAACTCAAAAGCGTAGGAAACGGTATTGCTGAAATCTCCGTTACAGGTGGAATTCCGAAGAAAACTGACAAGCAAAAACAAGATGAAATGACGCACAGCCTGACCAGCGAACTTTCGCAGGATGGCGTTATTAAATTTGACCAAAATACCGGCTGGATCACACACCAAAATATCAGTGTGAAAACTACTCAGGTAGAAACTATTGCCAATGCAAAAGAATCTCAATCGATGAAGAGCGTTTCCAATTCTACGGTGATGGTTAATCCGTCTGCGAAGTAATATCAAAACTTTTAAAACTATAGTAACATGAAAAAAAATTTATTAATCTTAGGAATTCTTGCTTCTCAGTTTATTTTTGCTCAAATTAAATTTGAAAAAGGATATTATATAGACAAAAATGGCAGCAGAACTGAAGTTTTGATTAAAAACTACGATTGGAAAAATAATCCTTCACAAATTGAAATAAAAGGATTTGAAAATTCTAATATTTCATTGCTGAAGACGTCTGAAATAAGTGAATTTGAGGTAGGAGGTGTAAAATATGTTTCCGCTTTAGTTGGTATTGACCGTTCATCAAAAAATGCTAATTTTCTTTCCACTGATAGTGGCTTTAATCTTCAGCAGGAAAATCTTCTGCTGAAGATTTTAGTAGAAGGACCTGTAAATTTGTACAGATTTACAGACGGAACTACAACTCGCTTTTTTATTAAAAATCAGAATGATGATAAAATTAAGCAGCTTCTGTATAAAGAGTATAGTCCTGATGGCAGACAAATAGAGAAAAACGAGGAATATAAAAAACAATTAAAAGAAACCTTTGCCGCAGATGGGAATGATTATTCTTCACAGATTGACAACCTTTCTTACAGAGAAAGCAGTCTTGTTAAATTTTTCGCAGCAAATCAGGGAACACAGTTAAAATCAGAGCAAACGCAAGCAAACAAATTTCATTTATACATAAAACCAGGGATAGGCTTTTCTAAATATGAAATTGTTCCTGTTAATTCGAGTAATATTCAAGGAACTCAAACAAGCAGTATCATGCCTAGAATAGGAGCAGAATTTGAATATGTATTTAATTTTAACAGAGGAAAATGGGCAGTAATTTTTGAACCAAGTTTTCAAACAGTAGAACATCAAATTAATGATTTCAACCGCAGAAATTTTGAAATTAATTTTTCATCTATCCAGATTCCCGTAGGTATAAAGCATTATATGTTTATCAATCAAAATTCGAAGATACATCTTTCAGCTTCCCTATTCCCAAATATTGTATTGAACAATGATCAAAAACTTTCATCCGGAAATATATATCAAACATTTGCAGCAGGCTACAGTTACAAAAAATTCGGTGCAGAAATAAGATATGGCGCAACTCCGTTTTTTTCTTCAGACGTATATGCACAATATACCAAAGTATTCTTTGAAGGAATAAATTTATCATTAGCCTATCAAATATTCTAAACAAAATAATTAGATATGTCTTTTATAAAAACTCTTTTAAGTATAGTTCTCACTACGATTATCATTTTTTTCGTCTGGAATATTCTGAAAAGAATTTTCTTCAACAAATTTTACAAATACACTGGCTTCAGACCTCAGGAAAGAACACCGAAAGAGAAATCTAAAAACTCAAAGACAAACATTGAGAAAAAAGTAAAATGGGACGCAGAAACGGTAGATTTTGAGGAGGTAAAAGAAAATAAAAAATAATCATTTCAGACAAATTAAAAGTTAACAACCATCAACATGGCAAAAAATAAAAACTTAGTTTACATTGCAATTTCAATCGTTGCATTCTTGGTTTTAGCATTTTTATATTCAACGCCGGTACTTACCGGAAAGCAGCTTTTTCAGCATGATATCGTGCAGTATCGGGGCGGCGCAAAAGAACTTATCGATTACAGAGACAGCTTCGATAAAGAAACGTACTGGAGCGATTCTATGTTTGGCGGAATGCCTACTTACCAAATGGGAAGCCGCTTTGAAGGTGATATCATCAAAAAAGTAGACAGCTATTTGAATATTTTGCCACGTCCGGTTAACTACATGTTTCTTCTTTTCGCAGGATTTTTCCTTTTAGGAATGGTTGCCGTCAGAAACTGGAAATATGCGTTGTTAGGTGCAACATTTTTTGGACTCTCGACTTACTTTTACATAATCATTGCCGCGGGACACAACGGAAAAGTGAATACCATTGAGTATTTCGCACCATTATTAGCCGGAATTCTATTGGTTTACATCCGCAAAAAATACATTCTTGGTTTTATCGTCACTACCCTTTTCTTCGGATTGCAGGTTGCGGCAAACCACCCTCAGATGACCTACTATCTGTTTTTAGGACTCGGATTTTTATTTGTTTCTGAATTGATAAGAGCTTTGATGAAAATAGTGCCAATGAAGCACTTCCTAATCTCATCGGGAATTATTGCCGGAGCATTAGCCATAGGAGTTGGGATGAATTCCCAGCGAATCATGGCAAACTCAGAATACATTAAAGAAACAGTAAGAGGAAAACAGATTTTAAATACAGAAAATCATGCCGCCGGAAACAACGGAATGGATAAACCCAGCATTCTTAACTGGAGTTACGGAAAACTGGAAACATTAAATCTTTTCATCCCAAGATTGATGGGTGGAGGAAGTCAACAGGAATTTTCAGATTCTTATCCTAACAAATTAAGAGAGTCACTGGCAACTCAAACCAATGACGAAAATCAAATTGAAGAGGGCGTTCAAAGTATTGTACAGCAAACGACACCTTACTGGGGCGATCAGCCGGGAACTTCAGGGCCAGCATATCAGGGAGGTGTAGTTTGTTTTCTTGCCATTTTAGGATTCTTTTTTGCACCAAAAAAATACCGTTACTGGATTTTGGGAGCAACGATTTTAACGGTTCTTTTGGCTTGGGGAAGCAACTTTATGCCGCTGTCGGATTTCTTTATCGATTACATTCCGTTTTACAGCAAATTCAGAGCGCCGTCGTCAATTTTGGTCGTCGTAGAATTGCTTTTCCCTCTCATTGCGATTATTGGTTTATATAAGTTTTTCACAGATTCAAAATTAACTGAAGAGTACAAAAAGAAAATACTGCTTTATGTAAGTGGCGGAACTTTAGGTTTAACTTTAATTTTACTTCTTTTCGGAAAATCTTTACTTGGATTCACCAACGATTCTGAAAAAGAAATTCCAGGTTTTATTTTGGATGTAATCATTGAAGACAGAGTAAAATTATTCAGAATTGATGCTTTCAAAGCCTTAATTTATGTTGGAATCACTGCAGCTGTATTATTTTTAGGTTTGAAGCAGAAACTCAATCAGAACATCGCTCTATTAATCATCGGAGCAGTAAGTTTGTTTGATTTATGGAGTGTTAACAAAAATTATCTCAATGATAAAAACTATGTAGATGAAATCTTCGCTGAAAACCCATTCCAGACAGAAGGTACAGATTATTTACAGGAAAAAGTAGGCGACAACCCTAATTTACAGTCTATTTTAGCAAGCATTCCGGTCAACAAAACGTTGGAAACTATAGCTCAAAAAGATACTAAACACTACAGAGTTTATAATCAGGTTTTGGGTGTGACGGGAGAAACGAATACCTCTTATTTCAGACCGTCCATCGGTGGTTACCACGCAGTAAGGCTCAGAAGATATGATGATTTAATGAATGCATACATCACACAGCCTGACAGCGTAAAAACACCGAAAATTCTCAATTTACTCAACACAAAGTATATGATTTTCGGAAAACCTTCAGAACCGCAGGTTGTTCCAAATCCTAATGCCAACGGAAATGCGTGGTTTGTAAGCGATGTAAAATTCGCCAATAATCCAAACGAAGAAATCGCTTTGGTGGGTGAAATTGACAATAAAAAAACTGCAGTAATCAACGTTGAAGACAAAAAATATTTTGACGGAAAAAATCTTCAGGCAGATTCTTCAGCGACTATTAATTTAACCAAATATGAGCCGAATGAGCTGGAATTTAAATCGAATTCAAAAACGCCTCAATTAGCTGTTTTCTCAGAAGTTTACTATCCTCACGGCTGGAAACTTTCAGTAGATGGGAAAGAGGTTGATTACGTGAAAGCAGATTATTTACTGCGTGCTGTTCACATTCCTGCCGGAAATCACAATATTAAAATGGTATTTGAACCGCAAGTGATTGAAACAGGAAAATGGATTTCGTTGATTTGTTTCGGAATATTTATTTTATTGACCGCATTTGGAATTTTCTGGTTGAATAAAAATAAGAAACAGAACGTTTTAACTGAAGAAAAAATCTAAATAAGAGCAAGGCTTAAAAGTCAATATTCTTAACTTCTTAAATTAAAATCTTAATGGTAAAATTTAATCATAAAGGTTTAAATTAAGAAGTTAAGTTTTTTAAGAAGTAGACTTAAACTTTCAAGTTTATGAAAGACAAAAAAATTCTAATCATTACTTATTACTGGCCACCTGCAGGAGGACCGGGAGTTCAAAGATGGCTGAAATTTGCAAAATATCTCCCTGAATTTGGCTGGAAACCCATTATTTACACTCCTGAAAACCCTAGCTATCCTTTGCTGGATGAAAGTCTGATGAAAGATGTTCCTGAAGATCTTGAAATCGTAAGAACGAAAATCTGGGAACCTTATCAATTGGCTGAAAAGCTTAATAAAAGCAATAAAAAATTCAAAGCAGGGCAATTTGATGTCGGTAATAACCAAAGCTGGAAATCTAAACTTTCGATTTGGGTAAGAGGAAATTTTTTTATTCCTGATGCCAGAGTTTTTTGGGTAAAACCCTCCACACAGTTTCTGGAGAAATATCTTAAGAAAAATAACATCGAAACTATTGTTACGACTGGCCCGCCTCACTCGATGCATTTGATTGGTTTAAATTTAAAAAAGAAACTTCCAAATTTAAAATGGATTGCCGATTTCCGTGATCCATGGACGGAAATTTCATACTATAAACATTTAAAACTGACCAACAGATCAGACAAAAAACACCGTTTTCTGGAAAGTGAAGTTTTCAAAAATGCCGATATAACCTTAGCAACAAGCTACACCGATGCCGAAAACTTCCGTAAAAACGGAGCCAACGCTTTTTGCATAACCAACGGCTTCGATGAAACAGACTCCCGTCATTGCGAGCAAAGCGAAGCAATCTCTTCAAACCCTCAAACAAAATTTACCCTAAGCTACATCGGCGTTCTCGAGCAACTCAGAAATCCCGAAAACCTTTGGAAAGCACTGGATAATTTAGCTAAAAACAATTCAGATTTTGCAAATAATTTCAGTTTAAAGTTTGTGGGAAGAATTGATGATAAAATTTTAAGTACTATTGAAAATTCAGATTTAAATGATCACATTTTGAATTTAGGCTACCTTTCCCACGACAAAGCAGTCTCAGAAATGTCGAATTCTAATCTTTTACTGATGACCAATTTCCCGAACGATTCTTCAAAAGGCATTATTCCCGGGAAAATCTTTGAATATTTAGCTACTGGAAAACAGATTATTTCTTTCGGTCCGGATCATGCTGATGTTGCCAAAATTTTAGAGGAAACAAAAGCCGGAAAACATTTCAGTTACGACAATTCAAAGGAGATTGAAGATTTTATCATAGAGAAATTTTCAATGTGGAATAACGGAAATCTTTCTGAAAACACAGAAAATATTGAGCAGTTTTCGAGAAGAAATTTAACGAAACAATTATCGGAAATATTATAATTAAATCGTCCACTCATCATTGATGACGGCGACAATATAATATTTCCCTTCAAACTCTTCGAAGACAAAACGAAGTGCATTCCAATCCATTCCGCCATTTTTTTCTGAGCCGGAAATATAATTTTCTGTGAAATTGGTGTTAGGATATAGTTCTTTCAGATTGTTAAGCGAATTGCCCACTCCAAGAAATTTATTGAATGAATATTCTGACTTGGTAAAATCTTTTTTAAAAACCCAATTCTTCATATACTGACCGACTGTCGCTTTGTAAATTTCGCCGGAACCATCTCTCGAACCCCACGTAAAAATGGTTTTTGATGGAAAATATTTCTCAAAATCCGCCTTTGTAAAGTGCTTATCTTCATTTTTATTCACAAATGCATACATTGAAAACCGCACACCTTTCTGAGGGTGGATATAGTTGGCAAAAACATCGTAATAATTTACTTTCAAAGCCTGAAGCAACTCGTCATTGGTCTTTTTCAGCGCAACTTCTGGAGAAAAAGAATCCTGCTCTGTTTCGGTTCTTTCATTGGATCGTTTAAGGTTATCTGTGGAAACTGTTGGGTTTCTGTCCTGCTTTTTATCACAGGCTAAAATTGCTAAGATAGATGCGATTGCAAAGGCTTTTCTCATTGTAAAATTTTCAGGAAAACTTCAAATGCGATGCCAGTTTGCGTTGGAGAGTTGGAGTCCTTCGACGGGCTCAGGATGACATTACCTAAAGTTGGAGGGTTTGAGAGTGGGAGGATTTGAGGGTTTGAGTTATTCTTTACATACATAGAGAATAAGTATTACAGCAATCCTATTTTTCCTTCACTGTGTGCTGTTTTTGCTGGAGGCTTTTTAGTATTTTTGATGTATGGAAATTTTGGATATTCTCATCATAGGAGCCGGGCCGATCGGTTTAAATGTTGCGCTTGAAGCGAAAAAAAACAACCTGAACTATTTGGTTATTGAAAAAGGAACAATTGTCAATTCTCTCTACAACTATCCTTTGTACATGAAGTTTTTTTCGACGGCAGACAAACTTGAAATTGATGAAATACCATTTATTTCTGCTGCTCCAAAGCCAGGAAGACAGGAAGCTTTAGAATATTATCAGGGAATTGCGAGACAGAAAAACATCAACATCAATTTGTATGAAAAAGTATTTAAGGTTTCTAAAAACGACAATGTTTTTGAAGTTAAAACTATCAAATCAACATATTACGCCAAAAATGTTATTATTTCAACAGGATTTTATGACATTCCGAATCTGATGAATATCCCAGGAGAAAATTTAGACAAAGTAAAACATTATTATACCGAACCCTACCCTTTTGCAAGACAGAAAATTGTGGTGGTAGGTTCCAGCAATTCATCTGTAGATGCCGCTTTGGAAACCTACAGAAAAGGTGCTGAAGTGACGATGATCATTCGGAATTCTGAAATATCTCCCAGCGTAAAATATTGGGTAAAACCGGATATTGAAAACAGAATTTCTGAAGGAAGCATCAAAGCTTATTTTAATTCTGAACTGATTGAAATCAAAGAAAATTCTGTCATGTTTAAAGATGAAAACGGAAAGATCAATGAAATTGAAAACGATTTTGTTCTCGCCATGACAGGCTATCTTCCCGATTTTGATTTTCTGAAAAATTCCGGAATTGAGCTACAAGGCGAATGTTTAAATCCTTTTTACAATGCTGAAACGATGGAAACGAATGTTCCCAATTTGTATCTCGCCGGTGTTGTTTGTGGTGGAAAAGATACGCATCTTTGGTTTATAGAAAACTCAAGAATTCATGCTGAGATGATTGTGAAGAATATTCTTTCTAAGTAACGTCATTGCGAACAAATGGAACGGATTGTCATTGCGAGGAGAGAGCTACGAACGACGAAGCAATCTGTTCGGGACAGTTACCCAAGTTCAACAGATTGCTTCGTCGTTCCTCCTCGCAATGACGTTAAAAATCAACTTTCATACCCAATACAAAATTCCGTTTTGCAGCAGGATTGTAATATCGGTTTCCAAAAGCGTTGGTATCGAACCCTAAGACATAATCTTCGTTGTACAAATTCTGAATTTGAAAGTATAAATTCAGTCTTGTTTTGTCAATATCTACAGGAAATCTGAACTGGATATTTCCAATTAAATTAGGTTGTGACCAAACCGTATTGGCATCATTGAAAGGAATTTTTGAAGTGTAAAAATGGGAGTAATCAACTGATAATTTTTTAAAGAAAGTAAAATTGAGTAAGCTATTTATTGTCGTTTTCGGAACGCCTGTTAAGTCATTACCGGAAAAATCATTTCCGTTTTGCTGATAATTTTTAAATTTAAAATCATAAAAACTTCCGGAAAATCTGAATTTGAAATTGGAGAAAAATTCATTTTTTAAATTGAAATTTTTAGATTCCAGTAAAACTTCAAAACCTTTCTGAACAGTTTCCCCTGAATTGACGAAAAATTCCTGTCCGCTCTCATTTTGCCTTCTCACAATCGCATCTTTCATTCTGAAATCGAAATAGCTTCCTTCTACAAAAAGTGCATTTCCAAACTGTTTTCTCAGTCCGATTTCTTTGTTCCAGCCATATTCCGGACTAAGATTCTGATTAAATTCCTGTGTTGACGAACGGATTTCTTCGCTCGTGGGTGCTGAGTTTCCTTTCCCTATTTTTCCTCTTACCAAAAAACCTTTTCCGAGAAGATAAGTTACGCCAAAATTGGGGAGCCATTGGTTTTTAAATTTAATTTCTCCATTCTCAGTTCGTGGAAAAAGCCTCTCCCAATCGTAGGAATTTGAATTTAAACTGATGGAAATATCCGTAAATACTTTATCATTAAAATTCAGTTTTTGTGAGAGAAAGTAAAATCCTGAAGTATTTTTCAGCTGATCAAAATTCTGAGGATTACCCTCAAAACCTCTGTTGTTATCGTAGTTTTTAATTAAAATATCATTGATTCCGCCTTCAAATCCAAAACGGTAAGCCAGAGAAACTTTTTCCCATGTTTTTTCATAATTAAAATGGGTTCTTAAGGCAAAATTCTTCTCAAAACGGTTTTCAAAATTGGTAATAAACGGGTTTTCAAAATCTACATACGAACCCTGAACTAAAATAAAATGAGAGAAATTTTGGTTGAACTGATATTCATTTGAAAGTCCGGCCAAAACCATTTTATTTCTGATGCCTGCATCCTGTTCTGAAGCACCGGGAAGCGTTGCTGTTTTTGGTCTTGCCTGTTTTCTGTTGAGATTCATCTGCTCCAAGGTCAAACCACCAGGTGTTTGATAATCGAGGTCAGAATACATCAGCATTCCTTTTAAAACTCCCTTTTTTGAATATTGAAAATTGTCTTTTACGAAGATTTGCTTCCGCTGAACTTTTGACTGATCCCTATAAGAATCTGTCTGATAATAATTCTGAAAAACTTCCAGAAAATGATTTCCGATTTGCTTAGAAAAATCAAAACTTTGGTTGAAAGTTCCATAACTTCCCGTTGAAATATTCGCTGAAAAGTTATCTGAAGATTTTGTTTTTAAAAGTATCGTTCCGCCAGTCACAGCTCCATAATCACCACTTTCAGGACCTTTGTAAATTTCCATCTTGTCTATTAGTTCGGGAGAAATCACATTGAAATAAGTGTTTCCCGAAGCATCAGATAAAATGAAATCATCCAGATACACTTTCACATTCCGGACTCCGAAAGGCGACCTTAAAGTGCTTCCGCGAAGGGAAATCCTGTAACTTCCCGGCGACCTTTCTTCCATTCTTGCTCCTGCAATTTGGTTGATGGATTCAAGCATTCTTTCCGGCATATTCTGATTCAGCAGATTATCTGAAATGACTGATACCGACTTTGTGGAATTGATGAATGCTGTTGGTTTTTTATAAGCATCTATTTTCACTTCCGAAATGAGATTTGCAGAATCTTTTTTTTGAGAAAATACTATTGATGCAGAAAAAAGAGGGAGAACGAAGTAGAGCTTTTTCATTGCGAATGGATATGCAAAAATTGTACACTTTATCAATGAAAGTTTATGTTGTGATTAAAAAAATCTTTTTGGGTTTTTCAGATAAACCCTGCCAGGGTTTGGAACCCTGGCAGGGTTGAGCGGTTTTGCTGGATTTTGCAGATATTTCTTTTAGAAACCTTCAAGGTTTTGAAAACCTTGAAGGTTTGAAGGAGATGAAAAAGGAATTTTAGAAAAAAAAATGTTTTACGCGTACCCGTCTTTGCGTGAGGGATTTGGCGGGCGGCGACGAAGGAGCCGGTGCGATGTGAGGTACGAACGGAGTACGGGAGCGAAGCGGACCCCAGAGAAGCCCGACCCGAAGTTTTGGCGGTGGAATCAGCGGTGGAAAAACGCAGGGGCACGCCCAAATTTCCAGTTAAATCTTCTCTTTTTGTGCACCAATCATCCACGGAACTACAAAATAAAATGCGATGGCGATTGCTGTTGCTGCGATTCCTGTTCCGATCCACAAGATCGTAAAGCCTAGTTTTTCGGCAATTAAAGTTCCTAAATAAGGAGTTACGATGAATGCGATTGAAAACGAAATCCCGTTCAAACCCATGTAAGCACCTTTGTTGTTTTTTCCTGAACGTAAGGCTGTAATCGTCGACATAAAAGGCAATGCCCAAATCTCTCCTACCGACAGTAAAGTCATCGATAGTACCAAAGTTAAAATGCTGTAATCAAATCCAAGCATAGCGTATGACAATCCGCAAATAAAGGTTCCGAGGAACATGGTTCGGGCTAAATTTAAATATTTTTCTGCGACCTGAACCAAACCCATTTCGAGCAAAACCACGATAAATCCGCTGTAACCTAAAAGATAACCGATATTTTGCTGACTGAGATGCGCTGTATCTTTGTAAAAAATGGTCAATGTGCTGAACAATTGGAAGAAGCAGATTGCAAAGAGCATACACAGACCACAATAAATCAAGAATTTACCGTCGCGGTAAGGGGAATTTTCTTTTTTTATTTCTACTGCTTCTGTTACTTTTCTTGCTTTTAATTGGGCTAATTTGTTCCGTTTTCTGAAGAAGATAATGTATAAAATTCCGGCTGACAAAGCCGCCAATGCATTGGAATAAAATAGAAATTCATAAGAAATCGCAGACAAAATTCCACCCAAGGCTGGACCGATGGAAAAGCCAAGATTGACTGCCATTCGGTTTAATGAAAATGCTCTTGTAATGTTTTCCGGTTTTGCATATTTTGTAATCGCCACCGAGTTTGCAGGACGAAATGCATCGCTCACAATACTTTGCAAAAGAATAATTGCTGCCACCCCGACTTCGGTTTTAAAAAGGGGAATTAAACAAAACAACGGAACGCTCAGCAATAAACTGAGGTACTGCACTTTGTACTCTCCTATTCTATCGGTAATAAAACCTCCAAGCCAAGAACCGATAACCGACCCGATTCCGAAAAAGCTCAAAACAATTCCTGTATTTTCTATACTGAATTTCAAATGAGCAGTCATGTAAACGCCCAAAAACGGGAGCACCATCGAACCCGCACGGTTGATGAGCATAACCAATGCAAGCATCCAGCTTTCCTGTGAAAGCCCTTTGAATGAGTTGGTGTATAGATGTATGAGTTTCATGATGATTGATGATTGATGATTGATGATTGGTGTTTGATAGGATTTCATCCTATCCTTTGTTAAATCGTCCCTTTGGGACTGATTTTATTTAAGTAAATTCTCTTTTTATGGATAAACACAATAAATATTCGTGAATACGTGCCGATAATTTTTAAAGGTGCCAAAAACAAAAACAGGACTTAAAAAATTAAGCCCTGTTTCATTTATAATGATATAAATAAGTTTTTACTCCGGCTTGTAAGAGTCTTTTAAGGTCACTGTTCTGTTGAACACAAATTTTGAATCTGTGGAATCTTTATCTTTTGTGAAATAGCCAATTCTCTGGAATTGAAGAGGTTCTTCAACTGCCACGTCCTTTAAGCCAGGCTCACCAAATCCTTGAATAATATTGACAGATTCTGGATTGATAAAGTTCAGGAAATCCACATCTTTCTCAGCATCAGGCTGTTCTACAGTGAATAATTTCTCATAATTTCTTATTTCCACAGGAATGGCATGTTTCGCAGAAACCCAGTGAATCGTCCCTTTTACTTTTCTTAAACTTTCTTCAGTTCCGCTTCCTGACTTAGATTTCTCGTCATAAGATGCGTAAATCGTTGTGATTTCTCCATTTTCATCCTTCTCTACTCTTTCACCTTTAATGATGTAAGCAGATTTTAAACGGACTTCACCTCCTAATCTCAATCTAAAGAACTTGTTACCAGCTTCTTCCTTGAAATCTTCACGCTCAATATATAATTCTCTTGAGAACGGAATTTTTCTCGTTCCTGCATCTTCCTGCTCATTATTATTTTCCGTGGTTAGCCATTCTTCATGTCCTTCCGGATAATTTTCAATGACCAATTTGATAGGATCTACAACCGCCATTACACGTTTTGCTACCTTGTTCAAATCTTCACGAACACAGAAATCCAATAACTGAATTTCGATTAAATTTTCTCTTTTGGCAACGCCTACTTTATCAATAAAATTTCTGATAGCGTTAGCTGTAAAGCCTTTTCTACGCATACCGGAAATTGTAGGCATTCTCGGATCATCCCAACCATTTACTACGTTTTCAGCAATAAGCCTTTGTAATTTCCTCTTGGAAGTAATCATGTAAGAAACGTTCATTCTCGCAAATTCTCTCTGCTTGTTTTTCACCTTTCCTTCTTCATAAACCTGATCTAAATACCAGTTGTAAAGCGGTCTGTGGTTTTCAAACTCTAAAGAGCAAAGTGAGTGCGAAATTTGTTCAATATAATCGGATTCACCATGCGCCCAGTCGTACATGGGATAGATTTTCCAAGCTATACCAGTTCTGTGGTGAGGTTTATTTAAAATTCTGTACATCACAGGGTCACGCATATTCATATTTGGCGAAACCATGTCGATTTTTGCACGAAGAGACATTGAACCACTTTCGAATTCACCGTTTTTCATCTTTTCGAATAAGTCTAAAGATTCTTCGACTGGACGGTTTCTGTATGGAGACTCAACTCCCGGTTCTGTAGGGTTTTTTCTTTGCTCAGTAATCACTTCAGATGGTTGCTCATCTACGTAAGCTTTTCCCTCTTTAATTAACTGAACTGCCCAATCATAAAGCTGCTGGAAGTAATCGGAAGCATACAATTCTTTATCCCATTTGAAACCTAACCATTCAACATCTTTTTTGATAGAATCTACAAATTCCTGCTCTTCTTTTTCAGGGTTTGTATCGTCGAAACGAAGGTTTACGGGAGCATTGTATTTTTCACCCAAACCGAAGTTGATGCAGATGGCTTTTGTGTGACCTACATGCAGATAACCGTTTGGTTCAGGTGGAAAACGGAAACGGATTTCTTCTCTTTTGAGACCGTTTGCCAAATCATCTTCTATAATTTGCTCAATAAAATTGAGTGATTTTTTTTCTTCTTCCATTAAAATTCGCTTTAAAATGTCGATTGTGACGACAATTTGCAAATTTAGGAAAATTTAAGGTCTTAAAAAAAGATAATTTGTTGATGAATTAATATGAAATTAAAAATAAATAACGGAACTTTAATGTGGAAAAAAGCTATCCAAAAACTTTTAAATAAAATCTTATTTTCAGAAGATTAAAGTTGTACTGTACTGTTGATTATCAAATTCAGATTTGATAACCAGATATTTAAAAATTTAATGTCAAAGAATTGAACCTTTTCAAAACTTTGACAAATGCTAAAATCAACATCATCTTATAAAGAATATTTGAACATGAATATTTTTTAATCTTGATTTCGGCATATATTTTGTTAACTTTGTCATCCCCCAACACTACCAAAATGAAAACTATGAAGAGAAAGTTTACCACCTTTTTAAATTACCTTAAAAGAGCAATTTTTGCTGAAGATGTAGTTTAAAAACCTTGATTTACTTTAAACCAAAATAAAGCTTATCTCTTTCCAGATTGAGATGACTTTCAAAATTATTTGTAAATAATCCTCCCGTACCCAAACCTTGAGGCATACTGTTATTTTTTGTAAATGTATATTGTGCAATAGCATTTAATCCTATATTGCTTTCCAAAGCGGAAGTAATCCACCAGCCTATTTTTTGCTCTTCAGCCAGAGAAATCCATTCGTCACAACCTAAAAAACCTCCTAACAATGCGGGTTTAAGAATAATATATTGAGGTTTTATTTTTTCTAACAGCTTTTGTTTTTTATTAAAATCAATGATACCAATCAGTTCTTCATCCAAGGCAATCGGTGTAGGAGTTTCGGTACACAGTTCTGCCATATCATTCCAGTTTCCAGCTTTTATAGGCTGCTCAATTGAATGAATATCTAAATCTGCTAACTGCTGCAAAACTATTTTTGCCTCATCTTTTGTGAAACCTCCATTGGCATCAACCCGAATCTCAAGCTGTTGTCTTGAAAATTTCTGTCTTAGTTTCTGAATAATTTCGTGCTCAGATATCCAGTTGACTCCGATTTTTAGTTTTATACAGTGAAAGCCCTGATTAAGTTTTTCCTGAATCTGTTCTTGCATGAAATCGATATCACCCATCCAAATCAAACCATTGATGATGATTGGAATTCTACCGTCCGTAAATTCACTTGGAAAATAAAGATTCCCGCCATTTTTTAAATTTAAAACAGCTTGTTCATATCCAAACCATATTGATGGAAATTCTTTTAATTCTTCTTTTAAAAACAGAGAATCCTGATTGATGTTTTCGCACAGCCACCGAAGCTTTTCTTCATAATCTGGTTTATCATCATAACTTAAGCCCCTGAAAATAGCGCATTCTCCTACTCCTTTTTTATCATCCTGAAAAACTTCAAGAATAAAAGTCTCTTTTTCAAGCAAAACGCCTCGAGAGGTTCCTCCCGGGCGTTTAAATTCTAATAGATATTTAAAATATTCAGCTGTCATCTATTTTACACTGTCAATTCGCATAAATTCTTCTGCCTTTTCAACCATATTGATGCTGCCTGCAAAAAATGGAATTCTCTGGTGTAATTCTGTAGGTTCAACTTCTAAAATTCTTCTGAATCCGTCAGTTGCCTTACCACCGGCTTGCTCAGCCAAAAATGCCATTGGGTTACATTCATACAGTAACCTTAATTTTCCGTTAGGAGCCTGACCGTAAGACGGATAGATATAAATTCCGCCTTTCAGCATATTTCTGTGAAAATCTGCAACCAAAGAACCTATATATCTGGAAGTGTAAGGGCGGTCACCTTCTTCCATCTGGCAATATTTTAAGTAATTTTTCACTCCTTGAGGGAATTTAATATAATTTCCTTCGTTTATTGAATAAATTTTACCTGATTCCGGAAACTTCATGTTTGGATGAGAAAGGTAATAAGTTCCCAAAGAAGGATCCAATGTAAAGCCGTTCACGCCATTTCCAGTAGTGTAAACAATCATTGTTGACGAACCGTAAATCACGTATCCAGCAGCAATCTGATTAATTCCTTTTTGCAAGAAATCTTCCAGCTGAACAGGAGTTCCTGGCTCTGTAACTCGTCTGTAGATAGAAAAAATAGTTCCTACAGAAACGTTGACGTCAATATTTGAAGAACCATCCAAAGGATCTATTAAAACAACATATTTGCTTAAATGACCGTTTTCACCGCATTTAATATCGATAAAATCGTCGTTTTCTTCTGAAGCAATTCCACAAACAACTTCTCTCTGAGAAAGTGCTGTAATGAAAATATCGTTGGCAATAACATCCAGTTTCTGTTGCTCTTCACCCTGAATATTCTGGTTCCCAGCAGCTCCTGTAATATCTACAATCCCTGCTTTATTTACTTCTCTGTTTACTACCTTAGATGCCAGTCTAATAGCACTTAGAAGACGGGAAAATTCACCCGTGGAATACTGAAAATCTTCCTGTTTATCAATTAAAAATTCACCTAGAGTCTGTAGTGACTGATCCGACATTGTAAGTTGTTTTTGAGATTTTTACAAATTTGAGCATTTTTATCATATATTCCCAAATTTATTTTGATATATTATTTGTCTGACTTATAAACAATTCCGTTGCTTCCTGCATAAAACCAATCTTTAGAATCTATGCTATACATTCTCTTTAACAGTATACTATTAACAATATCAAGATGATCATCGTATAAATATCCTTTTACAGTGGTATATTTTAAAGGAATTAGTTTTTTAGTTTTGAAAAAGTAAAGTCCTTCTCTGCCATTTTTTTCAATTATAACTAGACTTTCTTTAACTATAAGATTCGTATTATCAAAAGGCAACAGAACATTTCCTGAAGTGTCTAAAAGTGCTTTCTTATCATCTTTATCAGCAATTATGTAGACTTCATCAAAAGTAGTTTTAGCCTCTAGGCCGTCGTATTCTGCTTTCAAACGCTGATTGGTTTCCGTATTAATATAGCCGAGCTTGCCTTTAGATCTGTAAATACAATGCGTGCCCCCATCTACACATTTAAGTATTTCAATCTGGTATTTATTTGAAATATTTTTAAGATCAATGTCTATTGGTGCGGTGACTCTCACAGTTTCATAGAAATAGCTGTCACTCTCATCTTTTTCTATCGGTAATAATATGTATTTGGATTCCTGATCAGAACTGACTCTGTATTTTATTGTTTTACGGTCATAATCTGTAGATTTAATGTAATCAATCTGATTATAAACGATAGGTAAAACTTCCTTTCCATTATCATCAAACATTCCAAGTTTATTATTTTTCCTGACCAAAGTAAAATTTCCTGCAACAGACTTAATCCCCTGAAGATTGTCAGCAATTTTGGTAACTCCGGAATACAGTTCAAATATCCCATCCTGCTTTTCTGCGGAAAAAGATTTACTTCTGCTGCGATACAGTCCTCCATCACGCAGATATTCAATATTTTTATAAATATTAGGAAGAATTTCTTTTCCGGTTTCATCGATGACACCCACTTTTTTATTTTCAGAGACAATGGCAGTCTTCATTTTTTCATTAGAAAACAATGTCACACTGTCGTATTTTGGCTGTATCACAATACTTCCGTTTTCGTCGGCGTACCCCCAAAGTTTTCCGTTTTTATAGGGAATCAGTGTTTTTTGAGCGAAGACAATCTGAAAGCAAAGAAGAGCGAGAACAAAAAGACTATTTTTCATTTTGAGCAACGATTTGAATGGTGAAATTTTCTTTGGAAGCAAGCTTTTCCACACGACTCAATTTAAATCTGTCATCCAGCGTTTCTGTTTTGGATATAAATCCTTTTGTAGTAAACTCAGGGAATTCATAGACAAAAGAAGGACTGTCTTTTTTACTGAGCACAGACATGGAAATAGAGTGATTATGTGTATCCCGGTCTAAAGATATGATTTTGGAATATTCTTTATTATCTTCAAGAAGAATGTATCGGTTTCTGTTGCAAACATTACCAGCCAATAGCAACGCTTTCTCATAACGGAAAGTAGTACCATCCAAAAAGCCGTAAAGTACAAATTTGTTTTTGTAATCGATATAATAAGATTTTCCGGATTGATTTCTGTCTACCTGAAGTTCAAAATTCCTGAATTCATCTGCGTAGGTCGTCGATTCTTTAATTTCATTTTTTAATGAAATACTGGAAGTAATTTTATGCGTAAATTTTTGTGATGCCGGAATTGCTAATTTCCCTAAAATCAACTCTTCCTGCTTTGGAAGATTCTTTTTGCAGGTTTCATACTCTTTTTCATACTCAAAAAAAGATCTGAAATCAGGATAATACATACCTGTATTTCTGGCGGTCAAATTATGGGCATCCACTTCCAGATTCATAATTTCTGTTGCTATCAGCACGTTTCCCTCTGGTACATTACCTAACAGATTCATTTCTTTAAAATACTTTTCCAAAGGATTATTTTCGTTGCTTCCGGTGGTAAACCAAAGTGAAATATCCAACAAATCTCCTTCTAAAACATACTCATCTGCTTTCTTTCCAAAAAATATTTTCTGTTTCCCCGTTTTGTAAAAGCCACCTTTAGGAAATGTCTGTTTCAACGTTTGGTACTGTGCATTTTTACCATCACTTAGAATATATAAATCCCAGTTTTTAATATACAGTAAAGATTTTCCGGACGGATTTCTCTCTTTTATTCTATTGAGCAAATAAAATTGTCCATCATAAACTCCGAAATGCATTTTTATATTTCCCCGATCTTTATTATCATCGACGTAATTGTAAGTGATATCATCGTTGTTTAATCTTACTTCATAACTCTGTGAAAATAAATTCTGAAAAACAAAAAATACTGAAGAAAGAAAAAATAATCGTTTCATTGTCGGTTTTTATCGGTTGGGCAAATTTCTTAAAAAAATATTAATCTTTAGATTCAGATATTACCCGTATTTTCATTTCTCGTTGTAAAATCTTAATTTTGAAAAATTAAAAAATAAACAAAATCTTAATGCGCAGTAACTAAAAAACTGCAAATCAATTACTTAAATGAAAATCTTTAAATTTGGTGGTGCATCAGTAAAAGATGCCGAAGGTGTAAAAAATGTATCTGCAGTATTAGAAAGCCAGGGTTTTTCTAAATGTCTGCTTGTAATCTCTGCAATGGGAAAAACAACTAATGAATTGGAGAAGGTCGTAGAACTTTACTTCAAGAAAGACAATTACCAAGCCGAAATTGAAAAGATAAAACGAAAACACATTGAGATAGCCAACGGTCTTTTTCCTGAAGGTCATGCAGTTTTTGCTGAAATCAATCTGTTTTTTGATGATATAGATTCATTTTTAAGAAGAAATAAATCTCCAAACTACAATTTTGTTTACGATCAGGTGGTGAGTTGTGGAGAAATGATTTCTACAAAAATCGTAAGTGAATATTTAAATGAAATTCAGTTTACCAACCAATGGCTGGATGCCAGAGATTATGTACAGACAGACAATTCATATCGTGAAGGTATTGTAGATTGGGCAAAAACTGAAGAATTTATTTCAAATTTAAATAAAGAAATCTGCTATGTTACCCAAGGTTTCATTGGCTCAGATGACAATAATTTCACTGTAACTTTAGGAAGAGAAGGCTCAGATTACTCAGCTGCAATTTTCGCTTACTGTTTAGACGCTGATGCAATGACGATCTGGAAAGATGTTCCCGGAGTCATGACTGGAGACCCAAGAAAATTTAAAGATGTAACTTTGTTATCCAATATTTCTTACGAAGAAGCTATTGAAATGGCGTATTACGGAGCAAGTGTAATTCACCCAAAAACTTTGCAGCCACTTCAGCAGAAAAATATTCCTTTTCATGTGAAATCTTTTATAGATCCTACGAAAGCAGGAACTAAAGTTGGCGCTTCAGAAAGCAATCAAAATGAAGAATCTTACATTTTAAAAGAAGACCAAACATTGCTTAAAATCTCAACGAGAGACTTCTCATTCATTGCAGAAGATCACATGAGCCAGGTTTTTGCATTTTTAGCTAAATATAAAATTAAAGTTTCTTTGATGCAGAATTCGGCAATTTCATTAGCTTTATGTCTTGAAGACAAATTCCTGAAAGCAGATGATCTGAATGCTGAATTGCAGAAAGAATTTAAAACCGAACTGATAAAAAATGTATCTTTATTTACCGTAAGACACGCCAAAAAAGAAAACATTGATCAGTTTTACCAGCAGAAAAACGTGCTTTTGGAACAGATTTCCAAAAATACGCTTCAGATGGTAACACAATAAAACTAATTGCGACTAAAAAAACATGAGTTTAATATCGAAAAACGATCTTATAAAAGCTTCCGGACTTGGGCGGCTGGGTTTTCTGAAAAATCCTGTGGCTTCTGCTGTGATGAGTCTTACAAAAATCAACGAGGTCAATACACTTTATGACAAACTAAAAGATAAAAAAGACAAAGATTTTTTCGATTCTTTCGTGAAAGAAAGAAATTTAAGCTACATCGTTTTTGAAGAAGATCTTGCAAAAGTACCAAAAACGGGACCTTTCATATTGGTTTCAAACCATCCGCTGGGTGCGATTGACGGTATTCTCATGTGCAAAATTCTGTCGGAAATCCGTCCTGATTTTAAAGTGATGGGAAATTTTCTTTTGGAAAAAATTGAACCAATGGAGCCTTACGTAATACCGGTAAATCCATTCGAAAAAAGAAAAGATGCTTACAGCAGTTCTTCAGGAATGCGGGGAACATTGAAACATTTGGAAAACGGAGGTTGCGTAGGAATTTTCCCTGCGGGCGAAGTTTCAAATAAAAATAATCCTTACGGAGAAATTTTAGATAAAGAATGGGAAATACCGGCACTGAAGCTGATAAAAATGGCTAAAGTTCCGGTGGTTCCTATGTATTTCCATGCGAAAAACAGCCGGATGTTTTATCAGGTGGCAAAAATGCATCCAAATCTTCAGACTTTGATGTTGCCATCCGAAATGATGAAAGACAGAGAAGATCCTATCAGAATAAGAATTGGCAAACCCATTACTGTAAAAGTATTGGATGACAGCGAAAATATAGAGGAATTAGGCGAATTCTTAAGAAGAAAAGTCTACATGATGAAGTCTTATTATGAAAAAAGAAAATCGCTGGCACAGGCTATCAATCTTAAAAATTTATCACTAAAATTTCCGCTTTTAAAAGAAGAGAATATTGTACAGAACATCATCGATGAAACTCCGAAAGAAGATCTTATAAAAGATATTTCCAAACTGAGAGGAACCGATAAAATGCTTTTCAGCAACGGGAATTACGAGATTTACTTCACTCCTTATGAAGAAATCCCTTCTGTAATGAGGGAAATCGGGAGACAGCGGGAATTGACGTTCAGAGCTGTTGGAGAAGGCAGTAATTTACCTTTTGACCTTGATGAGTACGACAAACATTACCATCATTTATTCCTTTGGGATAATGCCGCAGAAAAACTTGCAGGAGCTTACCGTATGGCATTAGGGAAAGATGTGATGAAAAAATTCGGGATCAAAGGCTTTTACACAAGTTCTTTGTTTGAATTTGAACAGGACATTCACCCGTTTTTTAAGAAAGTGATCGAAATGGGAAGAGCTTATATCTGTGAAGAATATCAGCAGAAACCACTTCCACTTTTCCTTTTATGGAGAGGAATTGTGCATGTTTGCCTCAGAAATCCTGATCATAAATTTTTGATGGGAGGTGTAAGTATTTCAAATAAATTTTCTGAGTTTTCAAAATCGCTGATGATTGAATTCATGCGTTCAAATTATTACGATTCTGCTGTAGCTCAATACATTACACCGAGAAATGATTTTAAAGTAAAGCTTAAAGATCGTGATAAACATCTGTTTTTGAATGAAATGGAATCTGATTTGAATAAGTTAGACAAAATCATCGACGACCTTGAGCCTGAACTGAGAATGCCTGTTTTAATTAAAAAATATATCAAACAAAATGCAAAAGTTATCGCCTTCAATGTAGACCCGAACTTCAATGATGCGATTGACGGATTGATGTATATCAGAATAAGCGACCTTCCGGAAAGCACTATTAAGCCAGTTTTGGAGGAAATGAGCGAGCAGATAAGGAAAGAGCAGGAAAATAATCAGACTGAAAATCAGTAAGTTTTTATTTAAATCTAAAAAAGTTTGATTAATATTTGCTTCATATACCAAAACTTCCTACTTTTGCATCACTTTAAAACAACGAAGTAACAAGAATGGTTTCTTAGCTCAGTTGGTAGAGCAATGGATTGAAAATCCATGTGTCCCTGGTTCGATTCCTGGAGAAACCACTTAAGAAAAACCGCCTCACCAAAGGCGGTTTTTTCTTCCAAACTTAAAGTACAAAACCAAATGGTTTCTTAGCTCAGTTGGTAGAGCAATGGATTGAAAATCCATGTGTCCCTGGTTCGATTCCTGGAGAAACCACTTAGACCACTCTTTTCTGAAGAGTGGTTTTTTGTTTTTTACTATAAAATTTTCTCATCTTCAAAATTTCTTCAGAATTGAATTGCTACATTTGAAATATGAAAATTTTAATCATAGAAGATGAAATAGAACTGTCAAAAAGTATTTCAGAATATCTTTCTCAGGAAAATTACCACTGTGAGTTTGCAGAAACTTTCAGCGATGCTATGTATAAAATTGAAATGTTTCAGTACGACTGCATTATTTTAGACATCATGCTTCCCGGCGGAAGCGGTTTAAAAATCCTTGAAGAACTCAAAAATCAGAATAAACAGGACGGGGTGATCATTGTTTCGGCAAAAAATGCTTTAGAAGATAAAATCACCGGACTACAGCTTGGCGCAGATGATTATTTAACCAAACCATTCCATTTATCTGAATTGATGGCGAGAATCTACTCTATCATCAGAAGAAAGCAGTTTGGAAATTCAAATATCATCAAACAAAACGAACTTGAAATTGATGTCTTGGCAAAAACTGTTTCTATCAATTCACAAAACATTAATTTAACCAAAAAAGAATTTGATCTGTTGCTTTTCTTTATCGGAAATAAAAATCGGGTTATCTCAAAAAGTACTTTGGCAGAACACCTTTCGGGAGATTTTGCAGATATGCTCGATAATCATGATTTTATTTATGCCCATGTGAAAAATTTAAAGAAAAAATTATCGGAAGCAGGTTGCAGTCAATATCTAAAAACGGTGTATGGAACAGGCTACAAATGGGATTTTAAATCATAAAAAAATACTGATGAAGCCATTATTAAGCAAAACCACAAAACCTTTCATCATTTATGTCCTGATTATACTGGTCATAAGTATTCCTGTGTATTATTTTGTGGTAGATACAATTTGGGAACATGAGCTTGATGAGCATAATACCACTGTGGCAGAAAAAACGGCATTCGAGTTTAATCATCAAAAACTTTCTGATGATGAGCTTGAAAAAAGCCTTGAGCTCTGGAATAAAATTCAACCCGAAACCAATATTGAAAAACTCCAGAAAACTTCAGATAAAAAAGATCAATATTACACGACCGAAAGAAAAACTTTGTTTGGTCAGGATAATGATATAGAGCGTTACCGAGTTTTAAAGAAGATTGTATTCATCAACAATCAACCCTATCTTTTTACCATAGAAACCAATATTGAAGAATCCCGCGAAACGATTGCTGCCATTGCGACAATCACTATATTCTTTTTTCTCATTATCGTTTTGGGACTTCTTTTTTTAAACAGAAAATTATCACAAACCATTTGGAAACCTTTCAGAAATAATCTTGAAAAGCTTAAATCTTTTAATCTAAATCATCAGACACAAATTGATTTTGAGAAAACTGATATCAAAGAATTTGAAGAACTCAGTCAATCACACAGAAAACTTATAGATCATACCATTTCTGTTTTTAAAACCCAAAAAGAATTTACCGAAAATGCTTCTCACGAGCTGCAGACTCCGCTTGCGATCATTCAGCATAAACTTGATATTTTACTGCAGGATGAAAA
Organism: Chryseobacterium sp. HNCC26DJ240; assembly: GCF_057180485.1. NCBI lineage: Bacteria > Pseudomonadati > Bacteroidota > Flavobacteriia > Flavobacteriales > Weeksellaceae > Chryseobacterium > Chryseobacterium sp. HNCC26DJ240. The sequence continues at coordinate 145,605 of NZ_JBXUGK010000005.1, forward strand.
CCTTACCGAGAAACAATATCAAATTGCGGAAGACATTAACAAAGCATTGACCAGAAGCTCAAGAATTAATAAAAGTCTTCTTTTACTTGCTAAAATTGAAAATAATCAGTTTGATGCAACAGAAAACTTAAGTTTGAATAAAATTTTAGAGCAAAGTCTGGAAGTTTTTGAGGAACATTTTTTATTTAAAAATATTGAAGTAAAAACAGATTTTCAAACCGTCAACATAAAAGGAAATTTGAGTTTGATTGAGACTTTAATCAATAATTTGTTTGTCAATGCCATTCGTCACAGCAGTCAAAACGGAATTGTTTCTTTAAATTTAAATGAAAAACATCTCACATTTTCAAATTCAGGAAGTTTCAAACTAGAATCTGAAATTCTGTTTAAAAGATTCTCAAAATCTTCAACAGAAACTCACGGGAGCGGTTTAGGGTTATCGATCATCAAAGAAATCTGCAGTTATCACGGCTGGAACGTAGAGTATGATTTTCAAAATGATTTACATACTTTCAAAATAAATTTCCAAACAATCTAAAATTCAAAATTTCTTCAGAATTGAGCAGGTACTTTACATCAAAATTGTAGAGTATGTTATCAAAAATCAAGGGGAATTCTATTTTCAAAGGCAGATTCAGTTTATTTTTCACAATCCTTTCTGGGTATTTGGTTTTTTGTTTTGCAATCAGAATTGTATTTCTGTTTTGGTCATTTAATGATCTTGAATTTGATATAATCAAAGTTCTGAGAGCTTTTTTCACAGGTTTTCTGTTTGATTTATTTTCCGGATTAAGTTTTCTGGCAATTTATCTTCTATACATTTTTCTCTTTCCTAGAAAATGGATTGGTTCGCTTTTCGACAAAGGCTTTACCTATTTTTATACTGCAATCATTCTGTTGATTATTTACTTCAGTTTATTGGCTGAAATTCCATTTTGGGATGAATTTGGAGTGAGATTCAATTTTATTGCAGTTGACTATCTTATCTATACCTACGAAGTCGTTGAAAACATCAATCAGTCTTATCCTTTATCTTTAATTATCGTAGTTTTAATTGGTTTAATTGTTATCAGTTTTTTAGGTTTAATTAAATTAAAAATTTTTAGAAACACTTTCTCAGACAAATCAGGTTTAGGAAAACGTTTCAAACTTGCTTTTCCCGCAATCATTTTAATTTCAGTTTTATCTTTTATTCTAAAAAACAAACAGGCAGATTTCAGCAATAATCTTGTCATTAACGAGCTCGGAAAAAACGGAACTTTTTCCTTTATTTCCGCTTATCATTCTAACGAACTGGATTATGAAACGTTTTATCCTAAAATGACTGATAGAGAAGCTTATTCTATTTTAAAACCAAATCTTTTACAGGATAATCAAAAATATACCAGCCAAGTTCCGGATGATATTTCAAGATTGACTTCAAGTGAAAACGAGCAAAGACCAAATATTATTTTGATTACTATCGAAAGTTTCAGTGCAGATTTTCTGAAATCGTTTGGAAATACTGAAAACCTCACTCCAAACTATGACAAACTTGCTAAGGAAAGTATTTTCTTCACCAATCTTTATGCAACAGGAACAAGAACCGTAAGAGGAATGGAAGCTTTAACCCTTTCCGTACCGCCAACTCCTGGAAACAGCATAGTAAGAAGACCCGAGAATGAAAATCTTTTTTCAATTGCAACAGTTTTAAGACAGAAAAATTATCATCCCTACTTTATTTATGGCGGTGATGGATATTTTGACAATATGAATACTTTTTTTGGCGGACAAGGTTTTGATATTGTAGACCGCGACAGAGGAAATCCTTTATCTGATCAGATAAAAACCAAAAGATTCCCGATAAAAGACAGCGAGGTTAGTTTTGAAAACGCATGGGGAATCTGCGATGAAGATATTTACCGACAGTCTTTGAAATTTGCAGACCATAATTATCAGCAGAAACAGCCGTTTTTTCAGTTTGTCATGACGACTTCCAACCACAAACCTTATACTTTTCCGAACGGAAAAATTGATATTCAGCAAGGCGAAAGAAATGGTGCTGTAAAATATACAGACTATGCTTTGGGAAAATTTATTGCTCAGGCGAAAACAAAACCTTGGTTCAAAAACACTGTATTTCTCATCGTTGCGGATCATTGCGCAAGCAGTGCCGGAAAATGGGAAATCAATATTGCAAAACATCATATTCCTGCAATCATTTATAATGTAAACAATCAGATTCCACAGAAAATTGACCGCCTCGTTTCTCAAATTGATTTGATGCCTACTCTTTTCGGGTATCTCAACTGGAATTACAAAACCAGTCTTTGCGGAAAAGATATCAATCAGACAAAACCAGGAAGCGAACGTGCTTTTATCGGCAACTACCGCACTTTAGGACTTTTGCGCAACAACCTTTTCACGCAGATTGACGACCGAAAAAGAGTAAAACAATTTACAGTTTCGGGAACCGACCGTTCTTTATCTGAAGTTAATTTTAAAAATGAAGACTTGATAAAAGAAACGATTTCTTACTATCAAACGGCAAGTGAAAGGTTCAAAAACGGAAAAATGAAGTCCAAATAATCATCTTTTCTAAATATTATATTAAAATGAATTCATTTAAAAAATTAAAATATACGCTTCTCGCAGCTCTGTTTTCGATGGCAAAACTTCAGGCTCAGGACAGTTTGGCTGTTGATTCTTTGGAAAATAAATCTGCTCTAAATTTAATTTCGGATAAAAGCAATTTGCATCAGTTCAGCTACAAAAAACTGATCATTCCGACTGCTTTTATTTCTTACGGAGTTGCCGCTTTGAGTATTGAAGAAATTAAACATCTCAATTCTTCTACCAAAACAGAAATTGCAGAACATCAGCCCGATCACATCAGATTAGACAACTATACTCAATACGCTCCCGGAGCTATGGTTTACGGACTGAATGCTTTTGGGGTAAAAGGCGAACATAATTTCAGAGACAGAAGTATTATTCTGGGGACTTCATTGCTTTTTACAACGGCTTTTGTGCTTCCTCTGAAACACATTGTTAAGGAAGAAAGACCAGATCAGTCGAACAGTCTGTCTTTTCCATCAGGTCATACGGCGAATGCTTTTGCAACTGCTCAATTTATGTATCGGGAATATAAAAACACTAATTTCTTATTGGGAATTTCGGGATATTCTTTTGCAGTTTTTACAGGAATTTACAGAATGCTGAACAACAAACATTGGTTCGGTGACGTGGTTGCAGGAGCTGGATTTGGGATTTTATCTACCGAAATGGCTTATTGGCTTTATCCGAAAATCAACAGTCTTTTGGGTGGAAAAAATAAAAATTCTCAGGTGATGATCACACCTTACTATCAAAAAGGAAATGCCGGAATTGGTTTTATTAAAACTTTTTAAATCTTACATCTCATGTTAAATCTTATTTTGCTTTTCGCAGGAACTATTCTGGCTTTTTGGATCAGTGCGATTTGTGGTGGTGGTGCGAGTCTTATTTTAATTCCGATTTTAAATATGATTCTTCCCGCTTCTGTGGTTCCTTTTTCTTTAACGGTGGGAACTTTCAGCAGTTCGGCTTCCAGAATTGCGGTTTTCAGAAAACATATCAACTGGAAAATATTTTTCTGGTTTGTACCTTTTTCAATTCCGGCTGTTCTTGCGGGAGCATGGCTGATTAAATACATCAATCCTAATTATTTACAACTGATAGTTTCGATTTTTCTCATTATTAATTTGCCTGAATTATTTAAATCTAAAAAATCAGAAAAAGATTCAGAGAAACCTTATCCGAAATTTCTTTTAGCAATAATTGGAGTTTGCGCCGGTTTCGTTTCTGGAATTACCGGTGCAATCGGATTGCTTTTTAACCGTTTTTATCTGAAATTTGGATTGACAAAAGAAGAAATTGTTGCAACAAGAGCGGCTAATGAGATTTTTCTTCATTTCATCAAAATCATCATCTATATTTCTTTGGGATTATTCTCTAAGCACGCTTTGTGGATTGGTCTTGCAATTGCTTTGGGAGCAGTAATTTCATCATTTACGGTAAAATACATTCTTCCTTATCTGAGCGAATTTATTTTCAAAAAAATTGGTTTCGGATCGATGGTTATTTCTGGAATTGTTCTGTTTGCTGGAACGGGACAGAAAATAATTCTGGATGATCAGATTTCTGTTTCAACAAATCAGAAAGAATCGGTGATCTCCTGGCGGAATACAGATTTTATAGTCGAATTTGCTTACGATGACGGATTTGAGGTGGAAAGACCGATTCATCCTACAGAATTACCTTCACATCTAAAACAACATTATAACAATCTCATTCCAAACTACGATGCTATCCATTTGGAAAAAGTATTTAAGTTTGCAGAAGATCCGGCTTATGAATTTTACTGTTACAAAGAGGGAAAGCTTACGAAATTTGAGCTTTAAAGCTTCTAAAACTTAATTTTCAGAACAATAACAAGTGATATAAAATCAAAAATAAGTATCTTCGCTTGTTCAATTTTTTAAATTAAAAATGAAAAACTTAGTTACGACATTCTTCATTCTCATATTCTCATTCACATTTGCTCAGGAGGAAGGAATTAAATTTGACCAAAGCGCATTTAAAGACCTTCTTGCCAAAGCCAAGAAAGAAAAAAAGCTCGTTTTCATTGATGCTTACGCAGTTTGGTGCGGTCCGTGCAAAATGATGGACAGAAATGTTTTCACTCAAAAATCAGTCGGAGATTATTTCAATAAAAATTTCGTCAGCTCAAGAATCGACATGGAAAAAGGTGAAGGAAGAGAGATTGCCCAAAAGTTTGCAGTACGCTCCTATCCTACTTTTCTTTTTCTGAATGGCGATGGTGAAATGGTTTCGCAAAATTACGGTTATATGGAGCCAAGTCTTTTTCTTTCGATGGCTCAGGATGTGAACGCCGGAAATTCTAAAGGCGGATCTATGAAAGACCGTTTTGCAAAAGGGGAAAGCAGTCCTGAATTTCTGATGAACATTATGAAACTGAATTCTACTTCAGATTTTGAATTTGCAAAAAAAGCTTCTGAAAAATATTTTGCAACAAAAAAAGCCAACGAACCTTTAACAAAAGAGGAAGCCGGGTTTTTATTTTTCTTCATTAAATCTTCCAAAGATGCCAATTTTAAATTTTTGGTGGATAAGAAAGCTGAAATTATTCAGTTTTTGCCCGAAGAAAGTTACAATGAATACAAAAATCAGATTTTACTTGCAGATGTTATGGAAACTGCCATTGATGCTAAGAATAACAAAATTGATGATGCGAAATTTATGGCCACAGCTGAACCTTTGGTAGGAAAAGAAGTGGCTTCAAAAAAACTTAATCAAATAAAGCTTGGCTTCTACGAGCAAAATGCCAATTACCCAGAATACGAAAAAACGGCTTTGGAATATTATAAAAACCCAGACCTTTTTGAGCCAAATGAAACTTTAAAAGCCGCATGGATTTTTGCCGAAAATGTAAAAGATAAAACGTCGCTGAAAAAAGCGGCAGAATGGGCAGAAAAATCTGTAATGCGTGGTGAAACAGCAGAAAACACTTACATTTTAGCTAAACTTTATTTTCTTACAGGAAATAAAGAACAGGCAAAAAGTTTTGCTGAATTTTCCAGCACAATAGCAAAACAGAACGGAAAAGATGCCAGATTATCTGAAGAATTATTGAATCAAATTAAAAAATAAAAGCTTTGAAAAATATTTTATTAGCTATTGTTACATTAGCTTCTGTGGCAGGTTTAAAAGCCCAGCAGAATGAGGTAACTCCTACAGGAACTATGGCTCAGAATGATAGTTCTGAAAAAGGATTGAGACTGAAAGCCAACGCTCTTTTTTTGCCAATCGGTATAGTCAATGTAGCCGGAGAATTTCAGTTGTCTAAAAAAATTACTTTGCAGGGAGATGTTTTGATTTCTCCATGGAAATCTTTTGCAGGACATGAGCTTCAGTATTATTCTGCTTCAATCGAAGGAAGATATTATTTTAAAGAAGCTTTTAGTGGTTTTTATCTGGGAGCAAACATTGCAGGCTCTGCATATACATTTCAAAAATGGAATTACTGGCCGGATGAGCCATACATTAATGAAAAAAATGAAGTATTTACAAAATCTGATCTTTACCAAAAAGGATATTCTGTGATTTTTGGAGGTACTGCAGGATATCAATTCAGGCTTTCTGATAAGTGGTCTATGGATATTTACGGAAGCATCGGAACTTCTCAGGATTTCTACAAAGGGTACGAAAGAGGAACCGGAAAAAGATATGATGCAGCAGCAGGATACAATAGAAGTGGTGAAATTTTACCTTACAGAGGTGGAATTATGATTGCTTATAAAATCAGATAATTATGAAACTTTTCGGAAGAAACCACATTATCATAATGGCAATCACTTTTGCCATTCTTTTCGCCATGAATTACATAGGAAACAACGAGCCAGATAAACTTGAAAGAGCGTTACTGACAGCAGCATGTGGCATCGTTGGCTTAACCATCGGACTTATCATTTACAACAGAGGGAAGAATGACAACAGTCCGCCACAGAATTTTGATTAACTCGAATGAATTTAAATTGAATTAAAATTCATTTCATAAAATATAACAAAACCGTCGGAGCCAATGGCTCCGACGGTTTTTTGCTGTAATACCTGTAAATATTTACTGATTAATTTTCATACAGAACATATTTTGCTCTGATTTTCTTAAATTTTTCAAGGTCAGTCTGCCATGAAGCTTTGATTTCTTTTTCAGACTTTCCAGCGATAATTTGCTTTCTCAATTCATCACTTCCGGCAAGTTTATCAAAGAATAAATTTTTCAGGAAAAAGTCCTGTTGAGGATTTTTATAGTTTTTGTACGCTTTTAAAAGCCATTCAAGATTCAATTCTCTTAAATCATTTTTGTAATTTGAAAGATCTTCTCCGTAACATAATTGTCCGTTTAAGAAAGGATCTTTTGCCCCGTTGGTTGGTTTTGGAGTGAATTGATAAGAAAGATTTTTCGTCCACGGAGAACCGTAGATTTGAAAAGGCAAGGTCGTTCCACGCCCTACAGAAACCTGAGTTCCTTCAAAAAAACAAAGACTTGGATACAGATTGATTGATTTATCATTGGGTAAATTCGGGGAAGGTTTATCTGAAATTGGGTAGTGTTCTTTCTTGTGATAGTTCTGCATTTTAACCAAAGAATATTTTGCCTGAACACCATTTTTGAGCCACTTTTCGCCGTTCACCATTTTTCCGTATTCGCCAATCGTCAAACCATAAACAACAGGAACTTCGTGCATTCCTACAAAACTTTCCCATTTCTTTTTTAAAACAGGACCATCTACGTAGCCGTCTTGTGGATTTGGTCTGTCGAGAACGATTACTTCAACGCTATTCTCAGCGCAAGCTTCCATTACATAAGTTAAAGTTGAGATGTAAGTATAAAATCTCACTCCAACATCCTGAATATCAAAAAGAACAATATCAACCCCTTTCAACTGCTCAGGTTTGGGCTTTTTATTGGATCCGTATAGTGAAACTATGGCAATTCCTGTTTTCACATCCACACCGTTTTTCACCTTTTCACCGGCATCGGCATCCCCTCTGAAACCATGTTCCGGAGCGAAAATCGATTTAATTTTAATATTATTTTTAACCAAAAAATCAACCAGATGGGTTTTATCTTTAAGCAAACCGGTTTGATTGGTCACGATTGCAATACTTTTGTCTTTCAGCATCGGCAGATACAGTTCCGGCTGGTCTGCTCCCGTTTTGAAAGTATTCTGATCTTTACTTTGTGCAAAGCTGTGAATGAATGTTCCTAAAAAAATTAGGCACATAAGAAGTAAATCTTTAATTTTGAAATCTAAATTCATAAGCTTGAAGTTTCCTTTATATTTCTCAAGAAAAATAGCGTTTTCCAAAGATAATAAAAATAACCTGTCACGGGTGATTATCGTTATTGGCAGACTCTCCGTCGCGATTGGAATCATCGTTTCGCTCATCACCATTTCTACGGGATATGGCTCTAAAAAGGCTATTAAAGAGAGATTAGCAGATTTCACCGGACATATTAATGTGAAATCAACCCGATCCAATTCTTCCTACAACACCTCGGTTCTTGACAATAATGGTTTAAACATCAAAAAAATATTAGAAATCCCAACAGTTTCGGGTGTACAGAAATATGCAACCGTAACCGGAATTATGAGGACTGAGAAAGATTTTGCAGGTATTATTTTTAAAGGTGTAGGTAAGGACTTCGACAGCTTGAGATTTAAAAAATTTCTGTTGGAGGGTACTGCTCCACAAGTAACAGAAAAAGGTTATTACAACGGAGTTACTATTTCACAAAAACTTGCTGCAGACCTTCATCTGAAACTTCATGACAGCATTGTAACTATATTCTCAAAAGCAGATCAACAGCCCATATACAGAAACTTTGAAGTGGTTGGAATTTATAAAACCGACATCAAAATGATTGATGATCAAATGGTTTTAGGCGGAATAAATCATGTAAGAAAAATTATGGATATGAAGCCCGATGAGATCGGCGGACTTGATATTTTCTTTAAAAATGTAAACGACATCGATAAACCTCATCCTGACATCGAAAAATTTATCGGTTATAAAAATTTCATAGAAACAGCAACCGAAAAATACCCTCAAATTACCGACTGGATCAGCATTTTTGACGTAAATATTGCCCTAATTATCGTTATCATGCTCATTGTGGTCATCATCAATATCATTATGGTTCTTTTAATTTTGATTATTGAGAGAACAAATTCGATTGGTTTGCTTAAAACTTTGGGAGCAACCAATGCCCAAATCAGAGCTACCTTTATCAATTACACTTTAATTATTATGGTTCCCGGACTTGTTTTTGGTAATGCCATCGGGCTTGCGCTGCTTTTAATTCAACGTTTTTTCGGAATTATAAAACTGAATCCTGCCAACTATTACGTAAGCACAGTTCCGGTGGATCTTGATCCTTTGGCAATTATTTCGATTTCGGTTGGGATTTTAATTATTTCAGGTTTAGCATTGATAATTCCAAGTTATCTTATCAGCAAAATTTCTCCGGTAAAAGCAATTAAATATAATTAAAACGAAACTTTCTGCCACTCAAAAAATTCCGAAAATTTCAGACTTTGAAACTGAAGTTTGAAACTGTTATTTATTTTTTCTGATTTTATTGATTTTATTTTTAAATTTCCAACGTAATTTAAAATTTGTATCATTTAAGATTTTATCACATTTAAAACCTTAAAATTGAAAGGTTTATATTTGTGGCTTTAGAAAAGATAAGTATGAAATACGCAGAAAATATACTCGAAACCATTGGAAATACGCCTTTGGTAAAGCTAAACAGAGTTTTAGGAGAAGACTTCCCGGCACTTGTTCTGGCAAAAGTAGAGACATTTAATCCCGGAAATTCTGTAAAAGACAGGATGGCAGTAAAAATGATCGAAGATGCCGAGAAAGACGGAAGACTGAAACCGGGCGGAACCATCATCGAAGGTACTTCAGGAAACACAGGAATGGGACTGGCTTTGGCTGCAATCGTGAAAGGTTATAAATGTATTTTTGTTACCAATGCAAAGCAATCTAAAGAAAAATGTGATATTCTTCGCGCTGTAGGTGCTGAAGTAATTGTTTGCCCTACAGATGTGAAGCCTACAGACCCTCGTTCTTATTATTCAGTTTCAAAAAGACTGGCAAAAGAGACCGAAAACGGCTGGTATGTAAATCAATACGACAATTTATCAAACCGTACTGCACATTACGAATCTACAGCACCGGAAATCTGGGAACAGACAGAAGGTAAACTGACCCACTTTTTAGTAGGAGCAGGAACTGGAGGAACAATTACAGGCTGTGGAAAATTCTTTAAAGAGAAAAACGAAAATATCAAAGTAATTGGTGTTGACACTTACGGTTCAATTCTGAAAGAGATTCACGAGACGGGTGAAATTCATCTTGAAAATGCTTATACTTACGTCACAGAAGGTATTGGCGAAGATATTCTTCCTGAAAATTACGATATGTCGGTGATTGATCATTTCGAAAAAGTAACTGATAAAGATGGAGCCATCTACGCAAGAAAACTCGCAAAAGAGGAAGGTATTTTCTGTGGTTATTCTGCAGGAAGTGCAATGGCTGCTTTGGTTCAGATGAAAGATCAGTTTACAAAAGATGACGTTATTGTTGTTTTGCTTCACGATCACGGCTCAAGATATGTGGCAAAAATCTACAATGACGATTGGATGCGTGAAATGGGTTGGTTAGACTAATAAATTTCCACATTAAAATACAAAACTCAGAGTGTTTGCTCTGAGTTTTTTTGTTTTTAATTATATCTTATAAATCTATTTTAATTGAGATTCTATCATCTTTTTTAAAACTGAAAAATCGCTTCCGCTCATCGATTTTTTTGGAAACATATAGCTGTATTTTCCTTCCAGAGCAATATATTTTTCATTGATTTCAAATGTCTGAAAATCCTTCCATTCGCTGGTTTCTTTTTCGTCGTAGATATTTACGGTGAAGAATTGTTGATTAAAAATCACTTCATAAATCTTACAGTTTTCAAGTTTAACAAGATAAGAATTCACCTGTTTTTTCCATCTTGAAACTTTGTTGACGCTTACAGAAAGAAAAACCGCTGTCAGCAAAAAAAGAAAACTCACAAAATACAGAATTCCAAATTTCTCTTTGCTTAAATCATCCTTAAAAAAGAAAAGAATTCCCAAAATCAAAGCAATTACAATAAGCGTAAAAGTTTTGCCTCGGGTATCGTTTGAAAGAAATAAACTTCCCTGATTTCCGCTGAAATAGATTTCTTCAAAGTCCTGTCTTTTAGGTTTTATAATGATTTTTTTTTCGTCGCTCATAATATTCATTCTGTATTGAGTGTACAAAGATAAGTTTTTAAGTCATTTCTAAAAATGGAATTGCAATCATTTAAAATTACAAAAAATCAAAAAATGAGCAGTTGGTCGTGTTTTGAAAAGATTTTGGACTGATCAGAAAAGAAATCATTAGAATTTATTTCCCTATTTTTAGGGAGTTTTAAATTTCATCATTTTAATGAAAAATTTCCCATCTAAAAATCAACATTTTGGTATCGTTTCATCTTTTTCCGAATTAGTTTCTTCTGAATTTCAAGGAACTGTGAATTCATTCTGCTGGAAAAGAAATCTGAATGGTGATTTTAAAGAAATTGTTTCAAAACTTCAGTTAGACGAAAATATAACTGTAGTTTCAACGGAGGATCTTTTAGAACTTAAACTTTCAGCAAATGGTGAAATTGCAAGAGAAATTATTTTAAATGATCTGCAGCTGCTGACAGATTTCGGAGCTTTACCCACGCTGAACTTACTCAAAAATTATGAGCGGGATGATGAATTTGATTTTATTTCGACAGACGTTTATTCTTTTCATGTAGACCGTTCGCCCATATTAGCAGATACTTTCTTATGCACTTACCACGGCGCTTCCAGCGATATTTTGCCGAATGACCAAGCGGTTCAGAAGGTTTTAATTCCAGAAATCCGTGAGAAACTTAAAGAATTACATGAATGTTCTGAGGATGACTTTGAAACTTTTTTAGAAGAAAATTTCTTTGATTTGCATTACGAGCCCAAAAAAGACTCCCACCCAACTAATCTTGGACAGGGAAATCTTTGGAGACTGGCGGTAGATCATCCTGAGCAAAAGGTTTTGCCGTGTATTCATCGGGCTCCGGTAGAAAATGACGGGGAATATAGACTTTTGTTGATTTGCTGATTTTCCAGAAAAATTAAAATTTTCAATTCAAAATTTTAACGCCTAACTCATCCAAATATTTTTTTGGAATATAGAATTGCAGCGTCTCTTCATTAAATTTAAAATAAGTACTTTTCTCATTTTTCACATCCTCAAAACGCAATGATGCATTATGATATGTGATTTTCAGAGGTGAAGAAAGTACTTTTCTGTTGACACCGTTTCTTTTATCTACAAAATAATAAATTCCGCTGTCACGTTCAGTTGTAAATTTGGGTTCTTCTCTTTTTCCATCCGAAGCCATTCCTACAGAAGGGTATCCTCCGCGGTGTCTTTCAAATTTACTGCCTGCAAAAGTTTCAGATTTTTTCATCGCTTCTTCACTTACTCCATATTCTTCGCTTGGTTTTGAAGTGAATTTTTTAATCAGCTTAAAATCTTTGTCATAGAGCTCGTAATTTCCTTTGTTTTCAAATAAAACAAAATCAAAGTCGTTGAGATTGATGGTGACAATCTGCATTTTCACATTTCCGTTTTCGTCTGGTTGATTTTCAGGAGCTTGTTTATTCAGTAAATAATAATGATTTGCTTTTGTACGTAAAACAGGTTTCAAATTAGCGGTACTACTATAAATTACGTAATCAGTGCCGCTTTCTTCCCGCGATATTGGTGGAGGCGGTAAAATTGGAGGTGGCAATTTTCCTTTGGCTTTTACGGGAGTAACTTTTTTAGGAGCAACTTTCGGAACCGTTATTTCTTTAGCAAAATACTTAGCGATAATAAATTGTTCACTTAAATCTTTCAGGCTGTAAACATCATCTTTAAAATTAATTTTTTCAGCAGTTTCAGAATTCAAAAGATATTTCTTTCCGTTGATTTCTTCTACAAAATGGTGACTGACTTTTTGTATTTTAACCTCATCTTCATAGAAAGTTTCATATTTTTTGCCCTGTTCTGCATTTACATCAAAGCAAAAGGTCTTTAGATTTCTTGAATCAAATCCCGGTTTGAAAATCAAGAGTTTTCTATCATCACTTTCTCTACAGTAATCGTAGATTGGGGCAATAATTTCGTTTCCTTTATCATCAGACAGTCCATCTTTATTTTCGTATGAAAACGGATAAAACTTTTGTTGTCCGACAATATTGATGATGCTAAAAACCGTGATTGCAACGATTGAAATCTTTCTGAAAATCATTTTTCTTGCGTTTTTTATATTTCTAAAAATACAACTTTCTACAATTTCATCAAAATATTTTTCATTCATCAGGGATTTTGTTTAAAAGTTTTCCATTTTGAAAATTAAAAAAGGTATTTAGAAATATCTTAAACTTTAATAAATATTTGATTTTCAATAAATTAAATTAAACCGATCTAAAATAGAATTGATAAAAAAAATATTCGCCAATTATGTATATTTACTCAAAATCACATAATGCGGAAAAAACAACTGCTTCTTTTTTTTATCTTACAAATTACGCTTGCATTTTCTCAGGAAAAAACAATATTTCATGACATCAACTGGAAAGTGGTCAACAGCGAAAAGAAAGCTTTCTATTATCGTCCTATGCCTTTGCTTAAAACACAAAATTTACATCTCTTACGGGATTTTTATGTGAAAGAAAAAACTCTTCAAATGCAGGGATATTATGCAGACGGCATTGAAAAAAACTACGTCGGTGAGGTTTTCTGGTACAGAAATAATGGTGAAGATTATTATTCTACTATCTACATCAATAAATCTAAGCAAAAGAAACTCAGTTATTATTTTGATAGCGGAAAACTCTGGAAAACTATAGAATATGGCGACAGCCTTAAACACGGAAAAACCATAGAATACAAGTCTGACGGAAGTCTTTTGGGAGAAAGTCTGTATAAAAATGGCTATCTTATTTCCGGAACCGCAGGTCACCTGGAGAATTCTATCGATTACAGAAGATACAATAAGAAATCAAAGTACGAACAATCTGTATATATACCAGAATACAAAGGTTCAGACAGAGATTATACAAGCATTAAATACTGGAAATCTACGCTAAAAACCGCAGTAGAATATACGTATCACAATGGCAAAATTGTCGTAGAAAAAAACTTCGATGAGAACGGAAATCTTCTTCAGAAACTCGACAGTACTTCCTATTTTAAAAATACAAAAGAGCTTAAAAATGGAAGACAATATTATTATAAAAATTACAAAAGTGCAATTTTAGAAGCTCCAACATTCATCGAATACCGCAGTTATCCGTTTTCTGATGTTAAATTAAATTATATCAGCTATCTTATTTTATACCGTGGAACAATTCAGTTTTTAGAAAAACATCCCGAAAAAAATCTCTACAGAAAAACTGCCTATACTTTTTTTAAAGACAATGGAAGTCAGTGGATGAGGCTTGAACTCAATTTCCGGTCTGATGATGCTTGGAAACCTTTAGAAGACTTTTTAGATCAGGAAACTCAACTGATTTCTGTTAGAGATATTGAAAGCTACTCTAAAGAAAAGATCTTTGATAAATTTTCAAAAAAAACGTGGTCCAATAAAGATTTAAAGAATAAAACAATCTCCGAAACACTGTTTTTTGCCTCACCAGATTTTATGGGGAAAACTTTAAAATCTTCCTCAAAAACTCTGACAAAAGAGAAAGAATCTGCATTGATTTACCTCAATATTGCACCAGAAAAATATGTACTGCTTCGGGAAAACGGCGGTTATTTTATTCCTGAAAAGTCAGGCGATATTATTGAAATTCCAAATTTCGTTTTAAACTAATTTTCATTTCCAAAACAAAATTCAAATGAAGCCATTCATTAAAATAATACTATTTCTCTCAATTTTCATTTATACTGCCGGCCTTTCTCAAATCGCTCCAAAACTGCGTCCTGTAAAAATAAAAGCGCCGGTACCGACGATAGATGGCATGTACGACAGACCCATAAGATCAACCAAACCGCTGTCGACAACAGATTCTATTCAGGAAGAAATTCGGGATGTGATGTATCTTGGTTATGATAGGTTTAACGATGATGATGAAGAAAACATTGAAAATGAAAAGGATTTAATTTTAGTTTTAAGAAAAAAAATTACCGAAACCAAAGGTCTCCGCAAAACGCTTTTCCGTTTTTACCTCGCCAAAATTTATGATTCTTACATCAGTGAATATGGTTACAGAATTACAAAAACTGACATCACTCCGTTAGAAAAACTTCCAGAAGATTACAAAACGTGGTCTATAAAAGATTTCGACAGAGAAATTGATCAACTTTACATCGAGGCAATTTCTGACAAAAATCTTCAAAGCGAAAAAGTTGTAAACTGGAATACTCTTATTTACGATATCGAGTACGCAAAATTCAAACCTACTTTATACGATTTTGTTGCTACATCTTACCTGCAGTTTTTAGAAAAACAAATTTTCTCAGATATTAATCAAAACCATAAAAAATCTGACAATACAAAGCAGGAACTTATTGATTTTCATCGAAATGACACAGACAAAACTGCACTTTTGTATCTGCAAAGCACTTTGATACAGGGAAATTCTAAAGAACAGGCTCTGGCTTACGAAACTTTAGCAGACTCTTACCTCAGCGAACCATTTTCGGCGTATTTGCTTCATACAGCCGCTAATCTTGCTAAACAGGAAAATTCAGTTCAAAATCTTGTGAACGCACATCGGATTTGCACTAAAGCTATAGATAAAGTACCCAATTCCAACTGGAAAAACCATTGCAAAAGTTTAATTAATGTCATCGAAGAGAAAAAACTTTCCATTGAAATCCCCGAAAGAAATCTTCCCGGAGAATACATTCCGATGAGGACGACCCATACCAATACTGATCAGGTAAAAATTAAAATTTCTAAAAGATCTGCGAAAATAAATTTCGATAAAGAAGTGATTTGGGATCAATATTCGGTGGAAAACAAAAGTATTGTTTATACCAACATTAATTTCCCAGACATTGATTTCAGAACCGACGATTTCGAACTGAAAAAATTTGATGATTACAAAGCCCATCAAACCACATTGGCACTTCCGCCTTTGGAAGAGGGTGTTTATGAGGTAACGGCTTCTGTGGCAGACGATGAAAAAAAATCTGAAATCGTGGTTTCAGACTTATATTACATCAAAAGATTTGAAGATGATGCGAAAGTAGATTTTCAGGTTATCAATTCTAAAACAGGAAGAAGCATCGCCAATTCACAATACATAGTTTACCAGAATATCGATGATTATGACAGAAAATACAACGAAAAACGAGACAACAAAATTATCTCCACAGGCAACGGAATCACTGATAAAGACGGAATATTTTCATTTTTAAAATCTGAAAAAAGAGATTACAGCAACAGCATCGTCTACTTCCCTGTTTTAAAGAAATACATTGCAATAGACGATGATTATGATGATATAAGAAATGAAAAATCACAAGCAGAAGAAGCGAAAGAACCGATTTTGAAAGATTTTATCATTTACACAGACAGAGCAATTTACCGTCCCGGACAAAAAGTTTTCTATAAAGGAATTTTAAAACAGGAATATTACGAAAAAACAAAAGTACTTCCCAAGCAGAAAGTTTTGGTAAAATTATTCAATAATAACCAACAGGAAATTGCCAAAAATGAAGCAGTAACCAATGAGTTTGGAAGCATTTCCGGAGAATTTGCACTTCCTTCCGGCGGATTGACGGGAAAATATTATTTCATCATGGAGTATTTCTCGGAAGAATCCGACAAGAACGAAATTAAGTCTTACAAAGAAATATTGGTAGAAGAATACAAACGTCCGAAATTTAAGGTGGTTGTAGATTCTGTGAAAGAAATCTCCAAACTGGGCGATTCTGTGAAAATTAGCGGTAAAGCTCAGGCTTTTTCGGGGGCAAATATTTCGGCTGCAACGGTAAAATATGAAGTAAAAAGACAGAGAATTTATTTGTGGAGATACTACTATGACGATTATAAAAATTATGAAAATGATGCTGAAATTGCTCATGGTGAAACCACAACAGACGCTGATGGAAATTTTAACATATCATTTTCAGCGGAAGCTGGCAGTAAATCAAATGACACGAGAAGAAGTTACCAATACATTGTTTCGTTTTTTGTAACTGATGTGAACGGCGAATCTCAAAACGCCAAATCTACAGTAACCGTAGGTGATCTCAATGCAAAAATAGAACTTTCTGTTCCTGAAAAAATGCTTCAAAAAGACTGGGAATCTGTGAAAGTGACAGTCAAAAATTTAAATGACCAAAAAATTTCTGCAAAAGGGAATGTTACTGTAACTCAATTGGGAAGTCAGGAAAAAATTCTTCTGCCGAGATTTATGAATTACAACCGGGATTATTCTGATGAGAATTCAATTTTCCTGTATCAGCATTACGACAGAGAAGTTTTTGATGCATATTTCCCATACATCAGCTATGATTTGCCTGAACTTAATAATAAACTGAAAAAAGGAAAAACTGTTTTAACTAAAAATTTCGACACCGGAAATTCTGAAACTGTAGAACTGACTGCAAACCCAGAGCCCGGAAAATATTTAATTGAAGCACAAACGATTGTAGAAAACGATACTGTTTCCAGCTACAAAATTGTTGAAATTCTGCATAATGAAACTTTCAGAAACGGAAATCCTGTTTTTGCAGGTATCAACGTTGATAAACCGTTTTACAAAGTGGGCGAAAAAGCCACGGTTACCGTATTTTCAGATTTTGATGAAGGTTTTGTGAACTACAGATTCATCAGAAACAACAAAAAAGAAAATTATCAGCAAATCGCAATGAAAAACGGCAAAGCCGAAATCAGTTTTATAGTTACCAATGAAGATTTAAAAATTAAGCCTTTTCTGGAATATGATTTCATTCATGACAATGATTTTTCTAAACGGAAAATTACATTTGACATTAAAGAAAATATCAACCGTGAACTCGATATTACCACAGAAGTTTTCAGAGATAAAATGCAGCCCGGAAATCAGGAAAAATGGATTCTGACCATCAAAGGAAAAGACAAAGACAAGATCAATGCAGAGGTTTTGGCAACGATGTACGACGCTTCTCTCGACCAATTTGCAAAAAATGAGTTTAAATTTACTCATTACATTCCGCAAAATGATAATTACAGATACAACTCTAATTATGAATATTACAATCCGTCAACAGACGACCTTTTATCAGACTTAACAGATTTAAGCAGCAACAGTTTTCAGAAATCAGCCAATAAATTTCTACTTCCGTCCGGAACAGATTTTCCAAGTCCTAAGGTTCCGGCACTTCAATATACTTCTATCCGTAGACCGAGATATGAGTATCGTTCTTATGCAACCGCTTCAATGGTTAGTGGAGAAACTCGCGGTGTAGAGGTTCAGGAAGTTGCAGTCACTGGTCTTGCAAGTAAAAAAGATACGAAAGCATCACCTTTGTATGTAATTGACGGGAAAATTTCAGATAAAAATCTTCCTGATGAAGAAATTGCCGAAACCATTTTTTTAAATTCTAAAGATGCTGTGGCACTGTATGGTCAGCAAGCTGCAAACGGAATCTACGTTGTTACTTCTAAAAAAGCAATGCGGGAAGAATTGCTTAAAAATGTAAAAACCAGAACCAACCTCAGCGAAACTGCTTTCTTTTTCCCGAATTTATACACAGACAGTGAAGGAAACATTAAACTTGAATTCAAATCTCCTGAGGCCCTCACCCAATGGAAACTTCTCTTATTTGCTCACACCAAAGATTTGAAAACGGGTTCTGCAGAATTTATTTCTCAAACTCAAAAAGAACTGATGGTAACGCCCAATCCACCAAGATTTTTGAGACAGGGCGACGAAATTCTTATTTCCGCAAAAATTGATAATCTTACTGAAAAGAAAGTTTCCGGAAACGCAATACTCCACCTTTTTGATCCGGAAACTAACAAATCTCTGGATGCAGAATTTTTGAATAAGGAAAATTTAACCAAAATGACCATCGGTTCAAAGGCTTCAACAGAAGTGATCTGGAAAATAAAAATTCCTTACAATGTCAATTCCGTCAGCTATAAAATTGTTGCCAATACAGGGAAATTTTCTGATGGCGAAGAAAGTATGCTTTCTGTTTTATCAGACAGAATACTTGTGACAGAAACAGTACCAATCTTCATTAAAGAAGGACAAAGTAAAACCTACGAAATGAATGGAATTACCAGTCCAAATTCGAGTTCTGCAGCCAATTTTAATCTGAGTGTGGAGCTTACATCCAATCCATTGTGGTTTGCGGTGATGTCAATTCCATATCTGAGAACCTTCCCACACGAATGTTCTGAGCAGCTTTTCAGCAGACTGTACGGAAATATGTTGTCGGCTTACATTATGAATTCTTCCCCGAAGATTAAAAAAGTTTTTGATGAATGGAATAATAAAGAAACTGCAAACAACCCTCTGGAAGCCAATGAAGAACTGAAAAATATTCTTATTTCGGAAACACCGTGGCTTCAGGATATTAAAGATAAAGAAAAGCAGATGCAGGAACTGGCGTTCTTTTTCAATTTAAACAAAATGAAAAAAGACCTGAAAAAAGCCCAACACGACCTGGTAAAACGCCAAAATCCGAACGGAAGTTTCTCGTGGTTTCCGGGTGGAAGCAATGATAAAACAATTTCCGGGCACATTCTCGGAGGTTTTGGAAAACTCAGTAAAATGTTGAAAGATAAATCTGAGGAATATTTCAGCAACGAAATTGAAAAAGTGATTACCAACACAATTGATTATCTGGATAAAGACTATTCTAAACAATTATCTGAAGACAGAAAAGCAAATACAAAACCTGATTTAGCAGATTACTCTTCCTATTTCTACTATAGAAGTTTTTGGACTCATAAAAAGGGAATTCCTTCCGAACTTAAAGAAGTTTTAAAAGATTTGTCTAAAAATTATATCGATAATTTTAAAGATTACGACCTATATCATCAGGCGATGATTACTACATTTTTACAACGTTACGGTTACAGAGAACAGGCGAAAAATTTAGTTTTAAAATTAAAGAAAACCGCCAAAACCTCCGAAGAAAATGGAATGTATTGGGAAGATAACAGATCTGGATGGTATTGGTATCAGGCTCCGGTGGAAACACAGGCAATGTTGATAGAAGCCTTTTCAGAAGCTACTCCAGAAGATGAAAAAAGTGTGGAAGAAATGAAAATCTGGCTTTTGAAAAACAAGCAACCGGAAAGTTGGGGAACTACAAAATCAACCACAGAAGCCGTTTATGCATTATTAAATTTCGGAAAATCCTGGCTCGATTCAGAAAAAGGAATTACAATGAAATTAGGTACAGAAAATATTTACCCTGAAACCAAAAATGACGAAAATTCACAAGCTGGATATTTCAAAAAATCATATTTCTGGAAAGAGATTACACCTGATAAAGGCAAACTGGAAATTTCAAAAACGAGTCCCGGAGTTGCCTGGGGCGGAATGCATCGCCTTTTCTACGAAAACATCGACAACATAAAAAACAGCAACTCTACTGATGTTTCAATTCAAAAGAAATTATTCATCAAAATTTTTGAAGGAAATCAACCAAAACTTCGTGAAATTACTTCTGAAAACAAGCTGAAAGTCGGCGATTTAGTAACAGTAAGAATGATTATTAAAACCAATAAAGACATGCAGTACATTCATCTGAAAGATATGCGTGGAAGCGGTTTTGAACCTGTAAATGTACTTTCCTCATACAAATGGCAAAACGGAGCGGGATATTATGAAAGCACAAAAGATACGGCAACGAATTTCTTTTTCAGCCATTTACCGAAAGGAACTTATGTTTTTGAATATGAGCTAAAAGCCAATAATGCAGGAGATTTTTCTAACGGAATTACCACTTTCCAAAATATGTATGCACCCAATATGAGTGCCCATTCTGAGGGAATAAGGGTGAAAATTGAGAGATAGATTCTAGCTTTTTTAAATAAAATGAATTATGATGAAGAAATTATCTTTAGTTACTTTAAACCTTAATGATTCGTTTCGCAATGAAGACGATTTTTTGGTGAACCTCCTTTTAATGGGAGCTGCATTTGCTTTGTTTGCGATAATCATTGCAATTTCCTTGATACTTATTGTTTCAATCATCCTCTTTTTACTGATCAGTGCGGGGATTATTTCTACATCCTTACTGGTGGGTTTTCAGCAGAAGTCTGTCAGCAAAGGCTTTAAAGCTTTTTTCATCTTGTCATTCATCATCGGATGCTCGGTGATTTCCGTTATATTCTTTTGGTTTTTGAATTCGGTATATGACTTGTGGATTTCTGGAGTGGCTGTTCCTGCAGGATTGATTTTTGGGGCAATTACAGGTTGGGGACTGGGCTCAATTACGTTTCTTGCTTGCAAAAAAATTGTACTGTTTATAAAAAATCAGTTGGATACAAGAGTTTTGAAACGAAAATAATCTAAGCTAAAATTCAGATGAAAAAAGAAATTACAAAAACAATTACCTATGGACTTCTGTTAAGCTTTCTGGCAGGAACTATTTCCTCAATTATCATTCTGCTTATCATCCAGTCTCAGAACCAAAATCATCATGATGACGGAGGACAAAGAATGGATTGTTTTGCTGGTTTAGGGTACGGCATTATTGTGGGAGTTCATATTCTATTTGTCATCCTCAGTTTAACTGCGTTTTTTAATCTTTTTAAAACTGTTCGTGAAAACAGATTCTATTCTTTTCTGTCATTTTTTGCAGGTTCATTTTTATATTTAAGTCTGATTTTGCTAAGTCTTTCTGAGTTTTCAGCCGAGGATTATCTATTTATAATCCCTTGGATTTTCATAGTGATTTGGGTGTTTTATTACTTCAAAATCAGAAAAATAATAAAACTTAAAAGTGAATAATTTATTTTAAATTTAATTAAATCTAAAATACAACTGCAATGATGAAATTATTTAACTGTATGACCTTTGTTTTCTGCCTGTTACTGATAGCTTGCAGCAACGATACTCCAAAGAAAAATATAAAGATCTCTGATGTACATCCTGAAGAGAAAAAATCAATTCCATTTACTTCTGATGCCAAAACCATTCACGTTTTTGTGGCTTTGTGTGATAATAAATATCAGGGAATTGTGCCCGTTCCTGAAAAAATTGGAAACGGTCAGGATCCCGACAATAATTTGTATTGGGGTTGCGGATTTGGCGTGCGAACCTATTTTAAAAAAAGTAAAGAATGGAAATTCATCGAGAGCCGAAAACTGAAAACTGAAAAATTGGAAAGAGTAATTTTTAAACATACCACCAAAAATTACTATCTCATTGCCGATGCTTACGATGGTCAGTTCATCAAAAATACTACGGTCGATTTTCTCAACAGCAGTTCGGGGAAAACAAAAGATACTTTAAAAATAGGAAAAACAGTCATCGGAATTAATGGAAATGCAAAGCTAATGGCTTACATCGGTCACGACGGACTGATGGATTTCCAATTGAATGAAACCTTTGAAAACACTGATCAACAAAAGCGTGACGTCATTATTCTGGCTTGCTACAGTAAAAGATTTTTCACACCTCATCTTCAGAAAGCCAACGTCAATCCTTTGGTTTGGACAACCGGATTAATGAGCCCCGAAGCATATACTTTGCATGATGCCATTTCCGGATATTTAAATTCCGAAAGCAATGAACAAATTCGTTCCCGGGCGGCGAAAGCCTATTCAAAATATCAGAAATGCAGCGAAAAGGCAGCTCGAAATCTCTTGGTAACAGGTTATTAAATTATTCCCACCCTATTTCATTAAAAATCAACCTGATACAAATGGTATCTTATGAGATTTCACTAGTATTTAAATGGTTGTTTTTAATAATTACTTTCCGATACAAAACTTAGAAAAAATATTTCCCAACACCTCATCATTTGTAAACTCACCGGAAATTTCACCCAAATATTCCAAAGCATAGCGAAGTTCATACGCCAAAAGTTCAGTTGAAATCCTTCCTGAGATGGCATCTTCAACTCTCTTCACAGATTCCAGAGATCTCTGCAAAGCTTCGTAGTGACGCTGGTTAGTAATGATGGTACTTTCCTGCGTTTCAATATTTTGGATATAGTCGGCAAGTTCAGATTTTAACTCTTCAATTCCTGTTTTATTTTTTGCCGAAATCCCTATAATTTGGGAAGTATAATTTGGAAATAACTGTTCTTTTAATTTTGCGTCAAACTCATTTACAGAAGCAGTTTCCTGCAAATCAATTTTATTATGAAGAAGAATCACCTTCAAATCATCACGGTAAAATTCTTTGATAAACTCAATTACTTCTTCAGGTTGAGAGTCGAATTCATCATATAAGTACAGAAGAATTTTTGCAGTTTCAATTTTCTCCTTCGCTTTTTTTACGCCGATTTCTTCAATAATATCTTTCGTTTCGCGAATTCCCGCAGTATCGATAAATCGAAAAGCCGTTCCTTTGATATGCAAAACTTCCTCAATCGTATCACGGGTCGTTCCCGCAATTTCCGAAACAATCGCACGTTCTTCTTTCAGCAAAGCATTCAGCAAAGTAGATTTTCCGGCATTTGGCTTTCCGATAATGGCGACATCCACTCCATTTTTAATTGCATTTCCATATTGAAAACTGTCAATCAGCGACCGCAGTTTTACTTCCGTTCTGTTCAGTGAGGCTGTCAAAGCTGCTCTGTCGGCGAATTCCACATCTTCTTCCGCAAAATCAAGTTCGAGCTCTATCAGTGAAGTAAAGTTTAATAAATCTGTTCTCAGAATAGAAATTTCATTGGTAATTCCACCTTTCAATTGGTTCAAAGCTACTTTTCTTGATGCTTCATTTTCAGAAGCAATCAAGTCAGCAATCGACTCAGCCTGACTCAAATCAATTCTTCCGTTCATGAATGCACGCATTGTAAACTCTCCTGCTTTCGCCATTCTTCCGCCGTTTTTAATCAAAACTTCCAGAATTTTCTTCGCAATATGTGGCGAACCGTGAAAGGAAATTTCCACAGAATCCTCCGCCGTAAACGTTTTCGGACCTTTAAAAACAGACACCATAACTTCGTCTATGACTTCAGGTTGGATGTCAGATGTTGGATGCTGGATGTTCTCTGACCCATTTTCTGCAGTTTGTAAAGTCCCTTTTGGGGATTTAGGGGATTCCACTATAAACCCATAATGCACCGTATGCGAATCTGCTTTTTCAAGATTTTTACCTTGAAAAATTCTGTTTACAATTTCAAAAGACTGTTCACCGGAAATTCTGATAATTCCGATAGCTCCGATTCCGTTGGCTGTGGCTAGTGCGCAGATTGTGTCGTGATTCATGCTGCAAAATTACGGAATAAACATTTAAATTTTAAGATTCAGAATTCAAGTTTTAAAACACCATTTTCAGCCAAACTCAATTGCTCAAACTCCATGCAACTTTCACCTCTCTATCTCAAACTCTCCTACACAAATACTCCAACTCTCCTAAACTTTCAGGAGCCGGGAACCTGCTGTACACTATATCTTTTGCTCTTCGTACCTCATCACAAAAGGATGCCGTTGCCATCAGGGCTATGACACTCAATATCAATTTTTTAAATATTCAATAAATGAAAAAAACTATTCTCTTTTTTTAGTAATTTAGAACAGAAGAAACAAATTTCAAAATCTGAATACATTTTAACTAATCAATTCTAAAAGTCAACAATGTTAAAAGGAAATCTGATATTATTAGCCGTTTTTGTACTGATTTTTATGAGTTGTACAGAAACTGAGAACAGACAAAAAACAAATCAGAAAGAGCCCAAAAAGGAGTTTTTGGAAAAACTTCCTGGAAAAAATATTTTAATTGTTGAGGCAGTAAAAAAATTCGGTCCTGAAATTTCCACAACTTACGAAAAAGCCGTCTGCACAGAATTGGTCATTCAGATTATTGAAAAATTCCATCATTTGGAAGCACAGGACAAATATAGAATCAGAATTATAACTGACGAAAATATTCAGGATTTACTGAAAGAAAATTCACCGATTCCAAAAGGAGTTTTTTACGCACTAACTGAAAAAGGTATTGGCATTCCTGTCAAAAAAGAAGACGTTCTGGTAGGAGATTTTGTACAATTCTGGACACCAACCTGGGGACATTGCGGAATTGTGAAAAGCATCAGTTTAGAAAAGCATGAAATGGAACTTTACTCATCGTTTCCTTCAACTAAAGGTTATGGAATTCAAAAATTTAAAATTCCTCAATATGTATTCTTTGTGAGACTAAAATAATTTTAATTTAAATGGTTTTGGAATGATTGAAATGTTTTTTTAGTGAAAATTCATAAAAACAAAATGAATATCCGTAATTGATAATAACTTAATCTTCACAGCTTGTTTGTCATTCCGCAGAAACCTCAACACACTTAAAATCAGAAAGTTTAGATTCCTACGGAACGACAAGATGCCTGCTGGTTTTATATTATTGTAAAAAACCGGCAGTCGTTAAAACAAATATTGTTTTTAATGTTGCAAAGTTTTTATCCAAAAAAAACCATCCCATTTCTGAGATGATTTAATTATAAAAACGTATATGAAGTGAATGTGTTTGGTTTCGTTTACAAAACTACGCCACTTTTCATGTCACTTCTTTCAGTGATTTCACTATTTCTTTACCGTAAAAATACGGGGATTCTATTTTAAATTTTAAATTTAAGATTTAAGATTTAAGATTCAAAATTACTTACCTGTGATTTTAAATTTAAAATTCACTATTGACTAATGACAATTCACTTCTAAAGCGGACTTACCAATTCCAAAAACCAATCCTTCACTTCGCCTTCCAGAAACGGGGCAATTTTTCCCTCACAGGTTTTATGATAAGCATTCAGCCAGTTGATTTCCTCTTCCAAAAGAATTTCTTTTACAATATCACTTTTGAAGAACGGACAGAAAGTCAACGTTTCAAACTCGTAAAAAGTTCCATGAATCGTAGTTTCAGATTCTTTTACAGCAATCAGATTTTCATGACGGATTCCGTAATCGCCTTCCAGATAATAACCAGGTTCGTTAGAAACAACCATTCCCACCAACAATTCCTGTGGATTTAAATCTTTTCTGATGTTTTGCGGGCCTTCATGCACATTCATAAAACTTCCCACACCGTGACCAGTTCCGTGGTTATAATCTTTTCCGTTCATCCACAATGGAAGTCTTGCAATCGCATCCAGCTGAACGCCTCTTGTTCCTTTCGGGAATTTCACCATCGACAGACGAATCATTCCCTGTAAAACCAAGGTTGAATTTATTTTAAATTCTTCCGAAACCGCTCCCAAAGCTAAAGTTCTTGTAATATCAGTTGTTCCTTCCAAATACTGACCACCGGAATCTACCAAAATGCTCGCATCATTCGTCACCTCTTTGCTGCCTTCACTTTTTGCGGAATAATGCATCATCGCCCCATTTTCCTTAAACCCAACAATGCTTCCGAAACTCTCACCCACAAAATTTTCTCCTGCAGCACGGAAATCTCTTAGTTTTTGCCCGATAGAATATTCATTCATCGCTTCTTTTCCTGCGGTATGTGTCAGCCAGTAAAGGAATTTCACCATGGCAACACCATCTCGTACCATCACTTTTCTGAAACCTTCGAGTTCCGTTTCGTTTTTCTGAGCTTTCATCAGATTTCCCGGAACAGCTGCTTTCACAAATTGATTATCGATTTTTAAAGCTTCAAAAATCGACTGATTACTGTTAGGCGAAACCAAAACTTTCTGACCCTTTACGGTTTTCAAATGATTGTAAAACTCTTCGTAAGGCATCATTTTTACCCACGCCTCGTCCATTTGTTTTCTGGCTTCAACCTCCATTTTTTCAAGATCAGTGAAGAGAATCGCATCGTTTTTAGTAATTAAAATATATCCTAAAAATACAGGATTACTTTCCACATCACTTCCTCTTAAATTTAAAGTCCAAGCCACATCATCCAAACTGGAAATAACATGAACAGATACTTCCTGCTCCTCCATTTTTTTGCGGATGGCAGAAATTTTATCAGAAACAGATTTACCCGCTCTTTCAATGGGATGCGTATAAATAGGATTTTTTGATGGTGTTCCTCTTTCTATCCAAACCTTTTTTAACAAAGGAAGATCAATTAAATTTAAATTTTTTGCATTCAGTTTTTGATATAAAAGTTCCCAGTTGGAATGCGATGTAGCCAGTGCATTGACAGCAACCTTTCCATTTTCCGGAATTTCAGAAATAATCCAGTCAATGTAATTTGGCGTTCCCTCCATTCCATCTTTGAAAAGGTCAATCCCGGAGCCTGCCAATTCAATTGGAGCTTGTGTGAAATACCTTCCGTCTGTCCAAAGTCCGGCTTTATCTTTTGTAATTACCACAAAACCTGCTGAACCCAAAAAGCCCGACAGCCAAGCTCTTTCCTGCCACTCTTCAGGCAAATATTCACTCATGTGAGGATCTGCAGAATATACTATAAATGCATCAACACTATTTTTCTGCATCTCTTCACGAAGCGCAGCTACTTTTTCCTTTGAAGTCATTTTTTATCAATTTTAAAAACCGAAAGTTACGGATTTTTGGATTAAATAAGTTTGCTGGGTGCATGATGATGGGTGCGGGGTGTTCGAGAGTTTTTTAAACACTTTTTTTTCATTGAAGCAATGTTGAATTAATAATTCCCTACATCCAACATCAAGCATCCATCATCCAACACCTTCACATACCACACGAAAACATTTTGGAAAGATTATTGTAATGTTAAATTTATGAAAACGCAGAATTACCAGAATCACCGAAAATTTTATGCTCCTCATCATTTCATTTACCTCCCTTTAGTAATCTTTTTACAGGGATTTGGGGTGTATAAAATTTTCACTGATTCGGTAAATCAGCTTTTGTGGATTCTGTTTTCAGTTGTTATTTTCCTGATTTTATTTCTGGCAATCATGGTTCGCCAACATTATGCTTTGGGTCTTCAAAACAGACTGGTAAGACTGGAATTTAAGCAGAGGTATTTTGAAATATTTAACCTGAGGTCGGATAAAGTGGAAGAAAAATTAGATTTCAGTCAGATTGCAGCTTTACGTTTTGCTTACGATGACGAATTTAAAATTCTTTTGGAAAAGGCTTTAAAAGAAAACATTTCCGGCGACCAAATCAAAAAAACGATACAAAAATGGAAGGCTGATGAGAACAGGATTTGAAATTTGAAGTTTGAAATTTGAAATTTGAGATTTCAAAAACTCCAAAATTTTACATCCGACATCAAACATCCATCACCCAACAATACTATAAACATCAAAAATAAATTATTATGAAAAAGCTAAGTTTCTTATGTATGTCCTTATTTGGTTTAATGCTTTTAACAAGCTGT
Source organism: Chryseobacterium sp. HNCC26DJ240 (assembly GCF_057180485.1). Classification (NCBI taxonomy): domain Bacteria; kingdom Pseudomonadati; phylum Bacteroidota; class Flavobacteriia; order Flavobacteriales; family Weeksellaceae; genus Chryseobacterium; species Chryseobacterium sp. HNCC26DJ240. The sequence continues at coordinate 173,702 of NZ_JBXUGK010000005.1, forward strand.
GAAGCCATTGAAACAATTTTCAAAGCCGGAATGTGGTGGGGAATCATCGTCGCAGTAGGTATCATAGGAGTAATTTTATGGTTATTTTCAAGAGGTAAAAACTCATAATTGATTTGAAAAATGGAAAATTCAGATCTTGAAATTATTTCACATCTAAAACCTTCCAGGATCATCAAAATCATGAAAGATCCGGTGGCTTCTGCAAAGGCTGTAAACTTGATTTACACTTCCGATGCAGAAGCTTCCGGTATTATTCGCCGTAAAAGAGGAAAGAAATTTCAGTATTTTAAGGGCGATGAAAGAGTAAAAGACAAGGAAGAAATCAAACGAATCAACAGTCTGGTAATTCCGCCAGCATGGGAAAATGTTTGGATTTGCGCTTTAGATAACGGTCATCTTCAGGCAACTGGTTTTGATGTTAAAAACAGGAAACAATATCGATATCATCCACTTTGGAGTGCTCTGAGAAACCATACTAAATTTTATAGAATGCTTCAGTTTGGATATACTCTACCTGAAATTCGCTTACAGCTTGAAAAAGATTTAGCCCTAAGAAATTTTGATAAAAGAAAAGTTTTAGCATTGATTGTAAGTTTAATGCAACGCACCAACATCCGTATTGGTAATAATATTTATGAGAAACTGTATGGATCTTTTGGTTTGACGACTTTAAAGGAAAAACACGTAAAAGTTGAAGGTCAAAAAATAAATTTCTCATTTAAAGGAAAAAAAGGTGTCATGCACAATGTCAATCTCAAAAGCAAAAGACTGGCAAAACTCATTATGAAATGCAAGGAAATTCCTGGTAAAGAACTTTTCCAATATATCGATGGTGAAGGAAACAGGCATTCTGTAGATTCCGGAATGGTGAATGAGTACATTAAAGAATTGAGCGGTGAAGATTTTACTGCAAAAGACTTCAGAACATGGTCGGGAACGGTAAATGCTTTAATTGCTTTCAAAGAAATCGGCTACGCTGAAAACAATACGCAATACAAAAAGAAAGTGAAAGCCGCTTTGGATATTGTTGCTCAACACTTGGGAAATACGAGTACGGTTTGCCGAAAATACTACGTCCATCCTTTAGTCATCAATCTTTATGAAAACAATTCTATCAAAAAATATCTTGATGAACTCGAGGTTATCGAAGAAAATGATGGAAAAGCAGGCCTGACACATGAGGAAAAATTAGTTTTAAAAATTTTGGAAACAGAGAAGATGTGAGCAGGTGTATTGTAAATGGTCAATTTGCTCCGTTTGTCAATTTTTTTAATTTTAAACATTTAAGAAAAATTGAACCATTAAGATTTTTTAGTTTATAAGATTTCTTAAGATTCAGATAAATCTGAATTAAGCGGTGTGATAAAAATATTTCTTAATATTTTCTTAAACCAACATAAAAATTTCAATATTTTAATGATTAGATTCTGTAGAGATGCTTTCAGCATGACAAAACGACGTGAGATTCAGAATTATAATATTATCAACTTTAGTTAAAACTAATTGTAAAGATCGCTTAATAATATCTTCAGATATTTCTTTAACCAACTTAAAAACTTCAAGATCTTAATGGTTTAAAATTCACTATTCACTCGCAAAGCAAAATTCACTATTCACATTTTTTCATCATAAATTTTAAAAGTTGTAAATTTGTAAAACAGCAAAATAAAACAATACAACTTATATGTCAAAAGCAATTTCGCAAGTACCATTTGCAGTAAATGAGCCGGTAACTTCTTACGAACCGGGATCAGCAGAAGTAAAATCTCTTCTTGCAACTTACAAAAAAATGTGGGCAGAAAAGACAGAAATCCCAATGATTATCAACGGAAAAGAAGTGAAAACTGGTGATACCGTTCAACTTCAGTCTCCGCAGGATCATTCTCATGATTTCGGTTTTTATCATAAAGGAACAATGCAGCATGTAGATGATGCCATCAATACAGCATTAGCAGCAAAAAAAGCTTGGAATGACCTTGGATGGGAGCACCGTGCAGCAATTTTCTTAAAAGCAGCTGATCTTTTGGCAGGACCTTACAGAGATGTAATCAACGCGGCAACAATGATCGGACAGTCTAAAAATGTACATCAGACTGAAATTGATGCAGCTTGTGAATTCATCGATTTCTTGAGATTCAATGTAGAATTTATGACAGAAATGTATTCTGAACAGCCGGTTTCTGATGCAGGAATCTGGAACAGAGTAGAATACAGACCATTAGAAGGATTCTGTTTTGCTGTAACTCCATTTAACTTTACAGCAATTTCAGGAAACTTGCCGACTTGTATGGCAATGCTTGGAAACGTAGTGGTTTGGAAACCTTCAGACAAACAAATCTATTCTGCAAAAGTAATTATGGATGTTTTGATCGAGGCCGGACTTCCTGCAGGAGTTATCAACATGATTTTTACAGACGGAAAAGAAACTGCTGAGAAAGTAATGGCTCACAGAGATTTTGCAGGACTTCACTTTACAGGATCTACAAAAGTTTTCCAGGGAATGTGGAAAATGATTGGCGATAATATTCATAACTATAGAACTTACCCAAGAATTGTTGGGGAAACTGGTGGAAAAGATTTCGTTATCGCTCACCCTTCTGCAAACGTAGAAGCCGTTGCAACTGGTTTGGTAAGAGGTTCTTTCGAATATCAAGGACAGAAATGTTCTGCGGCTTCAAGAGCTTATATTCCTAAATCTCTTTGGGCAGACGTGAAAAAAGTAATGGAAACTCAGATTGCTTCAATTAAAGTAGGTTCCCCTGAAGATCCTTCAAACTTTGTAAATGCAGTAATCGATAAAAATTCTTTCGAGAAATGTAAAGGGTATATCGACAGAGCCAATGCTTCTAGCGTTGCAAATGTCGTGATTGGTGGTAAAACTGATGATTCTAAAGGTTGGTTTGTACACCCGACAGTTATCGAAACTACAGATTCTCAGTATGAAAGTATGGTTGAAGAAATTTTCGGTCCTATTTTATCTGTTTTCGTTTACGAAGATGCAGATTGGGCAGAAACTTTAAAAGTTGTTGATTCTTCTTCTCCATATTCATTAACAGGTTCGGTTTTCGCACAAGACAGATATGCCGTAAATGAAGCTTTCAAAGCATTAGAAAATGCATCTGGAAACTTCTACATTAATGACAAACCAACCGGTGCAGTTGTTGGTCAACAACCTTTTGGTGGCGGTAGAGCTTCAGGAACAAACGATAAAGCTGGATCTAAAATGAACTTATTGAGATGGACTTCTGTAAGATCGATCAAAGAAACTTTTGTTTCTCCTAAAGATTATAAATATCCGTATTTGGGATAATAGATAAGCAATTGGTAATTGGCAATAAGTAATTGTTGCCTGCTACACTTTCATACAGCCCCGAATTTTTGTCGGGGCTTTTTTGTTGGAAAGATTACAGTGAAAGATTTTTATCACATTAAATTCTAATAAATTAACATTCAGCAGGTTATTTTATCATTCTTTTAATATTTGGAAACTTCATTCGGAATAATTCTTGAACTGTTGATAATACATCAAAACAAATTATTATGAAAAAGTTACTATTGGCCGTATTATTCGGCTTTGCAATCACAGCTTGTGGTACAAAAGAATCTTCGACAAATGCAAACAGTACAGATTCTACAGCCGCAGATAACGCTGCAAGAATATCGCCCTCAACAATGGACACTACTGTTCCGGCAGTACCGAATGACAGCACCGTTATGAAGGTAGACTCGGCAACAACTGGAAGATAAAATTTTATTTCTATAAAAAATCCTTAGAATATTCTGGGGATTTTTTAAATACTTTACCAATTACTTTTTATCTACACCTACTCTACCAAAATATTCCCTATAGTTGTTTAATGAAGTTTTACTTTTTACTTTTTACTTTTTACTTTTTACTTTTTACTTGAATTAAAATGTTTATATTTGATTAATCATCCACACAATTATTCAATATGAAAAATACGATACTTAGTGCATTGCTGGTACTTTTTTGTGCCACAAGCTGTGCCGATAAAAAAGAGAACAGAGAAGAATTTAAAGCTGAACACAACAAAGATTCTCTGCGAAATAAATTAGGAGACAGCGCTGTTGCCAATTCTGAACCGGTAAATGCAGCAGATTCTTCAACTTCTAAAGTAGATACTACTCAAAAACCTACCAACTATAAATCTACACCTCCTAATACGCAAGGTGGTGGAAGCCGTTAATTTTCATTTAAATTAATAAAGAAAGCAGCTGTCTTCGGGCAGATATTCATAATTTTAAATCATGATTTCAGAAAAAACAGGATTGGTGCTTTCCGGCGGAGGTACCAAAGGAATTGCCCATGCAGGAGTTTTGAAATTTTTGAATGAAAAAAATATTCAGATTGACGTTTTATCCTGCTGCAGTGCGGGATCAATCGTCGGATGTCTTCATGCAATAGGAAAAACACCGGAAGAAATTCTGGATTTTTTCAATTCAGTTTATTTTTTCAACTGGAAACATTTTACTTTTAATCAGCCCGGATTGGTATCTTCTGTGATTTTCAGAAATTACCTGAAGCCTATTTTTGGAGATTTAAAACTGAAAGATTTAGATAAAGATGTGAAAATCGTAGCAACAGAATTGGTTTCGGGAACTCAAAAGATTTTTGATCCTGAATTTGAAATTGTCGATGCCATTATTGCCTCCTGCTCTATACCAGGAATTACAACACCTTATATTATTAAAGATGAAATGTTCTGTGACGGCGGAGTTTTAAACAATTTCCCAGCAGATATTATAAGAGAAGATTGTGATAAACTGATTGGTGTGTTTGTTTCCCCACCTCACAACATCAATATTAATGATCTGAAAACTATTAAAGCAATTGTTTCACGTTCCTATGACCTTTTATCTTACCGTGTAGAAAAAATAAAATTTGACCATTGCGACTGGCTTATCACATCTCAGCAATTCTCAAGTTACGGAACTTTCGAACGGAAGAAAAACAAGCTTGATGAACTGTTTGACATCGGCTATCAGGCAGCTAAAGACAGTTACGAAGAAAATTTATTTATTAAAAAATATTCCGTCAAATAATCATTTTTAGTAAATATCCATTGACAAAAAGTGAAAAACGAATAAAAATTACATGTTAAATTTTGTATGTTCGAGTTTTTTCATAAATTTAAACAATGGATTGGCAATTTATTTGCTGACCAAAATCAAACCCAAAAATCTCAAAATAATAAAAATATGGCAATGTTTAATTATGGCGTTGGAGGAAACGAAGTGAAAGTTGATGCCAACGAAGCTATCGCCCAGATTCAGGAAAACAAATCTCTGATCGTGAGCCAGCTTACCACAGACGAATCTTACACCCCGGAAATCGTTACCGGACTGAAAACTGTAGATGATGTTTTCAGACACTTCCAACCCTCAGTAGAAGTACAGCACGAGGATGTAGACGGAAACGCAATTGATGAAGAATTCAGATTCAGAAATCTCGCAGATTTTACACCAAAAAATCTCGTTAACAATTCAGATTATTTACAGAAACTGAGCATGGAGCAGGATCAGTACAACAAAATTGTACGTCAGCTGAAAACCAACAAAATCCTCAGAAACATGCTCGAAAACGAACAGTCGAGGGCAGCTTTTGTGGAAGTGCTTAAAAATGTAGCTCAGGAACTCGAAAAATAATAAAAACACCCCCAAAATATCATGGAAAATAAACTTCAGGCATCTGAAAATACGCAGCAGCAACAGCAGCAGTTTCAGGATAAAAGACCGTCTGCAAATCCTTTGGAAGAGCTCAACAGAATCGGTGGATTCGGCTTCGTAGAATCTGTTGTAGACGGAATCGCCAATATGAACCCTACGCGAAAGGCAAGAAAAGAAATATTCTTAAACGACTCCAATAAATCTGACGAAAGAAAAGAACTTCTTCAGAAAATAAATCTTTGGGTTGAACTTTTAGAAGGAAGCGACAACGCCGAAAAATTGGCAGAAACCTGCAAAAACAAAGCTCAAAGCGCAGAAACCAATTTAAAATCAAATCTAAAAAATGCTTTAGATTCTGTTCGTCAGCTTGAAACTTCTTACCGCACTGTTGCTCAGTTTTACAAAAATACTGAGCTTGATAAAGTAGACAATGTAAGCATCGTCAACGCAAGTCTTGATCAGGTTTCAGATTTAGACAATCCTGTTTTTATTGAAGCGATTGCTGAAGAATTTAAACAATATTACGACCGTCTTGATCTTAGGGACAACTACTCTATTTTGGCTATCCCAGGTTATTTAGGTTCGAATAAAGTGATTGAAAAATGGGCTAAAATCTGTAACGAAAATAAGGTAATGATGGTTACCGATTTCGCTAATCTTGATAAACCGGATGACGTGGTAGACCTTTTCCATTCTGCAAATCTTACTGGCGGCGAACTTCACAGAAGTAATGTTATTATGACATGTAACTGGTTGGTAGGCAGAGGAAAAGCAGAAGAAGTAGGTGAAGAAGAAAACGTAGAACTTCCGCCATCAACTTCATTGGCTGGAAAAATTCATAAAACTTTGATGTCTCAGGTGGCTGCCGGTAAAAAACATGGTAACATCAACGAAGTAGACGCTGTAAAATTTGATTTAAAGAAAAGTGAAATTTCTCAGCTTGAAAAAATGGGTCTTGTGCCTATGGTAAACGAGTACGGAAAAATCATGGCGTTCTCGGCAAAAACATTATTTACAGGAGATAACATCGGTCTTCAGACCTATTCTGTAGTGCGTGTTTTCGATTACGTGACAAAAGTTTTGCTCGATTTCCTAAACAGAAGAGCTTTTGAAAACTGGAATGCGAGAAACGAAGATGATTTAAGAAGACAGATTGTAAGCTTCCTTGACGGAATCAAAGGTGCTGATAAACTGATTGAGAAATTCAAAATCGTAAGATTTGAGCAGGATAAAGTAAATAAAGACAGAGTTTGGTTAGACATCAGACTGACTCCTTATTTCCCTACAAAAAGTTTTGTAATCAAACTTGACGGTCACAAAGGTGATGACGGTAACGAGTGGGATGCAGAATATATTCAGGATTAATTTATTTAAAATAAATCATAAAACAGACTGTCATTTTTGGCGGTCTGTTTTGGCTTAATCTAATTACAAAATGTGAAAAAATTTATTGCAAGCAAAAGTAAGAGAAGCATTAAATTTTTTGTACATTTTGCAAGCTTTTGAATTTCTTATTGTAATTAATTCTTTTGTCACTTTAGCGGTTTTAAAACATGTCATATTTAAGTATCTTTGCACTTTACCATTGAGATTCTTTACTTGAAACCAACAAAAAAATCCACAGACTTTCTTCACATCGGACACAAAATCCAGAACTGGTACACCCAAAACGCCAGAGATTTGCCTTTCCGAAATACAAAAGATCCTTATAAAATCTGGATTTGCGAAATTGTGTTTCAGCAAACCAGAATTGCTCAGGGTTTGGGTCATTACAACAGATTTATTGAAAGATTTCCGGATGTAAAAACACTTGCGGAAGCCGATGAAAACGAGGTAATTCTTCACTGGAAAGGTTTGGGATATTACTCCAGAGCAATTAATATTCATAAAGCTTCAAAGCAGATTATGACGGAATTTTCAGGAAAATTCCCGTCTGATTATGATGATATTTTGACTCTGAAAGGGGTCGGAAAATACACAGCTGCAGCTGTTTCGAGTATCTGTTTCGGACAAAAAAGACCAGCCGTGGATGGAAATTTCTACAGAGTTTTAAGCAGAATATTTGCTGATGATTTTGATATTTCTCAAACCAATGCATTTTCCTATTTTTCTGAACTGGCTTTTCTGATAATGCCTGAAAACGCTGGAGATTTCAATCAGGCAATGATGGATTTAGGTTCGGAAATCTGCAAACCAAAAAATCCAAATTGTGGAGATTGTCCTGTAAATGATGATTGTTTGGCTTTCGCACTTGGGAAGGTTTCAGAATTTCCAGTGAAAACAAAGAAAGTGAAAGTAGAAAATCTTTCCTTGAAATATTATTTTGTTCACAGAAACAACCAGTTTATCATTCAACAACGTGGCGATGATTATATCTGGAAAAAACTGTATGAATTTTTGCCTGAGATTTCTGCAGAACTCGTTCCCTTGATCAAAAATGCAAAAACTGTGAATCACAAACTGACGCACAGAAATTTAAGCATAGAAATATTTAATGTGGAAATCAGTTCAGAATCTATCTGGAATGATTTAATAAAAGATAAAAAACTCATCATTTCAGACTTTGAAGATTCCCAAAAGAGGTCATTTCCGAAACCTTTGGAAAATTATATTCAAAACACATTGAAAGACTGAAATTTGTCTCCTAAAATCTAAAATCTAATTTGTATTTTTGCAAAATGATTAAAAAAGTCATTTTTGTTTTTGCGTCTGCGCTTCTTATTTCCTGTGGAAAAGAGGCTACACCAAAACCTTTCGGTGAATTAAGACTGGAATATCCGGCACCGAAATATCAGAAAATGGATAAAAACTGTAATTACAGCTTTGAATATTCAAATTTCGCCAATCTGAGTGATGCGAAAAGACCTTGCTGGTACTATCTTAATTATCCGAAGATGAAAGCGAAGGTTTTCATCTCATATTATCCCATCAATAATAATTTTGCCGATCAGGTTGCTGAAGCCGAGAAAATGGTGTACAGACATACCGTGAAAGCGAGTTCTATCGATACAAAATCATTCGAATATCCTGAAAGAAAAGTTTATGGAAATTTCTATGAACTGAAAGGACAGACGGCTGCCAACATTCAGTTTTATGCTACAGACAGTACAAAACATTTTGTGACAGCTTATCTTTATTTCAATTCAAGACCAAAACCGGATTCTTTGGCTCCGGCTGTAGATTACGTGAAAAAAGATCTGATGCATCTTTTGGATACATTTGAATGGAAAAATTAAAAATTTAAATTAAAAAAATAAGACATAATATATGAAACTTTTAGTTGTAGGAAGTGTAGCATTTGATGCGATTGAGACACCATTTGGTAAAACAGATAAAATTTTGGGCGGTGCGGCTACATATATAGCAATTACTTCGTCAATTCTAGGCGTAAAATCAGGAATCGTTTCTGTTGTGGGAGGCGATTTTCCTCAGGAATATCTTGATATGTTCAGCAAAAGAGATGTCAATCTTGAAGGTTTAGAAATTGTAAAAGATGGAAAAACATTCTTCTGGTCAGGTAAATACCACAACGATCTGAATACCAGAGATACTTTGGCTACTGAAGTAAATGTTCTGGAAAACTTTGATCCAAAAATTCCAGATTCTATGCAGGATGCGGAAGTTTTGTTATTGGGAAACCTTCATCCTGGCGTTCAGCTTTCTGTTTTAGAAAAAATGAACAACCGTCCGAAACTAACGATTCTTGATACAATGAATTTCTGGATGGATTCAGCAATGGATACTTTGAAACTGATGATCGCAAAAACTGACGTGATCAGTATTAATGATGAAGAAGCAAGACAACTTTCAGGTGAATATTCTTTGGTAAAAGCTGCTAAAAAGATTCACGAAATGGGACCTGCTTATGTAATCATCAAAAAAGGTGAGCATGGAGCAATTTTATTCGGAGAAGGAAAAATCTTCGCAATTCCGGCACTTCCATTAGAAGAAGTTTTTGATCCGACAGGAGCTGGAGATACTTTTGCAGGAGGTTTTGCTGCTTACATTGCCAAAAAAGGAACTTTTGATTTCGATACAATGAAAGCTGCATTGATCGTAGGATCTGCGATGGCATCTTTCACTGTTGAAAAGTTCGGAACTGAAAGAATCGAAGAAGTACAGGAAACTGATGTTTATTTAAGAATAAAACAATTCAAAGAACTGACGACTTTTGAGGTAGACCTTGATTAATCATTTGTTTTAAGAAATATTTATAATAAAAAATTTAGTCTGATTCATTAAGAATTCTAAATTTGCAACTCGTTTAATATAAAAAAATGATAGATAAATTAAAAATCGCTTTTCTTTTTGGTATTTTCATGATGTTTTTCTCTGTAAATATATCTGCGCAGCTGAAGAAAGGACAATTGGTTGATGGGATTGCTGCTGTGATTGGCGATGAAATTGTTTTGGAATCTGATGTGGAAGAACAGCTGAACTATGCAAAACAGCAAGGTGCGGGAGACACAAATAAATGTGAGTTTCTTGAAAATCTTCTCAACAATAAGCTTCTTGTGGTTCAGGCAAAAAAAGATACTTTGATCGAAAACCGCTCTGCTATGATTAAAGAGCAGGCAAATGCGAAATACAATCAGTTGATTTCTCAGTTTCCGGACGAAAAGACAATGCTTGCCGCTTACAAATTCCGTAATCAGTATGAAATGAAAAATGCCATCGAAAAAATTGATACAGATCAATATTACGGACAGGCAAAATACCAGAGAATTACTGAAAAAGCTGACGTTACGCCAAATGAGGTAACCGATTTTTTTAATCAGTTTAAAACTCAGCTTCCACAGATTAAGGACGAAGTTTCTCTTTCGCAGATTTTTATGTATCCTAAGCTTACAGAAAAGCATAAAGAGGAGCTGATTGCAAGATTAAAGAAAATTAAGGCAGACATCCAGGCTGGTGAGTCTTTTGACAGCCAGGCAAGAATTTATTCTGAAGACAAGGGTTCTGCAGCTACAGGAGGTTTAATGAAAAACGTTTTTAAAGGTCAAATGGTAAAACCTTTCGAGGCAGCAGCATTGAATCTTCAGGAAGGCGAAATTTCTGAGCCTGTGGAGTCTGAATTTGGTTATCACATCATTCAGTTGGTGAAAAAATCAGGTAAAGCGTACGATGCACGTCATATTCTTTTGATGGCAACGCCTACAGAAGAAGAAATTGCTACTGCAAAAACCAAATTAGACAGCATCAGAGGTTTGATTCAATCTGAAAAAATTACTTTTAAAGAAGCTTCATTTAAGTTTTCTGATGATAAAAGAACAAAATTCAACGCTGGTGTAATTCCTGGAGCTGACGGTTCAAACAAAATTGAAAGAGAAAGTATTCCTGGATCAATCACTTATGAATTAGCAGGTTTGAAAAAAGGTGATATTACAACAGCATTTGATGATAAAGACGAAAGAGAAAGAGTAGTTGTGAAAATCGTAAAAATTGAAGATGACATCGCTGCACACCAGATTACTTTGGAAACAGATTATGACAGAATCAAGCAATTGGCATTGAACAGACGTAGAAATGAAATGGTAGAAAAATACGTAAACGAAAAAATCCCTACCACATTTGTATCCATCGACGGAAGATATGAATGCGATTTCAAAAGCAACTGGAAGAAAGCTTCCATTTCAAAATAAACTTTAAAACCTTCAGAAATGAAGGTTTTTTTTGTGCTGTGAAAATTAGTTTTATTATTTTAGGGGATTACTATTTTTATAATTATTATTTCATTTAAAAATAAAATATGCCGGAAAATCAAAACAGAATTTCAGAACTTTTCAATATTAAATATCCCATTATCCAAGCCGGAATGATTTGGCATTCAGGATGGCGTTTAGCCTCGGCGGTTTCCAATTGTGGCGGACTTGGATTAATCGGTTCAGCGAGTATGTATCCGGATATTTTGCGGGAGAATATCCAGAAATGTAAAAAAGCTACAGACAAGCCGTTTGGAGTAAATGTTGCCTTGCTTTATCCTAATTTAGATGAAATTATTAAGATTATTCTGGAAGAAAAAGTAGAAATTGTTTTCACTTCTGCAGGAAATCCTAGAGTCTATACCGAAATACTTCAAAAAGAAGGCATAAAAGTCGCTCACGTTGTTTCGTCTACCAAATTTGCCGTAAAATGTGAGGATGCAGGCGTTGATACCATCGTAGCAGAAGGCTTTGAAGCAGGTGGTCACAACGGGCGTGACGAGACCACTACCCTCTGCCTCATCCCTAATGTGAAAAAACATATTTCTAAACCACTGATTGCTGCCGGAGGAATTGCTTTAGGCTCTCAAATGAAAGCTGCAATGATTCTCGGTGCAGACGGTGTGCAAATTGGTTCACGCTTTGCCGCAACACACGAAGCAAGTGCCCACGAAAACTGGAAAAACAAAATCACAGAACTTACAGAAGGCGATACTCATTTAACTTTAAAAGAATTGGCTCCGGTACGTTTGGTCAAAAACAAATTCTTCAGCCAACTGGAAGAAATCTACAATCAAGGCAGAAATAAAGAAGCTTTGAATGCAACTTTAGGCAGAGCCAGAGCAAAACTCGGAATGTTTGAAGGCAATATGGAAGATGGTGAACTGGAAATCGGGCAGGTTTCTGCATTAATCGATGAAGTTCTTCCTGTAGAAACAGTTTTTAATAATTTACTTAAAGAATTTAATGACGCTAAAATCCCTTCTATCTAACTATTTTGTGGTATTATTAATATTAAAAAAAAATCTCGATATTAGCGGAAAATAAATTTACACCCTATTTTCACCAACTCAATGGACTCTAAGCAACAAATACAAAAATTATCAGATGAAGGTAAAGAAATTTATCTCTCACATATTTCTGCAGATCCCGTGATTTTCGGATTTGAAAACAACGAACTGAAAGTGCTTCTCGTAAAAATGAATTATCGTGAAAAATGGATGCTTCCGGGTGGATATGTGAGAAAGGATGAAGATCTGGACGATGCAGTACAGCGAATTATAAAAGACAGAACGGGTCTTACAGACGTCTATCTTCATGAGTTCGGAGTTTTTGGAAAAAAAGCCCGTAGCGAAGAATATTTTGAGGAATTTGATGATTCTCATTTCAGCAAACAGCGCTTTATTTCTGTAGGATATCTTGCTTTATACAACCCTTCTCAGCAGGATCTCGTAAAAGATGAGCTTAGCCAGTCTTGCGAATGGACCCATGTAAACAAACTCGACGAACTGGATTTTGCCATGGATCACCGTGAGATTATCGAAAAGGCGCTGCTATCTTTACGAGAAAAAATCGCTATCAGACCCATTGGTTATAATCTTTTGCCTGAAAAATTCACGCTTTCTGAAATTCAGAAATTATATGAAACCATTTTGGGTAAAGAACTGAACAGAGGAAATTTTTACCGAAAGATAAAAAATCTTGGCATTCTGAAAAAATTAGACGAGCAAAGACGCGGTGGCGCACACAAATCTCCGGATCTTTACACATTCGACGAAGAAAACTACCAAAAAGCTCTTGAAAATGGCTTGACAAACTGGTAAACATCTATAAAATTCGGGTTCACTTTTGGTGAGCCCGTTTTATTTAAACATTTATCTTCCAAACTTAAAATATTCTGAAAGTGGATGTTTTTTGTTTTTCATAAAAGCCGAAACCATTTCCATTCCCGTTACCGAAAAAGTAATTCCGTTGCCTCCGAATCCACAAACGAAGTAAGAGTTTTTAAAATTTCCATGTTCTCCGATGTAGGGTAATCCGTCTTTTGTTTCTCCAAAAGTTCCTGCCCACACAAAATCTGTGTAAAAATGTTCGTCCGGTTTTATTTTCTTGAGATTTCTAAGGATCTCCTTTTCTTTTTTCCCCAACAATGCATCACGCTTTTCAGCATTGTGAAATTCTTCGTCGCCGCCACCTATTAACAATCTTCCATCATCTGTGCTTCTCATATAAAGATAAGGTTCGTCTGTATTCCAGATCAAAGTGTGCTCTATATTTTTAGATTTTTCAGATTTTGCTTCTGATACAATCGCAAAAGTGCATTTTAAATCTACAAAATCTTCTCTAATCAATTCTTTTGCTTCATACCCAACACAATAAATGATTTTTTTTGCTTTGATGGTAAAACCACTTGTTGTGAGAGCCAAATTATGATCTTTTAAATATTTTACAGATTTCAACTCTGTTTTATCAAAAACTTCAAGTCCTTTTTTTTCATTAAATCTCAAAAGTTCGTGCGAAAACTTAAAAGCATCAATACTTCCGCCGGATTTAGATAAAATACCACCGTAAGAATTAGTGATTTCAAACTGTCTTTCTACTTCTTCGGCAGACAGCCATTCGACCTCAAAACCTGCTTTTCTTCTTGCTTCATATTCTGTTTCAAGCCAGTTTAAATCTTTTTTTCTCGCAGCAAAATAGAGAGATTGCTTTTTTCTGAATCCTGATCTGGATTTTATTTCTTTCACAAGATCGGCAATATCGTTTATTGATTTTTCGCAGGCTTTGTAAGCTTGTATAGCTGGTTTTTCGCCAATCATTTCCGACAGTTCATACAGAGGAACGTCTATTTCATACTGCAGCATTGAAGTTGTGGCAGAAGTACTTCCATTACAGATTTCTCTCTTGTCAATCAAAATAGTGCTGTAACCATCTTTTATCATTTGATGCGCAATAAGATTTCCAGTGATGCCGCCTCCAATAATCAGTACATCACATTCTTTATCATCTTTGAGCGATGGATACGAAGAAATAAGACCATTTTTAATCAACCAGAAAGGCTCATTAGATTTGAGATCCATAGTTTATTTTTTTTGATAAACTTTATCAACAATCAAGCCCTTTTTGTTTCAAAAGATTGGTTTAATTATTGTTTAACCTCACTCACCAAAACATTAAAATTAAATATATGATCACAATTATTCCAGATGCTCCGGAGAACGTTGCCGCATTTAAGGCTTCGGGTGAAATTACCAAAACAGATTTTGAAAATATCGTAAATCCTGAAGTGAAGAGAAAGGTTGAAAAATACGAAGAACTTAATTATTTAATGCTTATTGATACCGATTTGGATCAGTTTTCAGCAGGTGCATGGTTTGAAGATGTGCTTTTAGGCATAAAAAATCTTGCAAAATGGAATCGTGCCGCTATTGTAACCGACAGCACTGGCGTTCAGAATTTCACAGATATTTTCAGCGTCCTGATGCCGGGAGAGTTTAAGGCATTTCCAAAAGATAACTTATACAATGCTTTGTATTGGTGCCAGAACGGAAATGAGGTTGAAAGTTAAATAAAAGTTAGTTTTAAAAAAAGCTCTGTTTTGAAATTACAAAACAGAGCTTTTCTTTGCTAAATATTTTTACCTTATTCTGCGATAAGTTCTTTAGGTTGAGCACTTTTGTACAAAATTAAATAACGGATGCTGATTAATAAACCAATTCCAGTCATTCCCACCCCAACCAAAGATGGATAATTATAAGGAAGTTTGTATTCTAAAGGAATTCCACCCAAAAATGCGCCCATCGCATTGGCAATATTGAACGCTGCCTGCATAAATGCAGCTGCCATCATCTCACTTTTTGGCGCCGCTTTCATCATCATAATATTAATTGGTGCCGAAACTGACATTGATAAAGCGCCGCAAATAAAGGTCAATACAAGAGAAATTATTCTGTGTTCGGACAGGAAAAATACCGAAAGTAGAGCAACCATCATTAAAGATAAAAACAATATACATGTTTTTTCAGGACTCATTTTATCTGAAATGTATCCTCCAATCAGATTCCCCACCACCATTCCTGCTCCGGCAAGGATCATGACGTAAGCCATTTGGTCTGTTTTAATTCCTGAAACTACGGTCATCAAAGGTGTAATGTAGCTAAACCATGTAAAAAGACCTCCAAAACCAATTGCAGTAATCATTAAGACGAGCCATGCCTGTTTGGTTTTTAAAAATTTAATTTCATCTCTGAAATGTGCATCTTCATTGCTTTCCATTTCAGGAAGCCAAAGTTTGATGAACAACAAAGCTAAAATTCCTATGAGAGCAACAATAGCAAAATAATATCGCCAGTGAAAAACATGTCCGATGTAAGTTACAAGCGGTACCATCGCCAAATTAGCAACTGTAAGCCCGGTAAACATCAGTGAAATATAAAATGCTTCTCTGCCTTTGCCTCCCATTCTTGATGCTACGACTGTTCCCACTCCGAAAAATGCCCCATGAGGAAGTCCTGATAAAAACCTTATCACCATCATCGAACTATAATCCGGCATTAAAGCTGATAAACCGTTGAAAATCGTAAAAATCACCATCAAAGCCAATAAAACTTTTTTTGGCGGAAACTTTACAGAATATCCAATCAAAATTGGTGCACCTATAACGACTCCGAATGCATAAGCTGAAATTAAATGTCCCGCCTCGGGAATGCTAATTGCTAAAGACTTTGCCAAATCGGGAAGAAGTCCCATAATGGTAAATTCCGTTGTTCCTATACCTAATCCGCCGATTGCTAAGGGTAAAATTCTTTTATCTAATGCCATTATTAAGTTTAAATGATTATAATTGATTACTTATGAATCAATGAATATTTAAAACCGCAAAAGTCCGTAAAATTTCTCAGAACTTCGGTCTTGGATTATTTAATTTTTGATTGGAAGTAATAAGTTTTATTAATGATTTAATTCTAACCCTAATCTATTTTTTAAATGAATTTTGCTAATCTTAAATTTTGATTTAATTAAATTGAAAATTGTTGTTTTCTTTAAGAGCTTGTTTGAATTTCATCAAATTAAATTCCCCGACCCTAAAGGGAGTTAATTTTGATGAAATTTTCAAGGCATTTTTCCACCCTTCAGAGTTGGGGAAAAGAAAAATGACTTGAAAATTTGTTTTTTTATCATTTTTAAATAGGCTCTAAATCTTAATTAAAATATCGAGTCAGAATTATCTTTAAATTTTAAGATAATCTGTACAAATAAATTTAATCAAAAGAAAACTGCCTCAAAAAATGAAGCAGTTTATATTTTTAGTGAATATGTTTTTCAGCGTGGTAAGAACTCCTTACGAGTGGCGAACTTTCTACATGTCTGAAGCCTAAACTCCTTGCAAAATCTCCGAATTCATCAAATTCCTCAGGAGTGATGAATTTTTTTACAGGAAGATGCTTTTTGGTAGGCTGAAGATATTGCCCCATCGTGATCACGTCCACATTGGCATTTCTAATGTCTTCAATAGTTTGAAAAACCTCATCTCTTGTTTCACCTAAACCAAGCATTACACCTGTTTTTGTGCGGTTTTGTCCGGCTTCTTTTAAATATCTCAAAACCTCAAGGCTTCTCTCATATTTTGCCTGAATTCTCACTTCTCGGGTAAGACGTTTTACGGTTTCCATGTTGTGAGAAATCACTTCCGGAGCTACAGCAACTAAACGATCCAAATGTTTCGTCATTCCTTGAAAATCCGGAATTAAGGTTTCCATCGTAGTTCCCGGTGAGATTCTTCTTACAGCATTTACAGTTTCGCCCCAAAGGATTGATCCCATATCTTTCAAATCATCACGATCTACAGAAGTAAGAACCGCATGTTTGATTTTCATTAATTTAATTGATCTTGCAACTTTCTCCGGCTCGTCCCAGTTGACATCCATAGGTTTTCCGGTTTTTACACCGCAAAATCCGCAGCTTCTTGTACAGATATTTCCAAGAATCATAAAGGTTGCAGTACCTTCACCCCAGCATTCACCCATGTTTGGGCAACTTCCGCTTTGGCAAATGGTATTGAGTTTATATTTATCAACCAAAGTACGGAGTTCGCGGTAGTTTTTCCCTGTAGGAAGTTTTACCCTGATCCATTTTGGTTTCTGAACGGTTGTATCCTGAACTAAATTCTCCATCAGTTTCTAAAATTGGCTTCAAAGTTACGTAATTTTTAAATGAAACCATCAACGATGAACATTGACAAAATGCATAAAAAAAGGTCTGCAAAATCTGCAGACCTTATATTTTTTTAGTAAAAGATTTAATCTAAAGGTTTTCGACCTGAAATAATGTTATATAAAATAACAATAATTGCGATTACCAGTAAAACGTGAATCAGATTTCCTAATCCCATTCCACCTCCTACACCTGCAAGTCCAAGTACCCAGACAATGATGCAGATTACTGCTACTAACCATAATAAGCTTCTCATAATAATAGATTTTAAGTGTTATGAGAAAGTATATACTAAATCTGTGCCTTTTGAAAAAATATGGTATCTAAATTTTCAGATTAAAGATCTCCACCGTGATTTTCCAGCTGGCCTTCCCATTTAGAAACAGCTGAAGTAGCCAAAGCGTTTCCTAAAACATTGGTCATACTTCTTGCCATATCGCAGAAGTGATCGATAGGAAGAATAAGTGCAATACCTGCAGCAGGAATATCAAACATGGTACAGGTCGCAACGATAATTACTAAAGAAGCTCTCGGAACTCCGGCAATTCCTTTTGAAGTCAGCATTAAAACCAAAAGCATGGTAATTTGTTGTCCCAAAGTCATATCAACTCCGTAAAACTGAGCTATAAATATAGATGCGAAAGTCATGTACATCATACTTCCGTCGAGATTAAATGAATATCCTAATGGTAAAATGAATGACACTACTCTATTGTTGCAGCCAAATCTTTCCAGCTCTTCAACCAATTTTGGGAATACTGCTTCTGAGCTTGTGGTTGAAAACGCAATAAGCAAAGGAGATTTTATTCTTCTTAATAATTCAAATAGTCTTTTTCCTAAAATTAAATATCCTACCAATAACAGAACAACCCACAAAACAGCAATCGCAAAGAAGAAATCGCGCAGATACACTGCATATACTTTAAAAATTTCAAAGCCATTGGTTGCCACAACAGCGGCAATCGCCCCGAAAACTCCAAGCGGTGCGAACCACATGATGTAACCAACCATTTTAAGAATAGCATGTGCAATAACATCAAAAAGTTTGATGACCGGCTGAGAATAATCGTCGCCCATGTTTGCCAAAGCCACCCCAAACATAATACTGAAGACAACAATCTGTAAAACTTCATTTGTTGCAAATGCTTCAAATAAACTTTTAGGAATGATGTGTTTTACAAAATCTTCCATAGAAAACCCTTTGCTGGTTTTCACAAGCTCGTCTGCTCCTGAAAGTTCCTGATTTGGGAATTTGATGGCATGCCCCGGCTCAAGCCAATTAACTAAAATCAGACCTATAAATAATGATACCAAGGATGCGGAAATAAACCACAACATGGCTTTTGTACCTACTCTACCAATCATTTTGATGTCACTCATTTTGGCGATACCTACTACCAAAGTGGTAAAAACCAATGGTGCAATAATCATCTGAACCAATCTGATGAAAACGGTTCCGAGTAATTTAATATTTTTAGAAAAAGCGGCTGCACTATCCGGATATTGCAGATGCACGATTCCACCAAGAAGTACACCGAGAGCCAGCGCAATGATGATGGCGAAAAAAAGTTTATTTTGTCCTTTCATATCTTAAATCAAGTGGCACAAATATAATATTTTTAATCTTCTGAAATATTTAAACTTAATCAGAGGATTATAACTTCCGAAAAACAGCTGTTTCACATAAGTTGACCTGCAAATTTTTAAAAATTTTTATAAAATTAATTTTCACAAGAGAAATAATTATTACATTTACCAATAACAATTATAAAAATAAATCCACTTATGAAAAAAACAATCACAATGGCTGCTTTAGCAATAGCAGTTTCTTTCGCATCTGTTTCTTGTAAGAAGAAAGTTTCTGATGCTGATCTTCAGACTCAGGCGACAGCAGTTGTAACTTCTACTCCTACAGCTACTGTAGAAATTAAAGAAGGTAAAGCACACCTTAGCGGAACTTTCCCTGACCAGGCTTCAAAAGATGCTGCTATCGCTTCTTTGAAAGCTATTAAAGGAGTAACAGATGTGCACGATATGGCTAAAGTAGAAGCAGCAGCTCCTGAAATGCCGGTGCAGACTACTTCTGCCGTAGATCCTATTGTTCAGCAAAAAGTACAGGATGCATTGAAAGACTTCCCTACCGTAAAAGTAGAAGTTGTAAACAATGAGCTGACACTTACAGGTAACGTTTCTTCAACTCAGGCAAGAAAAATCAAAGAGTCTGTTGACGCTTTGAAAGTAGGAAAAGTAAACTTCAATTACACAGTAAAATAATTATAAATGAGCACATTAGAAGAAAAATATTCTGGAGTAGTATCTGCAGCACAGTCTGCGGGAATCTCAAATTTAAAAGTACAGGAGCAGGACGGAATCCTCTATGTGTCTGGAGACGCAGCCAACACAGCTGCTAAAGATACAGTTTGGAATGCTTTAGGAGCAATTGATGCTTCATACTCTGCATCAGACATTAATATCGATGTACAGGTTACAGGTTTGGCTGCCGGAGCTGCATTAAGCGTTGCAACTGAAGAATCAAATCTTAATATCAGACAAGACCCTTCTACCGAAGCTGCCGTTGTAGGTAAAGCTGCAAAAGGATCTTCTGTAACACTTGTAGAGCAGACTTCTGACGACTGGTGGAAAGTAAAAACTTCCGAAGGCGTTGAAGGATACGCTTACGCAAGATATCTGAAAGCGTAACAGTTCAATATTTATAGAAATATTAACACATAGGAACATCCCATTGCTGGGATGTTTTTCTATTTTTGCCCCATAAAATAACTATTACTGAAACATGAGGAAAGTCTTATCCCTATTTTTCTTTTTAAGTTTATTTTTTGCGGCAAATGCACAGAAAATCAGCTTAGACGGAAAAGTAAAAACCAGTGAACAAAAACCTATTACCAATGCTACCGTTTATCTTTTAAAAGCTAAAGATTCAGCAATTATCAATTACACTTCTACCAATAATGAAGGCAAATTCTCTCTAAAACTTGATCAGCTCAATGAGAGAAGTTTGCTTAAAATTGAAGCAGACAAACACAACGAATATTCAAAAATATTTGAGAAGATTGAAAGCTCTCAAAACATCGGAGAAATACAGCTTGAAGACAGCAAAATAAATGATATTGCAGAAGTAAAAATCACTGCTTCTCCTGTTAAAATTAAAACAGACACGATTGAATTTAATGCGTCATCCATCAAAGTAAGACCCGACAGTAAAATTGAGGAACTTCTGAAAAATATTCCCGGAGTGGAAATAAGCAACGAAGGAAAAATAACCGTCAACGGAAAAGAAGCTGACCAGATTCTCATCAACGGAAAACCTTTCTTCGACAAAGACGGAAAAGTAGCACTTCAGAATTTACCTGCCGATCTTATCAAAAGCATTCAGTTTACCACAACCAAAACTAAAGAAGAAGAGCTCAATGGAAAAGCTGCAAAATCAAACAATGCTACCATCAATTTTACCATTGATGAAAAGAAAAATAAAGGTTTAATCTCAAGAATTACCGCAGGATACGGATCCGACAAACGGTATGAAGGCAGCGCTTTAATCAGTTATTTTAAAAACGACACCAAGATCAGTTTACTCGCATCGTCCAACAACATCAATTCGCAGGGATTTTCTAATGACGAAGTTTTCGACAGTATGGGACACGGCAGAAATGCATGGCTTATGCAGGGCGGAACCGTTTTCAGCAGTGGAGGTATGACAAGTTATTCGATGGGAGGAAACACCAACAGAGGTATTACCAGATCTACAACAGTTGCTGTAAATTACAGCGATAAATTTAATAAAGATCTCGATCTTGAAAGTTTAAGCCTGATGCACACCGATAATAATCTGGAGACAAGATCAAAAGTTTCCAGAACTACACTGCTTCCCAATTCTACCTTAAAAACAAACTCCGAAAGCAACGGAGAAAACGAAACCAAACAATATGGCGTAGATCTTACGGCAAGAATTAAACTCGATTCTCTTACCACGGTTTATTTTTCGCCCAACTTCAGCAGATTCGAAACTAAATCTTTCAACAACTTAAAATCATCCACACTTGGAAATGACATTCTTCTGAACGAAAGCAACAGCTACACCAGCACAGAGTCTGAAAACAACAGCTTCTCACCCAATATCTACTACTCTAAAAAATTTAAAAAGAAAGGAAGAGTTGCGTATGCCAATATGAGTTCAAATATCTCTGAAAACAAAAATAACAATCTGAATAATTCTCAAACGATTTTCTACAACTCGCCAGATCCGAATGATATCAGAAATCAGCTTTCAAAAACAAAAAACCAAACCAACAGATACGATTTCAGAACAGGATATTCTGAACCTATTTCAGACTCGATGTCTGTAAGTGTAGATTTGAATTATACCAAAACCTCATTCAACAATAAAAGAAATGTGAATGATTTTGATGCTTTAAATAATGATTATTCAAATCTTAATACAGATCTTTCCTACGCAATGAATCAGGATATCAACACGGTTTCTCCTGAAATCAGTATGGAAATCAATAAAAAGAAACTAAACTTCTGGGCTTCTGCAGAACTTGGAATCTCAAAAATGGATGTAAATTCATCTTTTCAGGGGCAGAATTTTCAATTGCAGAAAGATTTTGTGCTTCCGAAATTTAATATGAATGCAAACTATAGTTTTTCTGAAAGCAAAAGATTGAGTTTCTACAGTTTCGCAGGTTACGAAATACCTACAGCAGAAAAATTTACACCTTTTGAAGACCGCATCAATCCGTTGATTTCTACCATAGGAAATGCTGGTTTGAAAAATACCTGGAACAGTAATACCTACATCTATTTCAATAATTTTAATATGTTGAAAAACATAAGTTATTACATGAATCTTGATTTTAATTACAGAGAAAATGATGTGATAAATTATGCATATTTCGATGAATCCGGAAAGCAGTTTATCACTTATGCCAATATCAGTGGGAATAAAAGAATCAATTTCGGAGGCGGATTTACCAAAACTTTCAAATGGAAAGACAACAAACTGAATTTAAACCCAAGATTGAATGCCAATTATTCTTACAACAGAGGTTTTATCAATACTCAGCAGTTTACCAGCAATGTCTACAGCATCAATCCAGGATTTAATATAGCGTACGAAATTAAAGATAAAATCACAATAAAACCTTCATATACGGTCAGCTACAATTTCAGCAACTACGAAAACTACAGCATCGATGAAGTAAAAACCAGCAATCAAATCCTTAAAATGGAGTTAACCAACTACATTTTCAAAAGCAAATTGGTGATCGGAAACGATTTTGAATATAACACCACCTCCAACATCGCTCCTGGTTTCAAACGTGATTTCTATTTCTGGAATACAAGTATCGGATATTCTTTCTTCAACAAACAGCTTACGGCAAAAGTGAAAGTATATGACGTACTGAACCAGAACCAAAGTGTAAGAAGAACCATCAGCAACGCCTTCTTCGAAGACCGTGAAGATTTGATTCTAAAGCGTTATGTGATGTTTTCACTTACCATGAAACTCAACAAATTTGCAGGAAAAAAGATGCAGGAAAAGTAAAAAACACACCTCTATAAACGAAATACCCGGAGATTTTTTCTACGGGTATTTTTTTTGTATCATTGCGAACAAAGTAACGAAAATTATGTTTTGGCTAAAGCCAATTCTTACTACGAATTAAGTAGTCGGGCTAAAGCCCGACCCTATTGAATTTCCATTTTTCAAAAAGCTTTTTGGCAACCAAGAAGTGGTTGAACTACAATAGCCGTGGGTGAAACCCATGGACAGTTTACAACAATAAATTAGAACCACGAAGTGGTTCAACAATGTGAGCGAGTGAAAGCCCGCACCTCGCTGGTATGAGCATCTCGCTCGTACCCACTACACAAGCAGGACGCTTGCGCCAGCGATAATGACTGTTTGTAAAAACAATATTGTTTTAAAGAAAGATGTTGTGAACAAACCTTGTCAAAGTTATTTCATACTGAATATAAACCTTTTCAAGGTTCTACCAAGTTTAATTCTACTTAAAACCACAAAAGACCAGAAGAAACTCCGGCCTTTTTCTTTTCCTAAAACTTCATTCCAAAAACTTTTTAATCATTAAATTAGCATCAAATTTCAACTATGAACATCCGATATTCATTTTTTCTGACTTTGCTTTTTATTCTTGGGAATGCGCAGACTCAGCAGACAGACAGTTTTGTGAAAGAGAATTTTACCAAGCAGGAATTTTACATTCCAATGAGGGACGGTACCAAACTTTTCACTTCTGTTTACATCCCGAAAGATATTTCAAAAGCTAAAAAATATCCTTTCCTGATGCAGCGTACCTGCTACTCTGTCGCTCCCTACGGCGAAAATGATTACCGAAGAAGTCTCGGACCCAACAAATATCTGATGAATGACAAATATATTTTCGTCTATCAGGACGTTCGTGGGAGATACATGAGCGAGGGAACTTTTACCAACATGACGCCGCAGGTAGACCATAAAACCAAAAAAGATGTCGATGAAAGCACCGATACTTACGACACGATAGATTATCTCGTAAAAAACATCAAATTCAACAACGGCAAAGTAGGTCAGTTTGGAACTTCCTATCCCGGTTTTTATACTGCTGTAGGCCTTTTGGCGCAACATCCGGCTTTGGTGGCATCTTCTCCACAAGCCCCAATTTCAGATTTCTGGAACGATGATTTTCTTCACAACGGGAGATTTATGCTCGGATATTTCAAAACGTTCCCTGTATTTGGCGTTCAGAAAACTAAGCCTGAAAACAAAGCCTGGTACACCGATTCTATGATTAAAGCGACTTCAGAAGATGGTTTGAAATTCTACAGAGACATGGGAACTTTAAAAGATGGTTACGAGAAATATTACAAAAACAATTTCTTTATGACCGAAATTATGGAGCACACCAATTACGATGAATTCTGGCAGAAAAGAAGTCTTCTACCCCATCTTAAAAACGTAAATCATGCGGTGATGACTGTTGGCGGTTGGTTTGATGCAGAAGATCTTTCAGGCCCTTTGAATATTTATAAAACAATAGAAAAAACAAGTCCGAAAGCTAAGAATACGATTGTGATGGGGCCATTTTCTCACGGCGGTTGGGGAAGAGAAGAAGGGAAACATTTCCATAACCAAATCTACTTTGGAGACAGCATTGCGACGTATTATCAGAAAAATTTAGAAACAAAATTTTTCAGTCATTATCTGAAAGGCGACACCAAAAAAGATGCAGGTTTACCCGAAGCCGTGATGTATGACACAGGTGCAAAAGAATGGAGAGAATTTGCAGAATACCCGCCAAAAAACACACAGAAAATCAACTTTTATTTAGCTGATAAAACTTTGAAAAACACCTCAGGACAAAGTTTTTCTGAATATTACAGCGATCCGAACAATCCTGTTTTGAGTTCGGATAATTTAAAAGATTTCAATGGTTTTACTCCGAGAAATTACATGTCAGAAGACCAAAGATTCGCAGTCGGAAGACCTGATATTTTGACTTTCACCACCGATGTTTTAACAGAAGACCTGACTTTTGCGGGAGAGATTTTGGCTAAATTAAATATTGCTTCTTCTTCTACCGATGCCGATTTTGCTGTAAAACTAATTGATGTTTATCCTGAAGATTTCAAACCTGCGGAGAAAAAAGAAGGCGTGATTTATGGAAATTATCATCAGATGGTAAGAAGTGAAATTATGCCTGCGAGATTCAGAAATTCAAGAGAGATAGCTGAAGCATTAACTGCAAATCAAAAAACGGCAGTCAATTTTAAATTACAGGATGTCATTCATACTTTCAAAAAAGGACATAAAATTCAGATCCAGATTTCTTCGACATGGTTTCCGTTGTTTGCGGTAAATCCACAAAAATTTATAGAGAATCCTAATTTTGCGACAAAAGAGGATTATACAAAAGCGTTTATTAAGGTTTTTGAAGACTCTGCGATTGAAGTTCAGGTGTTGAAATAATTATATTTTTTCTTTTGCCTTGATGTAAAAGAAACAAAAAAAACAAAGGCTGTTCAAGAATTTTGAACAGCCTTTGTTATGTTAAGATAAAGTGTCGATATATAATAAATCGTCATAAATTCCCCTCCTCTGGAGGGGTGGATTAATTTTTGACAAAAAATTAAGACGGGGTGGTTTCCGAGTGGCATCTTTAAATTTAAAACAACCTTCAAAAACCACCCCGTCAAAAATTCTTTGAATTTTCGCCACCCCTCCAAGGGAGGGGAATTTCTCATCTCCGAAATTTTATTTCTATTTAATTACTGAAAATCATAATATCTCGCTCCTATCAAAACAGGATTATCTTTTTCTACAGATTGAAGTCCGAAACCTTTGTAATCGGGATTTACTGAACTGTTTAACTGTTTTCTGTGAAGTTTTTCATAAGTTTCGAAATTGATGGCTGTTCTGTTTTTTAAGCCTTCAAAAAGATTCCATTTTTCGGCTACGGTTTTCCAGTTTGGAGAAACTTTTCCTGCAAATACTTTCGATTTAGAACCACTTCCGTAACCGAGAAAACCAATTTCCTGTCCGCTCAAATCTTCATTTTTATTAAAAGAAGTCTGCAAAACTGAAAGCAAAGCCATGAAAATAGAAGCAGTGTACATATTTCCGATTTCTGAAGAAGCTCGCTGAGATTTTTCAATTTTTACCTTGATAAATTGGATGTAATCTTCAGATTTTGCTACCGCTTTTTGTTCTTCTGGATTGCTGTATGAAAGTCCGTTTTCTAAGCTGTAAATTTCAGTAAAAACTCTTTTGCCATGAAACGCATACGGAAGATGGAAAATCAAATATTTCCAGTTTTCATAGGGTTTTTCAGTTCCGGTAATTTCTTTATAATGACTGTAAGCTTCTCTGATTCTGTCCTGATAACACTGGTTTGAATATTGTCCGTCGAAAACAGGTTCATCAGTAAATATTTCAATTTTATCAGGGAAACTTTCCGGGGCATTGGTCAGATTTTCTTTGCTAAAATCTCTTCTTGGTTTAAAGAAATCAAATACCGATTCTGTAGCCACTCCCCAATTATTATCGATTTCAATCAAATTCGGTTGAGCAGAAACTAAAACTGCAACTGCACCGCCACCTTGCGTATATTCGCCGGAAGAAGCTAATTCATATTTAGCATAATCACTCGCAATGACGATGGCTTTTTTATCAGGGTTTACACGAACAAAGTCGAGCGAATTGTGAAGTGCATCCACCGCTCCGATGCAGGCGAAAGTCATATCCACAACGTCACAGTTCTTAAAACATCTGTCTCCGAAATCATTTGCTAAAACTTTTTCAACCATCTGCATTGCATAAGTTGCTGTAGGCTTAGCAGCATCAAGTGCACTTTCTGTACCAAGATAAATTCTTGAAATTTCTTTAGGATTGATATTATAATCTCTGATTAATTTCAGTAATGCTTCTGCTGCAAAGGTTGCTGCATCTTCGTGTACGTCGGGAAAACCCATTTTATGAAGTCCTAAACCTTTCTCCAATTTTGCTGGTTCTATGCCTCTTTTCTCAGCTAAATCTTTAATTTCCAAATACAAAGAAGGCACATAATAGCTCGCCGCCTCAATTCCAAAACTCATAATTTTTTAAATTTTAAACTAATTTATGAAAGATAATGCAAAAATGAGTTGTAAATGATACTGATTTTTGTAAGATTATTAAAATTTAATCACAACTCTACTTATTTGAAACGTCTATCCAGACTCAATTTCAGGTTTTGGATATACTCGAAACAACAATATAAAATACACTGTTATTTTTATTAATAAATAATTGTAATTTTATGTAAAAATTAACCAACCATTTAAAAATTAAAAACTTATGAAAACAAAATTACAGGAACAGGACTTTAAAAACGCGGCAAAAACCCTGAACTGCGAGGTTGCAGTGATAAAAGCGGTTGCCGAAGTTGAATCTAAGCAAGATGGTTTTTTACCAACTGACGAGCCGATTATTTTATTTGAAAGACACATTTTTTCAAAGCTGACCAAAGGAATTTTTGATCACTCTAATCCCACTATCTCAAACCGTACGCCGGGAGGTTACGGAGCAGTTGCCCAACAGCACAAAAGACTGCAATCTGCGGTAGCTTTAGACAGAAATGCAGCTTTAATGTCTGCTTCTTGGGGAAAATTTCAGATTATGGGATTCAATTTTACTTTGGCGGGATTTAACAGTCTTCAACAATTTGTCACAGCGATGTATTCTTCTGAAGCTGAACATCTGGAAGCTTTTGTGGAATACGTTAAAAATACTTTTCTGGATGATGAACTGAGAAGTAAAAACTGGGCAGAATTTGCCAGAAAATACAACGGACCCGATTACAAAAAAAACAAGTACGACACAAAATTAGCCGCCGCTTACAAGAAGTACAAAGGCTAAATTATCAAAACAAAAGCCTGCAAAATTAATATTGCAGGCTTTTTAAATTTATCTGAAAACTTTGTCAAAGTAATCAAATTGACAAAATGAATAATGTATTATTTAAAATCTTCAATCGCTTTGTTGATGGCATCAATCTGTTTGTTGATACTTACAGCATTTTGAGGATTTTGCTTTAAAACTTCCATTTTTTTGTTGAGACCGTCTTTCAGCATTTGAGAAACCA
Source organism: Chryseobacterium sp. HNCC26DJ240 (assembly GCF_057180485.1). Classification (NCBI taxonomy): domain Bacteria; kingdom Pseudomonadati; phylum Bacteroidota; class Flavobacteriia; order Flavobacteriales; family Weeksellaceae; genus Chryseobacterium; species Chryseobacterium sp. HNCC26DJ240. Next base: position 201,948 of record NZ_JBXUGK010000005.1, read on the forward strand.
TCATTTTTACCTGAGGATTTTCTCCCATCTGACCTTTTGCCTGGCCTAAAATTTTGGTAATGCTTTCAGTAGCTTTCAGATTATCAGAACTCATAATCCAGTTATAGGCTTCTTCCGCATTTTTCCCCAACTCAGGATTCTGGAATTTTATGAAAGGATAAAACGCCACAAGCGGAGCCAAATGCTGAGCCTGAGAAGTCACTTTATTTTTCACGATTACCGGAAGCATCTGAGCAAGCATTTCTTCTGAAGCACCGTCCAAATCAATTTTTTCTGCATAAGAAGCCGCTTTTGAAGGATCAATTGCTAAAACTGCACCTATAGAGTTTGCTTTTACAGCATTAGAAACTGCACTCACTCCTTTTTCGAAAATCGGTAAATATTTTTTGTCTTTTGTTTTTGCTAAAGCTCCGATTGCTGCAGCCTGAACCAATGTTTTAGGATCATTTGAAGCCAGTTTTTCAACTTCAGAACCCATTGCTTTCATCTGTTCAGGATTGGTAAGATCCATCATTTCCAAAGCTTTCATTCTCACTCTGAAATACGGATCTTTGATTGCCGCCGCCAACAATTTTGTCGCTGCCGCATTTTTCCCAACCTCATCTTTGATTCCGTTTAAGGCTAAATATCTGCTTTTGAATTCTTTTGAACCTGTAAACTGTAATAAATTCTGCTCGGGCGTTTTCTTGTCTGTAACATCGGCAACTAAAATTCCGTCTGCATTAATATTTACCAAATCTGGATTTTTAGAAGCATCAAAATTAAAGGTGTTTTTTGCCGTTGCATTTACCCAAACCTGCTGTCTTTTTGGTTTTCCATTATCATATACATCGATGGTTAAAGGAAATTCAAAAGGTTGCTCCTGAGTCTGTGTAATGGTCACAGAAACCTGTTTTTTCACAGGCTCATAAGACATTGTGTAAGAAATTTTCGGATGACCGCTTCCAAAATACCATTGGTTGAAAAACCAGTTTAAGTCTCTTCCTGAAACTTTTTCGAAAGATAATCTTAACTGATGTGCTTCAGCATTTTTGTATTCGTATGTTTTTAAATAATCTGTAATCCCTGCAAAGAAAGCATCATCGTCAAGGTAATTTCTCAGCATGTGAAGAATTCCGCCACCTTTCTGATACGTTACCAAATCGAAAACATCTTCTCTTGAAGCATAATCAAATCTTACCAAATCCTTTTTGAAATCTGTAGGATTGTGAATGTACATATTCACATCGGTCATCTGATGGTAATCTGCCTGATCTTTTCCGTATTTATATTCATTCCAAAGGTATTCTGAATAGTTTGCAAAAGACTCATTTACAGTAAGATTACTCCAGCTTTCAGCCGTTACCAAATCTCCAAACCAGTGATGAAAAAGCTCGTGAGCAATGGTATCTTCCCAGGAATTTTCGTCGATTAACTGTCCCGGTTTTTGCAGAACTGCACTTCCGTGAAGTGTTGCTGTGGTATTTTCCATCGCACCGCTTACATAATCTCTTCCAGAAATCTGTGCATATTTTGCCCAAGGATAATCGTAGCCTAATTTTTTAGAGAAAAACTCCATCATTTCAGGGGTATTTCCGTAAATCTGTTTTGCATACGGTTCGTATTCTTTTTCAATATAATAATCAACCGGAATATTTTTCCATTTGTCTTTTACAATCGCATATTCACCAACTCCCATGAAGAAAAGATAGGTAGAATGCGGTTTATCCATCACCCAATGATCGGTTCTCAAGCCATTTCCTGCTTTTTCAGAACCTTTCATAATTCCGTTTGAAAGGGTTACATATTTATCAGGAACGGTCATGTAAATTTCCTGAGTTGTTTTTTGATTCGATTTATCGATGGTCGGGAACCATGCAGATGAAGATTCGGTTTCACCCTGAGTCCAGATTTGTGTTGGTTTATCGGCATCTTTTCCCTGTGCGTTGATGAAGTAAAGACCTTTCGCATCGCTGATTGCGGCACTTCCCTCCTGCTTCACTTCGTTCGGACGGGAGGTATATTTTACGTAAACTGTATAATCCTGATTTTTCTGATACGTTTTATCTAAAGTGATTTTAAGAACATCATTTTTATAATCAAATTTTAACGGAGATTTTTTGCCGTTTTGGTCTAAAGCAACCTCATGAATCAGCATTGCTTTTGCGTCAAGTGTCAACTCGTTTGTAGGGTAAAAATAAGGCGAAGCTGTAAGCCATTCTTCACCATTCATCTGCTCTTTCTGGTAGTCGAAATTGACTTTGAGTTTGGTGTGTTTAAGTTCTGTAACTTTGGTATAAGTTGCTCTGTAAACCTTTTCTCTTCCTGATGTTTCGGTTTGTGCAAACGCATTTGCCGAGAATAAAATCCCTCCTAAAAGAGCGACTGATAAAATGGCTTTTTTCATTATATATCTAAAATTATTTCTTTGTTAAAATGGTAAAAATATCGTTCACCAATGTTTCGTAATCTCCTTTTTTGAACTGCTCTTTTGTTTTTTCGAAAGCTTTTTTCAGTTCGCTTTCGGGATTTTCTTCGTCAATGATTTCAACGGATGAAATTCCTTTTATCTGTAAGAGCAACAGTTTCATGTATTCTGCATCAGCATTTTCTTCCAAAGTGATTTTAATTGACTTCATGATAAATGAGTAGTTTAATTCTATGTATAGTTACAAAAAAAGTGAAGTTTTCAGGCTCCACTTTTATATTCTTTCAAAATTTAATTTATATTGCCACCGGCGCTTTAATCCCCGGATGCGGATCATAATTTTCTAAAGTAAAATCTTCAAAATTAAAATTGAAAATATCTTTAATTTCAGGATTCAATTTCATTGTCGGAAGAGATCTTGTCTCTCTGGAAAGCTGTCTGTTTACCTGCTCAAAATGATTATTGTAAATGTGAACATCGCCAAAAGTATGCACATAATCCCCAACTTCTAACTCACAAACCTGCGCTACCATCATCAAAAGCAAAGCATAACTTGCAATGTTAAATGGAACTCCAAGAAAAACATCTGCGCTTCTTTGGTACAACTGTAAAGACAATTTGCCATCAGCTACATAAAACTGAAACAAAGCGTGACAGGGAGCCAGCGCCATATTTGGGATTTCAGCAGCATTCCACGCAGAAACAATTAATCTTCTGGAATCGGGATTTTTTTTGATCTGATCGATTACATCAGCAAACTGATCGACTACTTTTCCGTCTGCACCGTTCCAGCTTCTCCACTGCGCACCGTAGACAGGTCCTAAATCTCCGTTTTCATCAGCCCACTCGTTCCAGATGGTAACTCCGTTGTCAGTAAGATATTTAATGTTGGTATCACCTTTCAGAAACCAAAGCAATTCATAAATAATAGATTTTAAATGAACCTTTTTCGTTGTAACCAAGGGAAATCCTTTAGACAAATCATAACGCAGCTGGTATCCGAAAACACTTCGTGTTCCCGTTCCCGTTCTGTCGGTTTTATCGGTTCCGTTGTCTAAAATATGCTGAAGTAAATCGAGGTAGTTTTGCATTTTGAGCAATTTATATAGTGAAAATGTGTCTGAATATTTATGCAAAATAAAGACTTTTTAAGGTAAGAAATATCATTTTCAGTCTTAAAAATTAAAATGTGGAGCGATAGAAAAAAACAATACTTCGATAAAATCGCTGAGTTCGTCTATTAGATTTGATTTCCTTTTGAATATGCTACAACTTTGTCACTGTAAAATCAGAAAGACAATGAAAAAATACATCGCCATAGCACTATTCATCGGAATTTTTGCTCCGGCTCAGAAAGTATGGTCGCTGCAGGATTGTCTGGATTATGCGGTACAAAATAATATCACCGTAAAAAAGACGGTTTTAGACAAAACCACTGCACAACTGAATTATCAGCAACAGAAAAACAATAAGTTGCCCACAATCTATGGTTCATCATCTTTGGGATTGACCAACGGATCGAGCATTGACCCGATTACGAGTAATTTCGTGAACCAGAATATTCTTTCAAACAGTTTTGGATTAAGCGGAAATATGACTCTGTATCAGGGAAATAAACTGAATCTGCAGATCGAACAAAATAAAATGATTTTAGACCAGTCTTCTCTTTATCAAAAACAGGCAGAAAACAACATTGTTCTGAGTGTTTTGGAAGCTTATTTACAGTCGCTGTATTATAATGAAGGTATTAAAATTGCAAAATACACCGCTAATTCTTCTGCTCAGGAACTGAAACTGACTCAGACGAAATTCAAAAACGGAGCGATTTCCCAGCTCGAACTTGCAGATGTAGAGACTCAGAACGCACAAAATCTGTACACGGTTGTCAACAGTGAAAACCTGTACAATCAGCAGGTTTTAAAACTAAAACAATTGCTAGAATTGGATCCTTCCGAAGAATTTGAAATTGAAAAAACCTCGCTCCCTGATGTTTCTGAAAATCTTCCCAATAAGCAGGAAGTATTTGCTGAAGCTGCTGAAAATCTTCCGGATTTGAAAATATATGATGCGCAGAATGAGATTTTAAACAAAGCTTTAGAAATCACAAAAGCAGGTTACAAACCGACGCTTTCTGCTACAGCGGGCTTAAATACAGGGTATTCGAACACGAGAGATGTAGATTATTTTGGGCAAATAAAAAATAACTTTAATAAATCGGTTGGGCTTTCGCTTAACATTCCGATTTTTTCTAAAAAGCAGAATAATACAAATGTAGCATTGGCTAAAATTGATATTGAGCAGAATAATTTAGATAAAATAAGCGCAGGAAAAACGTTGTATGCAAGCATAGAGACAGCGTGGCAAAATGCAGTTGCCAATCTTGCACAGCAAAAATCTTCAAAAGTAGCAAGAGACAATGCCAAACTGTCTTACGATTTATCCAACAAGAAATTTGAATTTGGAGGTTTAACAGCGACAGATCTTTCCGTAAGCAGAAATACGTATCTCACCAACGAGCAAACTTATCTGCAGACAAAATACATGGCTGTTTTGTACACTCAGCTTCTGAATTTTTATCAGGGAAAAATATTAACGACCAACTAACACAAAATATCAAGATCATGAATCCGAAATATAAAAAGACCTTCAAAAACGCTGCAATATTTTTAGTTTCAGCCATTGTGATTGTTTTTGCTTACCAGTATTTTACAAAAAGTAAAGAAGCAGAAATCACTTTAAAGACTGTAAAAATCAGTAAAAATGATGTTACAACTTCTGTTACTGCAACGGGAACGGTGGAACCTGTCGATACAGTACAAGTCGGAACGCAGGTTTCAGGTTTAATTGAAAATATTTATGTGGATTACAATTCTCCCGTAAAAAAAGGTCAACTTTTAGCCGAAATCGATAAAACCAATCTTCAGGAATCTGTGAATGATGCTTTGGCACAGTACAATTCGGCTTTGAATGAACTTAATTATCAGCAGCAGAATTTTAACCGTCAGAACAATATGTTCAGAGCGGGCGTTATCAGCAGAGCAGACAATGAGACGGCTTCTTATCAGGTAAAAAGTGCCCAGCAATCTGTCAACCAGAAAAGAACGGTTCTGGCTCAGGCAAAAACCAATTTAAGTTATGCCAATATTTACGCTCCGATTGATGGAATTATCTTAAGCAAAGAAGTACAGGAAGGGCAAACTGTTGCTGCAAGTATGACGACTCCTACCCTTTTTACGATTGCGAAAGACATTACCAAAATGCAGGTTCAGGCCAATGTGGATGAAGCAGATATCGGAAATGTGCAGATAAATCAACGGGTAACTTTTACGGTTGATGCGTATCCAGACACAGAATTTAAAGGAACAGTAAGAGAAATCCGTTTGAGCCCAAAAACATCTTCCAACGTCGTAACGTACACTGTTTTAATAAATGCCGATAATTCTGAACAGAAATTGAAACCAGGTTTAACTGCAACGATAACGATTTTCACACAGGAACTGAAAGGAACAAACACAATTCCGGCGGCGGCAATAAGTTTCAGTCCGGATTCTGAAATGCTTCAGAAATATTATGAGAAAAATAAAATCAATGCAAAAATTCCTGAAACAAAAACGGGAAAAGGCAAAGAAAAGTGGATTTGGATTAAAAATAACGACGGAAGCCTTTCACAAAAATCAATCGTTATCGGAATTAATGACGGAATCAATATAGAATTAAAAAGTGGATTAAACGGAAGTGAGCAAATTGTGACTTCACTTGATGAGCAAACCCAAGCTGCAGCAAAATCTGAATCCGGAAGCAGTCCTTTTATGCCGAAAAGGCCGAGCCAAAACAATGCAAAGTCTTCGTCAAAACAAGCTCCTCCGGGAAATTAAATTCAGTCCAGACTTTAAATATTGAATTTTAAATTTTTAAATCCAACCCAATGAACCCAATTATAAAAATAGAAAATCTGAAACGAGAGTTCCGAATGGGAGATGAGACTGTTCATGCTTTAAAAGGGATCAATCTCACCATCAATGAAGGAGAATTTGTGACCATCATGGGAACCAGCGGATCGGGTAAATCTACATTTCTGAATACTTTGGGATGTTTAGATCAGCCAAGTTCGGGAACGTATGAGCTTGATGGAGTTTTGGTGAAAGATTTAAATAAAAACCAACTCGCAGAAATTAGAAATACCAAAATAGGATTTATATTTCAGTCTTATAATCTATTGGCGAGAACGAGTGCTTTAGAAAATGTAGAACTTCCTCTGCTTTACAACTCCAAAATTTCGTCTGAAGAAAGAAGAGAAAGAGCTGTAAAAGCATTACAGCAGGTAGGTTTGGAAAGCAGAATGGGACACGTTCCGAGCCAGCTTTCGGGAGGTCAGCAACAGAGAGTTGCGATTGCAAGAGCATTGGTAAATCATCCCGTGATTTTACTTGCCGATGAAGCCACAGGAAATCTTGATACAAGAACTTCCTACGAAGTGATGAATCTTTTTCAGGAACTGAATGACGAAGGAATTACCATCGGCTTTGTAACCCATGAAGAAGATATTGCGAAATTCAGCAAGCGAACTGTAATTCTGCGAGACGGAATTATTAAAGAAGATAAAATGATTACAGACAGACTCATTGCGAAAAACGAGCTTCAAAAACTTCCAAAATCCGAATAAATAATAGTTCATATTAATTAACCCATGAAGAGGATTAAATGCAGCAACTTTTACAGATCTATATGCAGAAGAGTGTAAATAGATTTTAGTTTGGTGATTTTGAAAGAAGGCAGATCTGTAAAAGTTTTTTAAACAAAAAAGAAAGTTATGAATTTCTCAAACTTATTAAAAATAGCCTGGAAAGCAATTATTCTGAATAAAACCAGAGCCATGTTAACGATGCTCGGAATTATCATCGGGGTTGCTTCCGTGATTGCGATGTTGGCGATTGGTGAAGGCTCGAAAGAAAGCATCAAGCAGAATATTTCGAGTATGGGAGCCAATCTTATCACGATTCGTCCCGGAGCAGGAATGATGGGCGGTGTGCGTTCTGATCCTTCTGCGATGCAGACGTTAACTTTAGCAGATTATAAAGCTTTAAAAAAAGATGTTACTTTAATAAAAGACATTTCGCCCTTGGTAAACGGGAGTGGACAAAGTATTGCCGGCTCCAAAAACTGGCCGACTTCCATCTACGGCTCATCACCGGAATATCTGAAAATCCGTGATTGGGCTGTTGAAAAAGGCTCCATGTTTACTGACGATGACGTGGAATCTTTCGGAAAAGTAGCCGTAATCGGAAAAACCGTTCAGGAAAATCTTTTTCCCAATGAAGATCCAATCGGAAAAATGATCCGTTTTAAAAATATTCCGTTTAAAGTGATTGGAGTTTTAAAGGAAAAAGGTGAAAATACTTTCGGGCAGGATCAGGATGATATTATTATCGCACCTTACACAGCGGTTCAGAAGAGAATTTTGGCTAAAACTTATCTTCAGTCGATTGTTGCCTCATCTTTAAGCGAAGAAAATTCTGAAGCTGCTGTAAATGAAATAAAAACAGTGCTTGAAAAGCAACATCAGATTCAGGATAATCAGGAAAATGATTTTAATGTTTCATCACAACAGGAAATCATCTCCATGTTCAGCTCAACAAGTGAAATGCTGACGATTTTATTAGTTGCTATCGCAAGTATTTCATTAATCGTTGGCGGAATCGGAATTATGAATATCATGTATGTTTCGGTAAAAGAGCGAACCAAAGAAATCGGTCTCAGAATGGCAATTGGCGCAAAAGATAAAGATATTCTGATGCAGTTTCTGATAGAATCTGTTTTAATATCAATTACAGGAGGAGTTTTGGGTGTTTTAATTGGTTTGATTGCTACTTTTTGCATTCAGTATTTTGCGGGATGGCCGGTAAATGTAACAGCGATTTCTATCATCATTTCTTTTGCAGTCTGTACAGTTACAGGTGTATTTTTCGGTTGGTATCCAGCGAGAAAAGCAGCTCAGTCTGACCCTATCAATGCTTTGAGATATGAATAAAAACTTCATCAAAAACAATCGGGAATGCTTGAAAAAATCATAAATTCACTTCTTGAAAAATTTCATCGTGAAAAGTTTTGTGAAGGTTTGAAGAAATTTAAATTTTAAATCATGGAAAAGAAAAACAACATCTATAAAATTCAGCTTGAGGAAATCGCTTTGAAAGCATCCTCTGAAGAACTCAAAACAATTAATCTTGCATTTACAAATCATGATGATCTCTTTAAAATCATTGAGATTCAGAAAGAAAAAAATCTTTTTGGAAACGAAAATGATGCGATTGAATTTTCATTAGGATTAAAACTTTTCTCAGAAGTAATGTTGCGTCACCGTGAACATCCTCTGTTTGAAGAGCTGAAGCCTGCTTTCGGAGGTTTTATGAAAAAACTGAAAGAATCTGTAAAATGATCAGCGTTAAAAATAAAAAATTAGAAATCAGCCTTCATTTTTTGATCTGGCTGGTTTTGTTTTTCCTTCCTGTGGCTTTTTCCATAGGTTCAGATTCAGACTGGAAAGATCTTTTCCGCCACTTTTGGCTGCAACTGATTTTTATGGCAGTTGTGTTTTATGTGAATTACATTTTGCTCATCAAATATCTTTTTGAGGAAAAAAAGCTGTGGTTTTTCATTATTAATTTAGTTTTAATTCTAGTTTTAATTTATACTAAACATCAGATTTCAGACTTGATTGAGCCAAGACAACCACGACCTGGAGGAAAAAGACCACCAACTGCGTTATTTTATTTCATGGATACTTTGATATACATGATTCCCGTTGCTTTTTCAATTGCCATTAATGCCGGAAAAAAAATTCAGAAAGCCAATGAAATGAAAATTGAAGCTGACAATATCAAACTTCAGTCTGAACTTCAACATCTGAAATACCAGCTTCAACCGCACTTCTTCTTCAATTCGCTCAACAATATTTATTCGATGGTAGATTTTGCTCCGGACAAAGCAAAACAGAGCATTCACAGCCTGAGCAAACTGATGCGACACCTTTTGTATAAAGCTGATATTGAAAGCATCAGTCTTTCTGAAGAAGTTGAATTTTTAAATAAATATATCGACTTAATGTCTCTTCGACTCACAGAAAATACAAAAGTCTACACCAATTTCCCGAAGCAGATTCCTGATTTAAAAATTGCTCCGTTGCTTTTTATTTCGATTGTTGAAAACGCTTTTAAACACGGAATTTCTGCCACAGAACATTCTGATATTCATTTTAAAATGGAAATTGTGGAAGATGAAATTCATTTCACAGCATCCAATTCAAACTTTCCAAAAACCGATGCCGACAAAAGTGGTTCCGGAATTGGCGTTGAAAATCTGCGAAAAAGACTTCAATTATTATATCCCGAGAAACACGAATTTCACTCTTGCCTGAACAACGGAATGTATATTGCGGAAGTGAAATTGAAAGTAAATTAAAACTAAACGATGAAAAAGAAATTTGCCTTCTTCTTCCTGATTGTTCTATTGACAGGTTGTTCTCAGCCAAAATTCAATATTAATAAAAGACAAAATGATATTGATTCAATTATTGAAACCATTATTGAGTCTGACAGTTTAAATGTTCAGAAAAATAATGATCAAAATAATAAAGTTGTACAATTTTTAAAGAAGTTCAAAATTACCAATCCAAAAGCTGAAGATATTTTACCTCCAAATATTAATGAAAGAAAACTGAGCTGGATTTTTGATTTTAGTTCCAAAAATGGATTCAGTAAAAAAGATTCTGTTTACCTATTATCTCAGAATATTAACAAAGACAGTATAGAGATTAGTGAAAATTTAAAAACAAAATACAATTATTCTTCTACTTCTAAAATTTTAAATGACAAGAAAAAAGGAGAACGTTTCCAATATTATAGATTTTCAATTCCTGTTTTCTCACAGGATAACAAAACAGCGTATATTGAGTATGACTATCATTCAGAAGGTTATTTTGGACAAGGAATGGCTTTCATTCTTAAAAAAGAAAATAATAAATGGACAATTATTGAAAGTGGCGGAACTTGGATAAACTAATAAGAATATGAAAAAACTCACCTGTCTCATTGCTGACGACGAGCCAATGGCTTTAAATTTAATTGAAAGTTACGTTCTGAAAACTCCTTTTCTGGAACTTAAAGCAAAATGTACCAGCGCAATTGAAGCGATGAAAGTTTTAGAGGAAATCAAAAATATTGACCTATTTTTTCTCGATATCCAAATGCCGGATTTATCCGGACTTGAATTTTCAAAACTGCTTCCTCAAAACAGCAAAGTCATTTTCACCACCGCTTTTGAGCAATATGCGATTGAGGGTTATAAAGTAAATGCACTGGATTATCTTCTGAAACCTTTCGATTACACCGAATTTTTAAATGCGGCAACAAAGGCGAGAACACACTTTGAAAATCATTCTTCAAACTCAGAAAAGAAAGACAAAAAGCAGGAATTTTTCTTTGTAAAATCTGAATACAAACAAATAAAAATCAACTTTTCTGAAATCCTTTTTATTGAAGGATTAAAAGATTATGTGAAAATTTTTCTGAAAGATAATCCAAAACCTATTCTCACTTTAATGAGCTTAAAAAAGCTTGAAGAAGAGCTTCCATCTCATAATTTTATGAGGATTCATAGGTCTTACATCATTGCTTTGGATAAAATTGAAGTCATTGAAAGAAATCACATCGTGATCGGCCAACAACAAATTGCTATCGCTCCAAACTATAAAGATTCTCTGATGGAATTTATTAATGGGAAAAGTTTCTAAGAAGCCGGAAGAGGGAAGCTTGAAGTTTTCACTATCTGATTATATTTTTAATCAAGATATTAACTTCCAGCTTCCCTCTTCTAACTTTCAGCTGTAATTATATTGCCGTATAACCGCCATCAACCAGGTAATATCCTCCGGTCATGAAAGACGATTTTTCAGAGCTTAGGAAAAGTACCAATTCGGCAACTTCTTCAGGTTTTCCGAGTCTTCCCATCGGATGTTTTGACACTAATGCTTCTTTCATGTCGCCGCTTGCACTTTCCAAAAGTGGTGTTTCGATGTAAGCCGGCCCAACCGCATTGCAGCGGATATTTTTCTGACCATATTCTACACCAATATTTTTCGTTAAACCAACCACAGCATGTTTTGAAGTGGTATACGCTGAAGAAAGCGGTGCCGCAACTGTTCCGTGAATCGATGCGATGTTTACGATTACTCCACCTCCATTTTTTTCCATTTGGGTTAACTGATATTTACAGCCATAGAAAACACCATCGAGATTTACATCCAAAACCTTTTTCCAGCTGTCGATACCGTACTCTCCGGTAAGTTTCTGTTCGCCACCAATCCCTGCGTTATTACATGCAATATCAAGTCTTCCGTAAGCCTCGACAGTTGCATTGACCAAAGCTTCCACCTGTTCAGCATTAGATGTATCGGCTTTTACAAAGGTTGCTTCCCCGCCGTTTGACTTGATTTTTTCTACAGCCTGATTTCCGTGCTCTTCATTAATGTCTGAAACAATTACTTTTGCTCCTTCCTTTGCGTATAACTCTGCAATTGCCAATCCGATTCCTGAACCGGCTCCTGTAACCAATGCTACTTTATTTTCTAAAATTCCCATTTTGATAAAATTTTATTTGATTTTAATTAAATTTGATAATACAATTTACGACAATAAAACTCCATTGATTCAAAGTAAAACATTAAAGTTTTCTTAAATTTTTTATAGAAATGAACACGGAGATCAAGAAGTTTTTTTAAAAAAATAATACTTTTTATGGTTTCACAAAGCCGCTTTGCTTGTATAAGGCTAAAGATTAATTTAGACGTTTTTTAATTACCAGATTTTAAGAATTTTCTGTGTTATGTTACTTAGAGTAATTTCCTCACCTACTGTTTTATTTTCTAAAGCATGAGCCAAAGGTGAATCTAGGGAGATACAGAATATTTTAAATTTGTTATAAAGTAAATTTCCCAAAGAAACAGAAATATAGAAAATCCCTTTATCCGTTTGAACTAAAGCTCCTTTTTCCGATTTGGCAGATTTTTTTGGTGATAACAAATTGACTGTATTTTGTTGTTTTAAAACTTCATTCAGCTGAAACTGAAGATTGTTGATTTCCTGCTGCAACATTTCTCTTCCCGTTTCATATTTATCTCCCATTGAACTTTTTGTATCGTTGCTGGAGGCGCGGGTTTCGGCAATCAAGATTTCAAAATCACTAATCTTGTTTGATATATTATTTTTTATAATGTTTATTATTTCTTCTTTATTCATTGGTTGAGTATTAAACCCCGCCAGCGTTTCAAACGCTGGAGGGTTATGTTATATAATATTAAAATCCCAAATTTATATAATCGTGATTATTATGACAAAAAATAAAATTATCGACTGTATCAAATAACTCTACTACTTCGTTTCTTTTAATTTTTGATACTGATGATGAAATTATTGCTCTGTATGAACTCCATTTGTAATCTTCAATAGTATCAGTAAATTCATGATGAACAGGATTATTATGGATATATAAAATAACCTGCCTCAAATAGTTTTCTTCTAAAATTCTCTTTCTTTCAAAAGTTTTTTCAAAAATGCTTCCGCTTCTGGAATATTTTTTATTAACAGCCTGAGAATATGCATTGAACAAATGAGAAAACTGTCTCGAAGCATTCAATCTCAGTGGCTTTTCTGTAGTGGTATAACTAAGCTCTTCAATTTTCACATCTTCAATTTTTTTTATTTGTACCAATAAATGAAAATGATTTTTCATTAAACAATAACAGTAAATATCTGCAATCGGATAAATATATTTTGCTAAAAGTTTTAGAAAATAATGATAATTGGCTTCTTCAAAGAAAATATTTTCTCCGTTATTTCCTCTATTATAAATGTGATAGAAATGACCTTCTTCTATGGAATCAATTAGCATAGCAACAAAATTTTAATTTTCAACATTCTAAAGTAACCCCGCCAGCGTTTTAAACGCTGGCGGGGTTTTTACTCTTCAAATCAAATATATTAAAATTATCTCTTATTTTTCAAAAACAGCAAAGTCTGAAACCTTGAAACTGAAATTTTTATCTGTTGTAAAATCTCTTTTCGATCTGTCAAAAACATTTTTAAACTCACCGGAAAGTTGGGAATCGTCGATTGTGAAGTTCACAGCTTCTTTTGACCAATTTAAAACTACCAAAACTTCATCTTTCCCATTTTTTCTGATATAGGCAAAAATTTTATCGTCTGCAGAAGTTTTCAAAATCACCGTAGAAACAGCAGAATCTCCTCCTCTCAATGCAGGATTTGATGATTTTAAATTTAATAGAGTCTTATAAAACTCAGCCATTTTATAGTCATTTTTCCATTCGATAACATCTTTTTCGAAGAACTCAAGCCGTTTCATGTTTGGCAATTCCTGTCCTGAATAAAGCAATGGAACACCATTCCAGGTTGCAGAAAATATAGCCATTGGTTTGGTGATGTCGCCATATTTTTCAAATTCGGTTCCGTTCCATGAATTCTCGTCGTGATTGGTCGTAAACCATGCTCTCATCGACGAATCTCCAATTTGAGAATATTGAATTAAGAGATCTTTTAAAGACTGAATCGATTCATTATTTTTATAAAAATCAGCAGATTTGTGCATCCATTTCCATGAATAACTTGCGTCGAAAACTTTTCCATAATCCGGACTTTCAATTTCGTCAAATTCTCCCAAGAAAAACAGAGGTTTTATTTTTTCAACTTCAGGTCTTGCCTGCTGCCAGAAATCTACTTCAACCCAAGATGCCAAGTCGCATCTGAAACCGTCGATATTGGTTTCTTTAATCCAGAATTTCATGGCATCGATCATGGCGAGACGCATTTCCTTATTGGAGAAATCCAGTTCGATAATATCATCCATTCCGGAGGCTTTGTGGAAACTTCCGTCGGGATCTTTCAAGTAAAATTCGGGGTGCGATTTTGTCCAGACATGATCCCAGCCTGTGTGATTGGCAACCCAGTCGATAATTACTTTAAAACCTAATCGATGAGCTTCATTCACCATGTGTTTAAAATCATCCATCGTACCGAATTCCGGATTGATGGAGATGTAATCTGAAGCTGCATACGGACTTCCGAGACTTCCTTTTTTATTAAGTTGGGCAATCGGAGTTATTGGCATAAACCAAAGGGTTTTTACGCCCATATTTTTCAAGCGCGGCATTTCTTTTTCAAAAGCTCGGAAAGTTCCTTCTTTGGTGTATTGCCTTACATTAACTTCGTAAATATTGGTGGTATGTTTCCAGTCTTGTGGTAAATTCATATTCTGATTTATTTTTTGAGAGCCACACGAAAGCAACGTGCAACCAACCGTGAATGATAAAAGATATTTTTTCATCCTTATTCTTATTTCAACAAAAATAGGAATTGCTTCTTTAAGAAACGGTATTATCTTTTTAATTTAATGTATGTTTTCCATTTTAAATAGAAAGAAAATTAATAGTTGTTTTAGTGTAACTCGAAAAATTTAACACAAAGACTCACAAAGATTTTCTAAATTCTAAGTGTTTTTAAGGCTCACAAAGCCGTAAACTTAGCAAAGCACACAAAGCATTTTTATTTTGACAATTTATTTGCATTTTTAATCAAAAGAAAAACCTCAAACTTTCGTCTGAGGTTTTGTATT
The DNA here is from genome assembly GCF_057180485.1 of Chryseobacterium sp. HNCC26DJ240. Classification (NCBI taxonomy): domain Bacteria; kingdom Pseudomonadati; phylum Bacteroidota; class Flavobacteriia; order Flavobacteriales; family Weeksellaceae; genus Chryseobacterium; species Chryseobacterium sp. HNCC26DJ240. The sequence continues at coordinate 217,036 of NZ_JBXUGK010000005.1, forward strand.
TTAAAAATATTATCTTTCGTCGTCCTGATCATCTTCGTCAAAGACATCATCGTTGTAGTCATCTTCTTCTTCGTCATCGAAATTATCGTCATCTTCGTCAGAAAAATTGTTTCCACTTCCGAAATCATCATCGAAGCCGAAATCATCATCCATGATAGGCTTTGCAGCTTTTTTCTTACCACCTGCCAAAGCATTTTTTACAGGAGCTTTAAGCGGTGCATTTCCAAATCTAAATGCAGTAAGAGGATAATTAACGCCTTTTGTCTCTTCATTGATCTCTACCAACTCGCAGAAAAACTCCCACAAATCCAGAAGACCGTATTGAAACTGAGCTTTATCGCCAATTTCTGCGAACGCTTCATCGATGTAAATATCAGACATGATCTCGCCATCGCCGTCGTCACTCATATCCTCCAAAGGAACGCTTTTTACAACTGTACCGTCGCTCTCCAGCATATTGAATGCAGAAAGCTCGTCACCCTGCAAATTGAAAGCACTTTTGATACCCAAATGTAAGTTCCAAAGCGTTTGTTTTCCCTTAACCTCGACGTCTCTGAAGACATCTTCTTTTGCATCTAAAATTACACGAATCTTGTAAACCATACCAACTTGAATTTCTTTTTTTCTTTTACTACTTAATCTATTTCTGTTGCAAATATAAAATAAATGAAAGTGGACAAAAAAATTTTTCAGAATTTTTTAAAAGATTTTTTTTTCTTACATTTTGCACCGCGTTACTTCCCTTTTTCAAGCATAAAACTGAATTTTGTGCCTTCAAGGTAAACACTTTCTACGGTAATGTTTTCGTTATGAGCTTCAAGTATGTGTTTTACGATTGCCAAGCCGAGCCCGGAACCGCCCTGTCTTCTGCTGCGACTGGTTTCTACGCGGTAAAATCTTTCGAAAATACGGGGAAGAAGTTCGGCTTTTATACCCATTCCGTTGTCGATCACTTCTACGAGTACTTTATTTTTGACCATACTCGTTTTTACAATTACTTTTGCTTCCTGACGGTTGGCGTAATGAATGGCATTTGAAATTAAATTGATAAAAACCTGTGAGATCTTCTGCTTATCGGCATCCACAAAAATCTGAGTCTGCGGAGTCTGGATTTGAAGCGTTGTGTTGTGCTTTTCGGCTTCAAGATCCAAAAGGTCGAAAATTTCTTTAATTAAAAGATTGATATCAAATCTTGAAACTGAAAGGTTGATTTCTCCTGCCTCAAGCCTGTTGATCATATCGAGATCTTTTACAATGGCAATAAGTCTTTCTACCGACTGATCAATCCTCTCTAAATATTTATCCCGAATTGCCAGATTTTCAACTCCACCATCCAGCAAAGTTTCTACATATCCCTGAATAGAAAACAAAGGTGTTTTCAGCTCATGAGATACGTTTCCGATATAATCTTTTCTGTAGCTCTCCATTTCTTTCATTAAATCAATTTCAGTTACTTTTCTTTGATTTAAATCTGAAAACCTTTCACCTAATTCTTTCAGCGTAAGATTGTCCTGATCGTCGTACACCATTTCATCAGGAAGAATTTTAGAAATATTCCTGATCTGTTTTTTGGCGTAGGAATTAAAAAGCAATTCCAAAACGGTATAATTAATGAGAAACATGATGATGATACTAACCGCAATTCCAATGTTGAAAACCGAGGAATCGGCGTAGATATCTTTCACAGAATCAAATACAACAACCAGAATAAACATCACCAAAGTGATGAGAAGTGAAGAGACGAGTGTAAGTCTGTAAAACTTCAATTTTACAAATTTTTAATTGTTTAGAAATTAAAGGTAATGAATTTAACCTTGAACTATCAGTTTATAACCAATTCCTTTCAAAGTCTGAATCGTATTGATTCCTAATTTTTCTCTAAGCCTTCTGATGTGTACGTCGATGGTTCTTTCGCCCACAATGACGTCATTACCCCAAACTTTCTCAAGAATCTCTTCTCTTTTGAAAACCTTTTCGGTATTTGAAGCTAATAGATAAAGAAGATCAAATTCTTTTTTCGGTAAGAGAAACTGCTGTCCGCTTTTAGAAACTCTGAAGTTGTCTTTATCTATAATAAGATCTCCTATTTCAATTTGTTTTGAAGTATCAGAAACCTGAGAAGTCAACTGCAGCAATGCATTTACTTTAGAAATCAAAATTTTCGGTTTGATAAGCTTCACGATATAATCGTTTGCACCTGCCTGAAAACCTGCAAGTTGAGAGAATTCTTCGCTTCTAGCTGATAAAAATACGATAAGCGTTTTTTGAAGTTCTTTAATCTTACGCAGTTCCTGACATGTTTCGATACCGTCTTTTTCCGGCATCATTACATCAAGAAGAATAAGATCTGGAAGAATTTCCTTGGCTTTATCAATGCCTTCGTTGCCGTTTGTGGCGGTGTAGATATCATAACCTTCTTTTTCTAAATTATAAGAAAGTATCTCCAGGATATCCATTTCATCGTCAATTAAGAGGATCTTTTTTGAGTTCATTTTAGAATTTTGCTGGTCAAAGTTAATCATTTTTAAATCACACGTTAATGTTAGGGTAATCGTTCACATAAAGTTAACAATAAATATCGATTGGTAACATTTCGTTAAAGAAAATTTAAATTTAACTAAACCAAAGCAGGCATAAATGTTTAGTTCCTTTGCACCGAAGAAATTAGTAAAAAAGAAATGAACTTTAGAAAAATCAGTATTGCAGTTTTGTTTTTAACATCAACAGGAGCTGTAATGTACGCCCAGGAAGCAAAATCTGACACCGTAAAATCTGAAAAGAAAATTGATGGTGTTGTTATCCAGGGAACTACAAAAAAAGGTGCAGAATCAAACATTATCAGTCTGCAAAAAAAATCAGTAGAAGTAATCGAGCGCGTAGGATCTGTACAGCTTGAGAAACAAGGTGTGGGTGACGTTTCTGTTGCAGTAACTAAAGCTACAGGTTCTCAGAAGCAGGAAGGCAGCGGCCAGATTTTCATCAGAGGTCTTGGTGACAGAAACAACTCTACAACGATTAACGGACTTCCGGTTCCATCAAATGATCCTTTATACAAAAACATCGATTTGAGTATCATCAAAACTGATATGATCGATTTTATTGGTTTGGAAAAAGTTTATAACCCTAAACTTTGGGGAGATATGTCTGGTGCCAACGTAGACATTGTAACTAAAGTTTACACAGGAAAGCCATATTTTAAAGTTAACTTAGGATCATCTGTCAACTTCAACGCTGTTCAGAAAAACAATTATTTCCTTCAGGACGGGCCAAGCTATTTTGGTTTTGCAAAACTAGAACAACCTTCTAAAAATGCAATCATCAACAGAGGATATGTATTTCAGACTTCATGGAGAGATCAGGAAATTAATAATCCTATCAATTCAAACTTAAGCTTTGATTTCGGAACCAACTTCAAAATTGGAGATCAGGGAAAACTTAGCATTTTTGGATACGGAGGTTTTGATAACAGCTATGAATATTTCAATGGAACTACAGGTGGTGCTTTTGACGGACAGAACAATGCTTTAAGAGTTTATAACGTAGCTGAAGAATTTAAATATACAACCAACACAACCGGTTTGTTGAATGTAAATTATAAGATTAATCCTAATCACAACATCAATTTAAGTTCAAATTATATTCACACTACTGAGCAGAAGCTTGGAAACTACGAAGGTTACAACAGAGATTATTACGATAATGACCCTTCAATGGAAAGATTTGTTACTCAGCAAAGAAGAGCTACATACAAAACCAATGATTTATTGGTGAACCAATTGAGAGGTGAGCATACTTTATCTGAACCTTTAAAAATCAGCTGGAATTTAGGCTACAACAGATTAGACAGCAGAAGACCAGACAGACAGCAGAATGTAACTGTTTTTGACAAGCAGCAAAACTACAGTTTCTTCGCAAGTTCTAACCCTGGAGCAAATAACAGATATTATGATCAGTTATTAGAAAATGATTTCGTAGCTGATATCCATGCAGACTATAAAGTTGGTGAGAAAGCTAAAATTACTTTAGGATATAGCGGAAGATATAAAGATTCTGATTTCAAAGCAACGCAGTATAACTTCAGAATTCTTCCTTTACAGGGAACTTATTATGTAGATCCTAAAAATTACGATTCTTTCTTCAACTTAGGAAATTATCAGACAGGTGCTTTCTTCGACATCGTAACCTTTAGAGGAGATGTAAAATACAGCCCTGATCAGGCTTTAATTCCTCAAACATTTACCTCTGAAATGACCAACAATGCAGGTTATGTAAATGTAGATTATAAGTTCAGCGAAAAATTAACTGCACAAGCTGGTGTGAGATATGAAAACCTAATGCAGAAACTGAAGTTCAATACTGCAATTCAGGAAGGTAAAGCAAATAGAGATTACAATAAAATTTTACCGGCTTTCAATATCAAATACAGTGTAAATGATCAGCATAATTTAAGATTAGCAGGTTCAAAAACATATACAACTCCACTTTTACTTGAAACAGCACCTTATCAATATGAGGAAGTTGAAGAAAGTACAATCGGTAACATATCTAACTACCCTTCAGACAACTACAACGTAGATTTGAAATGGGAATGGTTTCCTAAGAAAAATGAGTTGATTTCAGTAACAGCTTTCGGAAAATACATCCAAAACCCTCTTTCAAGAATTACAATTAATTCGTCTGCAAACTTAACTTCAGTAGTAAACGTGGGTGATACAGGAAGAGTTTTAGGTATTGAAGCTGAATTCAGAAAAGACCTGTATAACTTTGGAAATGGAAGAATTTACACTTTCATGAACGGTACTTACTTGAACACGCAACAGGAGCTTGATGAAGGTAAAGTAACAAAAGAAAATGCTGGTGCTAACAAATCAAACTTTACAACAGATTTCCTGATTGATGAAGACAAAATGCAGGGAGCATCAGAATTCCTGGCAAACGTAAACGTTGGTTTTGAAAAGAAATGGGGCAACAAAAACACTATGGATTTAGTAGTTTCTTACTCTTACATTTCTGATAATATCTATGCTATCGGATTCCAAAGTAGAGGAAACATGGTAGATAAAGCATTCAGCACATTAGACGCAACTTTGAAATTCAAATTAGGAAGCGGAATTGGTTTCTCATTCACAGGAAGAAATCTTATCAATCCTTACTTCACAAGAATTCAGGATAATGCAGGAACTGAACTTACCTCAAGAAAATACAAAAGAGGGGCAGGTGTAGGAGCCAGCGTTTCTTATGAGTTTTAATTAATCTAAAAAAATAAAAATTTAAAATATTGTAAAATGAAAAAGAACACTTTAAAATTATTAGCTGCGGTATTCGTAATGTCTACAACTGCTGTAGTATTCCACTCTTGTAGTGATAATGACGACGAAGAAGTAGTATCTACAGGTATTGCTTCAGATCCAAACAACTTCAAAGGTGAAGTAAAATCTGGTGAAACAGTAACTTTAAATCCTTCAGTAACTTATAAATTAACAGGAGCTGTAGCTGTAAAAGCTGGTGGTACTTTGGTAATTCCTGCAGGAACAAGAATCGAAGCTACAGGAGGTACTTCTGCTTATATCACAGTTGAACAGGATGGTAAAATCTTCGCAAACGGTACTGCTTCTCAGCCTATCGTAATGACTTCACCGGCTGGTCAGCCAGGAAGTTGGGGAGGTTTGGTAATCTGTGGTAAAGCTCCTATCAACAAAGGAACTTCTGCAACTGCTGAAGTAGGAAACGCTACTTACGGTGGTGCGGTTGCCAATGACAATTCTGGTACATTAAGATTTGTAAGAATCGAGTATGCAGGTGCAATCTATCAGGCTGATAAAGAATTCAACGGACTTTCACTTTTCGCAGTTGGTAACGGAACTACAATCGACAATGTATCTTTAATCAACGGTTCTGATGACGGTATCGAATTCTTCGGTGGAACTGTAAATGTTTCTAATATTGTATCATTCGGAAACGAAGATGATGCATTTGACTGGACAGAAGGTTGGAACGGAACTGCTACAAACGTGTACACAAAAAGAAGAGCAAACGGTGTTGGAAACAGAGGTATCGAAGCTGATAACAACTCAAACAACAACGATGCAAGCCCTTACTCAAACCCTACAATCAAAAATGCTACTTTCATTGGTGGAACAACTGGTGAAGCAGATGGTTTGAAATTGAGAGTAGGTACCAGAGGTACTTTCGATAACATTGTATTATCTAACTGGACTACAGGAATAAACATCGAAAACGATGCCTCATTAGCTTGGTTCAACGGTCAAAACAGAATTACTAATATTAGATTTGAAACTGTTACCACTGAAGCTTCAGGAAAAGGAAACGATCCAGACGGATCAGGACCACTTACTGCACCAACAGTTGCTATTCAGGCAAACACTTATACAAAAAGTACTACTGCTACAGGTGCTGGAAACGGTACAGCTACACCAACTTGGGCTACAGGATGGGCTGGTTTATAAGAAATAATTAGTTTCTTCATATCAATTGAGAAAACCACCTCAGAATTTTTTCTGAGGTGGTTTCTTTTTTTATTCTTCGATGGTTCTGAAAGTTAAATTTATTCTCGGCGTTTTCACTTTAGTTGTTGGCGGAAGACGGTGCAGCCAGTTTTCCTGAGTAGTTCCTTTCATGACCAACAAACTTCCGTTTTCCAGAAAAATATCAACTGTTTCTTTGGTGGTTTTATGTTTAAATAAAAACTTTCTTTCGGCACCAAAACTTAATGATGCGATAGCACCGTGTTTTTTCAAATCTTTCTCTCCGTCGCTATGATAGGCCATTCCCTCGCTGCCGTTGTGGTATAAATTCAGTAAGCAGGAGTTGTAGGTTTCGCCTGAAACTTCCTCGCACTTTTGTTTTAATTCCAATAATTCAGGCGTCCAGATTTTGGCGTATTTTGTCCGTTTTGAGTAAGTATATTCAAATTCTTTTTCTCCAAACCAAGCCACTTTTCTTTTCGTTAAAATCAATTTCCCAAAAATAACTGCTTCATCATTTTCCCACGGAATTTGGTTTAATAAATATTCGTAATATTTCAAGCATTCATCTTGCGAAAAGATTTTACCGTAATATTCTGTAACTCCGTCATGCGGAAGAATATTGATTGGAAATTCTGAATTTTCGTCGAAGAGTTTAAGCATTTAAAAACTTTAAATTAATTATTACTTGCATCGAATTTATCACACACGATCACAAAATCCGTGTAAATCTGTGAGATCTGAGAGATCTGAGAGAGAGAATTATTTATTTCAAAATATGATGATCCGTAAAAATCTTCGCACTCTCCCACCCGATTATCAGCTGCTTTCGGTCGCTTCCCCACATGTAACCGCCAATTTTACCACTCGACTGTATTACACGGTGACAGGGAATTAAAAACGCCACAGGATTACTTCCAATAGCTGTTCCAACCGCTCTTGACGCTTTGGGATTTCCAACATCGTGAGCCAGATTTCCGTAGGTACATAATTTCCCCATTGGAATTTTAAGCAGACTTTCCCAGACTTTCAACTGAAAATCAGTTCCTTTTAAATGAAGTTTAATTTGATTTAAATTTTCCCAGTCTTCATTAAAAATAGACAAAGCATTTTTCTGCAAATCATCTTTTTTTTCTGAAAATTCTGCGTTAGGAAATCTCATTTTTAAATCCGAAAGAGCTTTCATTTTATCATCATCAAAAGCGATATAACAAACACCTTTCTCTGTGGAAGCCGATATTAAATTTCCAAAAAGACTTTCTGAGAAACTATAGTTAATTTTTAAATTCTTTCCGCCATTTTTATATTCTGCTGGCGACATTCCTTCAATTTTAACAAACAAATCGTGTAGCCGGCTCGTGCTGGACAAACCTGTTTCCAAAGTCGTATCAAAAAGATTTATTTTTTCTTCTTTTAAAAGATTTTTAGCATGATTTAAACTGATGAACTGCAAAAATTTCTTCGGACTCGTCCCTGCCCAATCCGTAAACATTTTCTGAAAGTGTGTCGGACTCAAACCCACAAATTCAGCCACCTCATCCAGATTTGGCTGAAGCTGAAAATGATTCTGAATATAATCTATTGCCTTTGCAATTCTCTGATAGTCTAAAATTTGCTGAGCCGACATGCTTTTTTTTTATTTAAAACAAATTTCAGAAGAAAAATCCGAAGAAAAAATCCGTTTCATGTGGAATTTCAAATCTCAAACATCCAATTTCAAATCTTTAAAAATCCCTACCTTTGCAAAAACAGAAAATATGTCATTAAAAGCTGTGCTGTTCGATATGGATGGCGTGATTGTAGACACAGAACCGCTGCACAGAAAAGCCTATTTTAAAACCTTCGATCAGCTTGAAGTTGCTGTTTCAGAAGAATTATACACCTCTTTTACAGGTGCTTCCACCAAAAGAGTTTTTGAGACCATTATTAATCATTTTGATCTGTCGGGAACTCACGAGGAAATGTCGGTTATCAAGCGGGATTATTTTAAGGATTATTTTTACAATGATGAGGAATTTGATCTGATTACCGGAGTACGAAAGTTGATTGAACATTATTACAACCACGGAATTACATTAATTTTGGCATCTTCAGCAACAATGACCACAATCAACATGGTTTTTGAAAAATTCGGACTTGAAAAATATTTCAGCGGAAAAATAAGCGGAGCCGACTTAAAGGAATCAAAACCTCATCCTGAAATCTTTTTGAAGGCAGCAGAAATGGCGGGTCAGCCTATCGAAAACTGCATGGTGATTGAAGATTCTACCAACGGAATTCTGGCCGCTCACAGAGCAGGAATTTTCTGCGCAGCTTACAAAAGTTTTCATACGCACAATCAGGATTACAGTTTGGCAAATATTATTGTTTCGGATTATGCTGAACTGGAAGTTGGTAAGATTTCAAAATTCTTTTAAATATATAGGGCTCTCAAAATTGGGAGACATTTTTATTTAAAGGAAATATCAATCTTTTATCCTCTGCAATCCTTAAATTCTGCAGTAAGAAAGAAAACTGCAACGGTTACAAAAGAAATTGTTACCAATAGAAAGAAAATTTTAGAAAGGATTTTTGATGACTGGGTTTTTCTTTGAAATCTAAAATTAATCCAAATGATGATTAAGGAATTAAATGCTAAAAACTTGGCCAGCGGGTTGTACATCATGTGAAAATCATCAGGATCCGGACCAGACCATCCACCTGACGTTTCTAAAATTACAGGATATTCAATGATTTTATACACCAAAAAGATCAAATTGACGGGTAAAAGCACAAACGCCATTTTGTAAAACCTCTTATATCCTTCAAATCGCTTGTAGGATTCCAAAAAGATGACATAGGAAATCAGGATGCAGATAATAAAAACTTCAAAAACTTGTATACCCACAAAGTTTTCAAGCTTTGTTTCCGAACAATATCCCTCATATCCGTAGTAAGATCGCATTCCATAAAATGATATCAAACCTATGTATACATATCCTGCAATAAAAGTAAGTATGATGAAGATTACTGCTAAAGTTTTTCTCAATTTCATTTTTTATCAAATATAAAAATGTTTATAAATTAAAAATGACTGATGTGTAATCATTTTGTGATTTTTTCAAACGAAAAAAGCTTCCAAATATTGAAAGCTTTTATTAGTTTTGGCTAAAGCCGAATGATTTCACCTTAATGAAAATGGGCTAAAGCCCGTTCCTATTGAATTATATTCCAAGTCGTTGCTTTACTTGCAACAATTTAGTATCCCAATATCTTCAAAATATCCTCAGGTCCCTGTCTTTCCCTGAAAATTTCATACTGAAACTCACCGTTTTCATCTTTCTGAATCAAAATATGTCTTGGCTGAGGCATCAGACAGTGGTGAACACCGCCGTAACCGCCAATTGTTTCCTGATAAGCGCCTGTGTGGAAAAAGCCGATGTACAGAGGTTTTGTATCGCTGAAAACCGGTAAATAAATAGCGTTGGTATGCTGTTCAGAATTATAGTAATCGTCAGAATCACAAGTCAGACCACCTAAGAAAACTCTTTCGTAAGTATCATCCCAACGGTTGAGCGGAAGCATGATAAAGTGTCTTGATATCGCCCATGTATCGGGAAGTGTGGTCATGAAAGAAGAATCAATCATATTCCATTTTTCTCTGTCGTTCTGGCGTTTCTGAGAGATAATTTTATAAATATTCGCTCCGCTTTCTCCTACAGTGAAACTTCCGAATTCGGTATAAATATTCGGTTCTTCCACACCCTCTTCTTCACAGAATTTTTTGATCTGCGATGCAATTTCCTCGACCATGTACTGGTAATCGTAATCGAACTGTAAAGATGTTTTGATTGGGAAACCACCACCGATGTTCAACGAATTCACTTCGGGAGCAATTTTCTTCAGACGTGCATAAACACGAAGACATTTGTATAATTCGTTCCAGTAGTACGCAGTATCTTTAATTCCGGTATTAATGAAGAAGTGAAGCATTTTCAGTCTTGCATTCGGGTGTTCAGCAATTTTCTGACTGTAATAAGGGATAATATCTTTGTATCCGATCCCCAGTCTTGAGGTATAGAATTCAAATTTTGGTTCCTCCTCGGATGCAATTCTGATTCCGATATCGAAAGTAGTGTCGATGCTTTCTGTAAGCTTGTCCAGTTCGCGGTAATTGTCCAGAATTGGCGTAATATTTTCAAAACCGCTGTTGATCATATCTGAAATTTTCGCGAGATAATCATCGGTTTTAAAGCCGTTGCAGATTACTTCGATATTTTTATCCACTTTACCTTCGTTGTAAAGAGATTTCACAATATCCATATCGTAAGCTGAAGAAGTTTCGATGGAAATATCGTTTTTCAGGGCTTCTTCGATGACGAATTTGAAGTGACTCGATTTTGTGCAGTAGCAGTATCTGTAGTTTTTTTTGTAGTCGATTTTCTCAAAAGCTTCTTTAAACCAGCCTTTTGCTTTCTGTATATTCTGAGAAATCTTCGGGAGGTAACTTACCTTAAGAGGCGTTCCAAACTTCTCAACAACTTCCATCAGAGGAATATCGTGAAAAGACAAATTGTTCTCAGAAACATTGAATTCTTCGGTTGGGAAGTACAATGTCTGATCAATAAGTTCCGAGTACTTTATTTTCATTTTCTAGCAAGTGAATTAAGAATGCAAAATTGCTAAAAAAGATTGATTTTCGGATGTTAATTTCTTATAATTTTCTATTTCTGCTAAAGTCTTAACATTCCGTTTAAATCTTTGTTATTTAGATAAAAATAAGACCTTAAACATTCATTATTTTTGAAAACCACGCTTATTCTTTGCAACAAAAATCAGAAGATTCCCTTTATCGTATTCGATGAAAACATCATCTTCTTCGGCAAAATTTCTGGTCAGCATGGTGCTTGTCATTTCAGCGTCAATTCCATTTATATTCCATTGTAAACCTTTTGATTTTAAATTTTCTACTGATGGAAAAGGATACAGCGAAATGATTTTATTTTTAACACCTTTCAATTCAAATTTTTGCGGAATGAAATAGTATTCAGAAAAATCATCATAAAATCTGATGTTTAATTTTTCTTTAAAGCCGAAAGCTACCGTTAAATTTCCAAGAAAATGATCCTGCTCTCCACCACTTCCGCCATAAACATCTACATTTTTAAAACCTCTTTCCAAAATGATTTCTAAAGCTTTGTAAAAATCGGTCCGTTCCTGATCCGGCGTGTGAATAATTTCAATTTTATTAAGCTCAGCCTGCCGGAGAACTTCCTCTTCCCAAACATGAGAATCGAAATCTCCGGAGATAAAATCAAGTTTTTCTAATGGAAAATTTAATGTTTTTAAATAATGAAAAGCGCCGTCGGTGCAGGCAATCAAGGTGTAAATATCCAAATCAGGAAGCGATTTTGGAGCGTCTCCGTTAATGAAAAGAAGTGCTTTATCTTTCATACGGATTTATTTGATTAATTTGAATTTTACAATTTGAACTCTATTATAAAAGCCAAAATTAATTGTTCTTTTAAAAAAGCCCTGTTTTACAATTCCCATATCGTAATCCATTAAATACTCTGTATTTTCAGAAAATTCTAACTTTAAGTCACGAAGTTGGTCATCTATTTCTTTAGCATTTTTGCTGCTAGCCTTTTTTAAGGCTTCTATCACCGAAATTTTAAGCTGATCCCCGTTGCCGTTTCTGTTGGTTTTCACGACACAAGTTTTTAGATCTTCTTTCACGTCTGTCATCACTAATGTTTCTTTTGCAGAAAAATTTTTGCCTCCAAAAGGATTTTCCATTTCCAAATCATTTGTACTAGGTTGATTTTCTTTAAATTGATAACCAAAAAACAATAGATAGGCCTTAATATTTTTTGTCAATAAAAGTTCAACTCCTTCGTTAGTCTTAACCAAGCTTTTTGCAATATTTAATAGTGCTTTTTTCGCTTCATCAGCAGTTTTAGCTAATTCATTATCTATAATTTTATTAACCGAATCTTTGATTTCTGAACTGTTTTCTAAAGATAGATATTGTCCGTGTTCAGATAGCTTTAATCTTAGAGGTTGGTTTAGAATTTTTGTTGTAATTATATTTTCTAAATTACTTTCCTTTAAATCTACTTTTGCTGCAGAATAAATCCATGTAATTTTTATTTCCGTATCGGAAATTTCATTTACAGTAAATTCTGAATCAAATTTTGATTGAGTAAAAATCTTTTGTTTGTTTTTGTAATCAGTTATTTCTGAAACAAACTGAATTGGAAAAACATCATTTACTTTCCACTTGGCAACAATATCTATAGAATTTTGGGCAAAAACAGACGAGTAAAAAAGAACAAAAAGTGCTGTTAGAATTACTTTATCTTTCATTCGGGTTCCAGTATTCTTCGGTTTCGTTGTTGATTTTTGAGATGTATCTTGCTAAAACAAATAAGTAATCTGAAAGTCTGTTTAAATATTTAATCAATTCCGGACGCACCTCTTCAGATTCATTTAAGAAAACTAATGAACGTTCTGCTCTTCTGCAAATCGTTCTTGCAGCATGTAAAAACGTTGCTGACTTTCCACCGCCTGGGAGGATGAAAAATTGAAGTGGCTCGAGTTTTTCTTCAAATGCGTCCATCCAGTTCTCGAGTTCTTCGATTTCAGTGTCGGAAATGATTAATGGAAGTCTTGATTTTCCATTAGCCAACATCAGTTTGTCGACCGGAGTTGCTGCTTCTGAGCCGACTGTAAATAAATCGAATTGAATTTTTTTAAGTTGTTTTAAAACTTCCTCATCCGTGATGTGACTTTTTGAAATTCCGATGAATGAGTTGAGCTCATCGATATTTCCGTAGCTGTCTACTCTTGCGCTGGCTTTGGAAACTCTTGTTCCGCCGTATAATGCGGTTTGGCCTTTATCTCCTGTTTTGGTGTAGATTTTCATTGTTGTTAAGGTTTAAGTTTAGAAAATAATAAAACTGCGAAAACTATTCTAAATATTATTAGCCTGTTTAAACTTCATCAAAATTATTTTTCTGATCCTTCCTTCGACAAGCTCAGGATGACATGGGAGTTCATTTTGATGAAATCTTCGAGACATTTTTCCTCCCTTTAGGGTTGGGGAAAAGAAAAATGTATCGAAAATTTTGTTTTTAATAATTTTAAACAGTCTCTAGGATTTTTCAGATTTAAATGATCATTAAAATTCAGAGAAATCTTAGTTTAGCAACTCATTTCATTTCGCACGACTAAAGTAGTTCTTTTTACAAAAATTTGAAAATGAAATTCAATTGTTCTGAAAAAGCGAACTCCCCTAGCCCTGATAGGAGCGGCATCCTTTTTTGGTGGCGGAAGTAACGAAGTGGAGACCGACACCAAAAAAGATACAGCGGATAGCAGGATTAAGCTCTTAAAAAATAATCGGGATGCGGGATTCGAGGTTCGGGATTCTACTCATCACTTATTGCCCATTAAAAAAGACCAACCTAAAAAAGATTGGCCTCCTTCAAAATTATCTATCTAAACATCATATTTTACCTTCGTAAATTCATCCACATCTTCACAATAACGTGAAGAAATATATTTTATTTTAATGAAATTTAAATTATTTTAAAACTTAAAAATCCTACTGACAAACTGTTGTCATAACCTCGACTTACCTTTGTATCAACATTAACAAACAAAACAAATACGTTATGACAACTACAGCAACAAAAACAAAACAGTTTATCTCTGCAGACCAGATTCTTGAGCACTGGCAAGGGCACAGAAACCTTACCAGAAGGGTGATTGAAGCTTTTCCTGAAAAAGAATTATTCGAGTTTTCCGTGGGCGGAATGAGACCTTTTGCTAATTTGGCAGTAGAGTTAATCAGCATCGCCGGGCCGGCTTTGAGAGGAATTGTAAATGAGCAAATAGAAGCATTTTCTGAAGAGGCTTTTAAACCAAAAACCAAGGAAGAGCTTTTGGCAAAATGGGATTCTGAAACCGATGTTATCAATGAATATTTCCACAAAATTTCTGAGGAGAGATTCCAAGAGACTTTCAATTTGTTCGGACAATATGAATTTCCGGTGTATCAGAATATCTTGTATTTTATTGATAATGAAGTTCATCACCGTGGGCAAGGTTACACGTATTTGAGAGCGCTGGGAATTGAGCCGCCGTTTTTCTGGGAAAGATTTTAGGCATCATTAATCCTTTTATCTTGTAAATCTCTTGCGGATTTTTCGGATGCAGCAGATTAAATTCTGTGATAATCTGTGAAATCTGTGAGAGATTTTTGCATTAACAATTATTTTTATCATTATCCCTATTTGACAATAACTTAGCTTCAACAGTTTGTTTGTCATTCCGCAGGAATCTCAACACCCTGCAAATAAAGCAGTTTAGATTCCTCCGGAATGACAAAACGACTGCTAACTTATTATTATGGTTAAAAACTTAAAATCGTATAATTTTTAACATTTATTTACTTCAATTTTACTCGTTTCTTTGCGCATATATTAGAGCCCCAAAATTTTAGAAATTCAAAGATTTTAATTTATAACTATTTGACAATCTGTTGAATCTATGAGAGATTTTTACTTATAGTTTTTTGAAATTTTTGTGATAAGATCTTTCATCGTGGTTTTTAAAAATTCGGGTTCGATGATCTGGGCGTAATCGAAAAATGTGATCAGCCAGCGTGGGAATCCTTCGTCGATCCATTCGGTTTCGAAGGTCATTTCGGTACCGTTTTCGGTTTCTTTTTCTTCAGTTAATCCGTAATAAATCTTGGAATTATTCAGGTGACCGATAATTTTTTTATCTACCAAAAGTCTGACGATGGTTTTATTTCCGTTTGGGCTCTGGCGGTAGTCGTTGATTTGTCCGTACTCCTGCAGATAAGGATTTTGGGTTTTGGTAATGCTTAAAATCCGGTCGATTCTGAACTGCCTGAAATCATTTCTCAATGTGCAGTACGCAATCATATACCAGTAGCTGAATTCAAAAAATACACCTACCACTTCGAGGGTTCTTGTTGAGATTTTGTCGTCAACAGTTTTATATTCAATTGAAATCTGCTGTTTTTCTGCAATACTTTCTAAGATTGTCGGAATAATATTTTTTATCGTGTCTTCCTTCTTCGGATTGTAATTGTAAATACCAATCTGATTTTCAATATTCTGAATTAAGTTTTTATCTGAATTTCTTAAAACCGAACGCACTTTTTCCATAGCGGTCTGATAATGATTTCCTAAACTTTCGTGCGAGAATTTCTGCATCAGTTTTTCGGCAGTGATAAAACTCAAAACTTCTTCTTTGGTAAACATTACTGGTGGAAGTCTGTAGCCATCCATCAGAGAATAACCGCTCCCCGCTTCGCCAACAATCGGAATTCCGGCGTTTTCCAAGGTTTTCACATCACGGTAAATTGTTCTCACGCTCACTTCAAATTTTTCTGCCAAATCCTGTGCTCTTACAATCGGTTTTGACTGTAATTGCGTGAGAATTGCAGTGACGCGGTCGAGTTTTTTGAGGTAATGATCGTTCATTGAGGGTGAGTTCGAGAGTTTAGTGGTTTAGTGGTTTAGTGGTTTAGTGGTTTAGTGGTTTAGTAAAATTAATTTTTAATTTTTAATTCTTAGAGCCTGTTTAAAAATAATTAAAAAACAAATTTTAAACAGGCTCTTAATTCCTTAATCAATTATCTTTAAACGTATTCATCAGTTTATCCAGATTGAGACTCCTCGCAGATGCATCAAAAATCTCACGGTAAGTTCCGTTCATCTGAACCAGTTCGTCATGCGTTCCGCTTTCCACGACGTGGCCTTTTTTCATAACATAAATCTTATCTGAATCTAAAATCTGGGAAAGTGAATGTGAAATAATCACGACCGTTCTTCCTTCTTTGATCGCATCTAAAGAGTTTTTAATCTGTTCAGTCGCAATCGCATCGAGACTTGCCGTTGGTTCATCAAGGAAAATAATCGGTGGATTTTTGAGGAATAATCTTGCAATCGCAATTCTCTGTTGCTGTCCGCCCGAAAGCTGGGTGGCGTCATGCTGGTATTTTTCAGGCAGATCTGAAATCTGCTCGTGGAGATAGGCTTTTTTGGCGGCTTCTTCAATTTCTTCAAAACTCGCATTCATATTTCCGTACCGAATGTTGTCTTCGATACTTCCCTGAAAAATATGGTTTTTCTGTAAAACTAAACCTAGATCGTTTCTGAGATAAGCGTTTTCAAAATCGTTTAAGTCTACTTTATCAAGCAAAATTTCGCCTGAATCGGGAAGGTGAAATTTACATAAAAGATTGATAATCGTGGATTTTCCGGCTCCACTAAGGCCAACCAATGCTGTGGTTTTTCCGTTTTCGATGATCATTGAAACATTGTGCAACGCTTTTGTACCGTTGGGATAGGTGAAATCGATATTTCTGAGTTCAAAATTTCCTTTGATTTTATTTTCGACAAAAGTTCCGTTCGGCTCAGTCTCTGCGTCGGCATTTAAAATTTCAAAATATCCTTCGGCATAAATCATTGCATCATTCATATCATCATAAATTCTGTGAAGCTGTCTGATCGGCGACGAAACGTTATTAAACAACATGATGTGAAGCATAATCGCTCCCAAAGTCATCTGTTGATTTAAAACGAGATAAACCGTCAGCAAAATAATCAAAACCACCCCAATCTGCTCGATGAATGTTTTTAAACCTTCGTAAATAAAGCTGGTTTTTCGGGTGTACATCTGGCTTTCCATGAGCTGCATCTGGAGATCGTACTGTTTCTTACCTTCAAATTTTTCACGGACAAAACTTTTGATTACCAAAATGGAATTGATTAAATTTAATAATCCTGAAGTTTTCTGTTCACGCTGATTTCGGAGCTGCCTTCTTACGCCACCCAATTTCTTCGCCTGCATTGAAGTGACATAAAAATAAATCGGGACTATAATCGTAGAAACCAAACCGACATACACATTCTGCATGTACATAATCACCAAAGCAATAATGGCGTTGGAGAACATCGGCAAAATATCAATGAAAAAGTTCTGAACAAGTTTGGTTAAACTTTCAATTCCACGGTCGATTCTGGTCTGTAATTTTCCTGAAGCGTGGTTTTCGTCACTGAAATAGGCAACTTTATAGGTTAGAATTTTATCAATCGCTGACTGTGCCAAGACCGAACTTACATTAATCCTGATTTTTTCGCCATAAAATTTCTGTCCGAAACTGATAAAAATATTGGCAATTTCTTTTCCTAAAAGTATTGCGGAAATAATCAAAAGCACATGAATTCCTTCCGACATCGGACTGGGAAGCTTGGTTAATTTTTCAACCTTATCAACAGTATATTTCAAAACAACCGCATTGACCTGCGCCGTGATTGCTCCCAAAAAAGTGAGAAACAGCGTTCCGTAAATCATCAGACGGTAAGGTTTGATGAAGGGTTTCAGCTGTCTGTAGATCCCAAAAATACTGAGTGCGCGTGTGAAAGGTTTAGCCATGAATTGGTTTTAAATGAAAAACGTACCGTTTCTGTGAGAAAAGGTACGTTTTATAATATTTTTTGGCAAGTGAAATTTTACATCAATTGAAAGTGGTGCAACAATTTTCAATGTCAGGCAATACTCTTAATAACTCCATCTATATATTTTATCAATTAGAATCCAATTATCATTAATATTTTCGTACACGTCTAAACTACCACCACTATTTCCACGCTTAATTAAAATCATTGCTAATTTTTTATCGAAACTATAAATAACTTCAGAAAGCGAAATAGGAAAGTGTCGCCATTCGTTTAAATTTTCGTTATATCTATTAACTTTCTTCCAAATATTATTTGTTTCAATTTTCGATAAATTATTTTTTGAAGAATATATTATAATGCTGTCTTTCGAAAGTATATTTTTTTTATCATTTTTTAGAATAAAGAAGTTATTTCCAAGTTCCGTTTTGGTCCAATTTTTATTTTCGAAATTATAATTTTTAATTGCACTTTTCAATTCATCAAATTGATTTTGATTTAGGTTTTCGATTTCATTTTCATTCTCTAAAACTCTTTTGAAATAGTATTCAATATTTAGTTTTTCAGACATTACAATAAATCCATTTTCTTTCTGAACAGTTCCATAAAAATTTTGAGAAAAAATTACGTTAAAAAATAGCAATATTATAATCGCAAATAGTTTCTCTAAATAACGCTTCATATAGCACTGATTAACAATTAAATACACAAACTCCCAGTAACTTTTGAATTTGCCAAAATGGAAATTATTCTCACGAAAAAATCTCTATAAAAAACTTTTAAGATTATAATTTACCCTTCAAAAACATAAGTCGTCAGATAATGCAGTTCAGATTTGCTGGCTGCTTTGGAATCTGCTTCGGCTTGTTCTAATGAATAGTTTAGATTAATTTCTTTTTTCTGGAACACAAAAGAATTGTTGGCGTTTTTATCAACCACTTCACTGAAGATATGTTGAATATCTGAATTTCCTAATGAAGCAAAACTAATATCTTCAAAACCATACATCAGCCTCAAATCATCAAACTGAGCAAAATTTTCATCTACAAACCCCTGAAGCTGAGATTTCGAATCGAAATTTCCCGCCCAGATGTTGTAGGCATAGGTTTTCTTGCTCGGCTTGTCGAAAATACTTTGGTAAACGAAATTTTCTCCCAAATAAGCTTCTCTTACCTGCGGATCGTTTGCCAGTTCCTCGGGAAGACCTTCTTTCAGAATCTTTCCTTCGAACATAATGTAAGTTTTGTTGGTAATCGCCAAAGTCTGCTGTACGTTGTGATCGGTAATCAGAATTCCGATGTTTTTGTCGGTTAAGCTTCGTACAATTTTCTGAATATCTTCTACAGCAATCGGGTCTACTCCGGCAAAAGGCTCATCCAAAAGAATAAAGCTCGGGTCGGTCGCGAGACATCTTGCAATCTCAGTTCTTCGTCTTTCACCTCCTGAAAGTAAGTCTCCACGGTTTTTGCGGACGTGCTGCAGAGAAAATTCTTCAATCAACTCATCACATTTGATCTCCTGCTGCTTTTTTGAAAGTTTTGTGAGCTGTAAAACACCCATGATGTTGTCTTCTACAGACAATTTTCTGAAGATGGAAGCTTCCTGAGCCAGATATCCGATTCCTTTTTGGGCACGGCGATACATCGCATCGGTAGTGATTTCCTGCTTGTCGAGAAAGATTTTTCCTGAAGTAGGCTTAACCAACCCAACAATCATGTAAAATGAAGTGGTTTTTCCTGCTCCGTTCGGACCGAGCAAACCGACAATTTCTCCCTGCTGAACCTGTACCGAAACGCCTTTTACAACTTTCTTCGGGCCATATTCTTTGATTAAGTTTTCTCCGCGTAAAATCATAGAGGCAAAGATAAAGTTTTTTTGGATTGGAATGACAGTACAAAAAAACTGCACAGCCAAAAATTTTGACTGTACAGATTTGTAAAATTAAAGAAACTATTACTTTAGAAAGGGTTTTACCCTCGCCTGACCATCGTTAAGATAATCAAGCTTTAATAAAGATGCGATGATAGCGGGAACATCTTCAAGACCAATCTGATGAACATTCGATCCCGGTTTGAAACCTGCTCCCGAACCGATAAATCCGGTGTAAATATTAAAGAAATCCGGAAAGTATCCGTGCTTTCCGCCTGGTGCTTTTGAAAACAGGTCTCCGTCTTTTTTGTTGCTGAAAGAATATCCATCTTCTGCGGTGATGGCCAAAACAGCATTCGGATCAGGTTGAAATTCTTTCATCTGTTCGTCGCTGATGATTCTGAACATTTGCTTTTGAGCAAAAGGTAAATTATTCAGCATTTGCCTTACCTGAGCGGTTGTTTTCTTATCATTTTTATTTTTTAAATGTAAAAACGCCGAACCTCCGGTACTGAAAAAGAATGCTTTATCTGAAAGTCCTTTTTCTTTTAACCATAAATTAGCTGCAATGGAAGTGTGTGTCGTCACAAAACCATGATCTCCGGTGATGATGATGGCCGTATTTTCCATCATTTTTTCCTGTTCTAAAGTTTCGATGATGGTGGCAATCGCCTGATCAGCTCCTGCAATCGCTCTTTCCACAGGCAAACCTTCTCTTCCTACAGAATGCTGAGCTCCGTCGGTAATCGGTAAGTGAAGCGTAAGCAAATTCGGGTGGTATTTTTTGATGATATGACTGGCAATTCTCCCCAAATTCTGATCCATTCTTCTGGTCTGAAGGTTGAATTCTTTCATTTCCATTTCTCCCGTAGCTTCTTTTACCACTTCTTCAAACAAACCTTTTGGATTGGCATATTTACTCGTTGCTTCTCTTCGGTCTGAAGGATTGTCGAATGACCATATTTCAGGAATATTGTAATCGATATGCGGATTATTCACTGTTACCGGCCATGAAACCGAAGCAGTTGTTAATCCTTTCTTCTTTGCGGCTTCCCAGATTGTGGGAGCTTTTACTTCCTTGAAATCATAAACCCAGCCTTCATTATCGCCATTTTCTCCGATGGTGGTGTTGTAATAAATTCCGTGTTTTGCAGGGAAAACTCCGGTGGTTAAAGTGGTGTGCGAAGGATACGTTACCGATGGAAAAATCGTACGGACCTGATCTGCATACATTCCTTTTTGGGCAAGCATTTTAAGATTTACGGTAGAATATCTTTCTTCTGTGTAAAAATTAGGTCTGAATCCGTCGATGCTAATTAAGATTACATTTTTCACTTCCTGAGCAGACAGACTGATTGCCTGTACACCAAGAATTATTGCTAAAATATATTTTTTCATTTAATTTAAAATTTAAAAAAACGGAACAATATCCTGAGATGTTTTGTTGCTGATAATTACCTTGTTCATGTCATGCTTCATCGTCACCGTTTTTGTTACAGGATCTGTAGTAAAATCGTCGTAAGCTCCGTTTGCAGGTATAAATGTTGGGATTAAAGCTTTCTTGTATTCTGCTGTAACATTAGAATTATTATCGCTTTCAATCTGAGAAATCGGGAATTTTATTCCTAAATCCGTCAATCTTCTTCCTTCTGCAAAGAAAATTTCCTGACGCATCAGATAAATTAAATATAAAACCTCATCCTGTGTAGCTGCTGCCGTAACATCTGCCAAAACCACACTCGTTCCCGAAACTCTTTTCACCGTAATATTTGCCGTCTGTCTGTTTAAAACATGTCCTTGCTTTACCGGACTTGAAGCATCAAAACGAACTCCAACAGCTGTTAGCGGATAATCGGTACGGTTTCCTCCGTTTCTGGTTTCACCTTTATCGCTGATAGATGCGGTTGCTCTTCCCGGAATTACCGTTTGAATCAAAGTCTGAAGCTGGGTTTTTGCTCCAGCGATATTTCCTTCGCTTAGTAAAGCTTCAGCAAGAATTAGGTAAGCTTCTTCTGATTTCGCTAAAGTTACAGGCTTCTGATCTGTTGATGCAGTTCCCTGATAAAAATATTTCGGGTCTAAAAAATCTAATCTTGGAAGTGGAGCCAAACGATTCGGCAATGCATCGAAAGTTCCGTTTTGTATTTCATTTCCGGCTCCGTTTTGTCCGTCGAAGGTAATTTGACTTAAAAAATTAGCACTTTGAGAAATGATTTCATTAGACATTAATTTGGCATTCGCCACATCTCCTAAACCGTAATAGGCTCTGGCTTTTAATAATTTATATTTTAAAATATTGTTCGCATTAGTTTCCAAAGCAATTGCCTGATCCAAATCGCCAACAGCCCTTTCCAACAAACCCTTAGAATTCACCACCGGACCTAAAGAAGATCCTGGAAGTCCTACAAACAATTCTCCACCCAAAAGATTGGCGTAAGCACGGTAAAAATACATCGCTGCTTTATCGGCATTGGTCGTTGCAGGATCAGCCACTGCCACTTTCGTGATTCCGTAATCAGCCATTTCCCTTAAGGCAAGAATTTGCGCCTGTAATGTGTTTACATCCGGATCGAAATAATCGATCTGAAGTCTGTCGAAAACTTTGGTGTACTGCGTGTAATTGTTAAAATAATTATCTGAAGCAATCTCAACATTTATGGTTACGGCATTTGTTGTTAAAGCCAACTGTCTTTGCAAACCGACCATCCAGCTTTTTGCAGAGTTGGGTGTTGAAAGATAAATATCTTCGGTCACATTCGGGTTTTCTATACATGAAACGGCTGTAAGAGCAATTCCGGAAAACAATATGCTTGATAGAATAATTTTTTTCATGATGATTAAAAATTGAATTTTAATGATAAAATAAACTGTCTCGGCGCTGAATAGGTAGCGTAAGAAATACCTCCTGTACTCGCTCCACCCTGACCTTGGGAAGCTCCACTCAAAGTAGCTTCCGGATCAAATGATGAAGAGGTAAAATTGAAAGGATTGGCTGCAGAGAAACCGATATTTAAAGATTTAAAGAAGTTTGTATTTTTAGGAACAAAATCGTAGCTCATCCCGATGTTTCTCACTTTCAGGAAATCTGTTTTTTCCACAAACATATTGGTAAACTGAAGCCAGTTGACTCTTCCGTTGGCAGCAATTTCTCCTGCCGGAATATAATCTTCCGAAGCTCCGTAATTGTATCTGAACTGTGCATCCCAATTGGCTGCATAAGCTCCTGCCTGATAACTTGCGTTGGCAAATAAATTGAATTTTTTATATCTGAAATTCAAACCAAAACTTCCGAAAAGAGTTGGAATGGTATTTCCTAAATTCTGCTGTGGCAAAGATTCTTTCAAAACTCCATTTTCATCAAAAACACCGTAATTTCCTCTGATAAAACCAATCGACTGACCTTCCTGAACGACCGTCTGCAAAGTTCTTTCGCTAAATCCGTTGATGTTGAAAGCCGGAGCTCCTCCGGAATCTAAAACTACGTTATCTAAAGTATTTACTGATGCATTAAAGCTTAAAGTCACATCTTTTGTTTCGATTGGAGTGACATTTAAACTGAATTCAAAACCTTTGTTTTCAATTTTTCCGATGTTGTGAAGCTGGCTCACGTTAAATCCTGTAGAAGGTGCCGATCTGATGTAAAACAAAGCATCTCTGGTAAGTGAACGGTAATATCCTGCCGATAAATTAATTCTGTTTTTTAAGAATGAAATATCAAAACCTCCTTCTGCTGTTTCTGTTTTTTCAGGACGAAGATCATCATTCCCGGGCTGACCGAAAAACGCAGCCTGCTGACCACCAAAACCACCGAATTTAATGGTTCTTTCATTGGCATACGCCGGAGGTAAATTCCCTGCAATACCGTAACTTCCTCTTAATCTCAATGAACTCACGATTTTATTTTCAAACCATGGTTCAGAAGAAATCACATAAGAAACTCCTGCTTTTGGATAAAACTGAGTTCCGATATTTTTACCGAACGCCGGGTTTCTGTCGCCTCTTATCCCCAAATCAAGGAATAATTTGTCTTTGTAGCCAATATTTCCCTGAATATAAGCTCCGTAATTTAAAACCTGTGTTAAAAATTCATCTGATGTTCTTACAGCCGCATCGGTAATGGTCTGCGCCCCGTCTCTAATGTTGGTTCCGCTGAAAAGCACCTGTCTGTCTTCGTTTCTGAACAACTGACCACCAAAACTGGTGATGAATGAAAAATTGTTTAAATCTAATTTATGCTGACCCGTTAGTTCTAAAGTAATCCCAAGATAATTTCTTGAAATATTAGAAATACTTCCTTGATCCAAAATCGGTGTTCCTCTCGTTGCAGTTAGATATTCATTGGTGGTCACTGTATTTTGATCCTGAATTCTGTAATCTAAACCTCCTGTAAATCTGAAATTTAAATTCTTTAATGGTTCATATTTAAAAATCTGAGAAGTCGTGAAACGGTTGACTGTAATCTGATTATCCTGAAGACGTTCTGCATTATCTACAAAAGCTTTCATTGCCTGATATTGTTCTTCCGTCATTTCATCCAGACGGTTGTTGAAGCCAGGACCTGTAATTTTTGAAGCTCCCGATTCTGCAAACCAAAGACCGGTGTAGCCACCCTGATTTCCATTACGGCTTCTTTTGTACTGATTTCTGACGTACATAAATGAACTTTCATACTTTAATTTCTCAGCCAATTTTGCCTGAAAACCTGTGCTGAAATCTATTTTCTGATTTTCGTTCTGATCATGGATCTGTACTCCCGAACTGTTAAAGAAGCTTCCTGAAAAGTTGTATCCAAAATCTTTCTCGCTTTTTCCATTGATGTTTAATCGGTATTTTTGATAATATCCGTTTTCAAAAAGAAGGTCTTTTGTTCTTTTAAAGTGAAGAAAATCGTTGGTAGGCGTTTCAATACCGTTTTCAGCGGTTAATGAAAAGCTGGTTCCTCTTTTTCCTCCTTTTTTAGTAAAAATCTGAATAACTCCGTTGGCGGCATCAGAACCGTACAATGTTGTCGCTGCACCCCCGTTGATGTATTCAATTTTTTCAATGTTATCCATCGGAATATCGGCAATAGCACTCATCGAAGAACCTTGAGCAGAACCGCCCAATGCTGATCTTGTATTGAGGTTATCCATACGTACCCCATCCAGATAAATAATCGGTGTAGAATTTAAAAAGGCAGAATTCACCCCTCTTGCTCTGATGAGAGAGGTAGAACCAGCCTGACCTCCTGTCAAATTAATTTGAGCATTAGGAAGCTGTGTTGCCAAAAGCTGATCAATTCTCTGAGCTGGAAGTTTTTCCAGATCTTCACCATTGATCGTAGTTACTTTGGTAGAGATTCTTTTTTTGCTGATTGCACTACCCTGACCTGTAATCACAACCCCTTCAATCGCCTGTTCTCTCGGTTTGATCGTATCCCTAACAGATTTAAAAGAAAAAATCTGGTTCACATCAATTTTCTTTGATTTCCCTTTTCTGATGGTTACCGTATTATTTTTAATGAAATAATCGATTCCATATTGAGATTTCAGATAAGAAAGTGCAAGATTTAAAGAATTAAAATCTATTTTTCTTTCGTCTACATAGATGTTTCCGACATCCGAAATAGAATAGAAAAATTGTTTCCCTGTGGTTTTACTGAGTCTGTCGAAGACTTTGGGTAAAGAAACGGTAGCGTTTTTTACCTGATTGTTCGTTGTATCATTGTGCGTAGCAGCGTAAGTCTGTTGGAAAAATGCAGCTGCAACAAGCACAACGCTAATTGCTGTTTTTTTCATAAATTAGCGAAAATTAGTTTTTGTTATTACTAGTTTATCATTTTCAGGCATCGGTAATGTGGCGTTATCGATGCTTTATTTTTTCATTTCTATATTTTGATCATCTGTATTTTTAATATTCAGATCAAAAGGAAAACTGATGATGCTGAGTATTTCTTCAAGATTTCCGTTGAATGATCCGTTAACCATTTCATTTTTAAATTCCTGAGGATATTTAATTTTAATCAGATAAACCTCTTCCAAAGTTTCAATTACTTCGCTGTATTTCTGGTTTTCAAATGTGAACTGCTTCTTCACCGAAGGTTCCAGAAAAACGGAATGTTCTCCATCTTCATCCAACTTCCAGATTTGCTTTGGACTCAGAAAAACCTGCTGTTTTTTATAATCGATTTTTACTTTTCCTTCTGTAAGATGTACCGTTTTCTCCGATGATGTCTGGTCTAAATAAAACTGTGTTCCCAAAACCTCAACATCAAATTCTTCAGCATTAATTTTAAAAGGAAGCGCTTTATTTTTAGCAATATTGAAAAAACCTTTACCTCTGAAAACAACATTCCTGTTTTCTTCTCCAAATTTTTCACTGATAATCAGACTGCTTCCGGTTTCAAGCGTAATGATACTTCCATCTTTAAGCTTATAAACTTTCTTCTGTTGATTTGCAGAAATGGTAATCTCGCTATCTTTTTTTCCGAAATCATTTACATTCATCAGAAAAACTCCGGTCATTAGAGGAATTGCAACTGCTGCAGCCCAGTAAAATCTCGTTACTCTTTTTCTTTTCTGAATATACTGATCTACGTTTGCCCAGATTTCCTGATCGGTTTCTTTATCTAATAATTGCTTTTCTTCTGAAACGCTTTTCCAGCGTCTGTGTTCTTTTTCCATAAATTTTGGTGTACATATAGAATTACGCAGAGACAAAAAAAATTCCACCTTAAAAAGATGGAATTCATGATTTGTTTAAACGAATTAATATTGAATTAAAAAACAGACAGGTTTGAACGCAGAAATGTGATGGTTTTATTAATTCTCTTTTCTATTGCGGACTTAGAAAGATTGTAATCATCGCCAATTTCAGTAAGACTTACCTTTTCCACTTTGTTGAGAACGAGCATTTCTTTAGAATCTTCAGGAAGATTATTAAGAAGCAAATTCATTTTGTTGATTTTTTCTTCTTTTAGATTTTCTTCTTCGTCGAAACTTTCAAAATTTTCAGCAGAAATCCCTTCATCAAAAGCATCAAAATCTAATCTGTTTTTGCGGTAAAAGTTTGAAATTTCCTGATTGCAGGTTTTAAAAATTACAGATTCTAAAGTGTTTCTGTTTTTGAGCGAATCTCTGTGCTTCCAGAGATGGATGAAAATTTCCTGGGTAATATCGTTGATGTCGTCGCCGTTTTTAATGCTTTTCTTTATGTAGAAATAGACTTGGTGTTTGTAAAGGTCATATATTTCTTTAAAGGAACTCATTTTAAAGCATATCGATTGATGATAATGCTGCAAAATTATCCAAACTAATGTCGGCTAAAGAATGTTATGTATTAAATAAAAGTAAAATATTTTGAAATTTTTAGTTAAAAACAGGTTGTTTTCTTTTGATTTTTTTGAAAAGTACAATTTAAAGTTTATTTTTCTCAGGGATATTTGATTGGTTCAGCCTAAATGATTTTAAAACAAAAAATAACAGCAGCGCACCAACTATAAGATGTAAACCGGAAGCCGACAAAACTGCAAAAATTTCGTCCTGTGTAGAATAACTGCTCCAGGCTGAGACTCTGTCACTGAAAATACTGAGATTTCCCAAAAAAGAAAAAAAAAGAAAAAGGATAATGATAAAAGGGGTTATCAGTTTTTTCAAATTTAATTTATCTGTTACAAAAAGAATTATCGGTATAAAAACCGTACAAATAACCGAAAAAAACAATACTTCTGACCAGTACGAACATTCTGCGCATGAAGAGGAAACATCATCTGAAAATGACCTCATCGACAAATAAGAGGTTACATATAAAAAGACGAAAAAAATTAGGCTTACGGTAAAATAGTGTTTTTTACTCATTGTTTCACTGGTGTTTTAGATTTTTCAAAAATAAACATTCCTCCCTGAAGAAGCCCTCCTGGAGAGCTGCCAGATGTTGGCAGTAAAAATGCGCCATCAGAATTCCAAAGAGATTCATCCCATCTACTGCTCCCGAAAGTTGATCTGTACCAATCTTTAGGATTAAACGGACTGCTTACGCTTTCATCTTCTATCGTCATATATTTAGCTTTAAATTCTTTATTTCCGCCATCATTCCAAGTCGAGGTGTAATTACTTCGTCTGAGATAAGCATATACTTTTGCATCCAAATGATCCGCAAGCTTTTGTGCAAGACTTTCTTCGGGCTTCACAAGTTTCAGAGCTTCTGCGTCATATTCATATTTTGGATTTAGGGTCACATATCTGTCGTCAGAATTTCCTGTACGACAGGCATAAGAAAAAATTTCAGGCTTTACGGCAAAAGACTCTTTTTTCAACTGTGAAACATGTTCATTTTTAAAACGTTGAGCTTCTTCGTTATCACCATCCAGTCCAAAATCAAGAACTTTTGGAAGGCCATGGGCAAAAATCTTTAAAGTTGCCACTTTTATTTTGCCACGATCAACAGTTGTGTCACCATTATTGATGTAATTAATAAGTTCTGTAACTGTATTTATTTTTTTGAAATACAGATTGGAATTCCACTTTTTAGCATCTCTTTTAATGATACTCAACTGCATTTCAGTAAACTGATCACTAAAAATAACAATGTTTGCGTGCTTGTGACTTTTATAAAACTGTCTAATCTCACGCACAGCCTGCGCAGGAAACATGAGCTTGTTTCCATAGTTTTGAGAATGTTGCTCTGTACCTACAACAATCAGGATTTCACCTTGCATAATCTCTGCTTTGGCATGAACATCGGGTGTTTGCAGAAATGCAAAAATCTTTAAGTGATGAGCATTTGAAGGAGTCTGAACCTGATGCACAATTTCTTTCATTTCTTTGTTTGAAACATCATGCAGAATATTTTTTCTACCGGATGAATCATATTCTGAAGCCCATTTTAATATTTTCAGCTCATCCTTTTCAGGTTCTCTATTGAATTTTGCTTTGTAAGTATACCATTTGCCTTTTTCAACAGAATCAACGAGTTCATTTTTCTCATTAAATGGACCTTCTACTTTAATAACCTTCAATGTTTCCTTGCGCGGTTGATTAACATCATGATTTACTCCGCCACTTTGTCCGTTCTGCACCTGTCTTCCGCCGGCACTATTTTTTGTTATTTTGCTTTCCTCAAGAATGCCTCCGTTGGCATTTCCTCTTATATTTTTTGCGAAGACCTGTATTCTTCCTTTCTTCTGCTGATTTTCCATTCATTTTAATTTTAAAAATTCTTCCTTCCAGCGGTATAGAAATAGAATCTGATTTATCTTTTGAAAAAAAATCTTAATTACCTCAAGAATTTATAATTAATTTCTTTTCCATCACCACATTTATACAGAATATGATATTTGTAAAAATTAGGATGCAGGTGTAATTTATCAATTTCTGACTTTGTACCCTGAGCTTTATTTTTTAAACTTATTGTATCTGCATTGCATGGAATACCACTAACTACAACAGTATATGTTGTGGTGTCTTTTGGTGCAGTGATATTGTATTTAGGTTCTCTCCAAACTTCTTTTGCTGTATAATTTTGTTTGATCTTTTCAAACAGCACCTTCTCATCAGTTCTCAGTTCTCCGTCTCCCGGAGTTGTAAGCCATAATACTATTATAAATCCATACCTAATTACCAAAACAATAAAAATGATAAATAATGCAAAAATGATCAACGTCTTTTTTTTCATAATCTAAAACTTGTAATTTTCATATTCGTTTAGGGCATGATTATAAACTGATTTAATTGGTTTTAAATTTATAAAATATCAATTTCTTCTTTTGATTTAAGAATTAATTTATCATGTCGTATTCTGATTATTAAATAAGAATTTTAAAAATAGATCAGTAATGATGACAACTTACTATTTTAAGTAAAAGTGCACTATTTTAAGCTAAGATAATCTGATTCAAAATACTCGTTCCCATTAACTTTGAAACTAATAATTGAAGGTTTGGACGATGAAAAAGGTGAAAGACCCTTTTTTCTGCTGACAGCCTGATTTTTTATATCAGTTATAAAGTATTGTTTTGATCCAATTTTAAATGCAATCGTGTCTTGTGCAATAAGCTCTATTTTACCATTCTCGAATTTCATTGATGATAAAATAGGATTTTCTGAAGAAATTTCAAATTTTCCGCTATTGATATCTTTACCTTTTCTGTTTACTGAAATTTTACTGCCCAGCACATCACTTTTATTACTGTTTTCAATTACAAAAACAAAGTTGAAATCACTGGATAAAATCTTTTGAGAATCATTTTTTTGTCCGCATGCAATACAGAAAATAAAGATGCAAATAAAAAGAGAGCAGAATTTATTTATATTTAATATACCCATAAAAATTTGTATTAAAAACAATTGACCTGAATTGCTGTGCATTGTATTCCTGTGCCCAGCAATAATAAGAAAATGTATATTTTTTTGTTTTTGTATCTATAGATAATCCACCGTTGTACACAATCCAGTGATAGTTGGTGAGTGATCCTAAAAAACTTATACTGTCCTCAAGCATATCAGAATCAATCAGAAGAATTATTTTCCAGCCAGCATTAAAATCTGCCTCGATAGACTCCAGATCGCTTTGGTAATTTAAGCCTGTTATAATATGTGTTTTATCTTCTACTTCTGTTGCACCGTGCAGTTCTCTTGCAGCTTTCACCATATAAGACGGCCAGTTTATCGCATCCCAGTCTTCACCATCTTTGCCTGTGTAGCTCAGATTGTCTGAACTTCTTGTGCCCACCAAAGAAATCCAGTCCGCCTGAGGCATCAGAGTCCCACTTTTGAAGTGTGGGTAATCATCATTATCCTGAGAAGGCTTCATCTCATAAATTTCTTCATTTGGTTTCAGCTTAAATTGATTTATCTCTCCTTCACCAGTTCTGAAAAATTTTCTGTATATCTGATAATAAGCTTCCTGATTGATCTTCGCATAAATGTACAAGATAGCTGCTGTTCCACAAAGCGAAGTTGCACTTTGATTAATTAACCGTGGATTATTTTTTCGTATTTTTAATTCATTTTCAACAATTTGACCGTCAAACCATCTGAATCTGTTGTGCATAAAAACCGGAAATTTGCCTTCAGATTCGGCATTTTCTATAAATGCTTTAACTTCAAGATTACTTCCGCAACATTCATTGGATGAAAACCTAAGATTTATTTCAGGACCACGGCAATCTTTATTCTGAAGAATATTTTCGTCGACTCTTCCCGTTTCCGGATCAGTGTATTTCAGAGCCCAACGAATATTATTGGGATTTTTAGGTTCTCCATTTGTAAACTCTTTCGCTTTGAAGCGATATGTTTTATTAAAAAGAACTCCCTTTTTAGTATAAGTTTTTGAACCGTCATTGGCTGATCCATCATCCAATTCATCAAGACATTCAATAGTAATTACCCTTGTATCTTCAATTAATTTCCTTCCCTGATTAATGTCATGATTTACACCGCCACCGCGACCGTTCTGAACCTGTCTTCCACCAGCTACATTTCTTGTAAATCTGCTTTCTTCCAAGATACTTCCATTAGCATTACCTCTTATATTTTTAGCAAAGACTTGGATTCTCCCTTTTTTAGACTGATTCTCCATTGCAGTAAAATTTACGCGTTATGACCTTTCTCTCCGGACAGATTATGTATTGTCGTCTCACTATTCTGAATATAATCTCCTGATGCAGCAACTTCTATAGCTTCTGAAGCATTTTTGTGAATATCCGTAGCATCATAAGTGAAATTTTCGGATGCCATATTCATAATATTCGTAGCATTCAGATTATAATTTAAGGTTGCGTTTTGCCAGATATTGGCTCCTGCTGTTTCGGTAATATTCATTCCTACTGAATTACTCTGATTTTGTCCCACAGAAGTACTTTGATTGTTTCCAATCGTAGAAGTCATGCTTTCTGCAACATTAATAAACATATTCTTACAATTCAAAGTCATCGTCTCCGGAGCCGTAATATTGATATTGCTTCCCGTCGTATCCAGATGAATTTCATTGCCAGATTTATCGGTGATGATAATACTTTCATCTTCAGTAAAAACAACCTTATGGCCGCTTCTGGTCATAATAGATTTCACCCGGTTATCTGCAAAACCTCCCAAACCAACGCCGCCGTGGAACATTCCGCCCATTACGAAAGGTCTGTCGGGATGGTTGTGAACAAAATTCACCATCACCTGATCGCCCACTTCGGGAATCGCAACATAACCTCTGTTTTGAGTTACCTGATCTGTCCCCCCTGCATCGGGACTCATCATTCTGATGAAATTGGTGGTGTCATTCATCTGCCAGTCAAATCTTACCTGTACTCTTCCCTGACCTTCAGGATCGGTGTTTGAAATCACTGTGGCAATCTGTGGTTGGGCAATAGGAACCGTGAAATCGGGTTTTGGTAAAAATCCTGTATCGGCTGCAATACCCTGAAAACTTCCGCTGTAATGACCTATGGTGTCGATTTCGTGCGTAGTTTCGGTAATCATGATTTTGGTAAAATAGGAACTTTCGTTGCTGTCTATTTTTCTCATTTGAATATCAGCAACACATCCGGGATGAAGAAAAGGAACCGTCGTTTTTGCTGATACAGAAAAAACATTGACTGCCTCACTTCCAGAGGAGCTTTTCTGTGAATATTCAACATCAAGATTGGTAGTCGCTTTGATGGGAGCTACCTGCAACGAAGGTGTTTTAAATATAGAATCGTTATGCTGATAGGCAGTTTTTGCGAGATCACCTACGTGCTGTACTGGTGTTGCACCAGAAGTCAATTTTTCATTCTTACTGCTGTTGTAGCCGTAGTACTGTGGTTTTGTATGCAAAGCTTTTAATTCAACTTCTACATCCTGAGCACTGCTTCCATAAATCAGTTTTACAGGTGAGTTTTGTGGAGGGAGTTTCCCAAAATGCAACACTTCACCGTCGTAATAAAACTGTTCGCCATAAGCTTCAGCCATTCGAGCCAGATAATTATAATGAGTTTCGTTATATTGGCTGCTGTAAACTATCTGCGAGTAATCGTTGGTATCGATTCTCACATCAAATTTACTTTTGTCTAAGCCTTGTTGAATAACCTCATCAGCAATAATTCCGATGCTTGCAGACTTGCCGCCTCCAAAACTCTGAATATGAGGTGCACCATCCAGTAAAATTGTCGGACTGAAACCTTTCAGTACAATATTTCCAAGGCTCATCTGTTCCTGATTGAACGAAACTCCTGTTATCACGCCAACAAACGTTCTCTCAGGACTGTTCTGAACATCTTTGTAAGAAATTACAGCCGTTAATCTTTTTCCTAAAAACTCATTGGCATCTTCCAAAGTGTGCGTTTGTCTTCCACCTAAAGCGTCATGAGCAAGCGTAATTTTAAATTCATGATGACGGTTGGCACTTTGCTTCAGGCTGAAATGCTTGTAATATCGGATCACTTTACCGTCGATTACCAAAGAAAGTTTTACAAGACGGTTGATACCGGTATGCTGATGGGCAGATATATTTTCGGCGTTCTGGGACGGACGGAAACCGCTCCCGCTTCTGTTTTCCGGATTTGTAGTCATAATAATGTGATTGTGTGATAATAAAGGTAATTATTTTTAGCAACTCTTAAAAATTATGCAGCGACAATTTTCAGTTTTAAAAAAGATTTAACATAATTATTCATTTTAAGACAAAAAAGACTGCCTTTTTTAAAAATGACAGTCTTCGTTCCCTTAATAACTATAAAACTCTGATGATTTCTTTTTTAAGCTGACGGCCATAGACCTTCATAAGCAGAATTACCATAATTGATCTGCTCTGCACTGATAACGAAGCTGATGTACATTGAATTTTCATCTGTACCGTCAAAATCCACTTCGTGCTGGATTACGTAGCCGTTTTCCCAGTTTAAAGTGATTAATGTTCCTTCCTCGTGAGATTTGTTGAAAGTAATTTCTCCTGTTGTCGGCTTGTACTTTCCGTTAAGCAAAGATTCTAAAATATCAGACTTTTCTGTAGCTTCTACAGTTACTCTGATTAATGCATTTGAAGGATCTGAAGCTACTCTACCTGAAACGTCTGTAGATCTTGAAACGCTGTAGTTTAGTTTTAGTAATTTTTGTCCTTCGCCTCCGTTGAATTTTAAGATTCCTCTTGAATTAAGTGCCATAATGTAAATTTTTTAAAATTAATACTTTGTGATTTGTTGTTTTTGGTATTCCAAAGATAGAACCACATTTTTAAAAATTCATCCTAAAAATCGATTATCTCAGATTTTGTAGTAGTTCTACGATTTTGTGTAGTAGTTCTACGACTGGCGATTCAAAATTTAACGTTTAAGATTTAAAATTCAGGATGCGGGGTGCGGGATTGAAAAATTTATAATGATAAAGAGATATTTTTAAGCTTTTCAAAAACTTTGGATTTGCTAAGAGCCTATTTAAATTTCATTAAAATTAATTCCCCCGGCCCTAAAGGGAGTTAATTTTAATGAAATTTTCAAGGCATTTTTCCACCCTTTAGGGTTGGGGGAAAGAAAAATGACTTGAAAATTTGTTTTTTAATCATTTTTTTAACAGGCTCTAAAACTAATTTAACATAAAAAAGACTGTCAAAATAAATTGACAGTCCTGCTTTTGTATACATTAATACTGAAAAGATGGGTTTTCTAGCTTGTTGGCCAAAGACCTTCGTAAGCAGAATTTCCATAGTTAATTTTCTCTGCACTCACCACAAAGCTGATGTACATCGAATTTTCATCTGTTGCATCAAAATCCACTTCATGCTGAATCACATAACCGTTTTCCCAGTTTAAGGTAATTAAAGTTCCTTCTTCGTGAGATTTGTTGAAAGTAATTTCCCCGCTCGTTGGTTTGTATTTTCCATTAAGCAGAGATTCCAGAATGTCAGATTTCTCTGTTGCTTCCACTGTTACTTTGATGATTGCGTTGGATGGGTCTGAAGCTACTCTACCGGATACGTCCGTTGATCTCGAAACGCTGTAGTTCAGCTTTAATAATTTTTGTCCTTCGCCACCGTTGAATTTTAAGATTCCTCTTGAATTAAGTGCCATAACGTAAATTTTTTTTTAAATGAAACTTGTGATTTTTATTTTTCGTATTCCAAAGGTAAAACGTCCTGAAAAGATTTTCAAATATTTTGAAACAAATTTGAAAAAGTGTAGTAATTCTACGATTTGATGTCGTAGAACTACGATTATTTTGAACTGTTTTTGGAAGATTCTTTCACCGATCTTCCCAAAATTTTATTCTTTTTTAACAGGAAGTCAGGCATTAAATCTACAGGAAGTCTCAGAAAACCGTCGCCTTCTTCCTGTAATTGTCTTTCCAGCTCAGGATTCCATTCAGTAAGCTGAGAGTATTCTATTTTCAGTTCTTCCGCAACAATTTTCAGATTGAAACCTGCATTGATTTCCGCTTCTGTAAGTGATGAAATAGTTTTACCGCTTCCGCTGCCATCCAGAAACACTTTTTTCATTCGTGAATTATTGTAATCGGTGAGTACAGCATTCAGTTCGCCGGTGGCAAAACAGGCGTTAAGATATTTTTTCACATGATTAACGGTTTCTGTCGGAAGATATTTTGAAAAAACATGATACTGAGTAGAACCTGCATTTCTCATGGCTTTGGCAATGTTTCCCTCCCCACAGTTGTACGCAGCAACAACCGTTACCCAATTGTTATATTTTCTGTAAAGATCTGAAAGCGAAATCGCTGCTGTTTTTGTACTTCGGTATAAATCATTCCGCTGTGCTTCAGTAAGACCATACTGATTGGCGTGTGCGGTCATAAACTGCCAAACTCCCACTGCTCCGGCACTTGACGTAATATTTCTGTTGAAATTAGACTCAATTAATGCTAAATTTCTCAGATGTTTCGGCAGCCCTTTTTCAACCATAGAATATTCGATAAAGTTGACAATTTCTTTATTGGAACTGATGATATTCTGGTATTTCCTCACACTACTCTCGGAAGTATCCGAAGCATTTAAAAACTGCGAAAAAACCGCTTGCGAAAAACATGTAAAAATCACAGTTAAAAAAATTTTAAATCCCGTTTTCATCGGATGTGCGTTTTCAAAATGATTTAATTAACTGTCCAGACGGTTTTTTCTTCTTCAGAATTCCATTCTACATTGAGGGTTTGTCCGGCTTTTACCTCTTCTCTTACGATCATTTTTGAAATGGGTCTTGCGAGTTGAGAACGGATGACACCCGAAATCTGTCTTGCTCCATATTTACTGCTGAAACCACCTAACGCCAGACCTTTCACGGCTTCATCTGAAATTTTCAGACTCATTCCTAATCTTAATAAAGAGTTGTGAAGTGATTTTAGCTGAATATTAAAAATTCTTTCAGCCATCGATTCTGTAATCGGTGCAAAAGGAATAATTTCTGTAATTCTTGCCAAAAATTCCGGTCTGAAACGTCCTGAATTCGACATGATCTGCATCAAGGACTTTGATTCAGGAATTTTGCCTTCTTCAAACTGTTTTACGATTTCTTCGCTTCCGATATTTGAAGTAAATAAGATCAAAGCATTGCTGAAATCGCCTTCTTTCCCCAATTTATCATGTACTTTTCCTTCATCCATAATCTGCAGGAAAACATCAAAAACTGAATGATGTGCTTTTTCAATTTCATCAAATAAAACAACGGTATAAGGTTGCTGTCTGATTTTATTAACCAACATTCCTCCTTCCTCATAACCAACGTAACCCGGAGGTGCACCGTATAAAAGTGCTGCAGAATGTTCTTCTTTAAATTCTGACATATCAAAACGAACCATCGCTTTTTCGTCATTAAAAAGAAGTTCTGCCATCGATTTTGCGAGCTCGGTTTTTCCTGTTCCGGTAGGACCTAAAAGGAAGAATGAACCGATTGGCTGACCCGGTTTGTTTAATCCGCTTCGGTTTTCCACGATGGCATCTGAAAGGATTTTCAGCGCATGATCCTGACCAACTACTCTGTTCATCAGAAGACCTTCCATATTCAGAAGTTTCTCCTTTTCCTGAGCCTGAATTTTACCAATCGGAATGCTGGTTTTTGCAGCCATAACCGCAGCCAGTTCCAGACGGCCTACTTTTTCTCTTTTCACGGCTGCGTGGGTAAGAAGTTCGGCAAACGTCTGCTCAATAATCTTCTGAATCTCCTCTACCGCCATGGAATTGTCGATCTGCGGCTGCTCACTCAAAGAACCCCACAAAATCGGACTTATTTTATCTCTCAGTAAATTATAATTCCAGATTAATTCATCGGCTTTATCTTTTTCGTCAAGGTATTCTTCTGTTAAAATCTGATCGTAGATTGTTTTCCAGCTTTCCAGTTCTTTTTCTGAAAGCTCGTCAAGCATTTTGATGGCTGCCATTGTTCTGTCTAAAAGATCAATTGCGGCATCAGGAAGTTTTTTACCTTTAGAATAGCGTTTTGCCAAACGTACACATTCCGGAAGAGCAGTTTTATCCACTTCAATTCCGTGGTGTTTTTTGTAGCCGTCCAAAAGAACGTCGATCATTTTAACACAGGTCTTTTCATCCGGCTCCAAAACGGTTAAAACTTCAAATCTTCTGTTGAAAGCCTGTTCGGGCTCTATAATTTTTCTGTATTCTTCCTGAGTGGTTGCTCCGATAACGGTAATTTCCCCGCGCGCCAATTCAGGTTTCAGAATATTTCCGATATTTCCGATGCTTCCTTTAGGATCGAGAAGTGAGTGAATTTCATCAATAAACAAAACTGCTTTTTCAATTTTCTTGCATTCGTTGATTACTTTCTTCAGTCTGTCTTCAATTTCACCTTTATAGGACGTTCCAGCCAGTAAAGCTCCGGTATCAAGCTCTAAAAGTGTTGCATTTTTAAGCATTTCAGGAACATTTCCTTTAATGATTTCTGTTGCGAAACCTTCTACTAGGGCAGTTTTACCAACACCCGGTTCACCAATGATGATTACGTTAGGTTTTGTTCTTCTGCAAAGAATTTCAACCAACATTCTGAGTTCCTTATCACGACCGATGATGTTTTCAATTTCGCCGTTTCGGGCCTGTGCGGTTCGGTCCACACAATAATTTTTAATGGATGGAAACGAATTTTCCGAATGACTGCTGCCATTTAATAAAGAAGAAAAATCTCCGTTATCAATACTTTCGTAAGGGGTATCTTTTCGGTACAAATTAAAAATTTCATGCTCTCTCAAAGGAAGAGACTTCAACTGCTGAAGCGAGAATGAAACTTCAGGTTTTACGATTGCAGTAAGAATGCAGATTGGGGAAATTTCATCAAGACCTAATTTCAGTCTGATATCGTCTGCCTCGTCCATTAGTCGGTCTACAGAATCGCCTTCCTTTACTTCCGAGGGGAGATGCGATGTTTTGGGATATTCTTCAAGACGAACGTCTGCCCATTCGTAAAAATATCCGGGATCTTTATCAATGTTTTTTAAAAATTCATTCAGACCAATATCTTTGTGCATTAAAGCCTGCAGAATATGAGGCCCGTCGTAAGTTGCGTTGTAATTTTCTCTGGCGATAGACTGTGCAATATGAAACAATTGTTTTACAGTCTCGTTGGTAACAAGTACTCCCATTTATTTTCGAAATTAATATTTGTGACGTTAAAATTTGGTTGAACTAAAATAAGTTTTTTTCGCCAACCCATGAAATTTAATTTAAAATTTTTCATTTAATTAATAATGTCACTATTGTGGAAATTTTTCTATTTTTACTGTAACCAAAAAGCAAATTTTTATGCAAAACAATCAACAGCTTACCGAACTTCTCGCCCTCGATTTGGGAACTTCAATTATCAACAGACTTCCGTACGCAAAGGAGGTTTTTAAATGGCAGGACATCGATCTCCTTCCCCATTCTTCTGAAGACACCATGCTTTGCGAAATTTACGAAAGAAATGGAAGAAACTGGCGTACCACCAATAACAACCTGATTGGATATTTATTTGCCGGCGAAGAATTGGAAAGGGTTAAAAACCAGTTAAAAGAGGTAAAGAAATTCTCTGCAATGATTCCTGATTTTCAGTTTAATAAAGACAGTATGTTAGATTTCGGACTTTCGCTGCCTTCCTTATTTAATATTGATGTAAAGGGTGATCTGAAAAACGCAAAAGATTTTTCAATCAAAGTAAGTAATGTTACTAAATCCCGCATCACCAATATTGATGTTCCCGGAATTGAGATTTTA
The DNA here is from genome assembly GCF_057180485.1 of Chryseobacterium sp. HNCC26DJ240. Lineage (NCBI taxonomy): Bacteria > Pseudomonadati > Bacteroidota > Flavobacteriia > Flavobacteriales > Weeksellaceae > Chryseobacterium > Chryseobacterium sp. HNCC26DJ240. The sequence continues at coordinate 256,019 of NZ_JBXUGK010000005.1, forward strand.
AGAAAATATTCTCAGTTTACGCAGGATGAATCGAAAGCGTACAGAAAAAATGTAAAGTTTAATTTTCTGAGTACCGCCCTTTTTTATGCTGAAAGTGTAGAAATTAATTTAGAAAAAGACAGCGGAGTAAATCTTGATGTAAGTTTCAGCACTCAAAATGTTGAAGTTCAGACTAATGTAAATACAGATACAAAAAAGAACTTTGTTTTAAAATATACCGGAAATCAGTCGCCTTTTGCTGCAAAATTTGTGAGAGGGAAAGATTTTGATATTCTTTAAATATTTTCTAAAATTCCCGCAGATTTTACTGATTAAGCAGATGAAAAATTAGAATCTGCTGTATCTGCAAAATCTGCGTGAGTATTTTAAATTATTTGTTCAGAAGCATTGCTGCTTCTTTCGCAAAATAGGTAAAAATCATATCTGCGCCGGCTCTTTTGAAGCAGGTGAGGCTTTCGATGATGGTTTTATCATTATCCAGCCAGCCGTTTTGGGCAGCGGCTTTTACCATGGCATATTCTCCGCTTACGTTGTAGACTGCGATGGGAAGATCGATTGCCTCACGCACTTTGGCAACAATATCCAGATAAGGAAGGCCCGGTTTGATCATGATGATATCGGCACCTTCATCCACATCCTTGAAAACTTCATTCAAAGCTTCCCTTGAATTATGAAAATCCATCTGATAGGTTTTTTTATCCTTCGGAATTTCGCCCATTTCTTTGGGAGCACTGTCCAAAGCACTTCTGAAAGGTCCGTAGAATGAACTCGCATATTTTGCGGCATAGCTTAAAATCCCAACATCATGAAAACCATTTTCCTCCAATGCTTCCCTGATGATGAGCACTCTGCCATCCATCATATCACTCGGCGCAACAATATCTGCACCGGCTTCAGCGTGTGAAACTGACATTCTGGCCAAGGCATCGTTGGTGGCATCGTTGACTATTTTTCCATTCTCAATAATCCCGTCGTGACCGTAGATAGAATAAGGATCCAGGGCTACATCAGGCATTACAATCATTTCGGGAACCGCGTCCTTAATTGCTTTGATAGTTTGCTGCATCAATCCATCTCTGTTCCATGCCTCTTTTCCGGTGTTGTCTTTGAGATGATCAGAAACTTTCATATAAAGATTTACTGCTTTCACTCCTAGTGAAAAAAGCTCTTTACATTCTTTCACCGTAAGATCAATGCTTCGTCTGAAAATCCCTGGCATTGAAGCGATTGACTCCTCCTTATTCTCTCCCTCCATCACAAAAACCGGCATTACAAAGTCATTTACCGAAAGGTGGCTCTCTCTTACCAGACTTCGCACGGCCTCAGTTGATCTGAGCCTTCTGTTTCTTGAATATATCATTTTTTGGAATACTTTTTGAAATATTGATACAAATTTAATACATCTGACTCAAAAAGATGTTGCACAGTAAAAAGTTATTTAATACTTTTGTTAATAGTTTATATGCAAAAATGCGTTTAATGAGAAAAATTTTACTTTTAATTATATTCACAGGCAGCTTTTTAGGGTTTTCAAATCAATTGAAAGCTCAACTGAGAGAGCCTTCCTCCGTATCTCAAAAATCTGATGACGGAATTTTGACCGCATATCCAAATCCGGCAAAAGACTTTTTGATGGTGAAAGCAAAGGATGCCAACTTAAAAATCAAAAACGTTACCTTTTACTCAATAATGGGAACTCAGGTAGCCAGCTATAACATCAACGCCAACAGAAGTGAAATTAATATTGAAAAGTTGAAACCCGGTAAATACATGATTCGCTATATTCTGAGCGACAACACTCAGAAAGTAACGCAAATCGTTAAACAATAAAATCTACTCAATCCTGATAATCATCAGGATTTTTTTGCACTTTATTCTGAGTTAATTATTCCGTAACTTTCGGCTTCTAATTTATTTCTAAAAATTTCTCATGTTAAAAGCTGAGCATATTATAAAGACCTACGATTCGGGGAAAAAAATCGCACTAGACGATTTCAGTATTTCGGTTCCCAAAGGCAGTATTTATGGACTTCTCGGTCCCAACGGTGCCGGAAAAACATCATTTATCCGAATCATCAATCAGATCACCAAAGCAGATTCCGGCGACATTCATATCGATGGGGAAAAACTCAATCCGTCGCACATCAGAAATATAGGATATATGCCTGAAGAACGTGGTTTGTACAAAAATATGAGCATCGGAGATCAGATTCTTTATTTTGGAGAACTGAAAGGAATGTCTAAAAATGATGCGCTTTCGGAAGCTAAAAAATGGTTTGAAAAACTTCATATCGACCAGTGGTGGAAGAAAAAACTGACAGAACTCTCCAAAGGAATGGCTCAGAAAATACAGTTTGTGGTGACGGTTTTGCACAGACCCAATCTTCTGATTTTGGATGAACCATTTTCAGGTTTCGATCCCGTGAATGCTAATTTAATTAAAGATCAAATAATAGATTTAAAGAACAATGGGACAACCATTATTCTTTCCACCCACAGAATGGAAAGCGTGGAAGAAATGTGCGACTACGTGGCTTTGATCAACCATTCAAAAAAAATCATTGATGGAAGGGTTTTTGAGGTTCGTGAGAAATTCAAGAAAAATATTTTTGCTGTAAAACTTTCTGAAGTGAATCAGGAAAATTTCAATGTATTTAAAGAAAAATTTAATGTTTTAAATCTGAAAAGTGAACACAGCCTGACAACATTTGACATTAAGAACGAAATTTCGCAAAACGAACTCATCACCGAAGTTCTGAAAACCGGAAACATAAGGACTTTTGAGGAGAAAATCCCAAGTATGAATGAGGTTTTTATTAGTGCAGTCTCTAATAATGGGTGATAAGTGATAAATGATGATTGATAAACGATCAAAGATCAGACATCCAGCATCAAACTTCCAGCACCCAACCTTTTAATAAAAATTTATGAACAATATAATCTTAATAACCAAAAGAGAATTTCTTACGCAGGTGAAGAAAAAATCTTTTGTTGTGCTTACTCTTTTGGCTCCTATCCTGCTTTTGGCATTCGGAGCAGTCATCGGGCTGATGTTTAAAGCCAATGAATCTCATACAAAAATTGAAGTTGTTGATAACAGCGGATTGTTTAAAAACGCATTGAAATCAGACGATAAAATCAATTACAACTTTATTACAGAGGCAAATCCGGCAAAGAAAGTTGAGTCTCTGAAGAAAAGTGAGGCGACTGATGGAATTTTGATTTTACCTCAGCTCAACGGATCTGATTATGCAGGTTTTGAAAAAAACACGCAGCTTCTGCTCAATACAAAAATTGGTTTTGACACCAAAAAAATGATTGCTTCAGACATCAATGAAGTTCTCAAAAAAGAAAAAATAAAAAAGCTCGGCATTCAGAATTCTCAGCTTGAAGATTTGGATAAAAGATTTTCGCTTACCACGATCAATCTTACCAACGATGATAAAGAAGATTCTGACATGGCTTTCGGTGTGAAAAGTGTGCTCAGTATGCTTTTGATGTACGTTACATTTATGTTTATCATTATTTACGGCGTTCGTGTGATGCGAAGCGTTTTGGAAGAAAAAAACAACCGTGTGGTGGAAATCATTATTTCTTCTGTGAAGCCATTTGAGCTGATGATGGGGAAAATTCTGGGCGTGACGTTGGTTGCCCTCACCCAGTTTATCGTTTGGATTACCATGTCGGTGATTGGCGCTTTGGTTTTAAACACAGGCTTTTCATCCATTCAAAAAAATATTCCCGGGGCGGATGAAGAGATGGTTTCAAAATTTGACATCGTGGAAATGGGAACTCAGATTTCCCACAGTCTTTTGGAACTGAATTTCCCGTTAATTATTTTTGTTTTTATTGTGTTTTTCCTTTTGGGATATATGTTCTACAGCTCAATTTACGCAGCTGTCGGTTCGGCGGTGGACAATGAAACGGAAACGCAGCAATTCACCATTTTTGCCATTCTTCCGCTGATGTTGGGAATGTACGGAAGTTTTTCGGTGATGAATAACCCTGACGGCCCGCTTGGTTTCTGGCTGTCGATTATTCCGTTTACTTCTCCCGTTGCGATGATTGCAAGAATTCCGTTTGGGGTTCCGGCGTGGCAGATTGCACTTTCTATTTTTCTGCTTTTGGCGACGACCATTTTTATGATTTTTGTTGCAGGAAAAATCTACCGAGTCGGGATTTTGATGTACGGAAATAAGGCAAGTATGAAGGAGATCTGGAAGTGGATTAAAGAGTAGTCTCTACACGAACAGCTATTATAACTAATCACTCACAAATAGAAAACGCCCGGTTTCCAATGGAAACCGGGCGTTTTTATCTTCTGATATAAAATATTAATTAAAGATATAGCTTAAGCTAAGACTTAAAACCTGCTCTGATTTCTTCTTTGCAGAATTCGGGTCAATCTTGCTCTCATCCAAATCTGGATAGGTATTTGATAATCCGAAATCGTATTTAAGAGCCAGTTCCAACTGTCTTTTGTAGCTGTAACCAATACCGGCACCCAATGCAAAATTAAAAGACTTTGCTTTTCCGAATCTGTCTGTACGGTAAATCTCTCTCGATTCATTTGTAACTTTCTGATCAATCAAAAAGTTGAATCTCGGGCCGACCTGTCCGAAAAACTCAGATTCAGCTTCAGAAAAATAGCCTTTAAATGAAACCGGTACGCTAATGTAATTATTTGCATACATTGCGTTGTAGCCTTGCATACCTTTTGCATCCTTATCCTTTCCCGATTCTCCTGCACCGTAATACACTACTTCCGGCTGAAGGAAAAACTGATTAGAACTTCCCATAGGAATCAATGCCAAAACACCACCCTGAAAGGAAAATCTTCCACCTGAAGGATTGTGCGCATTTTTTACTCTGGAATTATTAACTCCTGCAGTAAGACCGAATCTTGTGTTTCTGAAATCGATCTGTGCGGAAGCCATTAGGGAAAAGGCTAAAGCTGATGCCAATAATATTTTTTTCATATGTAGTTTTAATTATTTTTAAAGGACACATGTAATCGCCACATCTTTATTGTGTTCGTTTGCACTGTTTTATAAATGGCGATTTCATATCAATATGTTTTTATCCTAAAATTTTTGCGATAGTAGCGCCAATTTCTGCAGGAGAGTCTACAACGTTGATTCCGTTTTCTCTCATGATCTCCATTTTTGCCTGAGCAGTATCTTCATCACCACCAACGATAGCACCTGCGTGCCCCATTGTTCTTCCTTTTGGAGCAGTTTGACCTGCGATGAAACCTACAACCGGCTTAGTAGAACCACTTGCTTTGTACCATCTTGCAGCTTCAGCCTCAAGACCTCCACCAATTTCTCCGATCATTACAACCGCTTCAGTTTCCGGGTCGTTGATGAATAATTCTAAAGCTTCTCTTGTCGTAGTACCGATAATTGGGTCACCACCGATTCCGATAGCTGTAGAAATTCCGTAACCAGCTTTTACAACCTGATCAGCAGCTTCGTAAGTAAGAGTTCCAGATTTTGAAACGATACCTACTTTACCAGCTTTGAAAACGAAACCTGGCATAATACCAATTTTAGCCTCATCAGAAGTGATGATACCAGGACAGTTTGGCCCGATCAATCTGCAGTCTTTGTCAGCGATGTAAGCTTTTACTTTCACCATATCCGCCACAGGAATCCCTTCTGTAATACAAACGATTACTTTGATACCCGCTTCAGCAGCTTCCATGATTGCATCTGCAGCAAATGCAGGCGGTACAAAAATGATACTTACGTTTGCTCCTGCTTTTGCAACAGCATCAGCTACAGTGTTGAATACCGGCTTCCCTAAGTGCTCGCTACCTCCTTTCCCCGGAGTAACACCACCTACAACGTTGGTTCCGTATTCAATCATTTGGCCTGCGTGGAAAGTACCTTCGTTTCCTGTAAAACCTTGTACAATTACTTTAGAATCTTTGTTTACTAAAATTGACATTTTATTATAATTTATTGTTTAATTTACTGTTTGTTTGATTTTAATGACTCGTATTTTCTGATGATAGATTCCATAACAGCATTAATATTATTTTCTGCATGTCTCAGCGGACTGCTTTTGGACTCATCTATAAAAATGTTTATCTGTGGTTCATCAGAAAAAAATTCTTTGAGCTTTTTTTTGGGAATTCCTGTAAAGTAAGACAATCCTGTTCCTTTTTCTGTCTTTTTATTATACAGAAAATCTACCGCATTTTCACCACCTGTAGTTGATGAATAGTCTCTCCACCACTCCAGATTTTCGCCATTATACAATCTTTCCAAAAGAACTTTTTTGTCATCTGATTTATTAAAAAAAAATCTGTTTTTACCTGTATAATCTGTAAGTGTAAGTTCTTTCACGGTAGAAACCTCAATTTTAGATTTTGTCTTATTCTCATCTACCGTATTAATTTTTGTATTAAAACTTGTTACGTAAAGCAATGTAGGATCGAAAGCGTTGGTTTTCACCTTCATCTTTACCTGAAGTGTATCATTTTCCATCGTAATAATTCTTGCATCAAGTAATTTTTGAGCAAAAACAAACGACAGTGTAAAAATTAAGAATAGAGAAAAATATTTTTTCATTAAATCTATCTGATAACGCTCACAAATTTACTTATTTTTCTTTGATTTTAAATAAAACCGAGGCATTTGTTTATTCAAGATTTCTCATTTTCACCTCTTTTTTGAGGTAAGTTTTGTAATCTTCCGCAAACATGCCGATGTAAGTACCTTTTTTCAGGTCACGGTTGACTCCCGTTTTGCCTAAAAGTACGGAGCCACTTTCGATATTATTTCCTGAAGCAATACCAACCTGTCCCCATAAAGTTACCTCATCACCGATGATGCAGCATCCTGCAATACCTACCTGAGAAGCAATCAGACATCTCTTACCAATAACCGTATCGTGACCAATCTGAATTTGGTTGTCTAAAACTGAACCTTCGCCGATAATCGTGGAATCTGTAACGCCTCTGTCGATAGTACAGCCGTTTCCTATTTCAACATTGTTTTCAATTACAACATTTCCTACGGAGATTAAACGGTCAAAATTGCCGTTGAGTTTTCTGTAATAAAATGCATCGCCTCCCAAAACTGTGTTGGATTGAATGACAACATTATCACCAATCACCGTGCGGTCGCCGATGACAACATTTGGGAAAATCAAAGTGTTTTTTCCGATGGTAATGTTCTTTCCTAAAACTGCTGATGGATGAATTTTGGTGCCCTCGCCTATTTCAACATCGTGCAATGTTTCTGTGAAATTGTAAATTCGTGTGAAGTGGATATTGATTTTATTGAAATCCCCGAAAGGATCATCTGAAATTAATAACGCTTTTCCTTCCGGGCATTCTACCTCTTTATCAATTAAAATAATGGTGGCAGCAGAATTTAAAGCTTTGTCGTAATATTTTGGATGGTTGACGAAAACAATTTCACCGGATTTTACTCTGTGAATTTCGTTGGTACCAAAAACCTGAAAATCTTCTGAACCTACGAATTTTGCTCCGATAAGTTCGGCAATTGTTTTTAATTTTTGTGGCTGATGAAAGGTCATAATCTATTAGTAATAATCGATGAGTGATTTTTATGCAGTGGATCTTTTTAGTGTCTTACTGCGTAATAATTTGAATTTGAAAAGGTATTTATTTTGCCAAACTTTGCAGCCCGACCTGAGTGGAGCTCTTTTTGCTGCAGCGAAGCGGAGGCAAAAAAGCGGGAACGGAGGGCGGATAAAGCTGCCATAAAAAAATAAAAGCTGAAAGTTATAACGCTTTCAGCTTCAATATTTATGTGAAATTACTCTTTTACTCTTTCCAGGTAAGAACCGTCTTCTGTGCTTACTTTGATTTTGTCGCCAGCCTCGATGAACAATGGAACCATTACTCTTGCTCCTGTTTCTACGATTGCATTTTTCAAGGCGTTGGTTGCAGTGTTTCCTTTTACACCCGGATCTGCTTCTACTACTTCAAGGTAAACAGACTGAGGTAATTCTGCAGAAAGTGGAGTTTCGTCTGCCTCTTTCAAAATGATGGTTACTTCTTCACCTGCTTTCATCAGGTTTGAGTTTTCAATCATTTCTTTGTTTAAGTATAACTGAGAGAAATCATCGTTATTCATAAAGTGGAAACCATTCTCATCATCATAAAGATATTGGAACTTTCTTGTGATTACCTTTACCTCATCAATTTTGTGACCTGCAGAGAAAGTGTTATCTAAAACTTTTCCGTTGGTTACAGACTTCATTTTTGTTCTTACGAATGCAGGACCTTTACCTGGTTTTACGTGAAGAAATTCAATAATTTTGAAAATATCATTACTGAATTCGATGCAAAGACCTTTTCTGATATCGTTACTTGTTGCCATTATATTTTGTATGTAATTTTTTTATTTTGATCTATAAACCGGAACACTCAGCAGCGTTCTTCCAGCTCTGTCAACCGCATCAATTCTTGGTTTTGTAAATGTTCCTGCGGAAACCTGATCCACATACTGCCCATTGATAACCGTATTAAAATTGATTGTATTAACTAACAGCTGATTAAGATTTTTATTAATTTCTGATGAATTTTTAAAATCTGACTTTAAACCTGAAAAAGATTTCTTAGAATTTATGAGAATAGAATTTACATTGTTTACTGCAACCGAATCTTTTGTTGCCCAATCTGAGTTTCTTTTCTCCTGCCCAAAAGCAATTGCTGCAAAACCTGTAAAAATCAAGATTAAATTTTTCATCTTTTTAGATTTAAATTATTCTTTACTTGTTCCGTATCCTTTTACGATACCACCCGGAGAGTTTTTGATAAATTCTAAAATCTCATCTCTTTCAGCAGTCGGAAGCATTTCTTTTTCAATATGAATCAACGCCTGTGTAACATTCATTTTCATCTGAAAGATATATCTGTAAATTTTCTGAATTTCAAAGATTTTATCATTGGTAAATCCTCTTCTTCTTAAACCTACAGAATTAATTCCAGCGTAAGAAATCGGCTCTCTACCAACTTTGATATATGGTGGAACATCTTTTCTAATTAATGATCCTCCCGAAACCATTGTATGTTTACCAATTTTACCAAATTGCTGAATGGCAGAAAGACCACCCATCACACTAAAGTCGCCTATTTCGACATGACCTGCAATACCACATCCGTTGGCAATAATAACATTATTTCCAATGATACAATCGTGAGCGATGTGGGAAGTTGCCATGATAAGACAGTTATCTCCTACTTTGGTATATCCCAAGGCTTTAGTTCCTTTGTTTACAGTAACACACTCTCTCAAAGTAGTATTATCACCGATAATAGTCTGCGTATCTTCTCCGTCAAACTTTAAATCCTGCGGAATTGCAGAAATTACCGTTCCCGGGAAAATTTTACAGTTTTTTCCGATTCTTGCACCATCCATAATGGTTACATTAGATCCTACCCATGTACCTTCGCCAATTTCTACATCTGCAGCAATTGTGGTGAAAGGTTCTACCACTACATTTTTGCCAATTTTTGCACGTTTATCTACGGCCGCTAGTTGGTGAATCATTTAGTCAACTTTATTTTTAGCTACTTGAGCCATTAGTTCTGCTTCTACGGCTATTGTATCGCCAACGTATCCGTAACCCTGCATGTGCACGATACCTCTTCTGATTGGCGTGATCAATTCAATTTTAAAGACCAAAGTATCTCCAGGAATTACTTTTCTTTTGAATTTTACCTTATCTATTTTAATGAAATAAGTAGAATAATTTTCAGGATCCGGAACACTTGCCAAAACAAGAATTCCACCTGTCTGAGCCAAAGCTTCAACCTGTAAAACTCCCGGCATCACCGGTTCTTTAGGAAAATGCCCTACAAAAAACGGCTCATTGAATGTTACATTCTTTAAACCTACCACATGCGTATCAGAAAGTTCAAGAACTTTATCAATTAATAAAAACGGATATCTGTGAGGCATCAACCTCATAATTCCATTGATATCAAAAACCGGTGGTTTGTTTAAATCAAATTCCGGAACGTTTTTCTTCTTCTGAAGTTTCCACTGGCGGTTCAGTTTTTTTGCAAACTGCGTGTTGACGAAATGTCCCGGCTTGTTGGCAATTACTTTCCCTTTAATTTTCACTCCTGTCAAAGCTAGATCACCAATTACATCAAGTAATTTGTGTCTTGCAGCTTCGTTTGGATAATTTAAAGTTAAATTGTCAAGAATTCCGTTGGGTCTTATTGCAACGTGATCTTTACCAAAAGCTTTCTTTAATTTTTCTGTCGTTTCAGCAGTAAGATCTTTGTCTACATAAACGATAGCATTTGAAATATCACCACCTTTTATTAAACCATGATCCAGAAGCATTTCTAATTCGTGCAAAAAGCTGAATGTTCTTGCAGATGAAATTTCTTCTTTAAATTCTGAAATATTTTTAAGTGTAGCATTTTGAGTTCCTAAAACTTTAGTTCCAAAATCTACCATTGTCGTAATTTCGTATGTATCCGAAGGAATAATGGTAATTTCAGAACCCGTTGCAGGATCGCTGTAACTTAATACTTCCTTTACCACCAAATATTCTCTGGCTACAGCTTGTTCTACCACACCTACACTTTCGATAGCTTCCACAAAAAACTTCGAAGAACCATCTAAAATAGGTGGCTCAGAAGCATCCATCTCAAGAAAAGCATTATCGATATCGCAACCTACTAAGGCTGCTAAAAGATGCTCGCAAGTGTTGATTTTTACGCCTAACTTTTCAAGAGTAGTACCTCTTTCTGTAGCAACAACGTAGTTTACATCAGCTTCGACCTGAGGATGCCCCTCCAAATCTGTTCTTACGAAAATGAAACCTGTATTTTCTTTAGCAGGCTTGATGGTTAATTTTACTTCTCTACCAGTATGAAGGCCAATTCCAGAGAGAGTAACCTCTTCCTGAAGTGTTTTTTGCATATCACTCATTAGTATGATCTTTTGAGGAATTCTCAAGATTATTTATTCTTTTTGCCAATTCTGGCAATTTTCTGAAATGTACGTAGCTTCTTAAATAGTCGTTGTAAGCAATTGCAGGCGAACCATAAACGGTTTCCTTATCATTCACACTTGAGTTCACACCACTTTGTGCCTGAATTTTCACCTGACTTCCGATTTTTATATGACCAACGATTCCTACCTGACCGCCAATCTGATTCCAGTCACCAATCGTAGTTGATCCGGCAATCCCAGTTTGTGATGCGATGACATTATTGGCACCTATTTTTACGTTGTGTGCAATCTGGATGAGATTATCGATTTTTGTCCCTTTTCCAATAGTGGTTGAGCCAATTGTTGCTCTGTCTATACTGCAGTTGGAACCAATTTCTACATTATCTTCGATAATGACATTTCCTAACTGAGGAATTTTTTGAAAACCTTCAGGAGTCGGCTGGAAACCAAAACCGTCTCCCCCAATCACTGTATTGGAATGAATGATGCAATTATCACCAATAATACAGTAATCGTAGATTCTTGCACCACTGTCAATTTTACAGTTTTTGCCAATTTTCACACCTTTACCAATGTAAACCTGAGGATAAATCTGTGTACCTTCTCCTATTTTTGCTTTTTCTGAAACATAAGTGAAAGCACCAACGTAAACTTTATCGCCCAAAACAGCAGTTTCGTGTATAGAAGAACCGTCTTCGATGCCTTCTTTTCTGCCCTGCATTTCCTGATAAAGATTCATTAAAATCTGAAAAGAAAGGTAAGCATCCTTTACTGCTATTATCGTAGAATTATATTGATTTTTGCTGATAAGCGTCTCGGTGACAATAAGTACTGAGCACTTAGAACTATCTAAATGATGTGCAAAACGTTCTTGTGCTACAAAAGAAAGATGACCAGTCTCTCCGCTCTCAATGGGCGAAACACCAGTAATAAGTGCATTTTCGTCACCTATGATTTTTCCGTTGATAAAACTTGCAATTTGCGAAGCTGTAAATTCCATATTCTGCAAAGATAAGAATTTCTGTTATTCACAAACATAATTTGGATTTCCGATGTTAAATTTTAATAATATTTAAGATTTTAATCAGGAAATCTCACGTGGAAAAGTTAATATAAAACGCTGTGTTTTAGTAATTAACAAACCAGACAACAGCTGATCCTGCGATTGGTCTAAACGGATTTTTTTTCCGTTTTTCTGTAAAAGGTAGATAGGTTGCTTCTCACTGTCATAGGGCAGAAGTTTTCTTTTAATCTCGTGCACAAGAAGATCACCGTTGCTGATTCTGAAAAAATCGTTGGTAGTTTTTATTTTTTCGTTAGTAAATTGCGCATCAAATGGTTGAGAAGAAATAATGGTTTTAGGTAAATTTCTTTCTATTACACACTTGCAAAAATAGCTTAGTATATTATCGTCAGAATTTCTCCAGAGTTTCATTGCCTGAATAATATCATTATCGTCCAACTGCGTGAATCTGAAAATATCTTCATCCGTTGCCTCATTATTTTCACGATATAAAAAATACCTCAGATTCTCTGTTGCGGGAAGATCTACACCTTGAGAAACGAGAAATTTAGCCCTTTCAAGAATTTTCACCAAAAGAAATTCTGCCAACGCAGATGTTTTGTGATAATAAACCTGCCAATACATAAACATTCTTGCAGTAAGAAAGTTTTCTATTGAATAAATTCCTTTAGCATCGATTACCAATTCGCCTTCTTCACATACATTCATCATCGAAACAATTCTTTCGGCATTGATGTTTCCTTCAGAAACGCCTGTAAAAAAGCTGTCTCTTTTAAGATAATCCAGACGGTCAACATCCAGTTGCGAGCTAATTAACTGATTAAAAAACTTTCTGTGATATTGCCCCTGAAACATTTCCAGAGCAAGAGTTAATTCGCCGTTAAATTCATCATTTAATCGGTTCATTAATAATAAAGAAAGGTTTTCGTGATGCCAATCATCCATCAGCATACTTTCCAAGGCGTGTGAGAACGGTCCGTGACCAATATCGTGCATCAAAATCGCCAGCATCGCCGCTTTTTCTTCTTCAACGGATATAGAAATCCCTTTCTGTTTTAAAGTTTCCAGAGCAGTAAACATCAGATGCATCGCTCCAAGGGCATGATGAAATCTCGTGTGGGTTGCTCCAGGAAAGATCAGATTTAAAAGTCCGGTCTGCCCGATCCTTCTTAATCTCTGAAAATATGGATGTTCAATGACATCAAAAAGAATTTCGTGGGGGATTTTTATAAAACCGTGAACGGGATCGTTGATAATCTTGAGCTTGTTGATGTTCATTTAAAAGATGATTAATACTACAAAATTAGATAAATTTAGTTTAACAGATTTTTAATTTTAATTGGGAAATACTTTAGAAATTAAAAAGGACTTTTCGTAAATCTGCAAAAAATATTTTTCCACGTATCCAAAAATTTTGAAATAATAATTACATTGGTTTTGATTTCGGAAAAATTCATATAATACATTCTATATTTTAGAAAATAATGCACTAAATTTAGCTAATTATTATAAAATTTATATTAATAAACACATCTAAATCACAAATATTACGACTGATATATACTATTTAAGCCTATGAAAACAATTAAATATATTGCACTTCTGCTTGCAACAATACCATGTGACGCTCAAACGTTTAATTATCAAAGGGTATGGGGTACTTATTTGGGCGCTGTTGATAATGTAGTGTGCAGATTGTATGAAAATAAGGGTAATGTGGTTTTGGATGGTTACACTCAAGCTTCTGCTGCAGTACCATCCAACGCTTATTACAACCAATTCATTACACCTGGAGCACAAGGTTTTCAACCAAGTCTCAACACCAATCACAGAAATTATTATAGTTCAAAAATACAGTCTTCCACTTCGTCATTGCAGTTTTATGGCTATCAGAATAACGGAGTCATTCACCGGGATAGTAATGGTAACTATTTTAAAGTGGTAACCAGTGGAACACCTACTGCGGGGGCTTGGCTTTCATCAGGGGTAGAACCAGGAAGCCTTACTAATTATTTACTTGAAAAATACGATTCTAATGATAATTTACTATGGAGGACCTATACGCCACATATCAATAATCTGATTAATGACTATTACTATAATGACTACATTAAAACTGATAATGATGGTAACGTTTATCTATTGGGAAGAACAGAGTGGCAGACATTGGGAGATTCCGGAACAGCTTTTCCAACTTTCACCATTTTAAATACGCAAGGTATACCTAACAACTATATTATCAAGCTTAGCGCACAAGGGCAAAAGGTTTGGGCAACTTATATTCCGACAACTTTTTTATATCCAAAGATGTCTGTATATAACAATGATGTGTATGTACTCAGCCGTAATCAGAATGTCTACAATTCACCTTTGTTTGGCACGCCCGGTGCTTTTGATACTGTACCTTCAAATTCAAATATCGTTTTGAAATTCAACGGCAGCAATGGTACTAAAATCTGGGGAACTTATTATGGACCCGGAGGTAATTCAAATTGTTACGCACATACCATAATAGCTCAGGCAGACAGTGTATACCTAATGGGAAGAATTTTTTTCACAGCCTTGAGTACTGACACGAACTTTTATTTTGCTAGCCCAGGAGCCTACCAAAGCATTGAGAGTGGGGAAAACGATTTGTATCTTGCAAAGTTTGGTGTGCAGGGTGAAAGAATATGGGGAACTTACTATGGATCTCCCGATAAAGATTCTTATGACGGATATGAAACTACCTCAGTAGATGGCAGTATGGATGTGAAAAACGGCAAAATATTATTAACCCATGTACAAAACGGCACAACCAACATGTCTACTTCAGGTGCTTTTTCTACAAATAAACCGCAACAGAGTATTTCTGGATTCGATCCAGTTTTCACAATGTTTGACACTGATGGAAACAGACTTTTCACCTCATATTACGGAGGACTTCCCACCAACACAACCTTAAAACAGAGAATTTACGGCAAATTTTCAGACTCCGGTGATTCTTTTTATCTGTATGGCAGTACTATTTCACCAACCGGTTTTACAGAACCCAACGCTATCCAAAACAGTATTATCTATCCTTCATCTAATACAGGTTACTTTGTTGGTTTTCTGTCTAAATTCGCAAGCACAACGCTTAGTACAGAAGAAAGTGATAAAAAGCCCACTATACAACTCTTTGACAATCCAAACAAAGGTGAATTTTTTGTAAAAGGAAATATTTTCACCAAAGCACAATGCTATTTTAACATTTATGATATTTCGGGTAAAAAGATTTTAGATCAAAAGATGAATAGAGAGGAAACCCAACATTTTAATTTTAAAAACCAGATGACATCAGGAACTTACTTGTTGACAATAAAAAACGATAAAAATGAATCGCTGAAGACGTTTAAAATGATTGTAAAATAATATATAAAATCAAGTCAAACCACTTTATAAAATTAATACTGAGTAAAATATTGCAGGGATAATATTTATTTTTTTTTAAATATTCATCACTTAATCATGTAATCTAAACATTTTTTCTGTACCTATAATGCAATTTTTCAACATTGATTACGATAAAATGTAAATCACTTCTAAAATTGAATCCCATAATGGTTATTGAGCTAGGTTTACACTATAATTTTGCTAGAAAATAAACTAAAAAACACATTTTTACGTTCTACTTTTTTATAAGAATTTGTGATAACTTTATGCAATTCTTAAGGATGTTTTGGCGTAATTTTGGAACTGATACCACAGTTCAAAAACATTGAACTCTTAATTATAAACTTTGAATTTTATATATGTCAGATAAAATATTATGGATCGATGATGAAATAGATTTACTCAAACCTCATATCGTATTTTTAGAAAAAAAAGGTTATCATGTGACGCCTGTAAACAATGTGAATGAGGCTTTAGAACTGATGGATTCTGAGAAATTTGCTTTAACGCTGATTGACGAAAATATGCCGGGCATTTCCGGGCTGGAAGCGATTCCTATGATCAAACTGAAAGACAGCAGCCTGAAAATTGTGATGGTAACCAAAAGTGAGGAAGAGCACATCATGGAAGAAGCCATCGGATCTCAGATTGCCGATTATATTCTGAAACCTGTAAATCCTAACCAGATTTTACTTTCATTAAAGAAAAATCTTCAGGAAGACAACCTCGTAGAGCAAAAAACGATTTTACAGTATCAGCAGGAATTCAGAAATCTTTCGCTTGAACTTTCTTACCTGAGAACATATCAGGACTGGGCAGAATATTACAAGAAAATCGTGAATTGGGAACTGAAATTTGATAAAGTTGCAGACAATGAGTTTGCAGATCTTTTGCAATCTCAAAAAGAGGAAGCCAATATTCAGTTTGCTAAATTTATTGAAAACAATTACGAAGACTGGTTGACCGATACCGAAAAACCTATGATGAGCCATACTTTATTCAAAGAAAAAGTGAAGCCCGAGGTTGAGAAAGAAAAAGTACTTCTTCTGATGGTTGACAACCTGAGATACGATCAGTGGAAAGTAATTGAACCTTTGTTTACAAAATTCTACAACAAAGTTTCAGAGGAATATTACTACAGTATTTTACCGACGGCGACTCAGTATGCAAGAAATTCTTTTTTTGCGGGTTTAATGCCTTCTGAGATTGAAAAACGCTTTCCAGAAAAATGGTTTAACGACAATGAAGACGGTAATAAAAATGAATTTGAGAGAGATTTCCTTGAAGACCAGATGAAAAGAATCGGTTTGAGCTCAAAATCGATGAAATATCTGAAAATCCTGAATGCAGATTTCGAAAAGAAAATTTATGAAGATTTCAATCAGCATAAAAACAATGACCTTTTGGTAATTGTCTACAATTTTATCGACATCCTTTCTCATGCCAAGACCGACAATCACATTGTAGATCAGCTCATCAGAGATGATAAAACTTTCAGATCCTTAACCTATAACTGGTTTGAAAATTCTTCTTTAATTAAAATCATCAAGTTAGCTGCTGAAAACGGTTTCAAACTGGTCATCACTACCGACCACGGAACAGTTTATGTGAAAAAACCGAGCAGAGTTGTAGGCGACAGAGAAACTTCCACAAATATCAGATACAAAACAGGAAAGAGCTTAACGTATGAAAAAAGTGATGTCTGGGCAGTTACGAATCCGGAAAAATTATTTTTACCGAAAGGAAATTTAAGTTCTAAGTATATTTTCGCTAAAAACAACATTTTCTTAGCGTATCCAAAAAATTACAATCACTTTGTAAATTATTATAAGGAAACTTACCAACACGGAGGAATTTCTCTGGAGGAATGTATTATTCCGATCAGTATTCTTGAGCCGAAATAGCAGCTGGCTTTTGGCTGATTGCTTTTGGATTTAAGTATATTTAATATATTATTACGGGCGGAAAAAATCTTTGATTTTTTCCGCCCGTTTTTTTTGTATTTTCGTAAAACGAACATCAAATTCCAGTTAATATGAACGACTATCAAACTTTATTGCAGAAGCATAATATTCTTTCGGCGGTGCAGGAGCTTGTGCGCAAAGGAGAAGTTATTTCTGCTATTAAAACGGTAAAAGACTTTACAGGATTGGGTTTAAAAGAATCTAAAGAACTGGTTGATCAGCTTATAGAAAATAAGTTTAGAGAGACTGATAGCAGGTTAGAAAATAATTATTTGGAAGAAACTTCAGCGAAGAGCAACATCGAAGAGCAGGTTCGCCAACTTTTGCAGCAAAATAAAAAATTAAATGCTGTAAAACTTGTATATGAAACAACAGGAAGAAATTTGAAAGATTCTAAAGACTTTGTTGAAAGTATTGAAAGAAAAGAAACTAATTTTAATCCAAAACCAACAAATCATTTTGAAAGGAATGCTGTTAATCATCCAGTTGAGAATAAGCAAAGCACTTTATTTGTAGAAAGCAATTCTTCCGGCAAATGGATTTTATTTTTCGTCTTATTTTGTGTAATTATGCTGCTTCTATATTTTTTCTACTATAAAACTGATTATTAAAACCCATCAGCTATTTTTTTATTCATTATGAGATTAATTACATACAACGTCAACGGCATCAGAGCCGCTTTCACAAAAGATTTTTTAGGCTGGCTGAAAACTGCCGATCCAGACATCATCTGTATTCAGGAAAGCAAAGCGGGAAATGACCAGATTGATATTGAAAGTCTTGAGAAAATAGGCTACAAAAGCTTTTGGCATTCTGCACAACGAAAAGGTTATAGCGGAGTGGGAATCGCCTCTAAAATTAAACCAAAACACGTAGAATACGGTTGCGGAATTGAAAGTTATGATAACGAAGGAAGAGTAATAAGAGCAGATTTTGAAGACTTTTCTGTCATTTCAGTTTACGTTCCGTCGGCTTCCAATATTGAAAGGCTTGAATTTAAAATGCAGTTTTGTTATGACTTCCTGAGCTACATTAAAGAACTCCGCAAAACAATTCCTAACCTGATTATTTCGGGCGATTTTAATATTTGTCATCATGCGATTGATATTCATAATCCGGTGGGTTTAAAGAATACTTCAGGCTTTCTGCCGATGGAAAGAGAATGGATGACCGATTTCATCAATGAATGCGAACTGATCGACAGTTTCAGGCATTTCAACAGTGAACCGGATAATTACACCTGGTGGAGTTATCGACAAAACTCAAGAGCCAATAACAAAGGCTGGAGACTGGATTATAATTTTGCTTCCTACCCTATGAAAGACAAACTTTCGAGAGCGGTTATTTTAAAGGAAGCCGTGCATTCTGACCACTGTCCAGCGATGCTGGAATTCGAGATTTAAAGTTATTTGAAAATATTAAAGACATACTATTTCAGCAATAAAAAAAGCCAACTGCGATCAGTTGGCTTTACCATTTTTTATAAGTCTATTCTTCGACTTCTACAACTTCATATTCAATTGGAATTTTGCCGCTGGCAATATTTCCGATTTCGTCAAACGCGGCTTTAGAAAGGTCTAATGCTCTTGAAGAATGGTACGGACCTCTGTCGTTGATCTTTACTATTACTTCTTCTCCGTTGTTCAGATTGGTTACTTTTACCAAAGTTCCGAACGGAAGCGTTCTGTTGGCTGCGGTTAATTTGCTGTTATCAAATACTTCTCCGCTGGCTGTTTTTTTACCGTTAAATTTATCGTGGTAATACGACGCATAACTTGTTTTCTTGGCATCTGCAGTGTTTTCTGTAAAAGAATAAACACCGAGTGCAGAAATCATCATTATGATTACAAGAATAAATCTTTTCATCATTTTGAAATTTTTTGGGTTAATGACTTGGCAAAAGTATAGTGCAAAATAGTAGTGACCTATTTTTTTTGTTAACGACTGTTAATGAAAATCTAATAAAAAGTTAAATTCAGCCTAAAATCACGTTCTGATTCAATCGAGAGCACGTTTGTTAAATTGTGTTAAAAATTACACTTAAAAGTTAATTTAATTAACTAAACATTGTATATGAAACTATGATTTCATTTAAAAAACCACTATTAATCAGTGTTTTAAAAGTTTTAAGACAAAAAAAACCAATACTGAAATAGCATTGGTTTTGTATTAATAATCGAATTGTATTTTAAACTAATTCTCCATAAAGGTCAAATTCTTCAGCTGAAGTTATTTTAACATTGGCAAAATCTCCGATTGAAATATAGGTATCTTCAGCCGAAACCAAAACGGTATTATCAACATCCGGTGAGTCAAATTCTGTTCTTCCGACGAAGTAATTTCCTTCTTTTCTGTCAAAAACACATTTAAAAGTCATGCCTATTTTCTCCTGATTTTTCTCCCATGAAATCTGAGACTGCAGTTCCATAATTTCCTCTACTCTCGCCTCTTTTATTTCCTGCGGAACATTATCTTCCAAAACATAAGCTCCGGTATTTTCTTCGTGAGAATAGGTAAAACAGCCTAAGCGGTCGAACCTCTGCTCACGAACCCAGGATTTTAATTCCTGAAAAATTTCTTCAGTTTCTCCCGGATAACCTACGATTAAAGTAGTTCTGATCGCCATATCAGGCACTTTTTCCCTGAATTTACCTAACAACGCATTGGTTTTTTCATGGCTGGTTCCTCTTTTCATCGATTTCAAAAGCTCTGAATTGATGTGCTGCAAAGGAATATCAATATAATTACAAACCTTTGGTTCTTCTCTGATGATATCCAAAACATCCTCAGGGAAACCGCTTGGAAAAGCGTAGTGAAGTCTGATCCATTCGATTCCTTCCACTTTTACGAGCTCTTTTAAAAGTTCGCCCAAAGCTCTTTTTTTATAAATATCTAAACCGTAATACGTTAAATCCTGAGCGATAAGAATCAATTCTTTTGTTCCTTTTTTAGCCAGTTTTGCAGCTTCAAGTACCAGTTTTTCAATCGGTGTTGAAACGTGACCACCTCTCATTAAAGGAATTGCACAAAACGAACAGGGTCTGTCGCAACCTTCTGAAATTTTTAGATAAGCGTAATGTTTTGGAGTCGTGGTTAATCTTTCACCCACCAATTCATGCTTGTAATCAGCACCTAAATGCTTTAATAAAATCGGAAGATCTCTCGTTCCGAAATACTGATCAACATCCGGAATTTCTCTGATCAAATCCGGCTTATATCTTTCTGAAAGACAACCTGTAACAAAAACCTTCTCCACCTCACCACGGTTTTTCGCATCTACATATTCAAGAATTGTATTGATGGATTCTTCTTTGGCATTATCGATAAAACCACAGGTATTGATTACCACAATATCACCACGGTCTTCGTGCACCACTTCTTTTCCGTTTGCTTTTAGCTGACTCATCAGAACCTCCGAATCGTAAACATTTTTGGAGCATCCGAGAGTGACCACATTGATTTTTTTCTTACCTGTTGATTTTGTACGCATCTTTCTATTTTTCAGTGTGCAAAGATACAAAATTATAAAAAGCCTGAGCCATAAAAAGAAAACCACCTTAAAAAGATGGTTTTGAGTATTTTATTTTAAATATAGCCTGAATCTGATTTCACATCATTGAACACGAAGCTCACTAAGAAATTTAAAAATGATTTGCTTTAAGTTTCACAAAGCCGTTTCACTTATATTAAGCTGAGACATTTGAATACAATTAATCAATTCAGTTCCTAAAAATTCTTTTCGCTGAACAATGGTGCAGTTTTATCTTTTTCTGAAAGTACAGCTTCTTCAGAACTTATTTTCCAATCGATATTCAATTCCGGGTCATCAAATTTTACGGCTCCTTCAGATTCTTTATTATAGAAATTATCGCATTTATATGAGAAAACTGCAGTTTCGCTTAAAACTGAAAAGCCATGACCGAAACCTCTTGGAACGTACAGTTGCAGTTTATTTTCCGCTGTAAGCTCAATCCCGAACCATTTTCCGAATGTTGGAGAATCTTCTCTGAGATCTACTGCCACATCCCAAACTTTTCCTTCAAGACAAGAAACCAGTTTTGCCTGGGCATGTTCTCCTTTCTGTAAATGGAGACCTCTCAAGACACCGTAAGACGACTTTGAAATATTATCCTGCACAAAATGTCCGTTCATTCCCGTTTGCTCCTGAAATTTTGCTTCGTTGTATTTTTCAAAAAAATAACCGCGTTCATCTTCAAAAATTGTAGGTTCAATAATGTAGCAATCCTTAAGCGGAGTTTCTTTTATCTTCATTCTGTTTATTTTAATGGCTGTTTAAGGTAAAAACAACCTGTATGGTTTTAATAAGAATTAAAAAATCTAATTTTAAATTGTAATTTTTGATGTAGTAAAGATCGTATTCCAGTTTTTTAAGATTTTCTCTCGGCGTTGCTTTTGGTAAATGCACCTGTGCCCAACCGCTGATACCTGGTTTTACAAGATGTCTCAGGTCAAAATAAGCGTTGTCTTTTATAGACTCTGTAACAAACTTTGCTCTTTCCGGTCTTGGCCCGATTAGGCTCATGGAACCGTTGAGAACATTAAATATTTGCGGAAGCTCGTCGATTTTTGTTTTTCTGAGAAATTTTCCGACTTTTAAAAGACGATGATCATTTTTTGTAGTGAAAGTGCCGTCGTGAAGTTTCGTCATTGTTCTCAGTTTAAAAATTTTAAACGGAACAGAGTTTTTTCCTACACGCATCTGAGAAAAGAAAACATTACCGGGCGAAGTGAAAAAAATAAGCAGAGCACCAAAAGCAATAAGCGGCAGCGTGAAAGGCAAGAGAAGCAAACTCATTACGATATCAAAAACACGCTTAAAAAAAATATCTTCCTCATCCAGACCGATACTGAAAACATTGTCTGCAAGATATTCGTTGGAAGAGAATTTCACTAAAGGAATTCTTTTGCTTACAACTTCATAAAAATTTTGTGCATCGTAAATTTTCACTCCCTGTATTTTCAAATCGATGATTTCGTTGGTCACCTTTTCGGAAATATGATTAACGTTGGTGGTATCAATAATCACATTTTTTATTTTTAGTTTAACGATGTAATCTGAAATGCTTCTGGTCTCAACATTCGTATCAAAAAAAATTACCTTATTATTATTCAAAAAATCTGTTTCTTTCAAGATTTTGTAAGAAATATCGCTGACGTTTACAATAAGATATCTTTTAGGAAAGTTGGTTAACTTAGAAACTTTCATTTTTTACCTATAACAGAATACAATTCTCTATATTTATAATACATTATCTCAACATGGAAGTGTTCATCAAACAATTTCCTTGACTGATTTGCAAATTTGTCATAAATATTTTGATTATTCAGCATAAAAGTAATGGTTTTTTGTGTTTTGTGCAAATCATCATTACTTACAAGAATTCCGTTTCCGTTAATCAATTCAGAAATCCCTCCTACATCTGATGCAATAATTGGTTTTGAAAAACATATTGCCTCAATGAGTGATATGGGAAGTCCCTCATAATTAGAAAACAAGACGGCAACATCAGCATTTTTATAGTATCTGAAAGCTTCTTTCTTCTCGCCTAATAGAATTACATTATGCGGAATATTTTTTTCTATTTTTTTATTTCCGATCCACACGAAGAGTATATTTTGATCTAAAAACTGATTTGCCAATGCACAAAAAACATCAAATCTTTTGGGTGGAGCCAATCTTGAAATAGATAAGATAATTTTTGTATCAGCATTTTGCCTCAAATCTGCAAACAAATCTTCTTCAGAATTGAAATCTTGCTGGGCAAAATCTTTGATTCCGTTTTGGATGACGTACGTATTTTCTGTAATACCTTCTGCTTTCAGGTTTTCAAAATCATAATTGCTCACACTTACGATCGCTCTGCATTTTGATTTTAACATTTTCTCTAAAGGCAGAAACTTTCTATAACGAAGCCGAATCGAATCGAAACCGTGAATGGTATAAATAATTTTCGCTGACGGAAAAACCAATCTTCCTAAAATCCCGATTTTCGATGAATGAAGATGAATGACATCTGGCTTAAACTTTTTGTAAATTGAATAAAGTTCCTTTAAAACAGTAAGATCGGCTAAACCTAAGCAATGTTTTAAACTTTTGATTTTAATCTGATAAACTTTCTCATGAAGCATGTCCCACATTTCGCCATGTTCGGAAGACGCTACAAAAACCTCATCGCCATCCTGCACAGATCTTTCTGCGAGATTGATGACAACAGACTGTGCACCTCCAAGTTCGGCTAAAGTAATGACATGTAGAATTTTCATCTATAATTAAAGCAATTTGTCTTAACAATCTAAGTAAAATCTGAATAATGACAATCTGAAATTTTAACCTGATTTCTATTCTGAATCATAGAATGCTCCCTTCCAATAATATATAACAGAAAATAAACAAAGCTGGCAGCAAAATATTTAAGGCAAAATTTGATGTATGACACTTTGAAAATATTTTTTCTCAACATATAAAAAACTCCGGGGAAACCTTTAAAATATCTTTTGTAGTATTTGTTGCCAATCTCCCTGTAAAAAAACAGAGGCTCACCCATTGTTCTGAAAGTGCTGAAGTCTTTCGTTCGCAACCAAAGTTCTGCGTCTTCTACTCTCACAGCTTTTTCATCGTAGGGATTTTTTTTAAACCATTCTGACCTAGCCATTACTGTAGGATGCATTACTGGAAAAATTTCACCTAGAAAATTATTATCCCTGTCGAATCTTTTTCCCTGAACAATATTATTTTCATCTATAGAATAAAGGTTGGTAGACAAAATATCAATCTCCGGATGAGATTCTAAAACTTTAAGCTGTTTTTCTATTTTTTCCGGGTGCATGATATCATCACTATCCATTCTCAAAAGAAATTTTGTTTTTACGTTTTGAGAAATCATGTTAAGGCGTGAAGATAATTTACGGTTTTCTCCGTCAGCAAAAATTTTCACCCGGTTATCAGATAAAAATTTCTCACAGATTGCAACTGAAGAATCTGTAGAACCATCATCCACCAGCCACAATTCAAAATCCTGAAAAGTCTGAGAAAGTACGGAAAGAATTGCTTCTTCAAGATACTTTTCAGCATTGTATATTGGTATTGCAACGGTTACTTCTGCCATTATTTTGAACTGTAATAAATTGAAAAAGAAACAAAAATGAGGAAGAGAAACCCGAGTGTTCCCATGCTGAATTTTGCAGTTTTGTTAATACTGAAAAGCGGTGCCAGCAAAAACGGAATCGTGATCCAGGACATCATTCCCCAACGGTCTGAAAACGGAATCTGAAACATCAGAAAAAAGATGGAGCTCATTACCATGTAGTACTTGAGCAGTATCTCATAACTTTCGTTTTCGTAATGTAGTATTTTAGCATTAATAAAAGTAAAAACACCCAGAAACACAGTATTGAAAATTGCAAACTGTGTTTTGAAACCAATTTCATACCCGAGGCCATTCTCGTTGTTAATATAAAAATCCGCTCTTCTGCTGTCAACCAAAAAGAAATAACTGAGTAGAGAACCAAATGACAAAACACTTCCCCCCACAGCAGAGATAATCAGAATTAAAAAATATAAAGCATAAAAATACATGATTTTAAGCTTTTTAAAAATAATTACCACACCAAAAATTAACAGAACAATAATGGTTGTGATATGAAAGCCAACCCCTAAAAATAAAGGAATCAGCCAGTATTTGAACTTTGAGGGTTCTTTAAAATAGAGACTTACTGCCAAAAGAAAAAACGCCAGCGAAACACCCTGACGCACAATATTAATCCCTAATTGCTCAAAAAAATAAAAACTGACAAAACTGAATGAAACCAAAAATATATTGAGGTCTATTCTCTTTGACAGTACAACTATTGACGAAAATATCAAACCTGTAAACAGTAAGCTCAGTACCAATAGGAAAATATGGTAATTATCTGTAAACTGGCTCACCAGCACAATGAGAAAATCAAAAACAAACTGAAATCCAAAATCTAATCTGTCGTGATATTCAAACTGAACACGTACAATATCCGTGTCTGTACCTACATCTAAATCTCTGAGACCAAAAAGTAAGGAAACTATCAAAAACAACGTCAGCGCCAGCACGGTTGAAATCGAATTGTAGTATTTCTTTTTAATATCAACATACATGGAAAAGATAATTGCCACAACAGCAAAAACTACGTAAATGACGTAAAATTTCAGTTTAAACTCCTCCATCAGATTTTATAATCAAATCTTTACGATTGTCTGAACCATGATTTTATCTTTCCGAAAAAACCTGCGTCGATATCTTGATTATACCCATAACCTTTCTGATTTCCATATCCGAAATTCTGGGCTTTCACATCATTCAGGACAATGTTTACTTTGTTCAGTTTCTTTTCTGAAGCTGTATGGTCAGCATATTCGATATAGCTTTTTTCGGTTTTTTCTGAACGCATAATGTACAGCGTCATATCTGCAAGTTTTGCAATAACATAAGTATCTGTAACCGGCATCAATGGGGCAGAATCAATGATAATATAATCGTACAGTTCTTTTGCTTTTTCAAGCAGAACTTTATAACGGCCGTTGTCTAAAAGTTCCACAGGGTTTGGTGGAATAATCCCCGAATAAATAAAATCACAATGCTCGTTCAGTTGACTCGGATGGATAATATCCCGGATATCAGAGACAGTTCCGTAAAGGAATTCCGTAAGACCTTTGGCAGATTTCATCTCAGGTCTGTATCTCTGCAACTGCGGATTTCTGATATCTGAACCAATCAGCAAAACGCTTCTCCCTTTTTTAGCTAAACTTAAAGCCAAATTCATAGAAACCAAAGTTTTTCCCTCTCCTTTTACACTTGAAGTAATTAAGATAACATGATTTTTCTGATCCAAAGGCAACTGAAGATTGACGTTGGTAGCTAAAATTCTGAAAGACTCAGCCAAAGCCGAAACATCATTCTGCTGAATAAGATTATTCTTCTGAGATTTAAGATGCGGAATTTCTGCCACCACCGGAATTGAGGTGTGTTTTTCAACACTTTTCTTGTCAGAAATTCTTGTATTAAAGAAAAGTCTCAGAAAAATAATTAAAAACGGAATACCGAAACCTAAAAATAACGCCGCACCCAACGAAATCATTTTTTTTGGTGCAACAGGTTTCTTCTTTTTGTAAGCTACGTCTAAAACTCTTGCTTTATTAGAAGACATTGCAAGCATAATTGCCGTTTCTTCTCGCTTTTTCAGCAAAACAAGGTAAAGTTCTTCTTTAATCTGCTGTTGTCTTTCTATATTTCTGAAAAGACGCTCCTGAGCAGGCACTTTCCTCATTCCTATGTTCGATTTGCCTTCCAAAGATGAAATACTGTTAATCATCGATTGGATGCTTGATCTGTTTTTGTCCAGACTCTCTTTGATGGCGGTTCTCTGCTTACGGATTTCATCGTTCAGCGTTTTCACCATCGGATGTTCTGAGGTGGAGTTTTCCAAAAGTCTGTTTCGCTGGATAACCAATTGATTATATGCAGCAATATTACTTGAAGATTCAGATTCTTTATCGCTTCCTAACTGGTTGGTCGGAAGAATTTCGTTGAATCCTTTGTTGTTAATGTAGCCGGAGTACATGTTATTGATTTCCAACTGAGTGTAGAGTTCCAGTTTTTTCTTTTCAGCTTCCGCACTGGTCTCCAATTCTATACCGGCCTGCGCGCGAATATCAACAAGATCATTGGCTGTTTTAAAATCCTGTTTTTGTTTCTCGACATCTCCTAATTCTCTTGAGATAAGCGCAACACGGTCATCAATAAATTGCTTGGTTTTTTCAGATTCTGTATTTTTTTCATCTATCGCTTCAAGGTTGTACTGTACAACCAAAGTATTAAGAAGATCTTTTGCTTTTGCAATATTGGGATGATTTACAGAAAGATCAATTACCGTTGCGTCTTTATTGCTCAGTTTTACTTTTACCAGCTCCTGCAGTTCATCTATCAAACTGATTTTATCTGTATAAGTAAAAAATAATTGATTGACATTGAGTTTTTTAACTAAAATGGGATTGAATGTCTCATTTTTCAGAAACATAATATTGGCGAAAGGAAGACTTACCGTTTTGTTAAACTGTGTTTTTAAAGGAGATGAAAATTCCTCTGAATTAAGCGTAATTTCATTTCCTTTGATGCTGATATCAATTCTCTTCTTTGGAAGTTCACCGAAAGGCTTTTCATTAATCACCTGAATTTTGATTGGTGATTCTGCTTTGTACAATTCTACGTTGTGAAAATCACCTTCCACATAAATAGGACAGTGCAAAGGCAATTCGTCTACCAGTTGACTGAGCAGTTTTTTGGAAGCCAAAACTTCCATTTCATTTTCTACCGTATTTGAGTTGAAACCTGTAAGACCAGCCAAACCTTCCATTCCGGGAATTGCGTCTGCCGGATTACCTGATTTTTTAGCGTCTTTAATTAAAATTTTGGTAACAACTTCATATACAGGAGCCGTAGTTTTTATATAAAACAAAGCCAGCAAAATCATCAGCAAGATACTGATGGCAAACCAATACCATTTTCTTTTATAAGGTTTTATAATTTCCTGTAGAGAGTCTTCTTTATTAAATTCAGTCTTCAAATTTTCCTCATTTATTTTAGGTCAACGAATATAGATATTTTGAGAGGAATATAAAAACAGATGGCTCATCAAATAATGAATTATTGCAAAAAACACATTTATTATCAATACTTTAATAAAATATCCGCAAATGAACTGAGTAAAAATTTTATTTTTGTCTATACAGATTCCGAATAGGAAACTTTGAACTGTCAAACTAAATTTAAAGTAACCATCTTTCTGAAATATTTATCTGCTGAAAACAGTTTTTCTAAATATTAAAATCATCATGAGAAAACTTAGAAAATAGGTAATAAAAAATGCAATGGAACTACCCTCCAATCCAATTTTACGAATGAGTATTAAACTTAAAATCACGTAAGATGAATCGAATAAGACTTCTGTAATGATGTAAGCTTTGGTCATCACCTTAGAAATCATCAGATAAGAAAATACCAAAGAAAGCACCTTGAAAAAATCTCCTGCCAGCTGCCAGAAGAAAAGACTTTCCATAGCTGAAAAATCTTTGGTATAAAGTATTTCTATGATGTAGAATCTTGTAAAATAAATTCCTGCACACATTGCCAAAAATAACGGAGCCAGAAATTTCAATCCATCCAAAATTTCTATTCTGACTTCATTTTTACCATTTAAAGAAGATAATTTTGGCAGAAAATAGGTTCCTAAAGTTATATTAATCATCAGAAGATAACCGTCTGAAATCCTGATCAATCCCTGCCAGATTCCTGCGCTGTTGAGATCAATTTCTTTGGTGATAAAATTCCTGATGATGATCTGAGCCAGAGGCATTGCTGAAGAACTCACCACTGCCATTACTGTAAAATGACTGAGGTTTTTTATGGTTTTAAAATCAGGTTTAAAAATCGATGGACTGATGTTTTTAAAAATCCTCTTCCAAATCAAAAGTACCGCAACAAAAAACACCACAAACTGCGTGATGACCAAAGCATACAAAGCCCCTGAAATGTTGTAATAATAAATAAGTACAATCGTGAGAAGCAGGGTAATTACACTGCTTATTCCATTGATAACTGTATATTTTTTAATGTAGCCCAACCCATTCAGGAAGGCTAAAAGAATCGTGTTCAGAGAATAAAAAATCACTCCTCCTCCTAGAAGATAAATCACCGAAATATATTCTGTGCTGTGAAAAATACTTCTGCTCCAGTGCTGAGCGAAAATAACAAGCCCTAAAAAAACCAGTGCCGAACAAACCAATGATACAAAAACAGATGTATCATACAAAATTTTAGATTTCCTTCTGTCATTTTTAAATTCAGCGGTATATTTTACAATTCCTGAAGTGACAGATCCGTTGGCGAGGCTCAGTACAACAGCCATAAAGTTCGTGAGTGATCCAACCAGAGCAACACCCGCAGGTCCCGAAAAAGAGGAAATTACTTTCGTTGCAACAAATCCTGCCGAAATTTTTACAAATGCCGTGATGCCCGAAAAAACCGTTGTACTCAGAAGTTTCATAAGTGTTTTTCGGATTTTAGATTTAAAATAACTCCGAAAGCTTTTAAAATCAGCCTGACATCGTTTTTTAAAGAAAGATTTCTGTAATATTCCAGATTCATTTTCACTTTATCCGGAAAAAGAACCTCATTATTATATTTCAGTGGGTTTTTCTGCTGAGATAGAATTTTGTCTTCGTGTCTGTATTTAAATCCTGCTTCACTGATGAGTCCGGGTTTTAGGTTTAAAACCTCACGGTCATCGCCTTCCAGTTCATCGTAATAGCCTTTGATATCTGGTCTTGGTCCAATGAAAGACATTTCGCCTTTTAAAATATTAAACAATTGGGGAAGTTCATCAAGCTTGGTTTTCCGCATCCATTTTCCGAAAGAAGATTTCTGATGAGTGGCAGAATGATAAGTTTTAAATTTAAAAACCGTAAACATTTTTCCGAATCTCCCTACCCTTTCCTGAGTAAAAATCCCGGGAAAACCGGTATCTGCAGACGCCAGAATAAAAAGTACGAAAAAAAGCGGAAGAAAAATTACTGCGGCCACGAAAGAGATTCCGTAATCCATCACCGACTTCCAGACCGGATATTTTTTCACAAAGATGTTCTTATCGGGCAAAGATAACAAATTCTCTTTTAGCTAAAATTATCCTGTCGCAAAGACGCTTCGTTAAGCTAATAACAGCAGAAGCCATTATTGATGAAAGCACTTTACGAACAGAAAATATGAAGTTATATCTTATTTGGAGCCAACCTTGTCAAGGTTTAGCAGGCATTTTTTTTATAACTGTTTAATTTTTTTATGTGATTTACAGATTGTCTTAAAAGAGTATACAAAGGGTACCTCGAGGGTATCTCGATACTATAACAAAAATTCACTCAAAAAGTAAAAAAATTTACTACTGTTTAATTTTTTAAATGCAATCAAGTCATCCTTTATCCGTCATGGTTTGTCACTGCAAAAAATTAATCTTGATTAGTTTTTTACAATCGTATTTTGCTTGCTTAAGAAATTTTCAATACTTTAGCCTTATGAAAATAACTGCACAAAACTATTATTATCCATCTGAAAAGGTTTTCGGATAAGGATTTTGTGCTTCAAAATAAGTAAAAACCCCGTCCGAAAAGACGGGGTTTTTCGTTTTTAAAATAAATAAATTATGAAAATCAGCATTATAGGCGTAGGATTGATTGGAGGATCGATTGCTTTAAAATTAAAACAGAAAAACATTTCCGATTTCATCTACGGAATCGACAATAATATTGAGAATCTTGAAGATGCTTTACAATTAAACATCATCAACGAAAAAGCAGATTTCAAAACCGGAATTGAGGCTGCTGATCTCATCATCATTGCCGTTCCTGTAGATTCAGCGATCAAAATTCTGCCTCAGGTTTTAGATTTAATTTCAGATCATCAGACGGTTATGGATGTGGGTTCCACGAAATCAGGAATTGTAAAATCGGCCGAAGATCATCCTAAGAGATCACGGTTTGTAGCATTTCACCCGATGTGGGGAACGGAAAATCACGGGCCGAAATCTGCGCTCGCCGAAAGTTTTGCAGGTAAAGCCGGTGTCATCTGCGACGGTGAAAAATCCGCAAAAGATGCTTTGGAACTGGTGGAAAACGTCGTCCAAAATCTCGATATGCACATTGTTCAGATGTCTGCAGAAGATCACGACATTCACACGGCTTACATTTCACACATGTCTCACATCACTTCCTACGCGCTGGCTAATACGGTTTTAGAAAAGGAAAAAGAAGAAGAAACGATTTTTCAACTGGCGAGTTCGGGGTTTTCGAGCACGGTTCGTCTGGCAAAATCCCATCCAGAAATGTGGGTTCCTATTTTTAAACAAAACAAAGAAAACGTTTTGGATGCTTTGAATGAGCACATAACTCAGCTCAGAAAATTCAAATCTGCTTTGGAGAAAGACAATTTTGAATACCTGGAAGAATTGATTACAAATGCCAATAAAATCCGTGGAATTTTAAAATAAACAATATATCACATACGCCTAAGCTTCCATTACTTGGAAGTTTTTTTTTATTCCTAAATGCAAACCATTTTTTAACTTTATTAAATAATATTTTAATTTTATTAAAATTAATATTACATTTGTAAAAACAAAACTAATGAAACTACCAATAATTTGTCCAAGTTGCGATCATACTCTGAATGTAAGCCAAATGAAATGTCCTCATTGCGAAACCAATGTAAACGGGGATTATGAGCTTCCGGTCTTCCTGAAACTCAACAGAGAAGAACAGGATTTTATAATGAATTTTTTTCTTTCCAGTGGAAGCATTAAAGAAATGGCAAAACAGGCGGAACTCTCCTATCCTACCATGAGAAACAAAGTAGATGATCTGATTACCAAAATCAACGAATTAAAAAAATAAATGCACCATGAACATGAAAACTATTTTTAATCCTTTCTTGAAGTTTGATGATAAAAAACTTTTTATTGCAGGAATCGTTTCCTCCGTAATTATTTTCAGTATTTTATTTTTACTGAGATTCAGAGCAGACAGTGTATTTCATTATACCTACATTCAATCTGAAGAGACGTTAACAAAGGTAATTTTTTCTACCTTTTCAGTTTTTGCCATTTCCATCATTGTATTTTTTATTTTCGGAAAAATAATAAACAGAAAAACGAGACTCATTGACATTACAAATGCAGTTCTCATATCACAGATTCCCGGATTTTTTACAGCAGTTCCAAGTCAACTGGATATTATTCAGAATAGTAAAGATTATTTTCTAACCTCTATGGAGCTGGGTGCTGAAATACCTCCTGCTGCAATTTTGATTGTGATCAGCTTCTCTCTGTATTCTCTTGCAATGTCTGCGTATGGCATTACCCTTCTTTACAATGGTTTCAAAACTGCCACCAATCTGAAAGGCTGGGTTTATATCGTAATTTTTGCCATTATTCTTATTATCCTTATCGTACTGATGCAATTTTTAAATTAAAACAACCATGAAAACAAGATTATTTATATTTCTCATTATTCATTTCACCGGTATATTCATTTTCGCGCAGGAAATAACGGGTTCTTGGAAAGGCGAGCTCGAAATTCAAGGCAATAAACTCCCTTTAATTCTAAATATTCAAAAGGATAAAAACGAATACAAATCTACGTTGGACAGCCCATTGCAAGGCGCAGAAGGAATCCCGCTAGAGAAGACAAGCTTTACCAACAATATTCTAAGTTTTGAAAACTCAGCGATGGGTGCAAAATACAGCGGAACTTTTAAAAATAATGAAATCAACGGAACTTTTACCCAAAAAGGATTGGTTTTACCGCTCAATTTAAAACCTTTTGACAAGAGCAAAAACAAAGACAAAAGCCTTGAGTTTTTAAAACTTTCAGACACCAAAGAAAGCCTGAAAAAGATTGATGATTTTCTGGTTTATTTAGAGAAAAACAATGCTTTAGCGGGAGAAATTTCAATTTTTAAAGGAGGAAAAGAGATATACACCAATAATTTTGGCGAGAAAAACCTTCCGGATTTCAAAAATACAAATCAGACTTTCCAGATTGGTTCTATTACTAAAACCATGACGGCTATGATGATTTATAAAATGATTGAACAGAAAAAACTGAATCTTAACACCAAATTATCTCAGTTTTACCCTCAAATCCCGGATGCTGAAAAAATAGATATTTCTCAGCTTCTGCATCACAGCTCAGGTCTTGGAGACTACGTTACCGGAAAGGAAAGCAACCCGAAATGGTTAACAAACAAGGTATCTGAGCAAGATATCGTTAATAGAATTAATGAGCAAGGCACTTTGTTTGAGCCAGATTCAGACCAAAAATATTCAAACTCGGGATATTTTCTTCTGACTAAAATCTTAGAAAAAGTTTCGAAAAATACATACGCTGATAATTTAAATGAGTTCATCATTAAGCCTTTACAATTAAAAAACTTCTACACTGCATCGCAGAAACCAAACCATGTTTATCCATCTTTTTCTTTTACCACAAAATGGGAACATGTGAAAGATTTCGACTTCAACAATGTTGTTGGCGTAGGAGATATCGCAACAACACCTTATAATCTCAACCTCATTATCAATGCCTATTTTGACAAAAAGATGGTTTCCGAAAATTCGATGGTTTCAATGATTCCTACTGATGCAAGATTTGGAAGAGGATTATCAGTTGTTCCTTTTCATTCTAAAATTTTTGTAGGTCACAGTGGCGGAACTTATGGCACCAATTCGCTGATGGTTTATAATGGGGAGGACGACATTTCAATATCTTATTCCCTCAATGCAGATCGTATTGGCATTGCAGGGAATGAATTTGCTGTCGCTGTTTTCAGCATGCTTTACGGAGTAGATTACGAGCTACCGAAAATAAACTAGTAAGGTATTTTACGACAACTGAAAAAAGATGCTCCACTTAAAACATCGGCATCTTTTCACTAAAACGTCGGTATGTTTTAGGCAAAACAAACCGACGTTTTCTATAGAACTTTAGCTGTCTTTATTTTAACATTCCGGAACATTCACCGCAATTGCCAAACCACCTTCGGAAGTTTCTTTAAAACGGTCATTCATCGATAACGCAGTTTCCCACATCGTCTGTATCACCTGATCTAAACTTACTTTTGCTTTTGATGGATCGCTTTCAAGAGCAATATTGGCGGCTGTAATCGCTTTTATTGCTCCCATTGTATTTCTTTCGATACACGGAATCTGCACCAAACCTTTGATTGGATCACAGGTTAAACCTAAGTGATGTTCCATAGCAATCTCTGCCGCCATCAAAACCTGACCTACAGTTCCGCCTAAAATTTCCGTCAAACCAGCTGCTGCCATTGCTGAGGAAACCCCAACTTCTGCCTGACAACCGCCCATTGCTGCAGAAATAGTTGCGTTTTTCTTAAACAAAGTTCCGATTTCACCGGCCACTAAAATAAATCTGACAATATCGTCTTCGCTATTTGCATCGGTAAAAGCTTGAGAATACATTAAAACTGCAGGGATTACACCACTTGCTCCATTGGTAGGTGCAGTGATAATTCTTCCGAAACTTGCATTTTCTTCGTTCACCGCGAGTGCAAAACAGGAAATCCATTTATTGATATTGGTGAAATTTTCTTCTGCGTCAACGACTTGCTGAAACCATTCGTCGATGTTTTTGTAGACTTTATCTCCGAGAAGCTTACGGTTGATTCCTGCGGCACGGCGGGTTACATTGAGACCTCCTGGAAGAACTCCTTCCTTGTTGACACCTTTGTAAACACATTCTTTGATATTTTTCCAGATATTTAAAGCTTCAGAACGGGTTTCTTCCTGCGTACGCCAGCTTTCTTCGTTCATCAAAATTAAATCTGAAATTTTATTCAAACCTAAATGTTCGCAGTACTTCACAATATCCGAAGACTTGTGACACGGATATAAAGTTCTTACACACTGTTTCTCAATAGAATTTTTCTCCTGACTCATGATAAAACCTCCGCCTACAGAATAAAAATCCTGCATCAGCTCGGTTCCGTCTTCAAAAACCGCACTGAAGATCATTCCATTCGGATGATAATCAAGTGATTTGGACATATTTAAAATCAAATGATGACCGTAAATGAAGGGGATTTCTTTTTCACCACCCAGGTTTATGATCTGAGATTCTTTAATATGATTGACGATATCATCAATCTTCGTTGTATCGATGGTTTTAAAATCTTCGCCGTTTAATCCCAACATTCCGGCAATGTCGGTTCCGTGACCGATGCCTGTTTTTGCTAAAGATCCGAAAAATTCAAGAAAAACCTCTTTTACTTCGGCAACCGATCTTTCACGGTTGAGAATTCTGATAAATGCCGAAGCAGCATTCCACGGCCCCATTGTGTGGGAGCTGGAAGGCCCGATCCCGACTTTAATTATTTCAAATACAGATATTGACTCCATATAAATTTTTCAGTTTCATGAAAAGCAAATATACATTGAAAATATTATAGATGCGCAGGAATTTGAGGGTAAGGTTGAGGCTAAGGTTAAGGTTAAGGTTAAGGTTAAGGTTGAGGTTGAGGTTGAGGTTGAGGAGAGAATTAAATATAAAAAAAACAGCGGTCAAAAAAAACCACTGTTTAAGTTAAATACCAAAAAAATTACCATTTTAAACTTTCTCCGTGCTGGGAAATATCAAGACCCATTTCTTCCGAAACTTGTTTTACCCGAAGTGAAATTATTTTGTCTGTAAGTTTATAGAGCAACAACGAGCCGAAAAATGTAAAAACCGATACCAAAAGCAAAGCAATCATGTGATGGGCAAAAACCCCGATTCCTCCGTGCAGAAGACTTGCGTTTTCGCCATGAGCAAAAATAGCAGTGAGAATCATTCCCATAATTCCGCCGACACCGTGGCAGGCAAAAACATCCAGTGTATCATCTATTTTCTTTAAAGCTTTCCAATTAACCATCAAATTTGAAACAATAGCAGAAATAAAACCTATAAAAATACTTTCCTGAATAGAGACAAACCCACAGCCAGGTGTTATAGCCACCAAGCCAACAACTGCACCAATGCAAGCCCCCAGAGCAGAAA
Source organism: Chryseobacterium sp. HNCC26DJ240 (assembly GCF_057180485.1). NCBI lineage: Bacteria > Pseudomonadati > Bacteroidota > Flavobacteriia > Flavobacteriales > Weeksellaceae > Chryseobacterium > Chryseobacterium sp. HNCC26DJ240. The sequence continues at coordinate 292,025 of NZ_JBXUGK010000005.1, forward strand.
CCGGACGGCAATTTAACCTGTCAAAAAAGATATAAGTCATCATTGCGGAAGCCGAAGCAATTGTTGTAGTCCCAAATGCGACCGCTGCTGTTGCATTGGCCGATAAAGCTGAACCTGCATTGAAGCCAAACCAGCCAAACCAAAGCATTCCCGTTCCTAAAATCACATAGGGAATATTTGAAGGTTCATGATGAGGATTTTTACGGTTTCCTAAAACCAAAGCTCCTGCTAAAGCGGCAAAACCGGCGCTCATGTGAACAACTGTTCCGCCTGCAAAATCTTTAATTCCGAAAAATTTATTTAAAAGTCCGTCCGGATGCCAAACCATGTGGCACAAAGGGGTGTAGATTAAAAGACTAAACAAAATCATAAAAAGCAGATAGGAAATAAAACGAACCCTTTCTGCAAAAGATCCTGTAATTAAAGCCGGAGTAATCACAGCAAATTTCATCTGAAACAAAGCAAAAAGAACAAACGGAATTGTAGAAGCCATGTCTTTGTGCGGATAGAGACTTACATTGTTGAAAAACATATAGGTGAAAGGATTTCCTATAATTCCATAATGCTCACCGTTTATTTCAAAACCGATGGATTCGCCGAACGAAAGTGAAAACCCAACGACAATCCACAGAATTGAAATCACTCCCAGAGAAATAAAACTCTGCAGCATTGTGGAGATCACATTTTTTTTACCCACCATACCGCCGTAGAAAAATGAGAGACCTGGAGTCATTAAGAGAACCAAACCAGCCGCAGCAAGAATCCAAGCAACATCAGAACCAACTATAGCAGATTCACTTAAAAAATCTCCTGTATTGGGAGCTGTAAAATCGGGACGCCAAAAAAGTCCGCCAATGGCAACGATTGAGATAATGACAAAGGAAACAATCCACTTTAAACCAACTTTCATATTTATTTTAATTTAACCCCTACAAAAATATAGATAATTTAATTAAAATAATATTAATTTTTAAAACAACCCCTTTTAATTTAATATAAAATCAAATAAAAATATTTTTTAAGAGTTCAGAAACCTCTTTATACTTAGTTGCAGGAAAAAGATGAGTCCCTCCTTTGATAATGTAATCGGGTTTTGAGTTTTTGATGGGAAAAACAATGTCACGGTCGCCCATAATCTGAATTATATTGTCTTTCTGCTCAAATTTCCATTCTGAAATCTGTTGCACAGACCATTTCAAATAATAAGGATCGGTAAATCTGAAATATTGGTTGACTTTAGGATTTTTAGGATCGAAAAACTTTCTGAAAACAGCATAGGTTTCCAAGGTTTTAATATTAAACAAACCAACGGGAAGGTATTGTGGAATTTTGGTGTACTGACCCAGTTTTATAAGTCTGGATTTTTCTTTATCTGATTTTATACTTCCCAAGATAACGGTTTTTACCGCAGGTTTAAGCCTGTTGATTTCCTGCACCATCAATCCTCCAAAGGAATAACCGAGAAGATAAAACGGTTCAGAATCATCAATATTTTCAGCCATTCTTACAACGTAATCAGCAAATTTTTCATCACGTTCAGGAATAAGCCAGTCAATTGAAATAATTTCATGCTCTTCCGGAAAAACCAGTCTTTCCAACACTTTATAATCTGCCCCTAGACCGCTGATAACGTAGATTTTCATACGAAGTTTGTATTTATAACAGCTAAAATAGAAAAAGGACTGCTCATTTAAAAGCAGTCCTTTTTAATTTATAAAAATTTTAACCTTTTATCTTGGTCTTTCGTTATCCACTTTAACAGTAGAAAGTTTAAACTGAATTTCCATTTCGTCTTTGATAAAGTGATCCTTCAAAGAAGTTTGGTAGAAAATTCTGAAATCTTTTCTGTTTAATGCAAATTTTGAAGATTCAATCTCAACTGTAAACTGAGTAACGTGCGCATTTGCAGGGAAAGAGATGGTCTTTCTGATTCCTTTGATGGTAATGTCACCTACGATTGTAGAATTGAACTCTGCATTCGCAAGAGGGATAATTTTCTTTAAATGAAATTTCGCTGTCGGGAATTTTTTTACTTCGAAAAAGTTGGTTCCTTTAAGCTCATTGGTCAGTTTCACCTGATCCGGTCCCGAAAGATCTGCCACTACAAGGCTTCTCATGTCGATAATAAACTCACCGTCGACCAAAACTGTTTTATCGAAATTAAATTTTCCGCTTTTCAGCTTTAAGCTTCCGAAATGAGTTGTAGGTGCAGTTTTCACTACTTTGCTTCCCCACCATAAGATCTCAGAAGTGACAACTTTAGAAATTTTATCTCCTTTTTTCTGAGCAAAAACAAACGACATGCTCGCACACATCATAGCAAACAATAATAATCTTTTCATTCTTTTTTATTTACAATTCAACAAAAATAAAAAAAAGCGCAGAACTTCTGCACTTTTCTCAATATTTTTTTAGATTAAATTACTTCGCACTAACTTTTACTGTCATATCAATTTCGTCATTGATCACAGAGTCTTTCATTCCTGACTGATATGCGATATCAAATTTCTGTCTGTCGAAAGAGAATTTATTTGATTCAATAGTCACTACACCATTAGTATTGGTGATTTTCGCAGGGAAAGAAATTGCATTGGTTTTACCTTTTACAGTAAGATTTCCGCCAACCACAGAGTTGTACGTTGCATCGTTATTTTTCTTTACAGAAGTGATTTTGAAAGAAGCCGTAGGGAATTTTTCAACTTCGAAGAAATCTCCGTTTTTAAGGTGACCGTTCAGTTTAGCCTGTCCTTCGCCAGAAAGATCTGTAGCATTGATAGAAGTCATATCTAAAACGAAATTTCCACCCACTACCTGATTTCCTTTCATCACGATATCTCCTGATTTTACTTTAACAGTTCCATCGTGCGAACTTGATTTAGATTTTACAACTTTATAACCCCACCAGTGAACGTCTGAAGAAACTACTTTTTTCGACTGTCCGAATGCAAGACCACTGGCCAAAACCGCAAGTAAGAATATTTTTTTCATGTTTAAATTTTAATAATTATTTTAATGCTGCAAATGTAAACAAGTGGATTTAATTTTAATCTTATCATACGGTAAGATATTGAAATTTTCTGGTATGAATATTATCATAAAAAAACTCCGGCGGAAGCCGGAGTCTGTATTTTTAATCCTGATGATAAGCGGTGTAAAGCGCGACACCATTGATGCTGGTACTGTTTGATTTCACGAGATAAATCGGGATGTTACGAAGCATGGCTTCCATTTTATCACTGATTTTAAATTTCTCATAAAACTTATCTTTATCAATATAATTGCTCACCACCTGCGGAATATCTCCTGCAAGAATTAAACCTCCGGTAGCTTTAAGTTTCAATGTTAAACTGTTGGCTTCTCTTGCCAAAAATTCAAGGAAAGTATCCAGTGCGATTTTGCAGATCATTACATCTTCTTCTGTTGCGGCTTTGTAAAGCACTTCCACGAAATCGCCTTCGTTTAATCTTTCAGAAAGTCCGTCCGGCTCAGGATGTCTTTTCACGTCTCTTAAAAATCTGTAGATATTGAATAAACCTGCTTTAGACAGGACATTTTCCCAGCTTACGATTCCGTAAAGATTATTTAAAAACTGGTAAAACTCGACTTCAATAGTTGTACGTGGAGAAAATTCTGAATGACCTCCTTCTGTGGCAAAAGGTCTAAGATATTTTCCGTCGAAGAAGTAACCTGCTTCACCCAATCCGTTTCCTGGAGCGATGATGGCAACGTTTCCGCTTTCAAGATGACCTCCCGATCTGATATCTTCAAGTTCTGAATCTTCCAGAAGACCGATACCGTAAGCTGCTGCTTCCTGGTCATTCAGCATCTTTACTTCTTTAAATCCGAATTCGTTTTTAAAGTCTTCCACATCAAGATTCCACCCTAGTCTTTCTGGGTTACTTTTACCGTTTAAAACAGGTCCTGGTACAGAAATTCCGAATCTGTCTATTTGAGTTAAAGAATTTTCTGTAATAAAATCCGTTACAATCGCGTTAAGAGTAGGATAATCTTTAGTAATATATTTTTTCTGAATTTTAATATCTAAGCCTTCACGTCCCGAAACATAGTAAGCAAGTACCGTTTCATCCTCACGAAGATTGGCTCCCAATATAGTCAAATTCTCATTTCTGGTATTTTTTACTCCCGGCAAATAGAGCGGAAATTTCGGATTTAAGTTCATAATCGCAAATTTTAGTAAATATAATAATTGTTTTGGTATTTCTGAAAAGATAAAAGAAAACCTTTTCAAAAATAAGAAAAGGCTTGTTTTTTAAACAGTTAATTATTTGTAAATTAATTTCCGAGAGGAATGTTGTAAGAAAATCCCGCTCCGATACTTCCTACATTATAATCCTGCCCGGCAAGATCACCATTGTTTCCTGCAAAAACTTTCTGATATTGAAGGAAGAAATTCCAGTCTCTGTTATGGTAACCCAACTCTGGTTTTAGGTAAAAACCTCCGTCTGGTCTTTCTGTAGCAAAACCTGCAGCTACATTTTTGTCACCTACAAGGAAACCGTAACCTAAATCAGCTCCAAAATAAAATCCGGTTTGCTTAGGATAAATTCTGAAAAGTGCCGCTACCGGAACAACACCTACATCATTATTATTGTAACCGTTATTTTCTTTTCCGAAATAGTGAGTATATCCTGTTGCGATACCCAAACCAAAACCTGGTGTAATCAAATTCTGATAAGCTACATCTACCCCAACAGCCATAGAAGCATTGTCCTGAGGAACAGCAACACCTACAGTCGCTCCCACTTTAATCATGTTATTCATTGCCTTGTCCTGTGCACTTACTAAACCGGCAGTTAAAAATGCTGCCGCAGCGATAGTTTGTTTCAACGTTTTCATAATAATGAATTTTAAATTTTACTGATGGGAAACTGTAAAAATTATGCCAAATAGATTTTTCGAATGTAAAATTGATTCAAAATGGAAGAATATCGATGGTTTACAACGGTTTAAAATTTAACTCAAATAAAAAATTATGATCAAACAAATTGTAAAATTTAACCTTTGCTAACGGTTATTTGGTACAAAAATTACTGCTTACAATCAGTTCTATTGTTTCTCTTCTCTAAATATTTATAAATCATGAGTGAGCTAAATTTCATCAATAATAAACATCTTCTTTGGCGTGCGGGTTTTGGAATTGGGCTTTCTCAGGTTTCAAATCTCAGAAAGGCGAATCGAAAAGACATTTTAAAATCACTTTTTACGGAAGTTGATTCTCAAAACATTGAATACACGACAGCAGATATCGAACCACCCGATTACATTGCATCCAAAGCTACAGCAGAAATGCGAAAAGAAATTCAAAAAACCAATAATCAGCAGAATCAGGAGCTTAACCTTAATTTTTTAGATAAAATGGTCAACTCAAAATCTCAGCTTCAGGAAAAGATGGCTTTCTTTTGGCATGGGCATTTCGCAACGAGAATTAACAATCCGAAATTCAATAAACATCAGCTGAATATTATCAGAAAAAATGCTTTAGGCAATTTCAAAAATCTGCTTTTTGAAGTGAGTAAATCACCAGCGATGCTAAACTTTCTGAACAATCAACAAAACAAAAAGGATCATCCCAATGAAAATTTTGCGCGTGAAGTTTTGGAACTTTTCACAATGGGAATTGGAAATTATACCGAAACCGACATCCGTGAAGCCGCAAGAGCTTTTACCGGATTGGGTTATGACAAAGAGGGAAATTTTATTGAAAGACCTAAACAACATGATGAAGGTTCTAAAACTTTTCTAGGGAAAACAGGAAATTTCTCCGGTGATGATGTTTTAAATATCATTTTAGAACAGAAAGCAACGGCGAAATTTATCACCACAAAAATCTATAAGTTTTTTGTGAATGAAAAAGCTGATGAAGATATAATTTTTGATTTGAGTGAGATCTTTTATAAGTCGGGATACAACATCAAAATACTGATGTATGAAATTTTCAATAGCTACTGGTTTTATGATCCCAAAAATATTGGCAACAGAATAAAATCGCCCACAGAATTGATGGTTGGAATGATGAGAATTCTTCCGATGAACATTCAAAACCCTGAAAATCTTGTGGTTTATCAGAAACTTTTAGGACAAACCCTTCTTGCTCCTCCCAACGTTGCTGGTTGGCCCAACGGAAAATCATGGATTGACAGTTCGACTTTAATGTTGAGGCTTCAGATTCCACAGATTTGGTCAGGATTAAGACCTTTAGATGTATCGCCACGGGAAGATGACGATGTTGATATGGGTATGAAATCACGGGAAGCTTTGAAAAAATCATTTAAAAACCCTAACATTACCATCGACTGGCAGAAAGTAGAAAAAGCGTTTAACAAAAAAGATTGTGAAGATTTTTTAATCATCAATTCTGAAAAACTCAATATGAATTCTGTGCAGAATTTTTCAGACAAAAGCATTAAAATGAATATCATCAACCTTATGTCAACTCCGGAATATCAGTTGATGTAGGATGATAGAAGTTAGAAGATGGAAGATGGAAGTAAAAAAAACAACCTTAACCTCAACCTCAACCTAAATAAAAAAGTCATGATTATAAAAAGAAGAGAATTCCTCAAGATAAGTTCGCTTGCTACCGCTTCCTTTCTGATGCCGAATTTCCTTAAGGCGATGACGCTTGACGAAGCACTGAATCCGAGCCAAAAAATATTGATTGTTTTACAGTTTGACGGAGGAAATGATGGTTTAAATACGATTATTCCGACCAGAAATGACATTTATTTTAAAGAAAGAGATACCATTGCCATTAAAGATTCTTTAGTTTTAAATGACGAAACAGGAATCAATCCTGCCCTATCCTATTTTAAAGAACTTCATGATAACGGCGAATTATCGGTTTTAAATAACGTCGGCTATCCCGATCCTAACAAATCGCATTTCCGAAGCATGGACATCTGGCATTCTGCAAGTAAAAGTGATGAATATCTGGAAACAGGCTGGCTTGGAAGATTTCTGGATGAAGAATGCTACAAATGCGAGCATCCCACACAAGCTTTGGAGGTTGACGACATGCTAAGTTTGGCTCTAAAAGGCGATAACAATAAGGCTTTTGCCTTTAAAGATCCCAAAAAATTATACCAGACGAGTCAGGAAAAATATTTTAAATCTTTATACGAACAAGACCATCACCACGACGATGAAACCGTTTCTTATTTATACCAGACTTTAGGTTCCACCATCAACAACGCCGATTATATTTTTGAAAAAAGCAAAGCTAAAAAATCAACTCAGGAATATCCGAATTCCAAACTTGGGAAAGATTTCAAAACTGTTGCTTCCTTAATAAAATCTGACATTAATACTCAGGTGTATTACCTGTCCATCGGAAGTTTTGACACCCATGTGAATCAAAATGAAAGACAGCAGAAACTTTTTGGAGAAATTAATGATGCAGTAAAATCCTTCGTCGCAGACATGAAAAACAACGGACTTTTTCAGGATATTTTACTGATGACTTTCTCAGAATTCGGACGGAGAGTTTCCCAAAATGCTAGCAAAGGCACCGATCACGGAACGGCAAACCAGATGTTTTTTATCAGCGGAGGTTTAAAAAAGAAAGGAATTTTAAATCCGCTTCCCGATTTGGAGAATTTGAATGAAGGAGATTTAATTTACACCGAAGATTTCAGAAAAGTGTACGCGACCGTTCTCAAAAACTGGCTGCAGGCTGACTCCTCGAAAGTTTTGGGCTGGAAAAATGGGGTTTATGATTTTATTTAAAAGTAAAAGAGACCGCAAAATGCAGTCTCTTGATTTTTAGCTATGCCCGATTGGTTCAGGTGTTTGTGGCTTTGGTTGCGGAGAACTTCTCTGATCGATTTTTTCGGATACTTTCTTGATAATAAATTCGATCACAATCGGTACCACTATCGCCAATGCAGCTTTTAATATTCTGGATTTCATAATACTTTATTTTCAAAATTGAATTACAAGTTTTAAGCCATAATTCTTTTAATTACGACAAATCTTTCCATTCCATTTTACAAATTACAATAGCTTATCTTTGCAGTAAATATCTATTTATGTCATTTGAATCTCTGGGATTATCACACAACATCATTAAATCTGTCAACAAACTGGGTTACCTCAAGCCGTTTCCAATTCAGGAGCAGGCTGTACCAGTCATTTTACAGGGTAAAGATTTGATGGGGATCGCCCAGACAGGTTCAGGAAAAACCGCTTCGTTTGTGATGCCAATTCTGGAAAAATTACAGAATGAAGAAGTGAAAAAAGACCGTAATATTCAGGTTTTGATCTTGGTTCCAACACGTGAACTTGCGATTCAGATTGATGAAGTTTTCAGGGCTTTTACAGAAAATTTAAAGCGTGAAATCAGAACAATGGCAGTCTACGGAGGAGTTTCCATCAACCCACAAATGAAAGGAATGTTTGGCGTGGAAGTTTTGATTGCTACTCCAGGTCGTTTGCTGGATTTAATTGACCATAAAGCTTTAAGTATTTCAACCATAAAACATTTGGTTATTGATGAAGCCGATAAAATGTTTCAGCTTGGTTTTGGGGAGGAAATGAATAAACTTTTTGCGATGATGCCTGTCGCCAAACAAACCACTCTGTTTTCAGCGACTTTAAATGACAAAGTTTCTGAAATGAAGGAACGACTTTCAATCAATCCGACAATTATTGAAATTAAAAAAGAGGAAGTTGAAATTGAAAACATCGAGCAGCTTGCCTATCACGTTTCTCCTGAAAACAAAGGTCCTTTCCTGCGTTATTTAATTAAAGAAAAAAAGGTTGAGAAAGCTCTGATATTTGTTTCATCGACAAGATCTGCCGATAATCTGGTTGAAAAACTGAAGAAAAATAAAATAAAAGCCGTTGCCATCCACAGTCAGAAATCTCAGGGGGCAAGACGAAATAATCTGGAAGAATTCAAAGTTAACGGAGCTCAGATTTTGGTTGCTACAGACTTAATCGGTCGTGGAATTCACATTGATGATTTGCCGTGCGTTATCAATTACGAATTACCAAGATCGCCTTTAGATTACATCCACCGAATCGGTAGAACCGGACGTGCCGGCGAAAAAGGAACCGCCATCAGTATTTTGACAGATGATGAACTGCAACATTTCAGGGTAATTCAGAAAAAGATGGGTAAAAAAGTAACTTTACAAAGAACAGAAGGCACCGATCTTCACGGATACTAAAAGCTATTCTGCGTTTTCATCCGGATTAGAATGGTAGTTTCTAAAAGCTTTACTGATGCTTTTGGAAATTCTCTGCTTTAATTTTCGGGGTGCCAAAACCGTAAGAAACTCTCCCATTCCCAAAATCATTCTTTCCAGCTCAAAATTGAGCTGCACACAGATTTTAAAAGTAGTTCCGTTTTCGTCTTCACTCACAATCTCCTGAGAATGGTGAAACGGTTTGGTTTTCACGTAAGGCGCGTGCTCCGAAGTCACTACAAAAATAACATTCTGACCCCGCTGATTGGGTGAAACCGTTGCTCCGATAATTTCAGAAAAGTAAAGGTCTGCATCAAGATCAATGTCGTGGTACTGAATTTTGTCTTCAACTACAATCTCTTCCATCCTGTCGAGCGCGAGATTCATCAGTTTCTGCTTGTGCCAGCACACCAAAAACCAACGGTTATTATATTCTTTTAGCAACTGCGGGTGAACCAGGTAGTAATTAGATTCTCTGGCTTTAAAACTTTTATAACATATTTTTAAAACCTTTTTATTCAGAATACTTTCGTACAAAATATCTATATGTTCCAGACCTTTCAGATTTTCATTTTTATCTAAATGAATAATCGATTTCTGTTTTGTCGAATGAATAGAATCTTCCAGTTTCTGAATCACTCCATTCATCTCCTTAAACATCGAAAAATCTTTAAACTGCTTGAGAATCTGTATCGCATTATTCATTGTTTTCAAATCATTTTCATTCACTGAAATCTGATGAATGCTGTAATCAGGATCGCTGTAACGATAGTATCTCCTTTCATAAACCTCAATCGGTGCTTCATAACCGAATTTTTCACTCCGCATATTCTGCAAATCAAGCTGAACCGTCCGCTTACTCACAAAAGATTCTTTCCCTTCAAACTCAAACAAAGCTTCAGAACATTCATCCATCAAATCTTCCAGAGTATATTTTTTATACTTATTCTTCAGACATTTATCTAAAGTTTTGTAGCGGATGAGGGCGTTTTTGTTGGATGACATAAATTGAGGTTAAGGTTAAGGTTAAGGTTAAGGTTGAAAATAGATTTGAATTAAGATTAAAATGGAAAAAGTGTAACAATTCCCCTCCTCTGGAAATCGAGGAACGAGATTCGCCGAATCATTTTAAAAATAAAAAACATTGAGGCACTGGTGGCGAAAAATCTTAGATTTTTTGACGGGGTGGTTACACGAATCATTCCACAAAGCTGAGGCAGTACATCGTCCATCATTCCCACTCTTCTCCCGTAATTGTTTTAAAAAAAACATCTGTAGAATACGTCTCACTTTCAAACACAAAGCTTTTTAAAAATGGATTTACTTCAACTTCATAATATTTTGAACCATCCGGATAAATTCTGAACTTAATTTTCAAAACTTCTCCGTCAACCTCTTCCATATGATCAAGATTAAAAATCGTAATCACGGGAATAATCTCTTCTCCAGTCAATGCATTTTCAATTCCGAAACCATTAATCCATAGTGACATTCTGAATTCATTTAAATCTGTAATAAGTTTAAAATTCCCATTACAAACCAATTTTTCTTTTCTGTATTGCATGATTAGTGTTTTAGTTTGTTTGAAAAGCTGATAAAACTTTGTTTATTTTCTCACCAAAGCCCTCCCTTCAAAAGAAATCCCATCCCAACCGAACTCCATAAAGTTTCTGATATTCTGATGATCAGTTCCTTCAGTATTTTTCAGCACATCTTCTCTGTAAAATTCTCCGAAAAGGTTTAATGTTTCCTGCTTTGACAAATCATTCAACTGCGCAAAACTAAAAACTTTACAAGAACCATTATTTTGGTCGGCTTCATTTATTGTATTTCCGTTTTTAAATTTTGTCGGAGTAAAATCATAATGCGCATCAATAAATGCAATCACATCATTAAACTGAATTTCCTCAGCTGATTTTTCTAATTGTTCGAATAACATATTTTTTATTTTTTTGTCATTGCGAGGAGGAACGACGAAGCAATCTGTTGAACTTACTTTGCTATCCTGAACAGATTGCTTCGTCTTTCGTGCCTCACTTCTCGCAATGACGCTTGTTAATTTAATTTCAAAAATAATCAAAAATAATTTTACTACGCAAAAAGATTGCATACTTATGTAATTACTTTGCATCAACAAAATAACAAAACAATGAAAATCACAGGAAACGAATTAATCGCTTTAGGATTCACACCAAAAAAATGGTTTGCCGAAGCTTTAGAATACATCAATGAAAATAATCTTGATGAAACTCAAATCAAAGAATACCTTGAACAGTTCAGATCTCCGGATCCGATTCCGTTGCATGAGACGGCAAAAGATTTCGTCATCAACATCAGAGCAGAGCACGAAAATGAAACCGATAATGTGGAAAAAGTAATCAATACTATGAAAGTTTTGATGAAAACGCCGACTTTAATCAACGGAGCCATTATGCCCGATGCGTGCCCCACAGGTCCTGAAGGTCAGATTCCCGTTGGCGGAGTGGTCGTAGCGAAAAACGCCATTCATCCCGGATTTCACTCTGCAGATATCTGCTGTTCTGTGATGCTGACCGACTTTGGTAAAACAGATCCTAAAGAAGTTTTGGACGCTGCCCATTCTATCACGCATTTTGGATATGGAGGAAGACCGAGAGGCGAACAAATGCCAATGTCTCAGGATTTAATGGATGCTTTCAGAGAAAATTTATTTTTAAATGATGAAAAACTCATCAGCATTGCCCGTTCTCACATGGGAACGCAGGGGGATGGAAACCATTTCCTATTTGTAGGAACGTCAAAAAACACCGGAAATACCATGATGGTCACTCATCACGGTTCGAGAGCTCCTGGTGCTGCGTTGTACGATAAAGGAATGAAAGTAGCCAACCGTTTCAGAATGGAATTTTCACCCGAAACATTAAAAGAAAATGCATGGATTCCCTTTGAAACCGAAGAAGGAAAAGAATATTGGGAAGCCTTACAGTTAATAAGAAAGTGGACGAAAGAAAACCACGAATCTATCCATAACGCAACGTTGGAAAAGCTTAACATCGAAAGACAAAACAGATTTTGGAACGAACATAATTTCGTTTTCAAAGACGGAGATTTATTTTACCACGCAAAAGGAGCCACGCCTTTGGATGATAAATTTATGCCCGACATCACAGGTCCAAGATTGATCCCTCTGAATATGGCAGAACCTGTATTGATTGTTCAGGGAAAAACCGATGAGAGAAACTTAGGTTTTGCTCCTCACGGTGCCGGAAGAAATTTCAGCAGAACATTTCATAAAAAATCTCTTGCTCATAAAACCACAGAAGAAATTTTCGCTGAAGAGACTCAAGGAATTGACGTTCGTTTCTTCACCAACGACATCGACATCTCCGAGTTGCCAAGTGCCTACAAATCTGCCAAAAACGTAAGAGCACAGATTGAAGAATATGGTCTTTGCGAAGTATTGGATGAAGTAATGCCTTACGGTTGTATTATGGCAGGTGATGTGCAGAAAAATGCACCTTGGAAGAGGAAGAAGAAAAAATCGTAATTTTCAAATACAAAAAAGACGAAATGACCACCAGAAACAGAGGAAAAGATACAGAAGATGACCCATTATTTGGTTCCGAGAAAATGGTTTTGAAGCTGAGAAATGCGGCAAAAGATATGAACTATCTTCTGTCCCGGGGTTTCGCAGAAAAAGCTTCAGCAGAATTGGTCGGAAACAGATATAAATTGAGAAGCAGACAAATCCAAATGCTAAAAGGTGCGTCTGCTTCCGATTTTCAGATGGATAACCGAAAAAACAAACTGATTTCCGCTGAAAATTTAGAAAACAAAACCGTTTATATTGATGGATTTAATGTATTGATTCTGTTGGAAAGTTTGCTTTCTAACGCTTACATTTTTAAAGGTTGGGATGGCTGTTATCGTGATTTGTCCAGCGTTCATGGTTCCTATAAACGCGTGTTACAAACACAGGAATCTATAGAATTAGTTGCTAAGTTTTTCAAAAATTTGAAATTAGAAAAATTGATTTGGGTATTTGATAAACCTGTTTCTAATAGTGGTAGAATCAAGCAAATGATTTTGGATTTAGCACAAGAAAACAAATGGAATTGGGAGGTAATTTTAGAATTCAATCCAGACCGTTATATTGTAGAACATTCGGAGATTGCGGTAAGTTCTGATGGTTGGATCTTGGATGAATGCAAACTTTGGTTCAACATTTTGGAAAATTTAATAACCCAGGAAAATTTGACCGTCAATCTCATTGAAATGAAAAAGAATGATTAATTTAAAGCTTTACAGAAAACTCTTTTCAGCCGAATGGAAATCCCAATACGGAGCAATTTTGGAGGATGAACATCTGGAAAAAATAGAAAATCACCTCAAACAGTTTCAATGTGGAGAAACAATGTTTGCTCTTCCCTATTTCAAAGATGAAATTAAGGAAGATTTATCTCAAAGTTTTCGACCATTTTTCGATGCTCTTTCCTTGAAAGATGAAATAGAAATCGTCAAAAATTTGGAGTTAATTCCTTTTCAAAATTGGTTAATGATTTTAGGACAACGTTTAACATCGGCAAGTATAAGAGATGAAAGAGCAATTCCGCCAACGAAAAATACTTTACTTGAAAGTTGTAAAGAATTATACAATTCTGAAATCACGATGGCACAAAGAGCTTGGGAAAAACATATTGGAAGATCTGAAGATTCGTTTTGGGGAGAAATTAAAGGCAATAATTTTCAGAAACAAGAGAATGTGATGCTGAAAATTTCAGAAATTTTGAATCAAACCACATGGTGGAATATCTTCTTCCATTACAAACATGGTCTTGTGTACGAAGTAAGAGAAAAAGAAGGTCACGGAATCCGTTGGAGCTTGGAAAATCTGCAACTGATAGGGTTTTTGGAGGATTTTATAAACAAATAAATCTTTTTATTAATTTAGAAATAAACAATGGAAAATCATTATAATTTTTCCCCCGCTGCCGCACGAATCCTTTCGTGTGGCATTTTTTATAACCCTTTCCAATTTAACACAATCACCTCAAACAAAAAATATTTTACACCACTATCCTCAAAATTCAAAATAATTTTTATATTTGAATTACAAATTTAAAACACAAATATTATGTCAAGCACTTCTGAAGTAGGGCACGCTAAAAATGTGGCGAACCTGCAAAAAGTTACGCAACAAGTTTCTACCTACAGCCTTTACAATCCACCCGTTGACAACATTTCATTAGCCAGCCTTCAGGCTCTTTATACCGTTGCCAATGCAAAATTAACAGAGGTCGGAGACAAAAAAAGCGCATACAAAAACGCTACGGTTGCACGACAGTCGGCTTTTGAAAACTTAAAACCAATCTGCACAAGAATCATGAATCTCATTGAGATTTTAGGCTTACCACAAGGCACAATCGATCAGGCAAGATCTTTAAACCGTACCATTCAGGGCGGTGCAAAGAAAAGCAGTGCACCCACTGAAGACGGCAAAGAAGCTCCAAAATCTTCATCTACTTCACGCCAGTCTTTTACCCAGCAGGAAGACAACTTCAGGCTGCTTGTACAGCTACTGGGAACCATCCCAAACTACACACCCAACGAGGAAGATTTAAAACTAAACAACCTCACTACCTACCACGCATCACTGGAGAGCAACACAGCAACCGTCGACCAGACAGAAGCTGAGCTCAATACCAAAATGATCGAAAGAGACAGAATTCTATATGCAGAAGAAACCGGCTTATTTACCATCGCCATGAATGTAAAAAAATATGTAAAAAGCCTCTACGGCGCCACATCTTCCGAGTACACTACCGTATCTGCAATAGAATTTAAAGATAGAAAATAAAAGTGTTGTTTTTGCTTGAATATTGAGTTCTCCGAGTTAATATTCAAGCCATGTGAAGTTACATTCCTACAATGTAACTTCACTCTTTTTTAATGTACGCAGGTACTAAATTAATATCCTTTCGCAGTAAAAATATATTCTTGCATAGTCGAAGTATATTCTCACGATGGCGAATCATATTCTTGCTTTGGCAAACAATATTCTTACTTTGGCGAACTATGTTTTTGCTTTGGTAAATTATATTCTTGCTTTGGCAAACACTATTTTTGCATTGGCAAATCATATTCCTGCATTGGCGAATCATATTCTTGCTTTGGCAAATCATATTCCTAGATTGGCGAATCATATTCCTGCATTGTCAAAATATAATATTGCCATGTCAAACTACATTTTTACATCCCACAAGAATAATATTGCATCTCAAAAGAATATTCTCACTTCCTCTAAAACTAAAGAAGAATCATGCATTCCCCTCCTCTGGAGGGGTGTCTGAAGGACGGGGTGGTCACAAAAAAAGAGCTTCAAAACTGAAGCTCTTTCTGTATCATAAATCCAAAGATTATTTCACGATTTTAATATCGATGGCTGAAAAACCTTTTGGTGACCTTTCTTTTTCGTAAGAAACTTTATTTCCTTTTTTAAGGATTTCAGTTGCGTTGTTAGAGTGGAAGAAAACATTTTCCTTAGTACGGTCTTCCGTAATAAAACCGTAACCTTTTTCACTGAAAAACGTTACAATTCCTGTTTTTCTCAGTTCCTCCTCCTCTATCGGAGCCGCTCCCAACTGAATGTCATCAAGACTGATTTCAATTTTTTCTCTGTCTTCAGGTGGTACAGAAGTAAGCTGACCGTTTTCGTCAACATACATGATCATATCGTCAAGGCTTTTTCCCTTGTCATTATTCTCCTTACGCTCTTCACGACGAAGCGCTTTCTCTTTTAGTTTTGCCTGTTTTTTCTTAAAGTTTTCTTTTTTTGAAAAAGAATCTGCCATATATATATCTAAATTTATTTGTTACGAATGAGGTTAAAGATAGAATTTTTTTCTGAATTCTACCACGTTTCCGGCTAAATACTTTTTAGGTTTAGATCAAAAAAGTATTTTATTGTTTTCAGTAATGATAAAAGATTGCCCGCATTGATATTTTTTGAAGAATAAACCGGCATCTGAAATGTGAAACTGAGAGAAAAAATAAATGCCACACTTTATTTAGCAAAAGCTGAAAACATTCTATTAATTACTCTGCAAATATACAACAAATATTATTGGAAATAATACCTGCAATAACTTTTTAATTTACAATTACTTATAATTCAGATTTTAAATCTGAAAATTAATCTTAATTATTTTTAAAACGTTTGTAACAAAAATAAAAACATTTCAACTTATTAATTGACATATCAATAATTGATAAGTCAATTTTAAAATTTTAAATCATGGAAAAGTTAGATTCAATCATATTTTACAATATAGATAAAGCCATCAGAGCCTATAGAAATTATGCTCAGAGACAGCTGAAACTTCACGGTTTTACCATCACCGTCGATCAGTGGCTCATCATAAAAGCCATCCTCGAAAACCCGGAGATCACCCAAAATGAAATCGGAAACTTAGTTTTTAAAGACAATGCATCCGTAACGAGAATCATCGATTTGCTGGTGAAATCTGAATATGTAAACCGTACTGTTCACGCCAACGACCGAAGGAAAACCAATTTACAGGTAACTGAATCTGGTTTAAAAATCATTAAAGACGTTCAAAAAATAATTGAAACCAACAGAAAAACTGCATTGGAAGGCATCTCAAATGAAGATCTTCAGATCATGAACAATGCGCTATTAAAAATTTCAGAGAATACAGTTAAAACCAAAAACTAAAGCACGATGACACGATTAGTCCTATTCCTTTTTATTTTGCTGGTATCCTTTTTCAGCAAAACAGTATTTGCACAAAACACTTCTCAAAACTATTCACTTTCGGGAAGTATTGATTCTGACAAAGCCCATCTGGTAGAAATTAATCTATTCAATGAAGAAAATAAATTAATTAAAACCGAGGTTGCCGACTCAAGCGGTAAGTTTACTTTTACTGATCTTGCTAACGGCAATTATTATGTTCAGATTAATAAAAATGGAGCTGAAACCTATAAATCAAACCCCATTTTACTTAATGAAAATACCAGTCTTCCGACAATTCATTTGAATGAAAAAGCAATTGAAAGCGTGACGATTACCAAAGCAAAACCTTACATCGAAAGGCAGGACGGAAAAATGATTCTGAATGTTGAAAACAGCATTGCCGCCACCGGAAATTCAGCATTTGAAGTGCTTGAAAAGGCGCCTGGCATCAATATCGACAGCAACGACAATATCAAACTTCGAGGCAAAGGAAATTTGCTCGTACAAATTGATGGCAAAAACACTCCTATGTCTGGAACCGATTTCGCCAATTATCTCCGTGGAATTCCTGCTTCTACAGTGGAAAAGATTGAGTTCATTACCAATCCATCCTCAAAATACGATGCTGCAGGAACTTCAATTATTAATGTTAAACTGAAAAAAGACCAGCGAAAAGGTACTAACGGAAGTCTTGCGACGTCTTTGGGAACAGGAAAGTTTATTAAAAATAACAACAGTTTCAGCATCAACCACAGAAGTAAAAAAGTAAACCTTTTTGCCAATTACAGCTTTGCTTACAGAGAATTTTACAATCAGCTAACGCTAGACAGAAACTTTTATGAGAATGGAAATTTCACCAACGCGTATGTGCAGGAAAATTTCCTGAAGATGAATTTCCGCAACCACATCGGAAAAATTGGGATGGATTATTATGCCAATGACAAAAATATTTTAGGCTTTTCTGTGGGTTTAATCAGTAATAAATTTAATCCAACAAGCACCAACCAGACACAGGTTTTAAATCAAAATTACCAGCCTGACGGAAGTTTCATCACAAAAAGCAACAACCGTGATCACTGGAAAAATGCGTCTCTCAACTTCAATCACAAATATAAAATCGATTCGCTGGGTTCGGAATTAACGACTGATTTGGATTATATCAATTATTCAAATGCATCACTTCAGAATTTCAACACACAAAATTTTGATGTGAATGGAAACTTCTCTCCCACTCAACCCAATCCTTATATTTTGAAAGGAGATTTGGGTGGAAATCTCAATATTTATTCTGCAAAATCTGATCTTGTAAAAGCCTTCAGCAAAAACTGGAAACTGGAAACCGGACTGAAAACCAGTTTTGTAAAAGCCGATAATGACCTTCAGTTTTTTGATGCAAGTACTGGAAATTCAGTTTTAGATCCTACTAAAACTAACCATTTTATTTATGAAGAAAACATCAATGCCGCCTATGGAAATTTAATTAAAAACTGGGAAAAGTTTAAAGTTAATTTTGGTTTAAGACTTGAAAACACCAATGTTACCGGAAATCAGCTGACAACCAATCAAATCAATAAAAAGAATTACACACAGTTGTTTCCGAGCGCTGTTTTTTCTTATGATCTGAATGACAAAAACACCGTTGAACTGAATTTCAGCCGAAGAATTACGAGACCAACCTACAAACAGCTGAATCCTTTTAAATTCTATCTTGATCCTACAACCTATCAGGCAGGAAACCCAGATCTGAATCCGCAAACAACGATGAATTATGAGTTTACCTACAGTTTGAGCAATAAATATTTTGCCACCTTAAGCTACAGCAAAACGCAAAACAATATCACGGATGTTTTGAAACCCACCAATGAAAATGGAAACATTGTAGTCGTTCAGGCGGTAGAAAACCTCAGCTCAGCTTCTTATTACTGGTTAAATCTTATCATTCCGGTAAAAGTGACGAAATGGTGGGACATGAACAACAGTGCCAATTTCTATTACGGAAGTTATACGGGAAATATTTCGGAGACTTCTATTAAAAATCAGGGGAATTTTACTTATAACCTCAACAGCATTAATTCATTTAAAATCGGGAACGGGTTTTCTGCGGAATTATCGGGGAATTATCAGGCAAAAGAGGTTTATGCCTACATGCATCTGAAACCGATATGGTCTCTGAATATCGGAGCTCAGAAGAAATTTAAAAACAGTACTTTAAAATTCTCTTTCAACGATATTTTCTTCAAAAGCAATCCCGAAGCCATCAACATCTACTCCAATTACATCGAAAACTTCATCGTAAGAAGAGACACAAGAGTTGCCACACTTTCTTATACCTATAATTTCGGCTCGTCTAAAAACGGACAGCCAAGAAAGACTGGTGGTGCGGATGACCTGAAGCAGAGAGCAGGGAATGGATGATAATGATGAGTAAAGGGCAATAAGTAATGGGTAATGTTTATAAGATTTTGACGGACTCAGGAAATAAAGATTGCGGAATATCGTAATCTTTATTTTTGTCTAAAAATTATATATTTGGAAGAAATCTCTCATCTAAAGACATTGAAACATGAAAAAAGCCATATTTACTACAATTCTCCTTTTCAACCTCTCCCTCCTCACCGCCCAAACCATCGAATCAAGCAACCGAAGCACTACCGGCTACATCAAAAGTGACGGAACCATAGAAAGCAGTAGCCGTTCTACCTTAGGTTATATAAAAAATGACGGCACCATTGAAAACAGCAGCCGAAGCACAATTGGTTACATTAAAAATGATGGGACAATAGAAAATAAAAACCGTTCGACTGTTGGCTACGTTAAAAAAGACGGAACAGTAGAAAACAGCAGTCGCTCAACTATAGGTTACATCAAAGATGATGGAACTGTAGAAAGCAGCAACCGAAGCACAATAGGCTATGCAAAAGGAATAAAAAAAGAATGGGCAGCGGTGGCATTTTTCTTTTTTAATTTTGATTAGCCGTAACTATTTCATTTTTAACACTGTATTAATAATAAAAATACTTTCTTGTACAAAGTAAAATGAAATTTTTCTCTGTCGGTTTTTGTTGTGTAAAAATGGTAGGGTTGTCATAATGATCCACATCCAAATAGCTGAACAAAGTCTCTGATTCTTCAGAAACATCTTCCTGCATTAATTTTTCCACTGATTTAAGCAGTCTTCCTTTTTCATCAATCGTATTAAAATATTGGCTTTTACTTAATAATTTTTGATTGCCATTATCTTGTTCGAAAACTGAAAATATGCTGCTAATATCTCTATAGTTTGCATTTAAAATTTGCTCATTGGTAAACAATAATGTTTTGGTTTTTGCATCATAAGTTTTTACAATATACGTTTTGTCGGAAGTCGGAAATACGTAAGATTCCTGCAATAAATCATTATGTTCATTAAAAGTTTCATAAATTATTTGATTGTTCTTTTTCTTTCGTACTATTTTCAATGTAATCATATCACAATTTTCCGGATGCGAACATTTTATATAAACTTCTTTCAAATCTAAATTGCCAACCGGATCATAGTGGTAAACTATTTTTCGATACCATTTTGTACTGTCTTTTACTTTTCCATTTACTATAACAGAATTTTCTTTGTTGTAGTCAAAATGTTGTATTATTTTAATTTTTCCATTTAAGGCACGTTCTTGAAGGTCGGTATTTTTTTGAGCCAAAATAATATTAGCGCCACAAAAAATCAGAAGTAATACTATTATTTTTTTCATCATTTTTTATTTTTAGTTTTTAATTGATCAAAATTCAAATCAGAAAATTCAAATTCACGTTGTTTATGACCGTCGCAGCGGTTTACAATAAAAGGTAATGCTTCTATTTTTTTAGTTACATCCATATTATTTTACCAATAGTCGTTAGAATTATACTCAAGCTCTTCACCATACTCATTGAATGATTTGCGGTCACTCATCAGGATACGGGATTCCCGGTCGCCATCACGTCTTTTGGCTTGATTGTATGTTCCGGGCAGTTTTTTCACCACCTTGCCTTGCTTGTTGATGAGTGCACATGTATTGTCCTGCAGTTTCACCAATGCCAATTCTGAAGTTGTATAAAAATCCCAAGCGTACTCAAATGTATAGGGAATAGCTAAATCACCTTTGGTATTGATATAGCCATAGTCTCCGTCTTCATTTTTTACTATGGCTAAGCCCGCACTAAAACCTCTGCAATCTCGATAGCCTTTTGCTGTTGCATCAATTTTAACATTGTTGTTGATGTCGATATAATAGTAATGACTGTTGACATATCCGGGACGTGGGTCGTTGTCTTTTACTACCAACAGCAATCCATCGCCAAAACTATCTACTATCTGATCGTATTTTCCGTTGGTAATATTTTTACCTTTGGCATCATAAGCTTCGATACGGTCGCTGTAACCTTGTTTTTTCTTAAAAATATAACCATTATCTATCACTACACCGTAATTGCCTAAAGGCAGAATAGCATTTAAATTTTCGTCCAGTGCACCTTCTTGATCTCCTTTTCTAATATGCCAAAACTTTTTGCTTTGACTGCGTATATTATCATAAGCCATCGGTAGAACAACTTCTCCGGTAAGTGCATTGGCTAAGCCATTGGGACCATTGGTATGGGGTTCAATTTTTACATATTTTCCGTTATAGATTTCAGAATCATCAATATTATAATTTACTTTTTGAATTTTTTGCGTAGTTGGATTAAAATGATAAGTGTTTTCGTGGTCGTCGATTTGATCAGTATAGAAATATTGATTCACGGGACGAAAATATTGGTTAAACTGGGGCTCAACTAACCATTTTCCGTCTTTGTTGAGCAATCCAATATTTCCTGATTCTATATCCATACCAATGAATGCAGTGGCATTCTCTTTATAATTAAGTTGGTAATCAACATCAAACATTTCTTTTGTATAAACACTGTCTGTTACAACAAAAGCGAGCTTGCTAACGGGTCCTGCAAAAGTGTAAACGGTAGATTTATAAGATTGTTTAGTTTGCCCGTCGGTTCTCAAAGCGTGTTGTTTGAAATAGTTTTCTAAAGCTTCATTTGTAACAATTTTTCCTTGTTTTACCTGCTCTTTAGCGGTATTCAGGCTGCTGATCCAACTTGTATACATTTTACGTGTAGAATCGGTAATGACGGTGTTGCTGCTGCTGCCTTTTTTATCCAGTACTTTTCCATTTTTATAGTAGGCTTCTATTTGCAGTACATCTTGCACATCTACATCGGGAATAGTGCAGTATACTTTGTTGCCCACGATGGTGTCGAGCGTAATAGTGCCATAAATGGTCTGTACAGTTTTTTGTTTCGCATTGAGTTCAAATATTTTTTTGGAGGGGATAGGTACTTCAATGCGAAAATTTACCGATTTTATGGGCTTGGCATTGGTGATGGCAATGGTTTCATCGAAGCTGCTGCTCTTCCAAATCTTTTCTTCAATGGTTGTCATTTTTTCCTCACTCACATACTCATAGATTTTACCATCATCGTCTTTCTCTTTGATGCGGTGTTTATTGGCAATGCTTTCATTTGTAATGATTGGCAGGTTGGTATTGATTTTTGTACCATCTAAAAACTGCAATTTAGTAGGTGTGTACACAACCTTTTGATCTTTATTTTCAGAAAATGAAAGATGATCGTAACCTAATAATTTTTCTAAATCATTTTCTCTTTTGCTGATGGATACTAAGTTGTAGGGGTAATACAAACTGCTTTTGATATTCTGTTTTTTAAAAAACTCCAACAAGGCTTCTCTACTTTGTGGCGCTTTGGCAATAGAATATTTTTGAAAATTAAAACCATCATTGGGATCAAAATCTTTGGTGCTGCCGGATGTTATTTCGATACGCGTATCAGCCATCTTTATGATGGTTTGCAGGCCTTTGATGTCTTTATCAATTTTTTCCAGCATTTCTTTCTGAGTTTGTGCCTGAACAGCAAAGCCAAAGAAAAAAAGAGAGAAGATAATTTTTATTGTATTCATATTTGGTTTTTAATTCTCTAATATAAGAAATTAAGGCTTCCCTAAATTAAATTTCATTGTAAAAGTCTGACTGTTTATGTGTTCGAAAGATAATTCATCTAAGAATATCTCTGATTTAGATTGAAATCTTGAGTAATTTTAATACAATTATTAGGATTGGTTCCTGAGTTTTGAATATTTGAATTGCACGCACAAAAAAATCCCCCGAATAAATCGGGGGATTAACTATATATAAGAATTTATCTTAAGCTTCGTTCAAAGGCTTGTGCTCGCCCGGTTGATCTCTTCCCTCAGGATTTAATTTCCCTTCAGGTCTAGCAGGTCGGTCCTGTCTGTTTCCTTCTGGTCTTCCCTGTCCTTCTTCTCTCGGTTTTTGAGCCGGTCTTTCCGGTCTTGGCAACAAAACTTTTCTTGAAAGTTTCATTTTTTTACGGTCGTCATAACCCATAAATTTCACCTCAACCTGATCGCCCTCGTTGTAAGGAACTTTATCAAGTCTTGCCCACTCGATTTCAGAGATGTGAAGTAATCCTTCAGTACCTTTAGCAATCGCTACAAAAGCTCCGAAATCCATCACTTTCACTACTCTTCCCTGATACACTTCACCTACAACTGGTACGAAAGTAATCTCATTGATTTTTGCAATCGCCTCGTTGATTTTCTCTCTGCTTACACCTGAAATTTCGATTCTACCGATTTCGCCAACTTCTTCAATTGCAATAACAGTATCAGTGTCTTTCTGCATTTGCTGAATGATTTTTCCACCAGGCCCGATTACAGCACCGATGAAATCTTTGGAGATTTCCATCATTACCATTTTCGGAGCGTGAGGTTTCACGTCTTCATTTGGTACAGCAATCGTTTCAGTGATTTTATCTAAAATATGAAGCCTACCTTCTCTTGCCTGTAGAAGAGCTTTCTCCATAATATCCATAGACAATCCCTGGATTTTGATATCCATCTGACAAGCGGTGATACCGTCTGCAGTTCCTGTTACTTTAAAGTCCATATCACCTAAGTGATCTTCGTCTCCCAAGATGTCAGAAAGTACAGTGAATTTTCCTGTTTTCACATCAGTTACCAATCCCATTGCAATACCTGAAACCGGCTTCTTAATTTGAACACCAGCATCCATCAAAGCTAAAGTTCCTGCACAAACAGTCGCCATAGAAGATGAACCGTTAGATTCCAAAATATCAGAAACGATACGGATTGTGTAAGGATTTTCTTCTGGGATCATGTTTGCCAAAGCTCTCTGAGCTAAGTTTCCGTGACCCACTTCTCTTCTTGAAGTTCCTCTTAAAGGTCTTGCTTCACCAGTTGAGAACGGAGGGAAGTTATAATGAAGGAAGAATCTTTCGTCATAATTTACCATTACGCTGTCTACCATGTTTGCATCTTTCACAGAACCTAAAGTTACAGCCGTTAAAGACTGAGTTTCACCTCTTGTAAAGATTGCAGAACCGTGAGCTCCAGGTAAATAATCAACTTCAGACCAAATTGGACGAATTGTTTCAGGATTACGACCATCAAGACGGATTTTATCATTGATAATCATCTGACGCATCGCTTCTTTTTCCACATCGTGGTAATATACTTTTGCAAAAGGAGTTACTCTCTCCAATTCTTCAGGATGCTCTACATACTGAGCTAAAAATTCAGCCAAAACAGCTTTGAATTTCTCGCCTCTTTCTTCTTTTCCTGAAGGAGTTTTTGCTACTTCATATACTTTATCGTAAGTTTCTTTCCACACTTTTTCACGAATTGCTTCGTCGTGATTTTCGTGGCTGTATTCTCTTTTTGGGAATGATTTGCCAACTTTTTCAGCTAATCTTTCCTGAGCTTCTACTTGCTTTTTAATTTCAACGTGAGCGAAGTTAATAGCTTCAAGCATTTCTGCTTCAGAAATTTCCTTCATTTCGCCTTCTACCATTACGATAGAATCTTTCGTTGCACCAACCATGATGTCTAGGTCAGCCAATTTAAGATCAGCATAATTAGGATTAATAGACAATTTTCCGTCAATTCTTACTACTCTTACTTCAGACATCGGTCCGTTGAAAGGAATATCTGTGATTGCAATCGCTGCCGAAGCTGCAAGACCTGCCAAATCATCAGGAATTGACTGTCCGTCATAAGAAATTAATGAAATCATCACCTGTACTTCCGCATGGAAATCTTCAGGGAATAATGGTCTTAGAACTCTGTCTACCAAACGCATTGTCAGGATTTCCTGATCTGAAGGTCTGGCCTCTCTTCTGAAAAAGTTTCCGGGGATTTTTCCACCTGCGTAGAATTTTTCTCTGTAATCTACTGTTAATGGTAAGAAATCTACACCATCTTTTGCTTCTTTGCTGGCTACCACAGTTGCTAAAAGCATTGTGCCACCAATTTTTACTACAACAGAACCGTCAGCCTGTTTTGCCAGTTTTCCTGTTTCTAAAGTGATCTCTCTGCCATCTGCAAGAATGATCGTTTCTGTAATTGCTTGAGGTATACTCATAAATTGTTTTGTGTTGCACTCCGTATTGAGTGCTTTAATTATTATATTTCGTCTAAAATGTGGTGCAAATTTAAGGTATTATTTGTTATAATATCCTATTTTGTAGATTTAAGAATAGATTTATACTTTTTAAACTTTTAGATCTCAAATAATTGCCTCACTTTCTGTTTTTCTTTTTTGAAATAGTGTAACCCAGCTTCCATTCAAGAAAATCTGCTACGTGAAAATTATAGGCTCTGATCCCGAAAGAGGCAAAAAGTCGGTCTGTAATCTGATACTGAAGTGCAATTTTCTGGAAGATGATGTTGTTGTCATATCTTCGGGTTATTTTAAAAGGATAAACTCCTGCACCTACAGTTACATACAGTTTCCCAATCATCAGACGGTAAGACGGAACGATGCTCACAAGCAGTCTGTCATGCGAAAATCTCTTCTTTCTGTACAATGTACTGTCTACCACATAGCCCTGGTAATTGTATTCTCCGTCATAATTCACGCCTACGCCCAATCCGTAAGCAGACTTGTCTGAGTACTGATGCATGTACAAAAGGTCGGCACCATAAACATTGTATTCATAACCATCATACAGCTTAATATCATCACGGTTGTCACCCTGATAAAAAGTATCTTTTCTTCCACCAAAAACCGAAAGTTCAAGGGTGTTATGTTTTTCGGAGGGCTGATAAATGGTATCAGACTTTATCGGTTTTATTCTTTCAGGATAATAAATCAGGCTCACTTGTCCGGATGCCATATTCAGACCTTTGTTCGGGACCTTAGTAGAACCGTTGGATAAGTGATTATATTTTACATTTAAACCCAGGTCAAAATGCTTACCAAGTTCATAATAAAGCCCTGTACTTGCACTGATGTACATATTAGTCTCAGCACCTATCGAGATATTATAAAACTGTTTATCGTAATCATGCACATTAGAATTAAATGAGATTCCAAAGTTGATTCCATACATCCATTTCAATCTGTTCCACTGGTTTATTTTGGCGTTGTAAATTCCGTAAAAACCATACGGACTTCCCATGTCTTTTCCCTTCAAAAAATCAAGAGCAAAAACACCGAAACCGATTTGCGGATAATTGTAAAGTTTCTCCCATTCACGGCTGCCGTCGGTCTGCTTTAAAAACTGAAAATTATATCCGCTGTATGCCTTGTGTCTGTAAAAATTCAGAGATTCGTTGGTGGGGATAATTCCGCCGTATTCTCCTGCAGCTGCGAATGCCCATTTGTGATGCTTCAGACTGTCAGTTTCCTGTGAGAAAAGTAAGGCATTTGAAAATAACAGTATTAGTAAAATATAAAATCTCTGAACCACGGGCATTTCATTTTGGAAAGTGGCAAATTTAATGATTAGGATTTAAATAAATTCTAAATTTTTCTTTGTTTTAAAATTAAATCCACAAAAAAAAGCAACCTCTTTCGAAGTTGCTTATGTTTTTAGACTATCGCTAAGATTATTTTCTTAATCCTAATTCAGCGATGATCGCTCTGTATCTGTTGATATCTTTTTTCTTAAGATAATCAAGTAAGCTTTTTCTTTTACCTACCAATTTTACCAAAGATCTCTCAGTGTTGAAATCGTGACGATTTGCCTTCAAGTGCTGAGATAAGTGGTTGATTCTGAAAGTAAATAAAGCTACCTGTCCTTCAGCGCTTCCTGTGTCTGTTGCAGATTTTCCGTGCTTTGCGAAAATTTCTGACTTTTTTTCTGTTGTTAAGTACATTCCAATATTGTTTAATGATTATTATGTAACGGGTGCAAAAGTACAATATTTTTTTGAATCAGAAAAGCTGATTACAACTTTTAGCTTTCTGATAATAAAAAGACTATTAAAATTATCAAAAAAACATCTCTTATCTCACTAAAAGACAGTATTTTTGCAACTGTAAATGAGAAAAGAATTATTATTTAGTCTGATTATTATTTTTGCACTGAAAACCAACACAATTTCAGCGCAAAAACATCATGATATTCAGAACATTCTCTACTTTAATCCCGAAGTAGAACCCGATATCGAGGAAATAAAAGAACCTACAAATCTTGCCTTTTTCAGTGCCATTTCAGATAATATCAGCCTGCACAAAAAAAGTAAAATGATGAAAACGGAAACACAGATGCCGTTTGACACTGCAGATCAGCAAACCATTTCAGATTACGCATCCAATAACGATGCTGATTTTGTGACTGTTTCTAAGGTTAAATATTTCAAAGTAGGTTTGGGAAAATATGTCTTTTCAAATCAAGTCATTGTAAGCATGAAACTCTTTGACAAAAGCGGAAATCTGATCACAGAATCATCTTATGATACTTACAGAAAAAACATGCGAATGCTTGGTTCAGCAGAAAATTCCATTAAAATTGGAACTGCCGGAGCATTAAAAACCATCCTTAAGAACCTCAGAAAGCTAAAGCAGACTGCTGAAACCGATATTTAAAGTTTAAGAAATCCTTAAATTTAGGCAGTTCTGTACATAGTTTTAAAATTTGATTTATTTTTGCATAGCAAAAATTTCTATTTTGAATCAATCTGACGAACTTATCTTCAACCCCGCCGACATTGCCGAAACCCTCAGCGAATTACCAGCTGACGAGAGACTGTTGGCATTTTTGAAAGTTCCGAAAGAGTATAAAGCAGATGTTTTTTCGCATCTTGATCCTGATTTTCAGGAAGAAACCATCCGAAGCATCACAAGTGCTGAGGTTTCTGAAATCCTGAATGCAATGACTCCCGATGACAGAACTTCACTTTTTGAAGACTTTCCGGATGAGCTCATCAAATATTCCATCAACCATCTTAATCCGCAGGAAAGAAGAATTGCCCTAAAACTTTTGGGCTACGATTCTGATTCCATTGCTCGTCTGATGACGCCTTACTATATCCAGATCCGAAAAGAATGGACGATAAAAAGATGTCTTCAGCAGATTAAAAAAGTAGGAAGCAAGGTAGAAACCATGAATTATCTTTACGTGGTTGACGAAAGAAACCGCTTAATTGATGATATTGCTTTGGGAAGTTTACTTTTGGAAGAAGAAGAAACTTTAATCTCAGAAATAACTGACAATCACTTTGTTGCAATTACTACAACTACTTCCAAAGAAGATGCAGTACAATATTTTGAAAAATACGACCGTGCAGCTCTACCAATTGTTACTGAAGCCGGAGTTTTGGTAGGAATTGTGACTATTGATGATATTTTAGATCAGATTGAATCTCAGAATACCGAAGACATTCAGAAATTCGGGGGTGTAGATGCGTTGGATGACCCCTATATCCAGACGCATTGGTGGGAAATGATCAAAAAACGTGGACTTTGGCTGATTGTACTTTTCTTTTTACAGCTGATTACCGCATCGGTAATGGGTTTCTATGAAAATGAAATTGAAAAAGCAGTCGTTTTAGCTCTATTTATTCCATTGATTATTTCGAGTGGGGGAAATTCCGGGTCGCAGGCTGCAACTTTGATTATCCGTGCAATGGCATTACAGGAAATCACGATAAAAGACTGGTGGATTGTGATGAAAAAAGAACTTCTAACCGGAATTATTTTAGGAACATTTCTCGGTGTTATCGGTTTTTTAAGAATTATGATCTGGCACAAACTCGGCTGGTTCGATTATGGCGATTATTGGTTTTTCATAGGTATCAGCGCAGGAATTTCTTTATCAATGATTGTGCTTTGGGGAACAATTTCGGGTTCTATGGTTCCTTTTATTCTGAAAAAATTTAATCTTGACCCTGCAACCTCTTCGGCACCTTTCGTGGCTACTTTGGTAGACGTCACCGGATTAATTATCTACTTTACCATTGCAGCGATGTTTTTAACCGGAAAACTTTTGTAATTTTAGGCATCATCTAAAATTATTCAATGAAAGTAGTTTCTCTTGTTCCCTCGATTACTGAGGCTTTATTTGATTTGGGTTTAACGGAAAATGAAATTGTTGGAAGAACAAAATTCTGCATTCATCCCGAACAAAAAGTGAAAAATGTCGAAATCATCGGCGGTACGAAGAATCTTAATCTGGAGAAGATAAAAAATTTAAAACCAGACATCATCCTTGCCAACAAAGAAGAAAATGTGAAAGAACAGGTGGAAGAATTGATGAAAGATTTTAAAGTAGTTGTTACCAATATTGAAAATATTGAAGACAATTATTACCTTTTAAAAACTCTCGGAAACCTTTTTAATAAAGAAGAAAGAGCACAACAATACAATCTGAAAATTTACGATGTGCTTCAAAATTCAAAAATAAATTCGCCGGTTAAAGCAGCTTATCTGATCTGGAAAAATCCATACATGACGGTTGGTTCGGATACTTTTATAGATAAAATTTTAAAAGAAATCGGTTTTGAAAATTTATTTGAAGATCAAAAACGTTATCCTGAAATTAAAACCGAAGATTTAGCAGATGCGGATGTCATTATGCTTTCATCAGAGCCTTTTCCGTTTAAAGAAAAACATATTTTGGAGTTGAAAGAAACTTATCCCGACAAAAAAATCATGATTGTGGATGGTGAGGCATTTTCCTGGTACGGAACACATATTGCGAAGTGTGAGGATTATTTTAAAGAATTGACCGCTGACTTCAACCAATAGTTTTTGCTAAATCACATTTTTTTCATCTCAAATTACAAAACTCTATTCTCATCTTTAACAATTCATGTTTTTGAACATGTTTCCTTTTGTTATATTTTAATCAATACACTTACTGACTGATTTCACAGTGCTTAGATAAATTTTTATTAATTTTTATCAACTAATTCATTTTGAATAGTAAAAAATTATATTTTTGCAATCTGCCGAATAATTCACACTTAATGAGAATATTCTAATCAAAATTAATGATCTGAGAAATAATGTAAAAAAAAGAACATTAAGAGGAACAGGCATTTACCAACGGTAAAAGAAACAATTAAATAAACTTATTTTTAGAAATACAATGAAAAAACTTTACTTATTATTTTTAAGTATCATTACAATTTCTGTGTTTGCACAAACGTACAGTTACACAACTTACAATACGTCAAATTCAGGAATTGGCAGCAACTATATCGCCGATATTAAAACGGACGCCAACGGTTTGCTGTGGATTGCTACTTATAACGGCGTTTCAACTTTTAACGGAACAACTTTTACCAATTACAATACCACTAATTCAGGTATTGTTTCTAATTCAATATCAAAAATTGAAATTGATGGTTTGGGAAGAAAATGGATTGCTTCTCAACTCAACGGTATCATTCTTTATAATGGAAGTACATGGACCAATTACACCACCTCCAATTCAGGATTGCCAAGTAATGAGATCATTGACATAGCAGTCGATGGGCAAAATAACCTTTGGGTGGTAACCAGTGCAGGACTTACAAAATTCAATGGGACTACGTGGACTACCTATAATTCAATCTCAAATTTGAACTCTGTAGCAACGGATAGCAGTAATGGGGTTTGGGTTACAAATAATGGAGTATTGTATAAATTGAATGGCAGTACTTTCAATTTCGTAGCGCAAGGCACTCAAAAAATATTGAGAATTGCCAACGATACAGTATATGTGAAAGGTTTTGACAGTTTAATAACTTTAACGATAAGTGGAACAAATATCACATTTACCTATGCAAACAGTTCTTGTCTGGCAGGACCTCAGCTTAATGCTTTGGATGTAGACAATAACAGCAAAGTATGGATTGGCTTCAGCGGAGCCGGCGTACAAAATTTCACAAACTGTACAACTTATAATACGACAAATACCAATTCAGGTTTACCTGACAATTATTTTAGCACAGTTAGAACACAAAGCTCAGGAACTATTTGGTTAGGTACATTACAGCTTGGTTTGGTAAAAATGGCACCAAGTTCCAGTCTTTGTGCCTCTCCTACTCAAATGCACACTTCGAATGTGGCTTCTACAACGGCTACTCTGAACTGGTCACCAATAGCCACAGCACCTTCTGGAGGATATGTGTACGCTTATGGTACATCGCAGACAATGGGAAATCCAAATGGTAATACTGTAGCTACTTCTGCTGATTTAATCAACTTATCTCCAAACACTACTTATTATTGGTGGGTTAAGTCTAACTGCGGATCAAATCAAAGCAGTTGGGTATCGGGAGGATCTTTTACAACACTTTCTCCAGCAGGATGTTGGCAAAGTGTAAGCGCTGGTGTAACGCATTCATTGGGAATAAAACTAGATGGAACACTTTGGGCTTGGGGGAAAAATGATTATGGACAATTAGGAGACGGAACAACTACTGATAAGAATGTTCCAATTAAGATAGGAAGTGCAAATAACTGGAAAAAAGTTAGTGCAGGTGACCTGTATTCAGTTGGTCTAAAGACAGATGGAACATTGTGGTCATGGGGCAACAACACATCAGGTCAATTGGGTGACGGAACAACGATTAATAAAAATACTCCCGTACAGGTAGGAACAGCTAATGATTGGCTGGATATTACAACTGGAAATGAACACACATTAGCCATAAAAACAAATGGAACACTTTGGAGCTGGGGTAACAATAATACAGGCCAGCTGGGTGACGGAACAACTACAAGCCGAAACGTACCAACTCAAGTAGGAACCATCAATACGTGGAAAAGTATTGCAGCAGGAAATGGTTTCTCGCTGGCATTGCGAACAAATGGTACCCTCTGGACTTGGGGAAGTAACCAAAATGGTCAATTGGGTGATGGTACCACTACAAATAAAAATATTCCAACACAGATTGGTACAGACACAAATTGGGCAGATGTTGCAGCAGGATATTTTCATTCTGTAGCCAGAAAATCAAATGGATTACTTTATACATGGGGAAGAAATAATGAAGGACAGCTGGGTAATAATAACAATACAAATAGTTTAACTCCTACTGCTGTATTTGACCAAGTTAAAAATATTGATGCTGGAGGATATCATACTGTAGGAACAACCACATTTGGAAACATATTTACTACTGGGCACAATAATTATGGTCAACTCGGAAATGGTACAGTTTCTAATAATTCAAACTCAATTTCTGTAGGAAATGCCACTGATTTCAGTATCGTCTCTGCAGGAGCTTACCATACATTAGCAATAAACAATGATGCGTTTTTGAAAGCTACTGGAAATAACGAAGGAGGACGATTAGGTGACGGTACTACAGCGAATAAAATTTCATTCATTTCTATTTCGTGCCCGATAAATTGCACTCCTCCAAACCAGTTATATACCTCTAACATTACTTCAACCACTGCTGTTTTGAACTGGCTGGAACCTACACCAGGATATACCGGCGGTTATCTTTATATCTATTCTACCAACCCAACCATGACCGGAACGGGTACAGCGACTGTTTCAACAACAGCAACTCTTGCAAACCTTACCCCTGGAACTACATACTACTGGTGGGTTGCATCTAATTGCTTTTCCAACCAAGGTACAACCACGAGTGCATGGGTACCGGGCGGTTCATTTACCACCCCGGCTGCACCTGCTACGGGATGTTGGCAAAGCGTAAGTGGCGGGTATAGCCATACTTTGGGGTTAAAAACCGATGGAACACTTTGGGCTTGGGGCGTTGGGGGACCTCACATAGGTGATGGGACAAATACTACGAGACAAACTCCTGTGCAGATAGGTACAGCAAATAACTGGAAAAAAATTGTTGCGGGAGGTTATTATTCTATGGGAATAAAAACAGACGGAACACTCTGGGCTTGGGGATATAACGGTGATGGTAGATTAGGCGACGGAACAACTGTCAGCCGAAGTACACCTGTACAAATTGGAACAGCTAATAACTGGAATGACGTTTCTCTAGGGAACAACCATGCCTTGGCCATAAAAACCAATGGAACACTGTGGGTCTGGGGATCCAATATATATGGAGGCTTAGGAGATGGAACAACAATAGACAAAATGGTTCCTACCCAAATAGGTACAGCAACCAATTGGGCAAGCGTCTCAGCAGGGGCTTATTTTTCTTTGGCCTTAAAAACGAACGGAACAATTTGGGCCTGGGGATATAACAATAGCGGTCAATTGGGTGACGGAACAGGATTTAACTCGCTTCAGCCTAAACAAATCGGAACAGGTACAGGCTGGACAGATATTGCTGCCGGATACAATCATTCAATGGCAAGAAATTCTAATGCAATACTTTATACATGGGGAAATAATGAAAAAGGACAACTGGGTACTGGTACAACTACCACTAAATACACACCTACGGCTGTATATGATCAAGTGAAAACTATTTCTGGAGGATTCCTAAATACAATGGGAACCACAATGTACGGAAATATGTTTGCTTGCGGACTCAATAGTTTTGGCCAATTAGGGAACGGTAATACCAACGATTCAAGTTCTATATTTTTAGGAAATACGACCAATCATCAATGGGTTATTGCCGGATATGATCATACGCTATCAATCGATAATAATGGATTTTTGAAAGCATGTGGAAACAATAGCGGCGGAAAACTGGGCGATGGTACATTAACCAACAGAAATGTACTTACTGCAATTGATTGCACGTCGGTTAATTTAGCCGTTAATGAAACTGTAACAAATGTAGATCATCTGAAAGTCTTCCCAAATCCTGTAAAGGATCTGTTGTATATTTCATTTGATCAAATAATTCGCTCTGCTGCGGTTTACAGTGCTAGCGGACAGCAGGTTCTAACAAAAACCATCAATGCTCAGCAAGGAACGTTAGATTTTTCTGCTTTAGCATCAGGAGTTTATCTGATCAAATTAGTAACAGCAGATAACGTCAAGACAGTAAAAGTGATTAAACAGTAGTTTTCAACTTTTATAACTTCTGAAATGCAAATTGCATCAGAATGACAAATCATTAACGTGTACAGATTCTGTGCACGTTAATTTTTTTATAATACAGATAGCCGGAACGAAAAAAACATATTCTGTTGACGAAACTAATTTATTATACCTCGAAAAAATCTTTATATTGATGAGGTTTAATTTCATTCATAAAAAAACTCCAATTTTCATTGGAGTTTATATTTTAAATTCAAAGAAGATTACAAAATCTTAGAAACTTCATTACAAAGCCATTCCAAAAGCTCTTTATCATCTTCTGTAAAAGGATCTACCGTATGAGAATCGATATCGATTTGTCCGACGTTTTGTCCGTCTTTGAAGATTGGAACTACGATTTCTGCTTTAGTATCGATCGAGCAGCTTAGATAATTGCTTTCTTCATTCACATCCGGAACTACAAAAGTTTCATTTGAAACCGCTACCTGACCGCAAATACCTTTACCATAAGGAATAATAGTGTGATCAGTTGGAGCACCCACGTAAGGTCCTAATTTCAACTCATCCTTATCACCGTTTTTGAAGTAAAAACCCGTCCAGTTGAAATAGGAAATTTCCTGATCTAAAAGATGACAAACCTTTTCAAGTTTCTCTTCTACGTTATGTTTTGGACTTTCAAGAATAGACGAAAGTCTTTTTTTTAATTCTGACATTTTCTTAAAATATTTATGAGAATTGTTTTAACGAAAGTTCTTTTTTGTAGCCAAACATACTTCTTTCCTTAATCATTTCAGCTACGCCATCCGGAACCTGATTTTCCCAGCCTTCGATGTTGCAGGTAATTTTTCTTAAAATTTCTCTTGAGTAAATTTCCAGAAATTCAGGATTGAAGTTTTCGATATCTACAATTCTGTTGTTGGTTTTAAAATATTTGTATAATTCTTTCAGATTATCGCCCACTTTCAGGGTTGTAGAATTGAGAAGTTCCTGTGTTTCAGGATCTTTGTAAGGATAAAGATAAACACGCATTCCGTTTCTGAAGAATTTACCGAAAGCTTCCAAAATTCCACCTGAAAGATTTTTGTAATATTTCTCATCAAATACCATCAGCATGTTGTTTACTCCCATCGCTACGCCGATATCGCCACTTGTGTAGGTTGAGAAATAATCGATAAGTCTGTAATATTCTGAGAAATTTGAAATGATAACCGTGTAACCTAATTTACCTAAAACATCTACTCTATCCAGAAAATCTCTTTCATCAATATCTCCGTCTGCACGAAGGTTTGAGATGGTAATTTCAATAAAAATCTCTGTTTGTTCTTCTGTACACTGAGAATCTTTCATAAACATTTCGATACCGCTTTTCAGCATATCAATATTTACTTTAGTTACGGGTCTGAAACTTCCTCTTACCGCAAAAATATTTTTCTTGTACAAAAGATCCGCAGGAAGCATATTATTTCCTTCAGAATTGAAAACAACGGCATCAGTCATCCCATTTTTTACAAGCTGGAGCGACATCAGACGGTTGTCTACATAATCAAAAACAGGTCCGCTGAAATCAATCATATCAATTTCAAGATTGTCTTTTGCAATATCATCGTAGAGAGATTCTATTAAATTTCTTGGGTTATCTGAATATTTATAAGCTCCGTAGATTAAGTTAACACCAAGATTACCTAGTGTTTCCTGCTGAAGAGTAGCATCGTTTTCTTTAAATTTAACATGGATAACAATCTCGTTGTACTGAGCATCCACCTCACTCTGAAAACGAATTCCTACCCAGCCGTGTCCTTTTAAAGTTTTATCAAAATTAATCGTAGTAACGGTGTTGGCGTAAGAAAAATACTTTCTGTTGGGATGGTTTTCCCTTGAAATACGCTCCTCAATCAATGCTACCTCATAACGGAGCATTTTCCTGAGACGGTTTTGGGTAACATATCTGTTTTTAACCTCTTTTCCATAAATGGCATCACTGAAGTCCTTATCATAAGCCGACATGGCCTTTGCGATGGTAGACGACGCTCCTCCTGCTCTGAAAAAATGCCGAACGGTCTCCTGCCCTGCTCCAATTTCTGCGAAAGTACCATAAATAGTAGGATCTAGATTAATTGTCAATGCTTTTTGCTTGGGCGTAAGTTTCTGATACATTAGGACGTGTAATTTTTTCGTAAATTTACCAAAATTAAACCAACCTCGAAAGAAAATGAAGTTGAAATTTTTAGGTACAGGAACCTCGCAGGGTGTTCCCGTTATAGGATGTACCTGCGAGGTATGCAAGTCTACAGATCCGAAAGATACCAGATTCAGATCTTCTGTGATGATTACTTCTGATGAGGAAAAAAAAATTCTGATTGACTGTGGGCCCGATTTCCGACAGCAAATGCTTTTAAACAAAGAAGAGCATATAGATATTACCCTCATTACACATGAGCACAACGACCATGTGATTGGGCTGGACGATATGCGGCCTTTGATTTTCAAATCCGGAAAAAACATGCCCATTTATTGCCTCGAGCGTGTGGGTGGCGAAGTAAAAAACAGATTTCCGTATGCTTTTTCTGATGAAAGATATCCCGGTGCTCCAGCTTTTGATTTAAATGCCATTACCAATCAAAAATTTGAATATGGAGATGCCGTAATTGACCCAATTGCCGTAAATCATGGGAATCTGCCAATTTTAGGTTATAAATTTAAAAAAGTAGCATATATAACCGACGCAAGTTCTGTGGAAGATCCTGAAAAACTGAAAGACTTAGATGTTTTAATCGTAAACTGCATCCGCAAGTTTGATCCACATCCTGCCCATTTTATCTTACCTGATGTGATTAAACTGTATGAAGAGTTTAAACCAAAAAAAATGTTTCTCACCCACATCAGCCATCATTTCGGGCTCTATTCTGTTGAGGAAGAATTACTTCCCGACGGAATACACCTCGCCTACGACGGATTGGAAATAATTTTTTAAAAAATTCTTCAAAATAATTTTTGAGTTTACATAAAACTTTCTATATTTGCACACCGATTTACAGCACGCTGTAACACCAGCCCAGGTGGCGGAATTGGTAGACGCGCTGGTCTCAAACACCAGTTCTTAGGAGTACCGGTTCGATCCCGGTCCTGGGTACAAAACCTCTGATTTTTCAGAGGTTTTTTTTGCTTAAAATTTAAATTTTCTTGAAAGTTTCAAACTTCAATAATCAGCTCTTTTTCGTAGCCATTGTATTTTTCGCTGATATAACCATGCGGATTGCAGATAATTTCTGTCTCTCCTATTTTATATCTCGAGGGCGTGTGAATATGACCGTGAATCCAAAAAAGAGGCTTATGTTCCAAAATAAAACCCTCAAGATTGGAAGCGTAAGCAGAAGTGACAGGGTCAGTTTTAAAATGTTCAGGAACAGATTGCAGGCTTGGTCCGTGATGCGTTACGACAACATTTTTCATTCCCTTCGAATTTTCCAGACTTTCCTTCAGCCAATGCCTGGAGATTTGGTGGATCTTAAAAGTATCTATACTTCTCATCTTTGAATAAGAGGGATCACGTCTGATTAATTTATAATCATTCATCACCGACTGACTCACCATCCCGTAATATCTCGGATCACCGAAAATTGAAAAATCAGTCCATAAAGTTGCACCGTGAAATCTTACATTTTCAATGTCCACAAAAGAGTTTTCCAAAACATGTACATTAGAATTTTCAGTAGCTTCTTTTATTTTGTTTAAAGTTTTCGGGTAAGAACCTTTGTAATACTCGTGATTTCCTAAAACGTAAATCACAGGTTTATCCGGAATTTTAGTTTTAATCCAACTAATTCCTTTCGTTCCTAAATCAACATCTCCTGCTAATAT
Source organism: Chryseobacterium sp. HNCC26DJ240 (assembly GCF_057180485.1). Lineage (NCBI taxonomy): Bacteria > Pseudomonadati > Bacteroidota > Flavobacteriia > Flavobacteriales > Weeksellaceae > Chryseobacterium > Chryseobacterium sp. HNCC26DJ240. The sequence goes on from NZ_JBXUGK010000005.1 coordinate 330,104, forward strand.
GACCACATCAGCATTTTCAAAAGACAGATCAGTGGAACCAAATTCGCGATGCAGATCACTGATAATTTGAATTTTCATAGACCTAAAATAATATTTTTCGTCAGAAAAACAACTTTAATAATAAACATGATTAAAATCAGCACAATAAAATAAAAATATAATAATTTGATTTAAAGCATTTTAAATTAATTAATTAGATTCAAATTAAACAAAGTCTACTTTTTTAGTAGACTAATAAAAATATATGTTCTATATTTGCAACCGTAATCAGGTTTAATAATGAAAATGAAGACAAAATTCAGATACAATTCTATGAGGATGATGTGCATCAACGGTATGATGATGCAGTGCTGTATGCCTTTGTATGGGAATTTTAGTGGATGAGCTTAAACTTTTATTATGACATTTTTATAAAGGCTTTACCACGTTGTAGAGCCTTTTTTATTTGCAAAAACCAATAAACAAAAACAATATGAAAACAACTGATTTTAAAAACAAATGGCTTGTCCCCATAGCATTTGCCAACATTTACATCATCTGGGGAATCACATTTCTCGCCATCTCATTCGGACTAACCGGATTTTCACCCTTTGTTCTTTCAGGACTGAGATTTTTCGCTGCAGGAATTCTATTAATTGGATATTTATTGGCGAAAGGTGAAAAAGCAAATTCATTAAAAAACTGGTGGAAAAATGCCGTAACCGGAATTCTGATTCTCACAGGAGGAACAGGCCTTGTCGCATGGGGCGAACAATACGTTACGGCTTCCGAAGCTGCGATTACCATTGCAACCGGACCTTTCTGGTTTATTGCCATCGATAAGAAAAACTGGAGCTATTATTTCTCAGATAAATTTATACCTATCGGACTGATACTGGGATTTGTCGGACTTATTCTATTCTTAAACGGAAGCGTTAATTCACACACTGAAAATATAAGTTCATCATTGCGAATTACGGCTTTTATTGTTTTGGCTTTAAGTTCAGTTGCATGGGTTTTGGGATCTTTATATTCCAAGAAAAATCCGGCAGACCACTCTACTTTTATGAATATTTCTCAACAGTTGATTGTGGCTGGATTAGCATCATTTGTTGTTGCGTTTTTCAGAAGTGAATGGACTGGATTTTCTTTAGCAGCAGTTCCTGTATCGGCTTGGCTGGGTTTATTCTTTCTGATTTTCTTCGGATCCATTATCGCCTACATTTCTTACATCTGGCTTTTATCGGTAAAACCTGCAGCCATCGTCAGTACACATACTTATATTAATCCAATCGTCACTGTTATTGCAGGATTTATCATTGCCAATCAAACCATCAACGGAAATCAATTGTACGGATTGGTAATCATATTAACAGGAGTTTTGTTAACCAATGTCACCAAATATTTTAAACTTTCAAAACGGTCAAAAGCCAAAATCAGAAGAATTGCCAGACATTTCGGAAGAATCAGCAGACCTTATCAACCCATGTAAAATTTAAAAATGATAGAAATTAAAAATATATCAAAAACCTTTCATCAGAAAAAACAGTCTTTCAAAGCTTTGGATGATGTAAATCTCAACATTGAAAAAGGCGATATTGTCGGAATCATAGGATTTTCTGGAGCCGGAAAAAGTACTTTGATAAGAACGTTAAATCTTTTGGAAAGGCCTGATAACGGACAAATTATCATCAACGGTACAGATTTCACCAAATTAAAACCAAAACAACTCGCCAAAGAGCGTAAAAAGATCGGAATGATTTTCCAGCATTTCAATCTGCTTTCTTCGAGGACTGTTTTTGAAAATATAGCGCTTCCATTGGAACTGGATAACTTAAGCAAAGAAAAAATCCGTGATAAAGTAAATGAACTTCTAAAAATTGTCGGGCTTGAAGATAAAGCCAACGATTATCCGAAAAGCTTATCAGGAGGGCAAAAACAAAGGGTTGCCATTGCAAGAGCTTTAGCCAACGACCCGTACCTCCTGCTCTGTGATGAAGCCACAAGCGCACTCGATCCGGCAACCACGCAATCTATTTTGCAGCTTTTGAGAGATATCAATCACAGGCTCGGAATCACAATTTTGCTGATTACCCACGAGATGGAAGTCATCAAAGCGATCTGCAACCACGTCGCCGTTATCGACAAAGGACAATTAGTAACAAAAGGAACTTTGAGCGAAATTATTTCCAACAAAGAAAATCCCATCATCAAACAATTTTTAAACTCTGGTGTTATGACTATACCGCAAGAACTCAACAAAAAACTACAGAAAGAGCCGCAGACCGGACTTTTTCCGCTGGTCGAAATCGAATTAAATGAAAATATCAGCGTTGAAAAACTGCTTTCAGTGATTTATGATCAATATAAAATTCCCTACAAACTTTTGAAGGCTGATGTAGAATACCTCGGAGATTCCAACTTTGGAAAACTGTTGCTACAACTGAAAGGAGAAACGGAAGAAAACCAAAAAGCCATCTATTATTTTAATCAGAATAACATTCAAAATACTTTAAAAGGATATGCTTAGTGACTCTGTAATTTCGCTTCTGTCAAAGGGAGTCTGGGAAACCATTTACATGACTTTTGTATCAGGATTTTTCGGTTTCGTACTCGGTCTTCCGGTGGGAATTCTGCTTTTTGTTACCCGAAAAGGACAGCTTATAGAGAACATCATTTATAATAGAATTCTTTCGGTTTTGGTTAATATTTTCAGGTCAATTCCTTTTATTATTCTAATTGTCTGGATGATTCCCTTCACAAGATCCATCGTTGGAACTTCCATCGGAATGAACGCCGCATTGGTTCCTTTAAGTATTGGGGCAGCGCCGTTTATTGCAAGACTGGTCGAAAACAGTTTACTCGAAATCCCAAATGGTTTAATTGAAACCGCCAGAGCTTTGGGAGCTTCACCGTTTCAGATTATCAGAAAAGTTTTGTTGCCGGAAGCGTTGCCTTCTTTAATTAATAACGCAACAATTACTCTAATCACATTGGTGGGTTATTCCGCAATGGGTGGAGCAGTCGGAGCCGGTGGATTGGGACAGATCGGATATCAGTACGGCTACATCGGTTATGATGCTTTGATTATGAATCTGGTGCTTGGACTTCTCGTGGCACTGGTGTTTATCATTCAGTTTTCAGGAGATAGACTGGCGAAAAGGGTTGATCATCGGTGAGTTTTTATGTGGGAGAGTTGAGGGTCGGAAGGTTTGAGCGTTTGAGGGTTTGGTTAAACGCAAAGGCGCAAGGTTTTTATTCTGTATGGTGTCTTTTTAAGGCGCAAAGATTTTATCAGAGATAAAATTGATTGAGAATAAAATAGTGAAAGTGCTTTCTCATTACTTCACTCTTCCGTCTCCCCTCTTCTATCATCCAACACCCAGCACCCAACATTAATAAAAAATAATTTTCAATGAAAAAAATAAAAATTCTAAGTGTAGCAGCAGGACTGCTTTTATTCGGAGCATGTAATTCTCCAAAAAAAGATGATCCTAATTTTATCAAAGTAGGAATCACTTCCGGACCGGAACAGCAGATTGCCGAAACTGCCAAAAAAGTAGCAAAAGAAAAGTACAATCTTGAAGTGGAACTGGTTTCATTCAATGATTATGTAGTTCCCAACGAGGCTTTGAACAACGGCGATATCGATGCCAATGCCTTTCAGCACGTTCCTTATCTTGATGAGCAGTCGAAACAGCGGGGCTATAAACTAGCGGTGATCGGAAACACGTTTGTTTATCCGATTGTCGCCTATTCAAAAAAGATAAAAAGCATCAGTGAACTTCAAAACGGAAGCACCATTGTGATTCCCAATGACCCAACAAACGGCGGACGTTCTCTCCTTCTTTTGCAGAAAAATGGTTTATTAAAATTAAAAGACGGCATCGGATTATTACCAAAAGTAACCGACATCGCTGAAAATCCAAGACAGCTAAAAATTCTTGAAATTGAAGCTCCACAATTACCCAGAGTTCTGGATGACAAAGAAGTTGTGATTGCAATAATCAACAACAATTTTGCTGCTCAGGCTGGTTTGGATGCTGATAAAAACGGAATTTTTAAAGAAGATAAAGATTCACCATACATGAATGTCGTGGTTTCAAGAGAAGATAATAAAAACACGGATAAAGTGAAAAATTTCCTCAAAGCTTATCAGTCAAAAGAAGTGGAAGATAAAGCCAGAGAAATCTTCAAAGGTGGCGCTGTGAAGGGATGGAACTGAGATATGATTGATGATTGATGAGTAATCAATTGTGAATTTGCTTCGCTTGTGAATCTTTAAAATCACCTTCAAAATTTACTATTCATTTGCGAAACAGAATTTACAATTGACTTAAAAAAAATGTAGTTAGAATTTAATTTTAAATAGGCTGTCTCAGTTTTGAGATGGTCTATTTTTTTACTTGTAATCTTTTTCCTTAGGTTGATCAAAAAAGCTATTTCCAGAATGGTCTTGAGTAAATGGATATTCAAACAAAATTTTAAGTATTCAATTGAAAATAAAAAGTAGTTCCTGCTCCATACTCGCTTTTAACCATAATTTCTCCGCCTTGAGCTTCAATAAATTCCTTACTGATGCTTAATCCCAAACCCGTACCCTCTTTTTTACTTCCGGGAACCCTAAAATAGCGGTCAAAGATTTTGGATAAATATTGAGGCGCAATTCCCTGTCCTGTATCGGTTACTGAAAACTGAATTTTATCATCAACTTTTCTGACATTAATTTTAATATTCGAATTTTCATAAGAATAACGGATAGCGTTAGAAAGCAGATTGTTAAGAACCCAAGCTGTTTTCTCATTGTCTGCTAAAACAGTTGACAAACTTTCTTCTATATCAATTTTGAAATGAATCTGTTTTTGTTCTGCAAAAGATTTGTTGGCATCAACGGCGTATTCAATAATTTTATTGATGTCTGAATCTTTCATATTGAGTTGGATAGAACCGCTTTCAACTTGTGTGATATTCAGCAATTCCCCGGTAATTTTTAAAAGGCGACTTGAATCTTCCCGGATTCCGTTAACCAAATTTCTCTGTTCGTTATTCAAACTTCCAATCTGTTCGTTTTCCAGCAATTGCAATCCCATTTGAATGGAGGAAATAGGAGTTTTGAATTCGTGCGAAACTGTGCCTAAGAAATTGGTTTTAGCTAAATCTAATTCTTTAAACGGAGTAATATTTCTAAGCATAATCACCTGACCGATAAAACGACTTTGCTGTTCTCCTGTGGGAATAATATTGATGTCGACAATCTCCTTTTCAAAATAACTTTCCTTACCGTCGGCATAGATTTTCATCGGTTCTTTTTCAAGATTTATCTTTTCCGGCAAAATTATTTCTTTGATGATATCTCTTACCAAATCATTATTTACAGCAACATCCTGAATCAATTTTCCTACAAAATTTTCTTTCTTAAGTCCTGTAATTTTCAAAGCTTCATCATTCACAAAAAGAACTTTCCGGTCTTCATCAATACCGATAACCGGGTCGTGCATATTGTCTATCAAAGTTTCGATGCGTTTTTTCCCTCTGATGATTTTATCGAGTCTGCTTTCAGAATATTCCTGAAGTTTTTCTGCCATTGTATTGAATGAATTTGCTAAATCTCCAAACTCGCTTCGGCTTTCAAAATGTACCCGTTCTTTATAGTTTTGATTGGCAATCTGCTTGATACTCGCTGTAAGCTGTCGAATAGGATCTGCAATGTTCGACGGTAAATTAAACATTAATATTAAAGCTACTAAAAAACAAAGCATTCCTACGATGGAAATAATGGAGATTCCATTATGCGCTGTATCATCTGCAACACTGCTTTTGTGCTGAATTGCAGACATATTGAGCTGCATCAATTCTGTTAAATCTTTTCTGATGGAAGACTGCAAACCTACATTTTCCGGATTTTTTTTAAGATTGGAAAAGTGAGTTGAGATTTTTTCGGTAGTCTCTCTTTCGCCAGGTTCGGTTACATTTCTTTTCTGATTTTCGAGATGTTTCTCAAAAACGCCGAAAGCTAAAGGATCAGAATTGATTTCTTCAAGAGCCAACAGCATATTTCTGGAATATTCCAGTGTGTTGTAATTGGCAACTAAAATGTTGTTAGTGTCCTTTTTCAGTTTTGTAATGTTCCAAACGCTGAGTATCGAAAGCAATACAATCATCACAAACAAAAGACCTACACCTATATTGAGTTTAGTTTTTATTTTCATTATGACAAAATTACTAAGTCTATATTTTCCTGAGACAATTTATTAAGCAAAGTATTGAAAGTATCGGTTGCCAGAATAATCTTCCACAAATTCAAATGGGGTTTTCCAATGCAGACCGTTGTGATTTTTCGTTCTTCACACTGTTCCATTATTGCGTGAGCCACTTTTGTATCTTCTACTTTGATGATTTCTGCGCCTAATTCTGTTGCTAATTTAAAGTTATTAATCAAATGTCTTTGCTTATCCAAAGCTATTTTATCAGAACTCTCCCTCGGAATCTGAACATACAAAAGATACCAGGAACTATTGTAATAATTGGCTAATCTCGCAGTTTTTCGAATAACATTTTTAGCTGTTTTTTCATTGGAACTAATGCAAGCCAAAAATTTTTCTTTTTTGACGGATTTATGAATCGTGACTTCAGTTTCCACTTTTCTGGTAACCTGTGAAGCTACTTCTCTCAAAGCCAATTCACGGAGCTGAAGAATATTTTCAGATTTAAAAAAATTATTGAGCGCAGAATTGATTTTTGATTGGTGGTAGATTTTTCCCGCTCTCAGACGGTCAATCAATTCTTCGGACGTAAGGTCGATGTTCACCACCTCATCCGCCTGAGCCAAAACATTATCCGGAATACGCTCCTGAACCTCGATATTGGTAATCAGTTTCACATCTTCATTCAGACTTTCAATATGCTGAATGTTGACTGCGCTAATGACATTAATCCCGGCATCCAGAATTTCCACAACATCCTGCCAGCGTTTTTCATTTTTGCTTCCTTCAATATTGGTATGAGCCAACTCATCCACTATCACAACCTCGGGACGAAGATTGATAACCGCCTGTACATCCAGTTCTTCTAATTCCTTTCCTTTGTAGAATAACGTTCTTCTTGGAATGACTGGAAGTCCATCCAGCAAAGCGTGTGTTTCTTTGCGATGATGCGTTTCTATATACCCGATTTTAACATCAATTCCGCTTGAAAGAAGTGCGTGTGCTTCCTGCAACATACGATAGGTTTTTCCCACACCGGCGCTCATTCCAATGTAGATTTTGAATTTTCCCCGTCTTGATTTTTTAATGAGATTCAGAAAGTCTTGTGCAGAATTCTTTTCATCCATAACAGATTGTCTTAGTAAAAGTTAATAAATCCCCTGCCAAATTTTTGGACAAGGGATTCTTAGTAAATATGGAGATTTTAAAAACTTACTGCCAGTGAAGTCACTGCCATTAGGTTGTTTGATTTAAAGTTATTATCTCTATTGATAAAGATATCATCTTTACTGCTTAGATTCTTAAGTTCCGTTCTCCAAACCAGATTCGGAAGAATCCAGTAATCTGCATTCAGAGAATATCCGAAGGTTTTAAATCCATTGGCAGTTCCTGTCGCAATGATTACCCCTCTTTCATCACTATAATATTCTCCTCTTGCGGCAAAGCTTAATTTCTCAGTTGGAGAATATTTAGCAATCACAACCGGAGAATACCAAATGTTGTATTGGTCACTTCCTTTCGCTTTTTGCTCTGCACCGACATCGAAACCTGTAATCAGTGCAAACTTTTTACTGATTTGGAAACTTCCGTATAAGTTGTGGAAATACCTCATTTGCTTGATGCTGTCTGGTTTATCGTTTCCAATGAAAGAACTGCTGTTTAAAGTGATTTTTTCTGTTGGCTTAAAGGTTAACTGATGTCCAAAGGCTACAGTAGAATTTCCATCTACCCGCTGAATTCTCTGCCATCCATTCAGAACCAAACCGCTCACAAACCATTTTCCACTGACACTGGTGTAAGAAATTTTTGCTCCACTTTCGAAATACGGAGAATTGTCTGCCAAGATACTTCTTGTCAAAGTAAAGCAGTCTTTGCTGATAGCACTTTCAAAACCGATGTGTGATGGTAAAATCCCTGCATCAATCCAAAGATTTTTGTTTTTTGAAATTTTCACTCCAACATTAGCTTCATAAATATTTTTTAAAACGCCAGGTTCTGCAGCGTAGTTAGAATTCATATAAGTACCCACTCCTAAAGCTACATTTGCTCTTAATTTTTCAGTTTCGTAATTGGCTTTTACAAATCCTAAATTAAGGTTGACCTCGTTGTTTCTGTTGTGACTGTACACAAATCCCGGTCTTGTATTGTTCTCCGGATTGTTGAAATCATACTGATAATACACTTCTGCATAACCAGAGATTTTCAAAGGATTTTTAGTTTCAGTTTCTTCCTGAGCATGCAGCGTAGAAACCGCTCCAAGCATTAAAAATGCAAGTATTGATAATTTCTTCATTTATTTTTAATAATTTATATCATTTAAGTTCTGATTTGAACAGAAAAGGATATTAAACTCCTTCGGAGTTTTGTGGATATTGTAATATTTTTTTCTACACAGATATTGCTCCGCTGGAGCATTTAATCTTGATGATATAGAGTTTTCGATTTTCGGCGTTTTTTTAACCTCATAGGTTTTAAAAACCTATGAGGTTTGGTTTGCCAGCTATTTTGCTTTATCAAGAGCCAAATTAAGTTTCAAAACGTTGATTTTTTCTGTTCCGAACATTCCAAGGAAAGGAGATTCGATACTTTTTTCGATAAGTGAATTGACTTTGCTGATGTCAATTTTTCTGATATCGGCAATTCTTTGCGCCTGAACTTTAGCTGCCTGTACAGAGATGTTCGGGTCTAGACCTGCTCCACTTGCGGTCACAATATCAGAAGGAATATCAGATTTTTGAACTGTTGGATTGTGTTTCATAAAGTTTTCTATTCTTCTCTCTACTTCTTTTAAGTAATCCGGATTTGTAGGTCCTTTGTTACTTCCTCCTGCTCCAGCTGCGTTGTAATCTACAGCTGAAGGACGTGACCAGAAATATTCGTCTTTATCGAATTTTTGTCCAATATTGGCGTAGTATTTCTTGCCGTTGTGTTCTATAATTTCGCCTTTACCATTATTGGTGGAAGCCTGTGCAATCCCAAAAATGAAAAGCGTATAGAATCCTGAAAAAAACACAGCACAGAAAAGAGTTAATCTGATTGCCGGTAATATATTTTGTTTCATAATTGTTGGATGTTAGATGTTGGGTGATGGATGTTAGATGCTGGGTGTTAGATGCTGGGTGTTGGATGTGAAAAGTTGCTTACTTTTTTATTCTTTTTGCTTTTTACCTGACTCTTCACCCAACTTTTTATTTTAAATAAAAACTGATACGATTAAGTCTATAATTTTAATTCCGACAAATGGAATGATTACTCCTCCCAAACCGTAAATCAAAAGGTTTCTTCTCAACAATGCGCTTGCGCCGATTGGTTTATAAGCGACACCTTTTAATGCTAAAGGAATCAACATTGGGATTACAATCGCGTTGAAGATAACCGCTGAAAGAATTGCAGATTCCGGAGAATGAAGTCCCATAATATTAAGACCTTGCAAGGCTGGAATTGAAGCAATAAATAATGCCGGAACAATCGCAAAATACTTCGCTACGTCATTCGCAATACTGAATGTAGTCAACGTTCCACGAGTCATTAATAACTGTTTTCCGATTTCCACCACTTCAATTAATTTGGTTGGGTCATTATCCAAATCCACCATATTTCCGGCTTCTTTTGCAGCTTGCGTTCCGCTGTTCATCGCTACACCAACATCTGCCTGAGCTAAAGCCGGAGCATCATTGGTTCCGTCTCCCATCATTGCAACCAATCTTCCTTCAGCTTGTTCTTTTTTGATGTAGTTCATTTTATCTTCAGGTTTTGCTTCTGCGATAAAATCGTCTACACCGGCTTTTTCTGCAATGAATTTTGCTGTCAATGGATTATCTCCTGTTACCATTACGGTTTTGATTCCCATTTTTCTAAGGCGGTCAAAACGTTCTTTGATTCCTGGCTTGATGATATCCTGTAATTCGATAACTCCCAAAGCTTTTTCATTTTCTGAAACCACGAGCGGCGTTCCTCCATTTTGAGAAATCTCCCTGACTTTTTCTGCAACTTCATTTGGGAAAGTATTTCCTGCATTTATAACCAAATTTTTAATAGCGTCAGTTGCTCCTTTTCTGATTCTTGTGTTTTCATAATCGACCCCTGAACTTCTGGTTTCGGCAGTGAAAGTGATAAACTGAGGTTCTTTTACTTCATAGCTTAAAGGATTGATTCCTGCCAATTCTATAATTGATTTTCCTTCAGGAGTTTCGTCAGCCATAGAACTTAAAACAGCTGCTTTAATCAATACTTTTTCATCCACTCCGTTTGCCGGATAAAAGTGAGTTGCCTTTCTGTTTCCGATGGTGATTGTTCCGGTTTTATCCAATAATAAAACGTCGATATCTCCTGCTGTTTCTACTGCTTTACCACTTTTGGTAATCACATTTGCTCTTAGAGCTCTGTCCATTCCTGCGATACCGATGGCTGATAACAAACCGCCAATCGTAGTTGGAATAAGACATACAAATAATGAGATGAATGCTGCTATAGTAATTGGCGTGTTTGCATAATCACCGAATGGTTTTAAAGTAACGGTAACGATAATGAAAACTAAGGTAAATCCTGCCAATAAAATCGTTAAAGCAATCTCATTGGGTGTTTTTTGTCTTGAAGCTCCTTCTACCAAAGCAATCATTTTATCCAGGAAACTTCCTCCGGGTTCTGTTGTTACTTTTACTTTGATTTTATCAGAAAGAACTTTTGTACCTCCTGTTACACTGCTTTTATCGCCGCCCGCTTCACGGATTACGGGAGCAGATTCTCCGGTGATGGCACTTTCATCAATTGTAGCTAAACCTTCAATGATTTCTCCGTCTGAAGGAATGATATCTCCTGTTTCACAAACGAAAACGTCTCCTTTTTTAAGTTGGTTTGAAGGAACTATTTTAACTTCATTATCTGAAGTCAGCATTTTCGCTGGTGTTTCTTCTCTTGTTTTTCTTAAAGAATCTGCCTGAGCTTTTCCTCTTGCTTCTGCAATGGCTTCTGCGAAATTGGCAAACAATAATGTGATGAATAAAACCGCTGTTACAATAATGTTGTAAACCAAACTGCCCTGACTCTGTTCTCCCATCGCAATCCAAACGCAAACGCCTGCCATTACGAGAGTTCCTACCCAAACCATAAACATTACCGGATTACGGAACATTTTTGCCGGATGTAATTTTATAAAAGACTGTTTCAAAGCTTCATTCACTAATTCTGCCTGAAACAAATTGTTATTTCCTTTCATTATAATATTAATAAAAATTAAAGTGAAAAATACTCAGCGATTGGCCCTAATGCTAAGGCAGGAAAAAATGATAATGCGGCTACAATTGCAATGACTGCAAACACCATTAATCCAAATGTTGCTGTATCTGTTTTAAGTGTTCCCGCACTTTCGGGAATATATTTTTTAGCTGCAAGACTTCCTGCAATCGCAACCGGACCGATGATTGGTAAATATCTCGCCATCATCATTACAATACCGCAGGCAATGTTCCAGAATGTATTATTGTCTCCCAATCCTTCAAAACCACTTCCGTTGTTGGCACTTGATGAAGTGAATTCATACAACATTTCAGTGAAACCGTGGAAACCAGGGTTATTGAGCCAGCTTCCGTATTCATCAGGGTTATGTGCTACCATAAAACTTGATATTGCAGTTCCTACAAGAATTAAAAATGGATGAAGCAGCGCAATCATCATTGCGATTTTCATCTCTCTCGCTTCGATTTTTTTACCTAAAAATTCAGGAGTTCTTCCTACCATTAATCCACTGATGAAAACAGAGAGAATAATGAAGATGTAAAAATTAAGAAACCCCACACCTACTCCTCCGTAGAAACAGTTTACCATCATACCAAGCAATTGATTCATGCCACTAAGTGGTGTAAAACTATCGTGCATAGAGTTGACACTTCCTGTTGAGATTACCGTGGTAGCAATACTCCAATAAGCAGAAGCAGCAGAGCCAAAACGAACTTCCTTCCCTTCCATACTGCCCATATTCTGGCTTATTCCTAATTTTTCGATTGCTGGATTGCCTCCCATTTCGTTAACAACAGTTGGAATCGTAAGAAGTAAAAAACCAAAGGTCATTACTCCAAATATAGTCCAGGCCAGTTTTTTTCTCCTCAAAACATAACCCATAGCAAAGACCATTGCCATTGGAATTACCATTTGAGCAATCATTTCTACGATGTTGGTAAAGTAAATGGGATTTTCAAATGGGTGTGCAGAGTTTGGACCAAAAAATCCACCTCCATTTGTTCCCAAATGTTTGATTGCAGTAAAAGCAGCTACAGGTCCACGGCTAACTTCAACTTTATCTCCCTGTAAACTTGTGATGGTGTCTTTTCCCTCAAAAGTCATCGGAGTTCCATTAAACGCCAATATTGATGCGACTACTATAGCAATTGGTAATAAAATTCTTGTGCAGCTTCTTACGAAAAAGAAGTAAAAATTTCCCAGCTTCTCGGTAGATTTTTCTTTCATTGCTAAGAATACAACAGCTGCCGCCGCTATCCCACAACCCGCACTGATAAACTGGAAAAGCATCAGTACCAACTGTCCGAAATAAGACATCCCCGTTTCTCCTGAGTAATGCTGCAAATTAGTATTACAAATAAAGCTTGTAGTGGTATTAAATGCCAATTCGGCGTTCATTGATGGATTATTATCGGGATTCAATGGTAGCCAAGACATATTCATCAAAACGAGCATTCCAAACAAAAACCATACAACATTAATGGTGAGTAATGCGCCAAGATGCTGTTTCCAGTTCATTTCCTTTTCCGGATTGATACCGGAGATTTTGTAAAATAGTTTGTCGACAGGATTAAAAATCACATCGAGCCAGGTTTTTTCGTTACTGAATATTTTACCGATGTATCGTCCCAGTGGAATAGCAAGGAGCACCACCAATACAAACATCAAAATAATTCCTAAAATTTCTGTATTCATTTTTTTTGATTAAGTCAATTCTTCTTTTTAAACTTCTGTAATGGATTTTAAACCCAAGAAATATTTTTAATTGTTATTATCACATAAATGAAAATAATAACGAATGAAGTCCAAAGGACTAATTGTGCCCATTCTTTTAAAATATTTTTGGTCTTTTTATTCATTGGTTTAAGTCTTTTAAAATTTCTCCGGTTTTACAAGGACATAGCACATATAGATAAATACGGCGATGGCGATGATAAATAATGCAGTCATATCTTTTCAAAATATTTTACGGTTAGAAAAAAGAGTACAAAAAGTACAATACCCGCGATAGTTAATACCAGTGTCATATTTTATGGTTTAAAGATTCTTTTTGTTAATCCAAAGAATTTAATTCTACTGTGAATTCTGATTTTCCGTTTTTGCATAATCTGTTTTTATATTATGCCGGAATATTTTCAAATTTGAGCCCACGTAATTAATCACCACACAAAACACTCATAGACAATCATTTAAAATTTATTATAACTTTTTGGAAACAAAAAACCCTTTCAAAATGAAAGGGTTGATACTATTATTATGATAGTTTTTTTTTACTTAATTTGGTACTCTTCCAGCTTTCTGTACAAAGTGGTGAGTGCAATTCCGAGTAATTCTGCGGTTTTGGTTTTATTGCCATTCGCATAATTCAGAACTTTTTGGATATGGATTTTTTCTGCACTTGCTAATTCAAAAGCAGATAAAGTTTTTGTATTTGAAGAATGAGAATGATTTTTTTGAAATTCCGAAGGAAGAGAATCAGATTTCAGTTCCAAACTATCAGAAAGAATAATACTTCTCTCGATGACATTTCTCAGCTCACGGATGTTGCCTTTCCAAGAATGTTGTTTCAAAGCTTCCAGATAATCGGTAGAAATTGCCGTCATTTTCTTTCCAGCTTTTTTACTGAATTTCATTAGAAAAAATTTTGCCAACTCCTCAATATCAACCACTCTTTCACGAAGCGGAGGAAGCTGAATATTGAAAATATTGATACGATAATAGAGGTCTTCCCGGAAATTACCGTTTTCAATTTCGGCTTGCAAATCACGGTTAGTAGCCGCAATGATTCTTACATTAATTTTTGTAGGTCTGTTATCTCCCACTTTCAAAAATTCTCCTGATTCTAAAACACGGAGCAATTTTGCCTGTAAATCCAAAGGCATTTCGCCAATTTCGTCTAAGAAAACAGTTCCGTTATTGGCTTCTTCGAAAATACCTTTTGCATCTTTTACTGCTCCGGTAAATGCACCGGCTTTGTGCCCGAACAATTCGTTTTCCAACAATTCTTTGGAAAAAGCTGAGCAATTTATTGCGATAAAATTTTGTTTGGTTCTGTTGCTGGAATTATGAATTGCCTGTGCGAAAACTTCTTTTCCAGTTCCTGTTTCGCCCGTCAAAAGAACAGTTGCATCGGTAACGGCTACTTTTTTTGCTGATTCAATTGCTGATTGAATAATTTTTGATTTTCCAATAACATTATCGAAAGAAAGTTTGTCTCCCAATTGTTTTTCAAGCTGAATAATACGTTTGTTAAGCACTACTTTTTCAACAGCCTTATAAACCAAAGGAATAATTTTGTTGTTATCATCGCCTTTTGTAATGTAATCGAAAGCCCCGTTTTTTATCGCCTGAACGCCGTCTGGAATATTGCCATAAGCAGTGAGAAGAATCACTTCGGTTGCAGGATGTTTTTCCTTAATGATTTTAGAAAACTCAACACCGCTTCCGTCGGGAAGTTTTACATCACTCAGAACCACATCAATATCTGAAATATCAAGGCGCTTTTTAGCGCTTTTCAAATCAGAAGCCTGATACACTTCAAAGCCTTCCAAACTGATAATTCTGGAAAGCAATGTTCTGATTTTTTCTTCGTCGTCGATGATGAGGATTGTATTCAATTGAAATTATTATGAAGCAAATGTAAATAATAATCTATAAGTTTTCATCAAGCTATTTTTACAAATTAAATGCTGATCTCAATTTTCCATCTTAAATTATTAAGATTCAAAAGCTTTAATTACACCCTATTTTCTGGTCTTGTCTGATTTGCTCAAAATAGATATTTTTAAAGTCTGAAGGAATCTCTTGAAAAAGAAATTTCCATTGTTGTGAGCTGGCTTTCCTTCTTAGGCTTTCAAAAGACCTTATGAAAATATTCTCTATAATGTATCGGACGTAGGAATTACCTCTTTTGTAAATCCAAGCCATCCGTTTGACATTTCGAATAACCGATTGAACTTTTGATTGTGATAAGAGATTTTTTAGCTGGTCGACTGTAATCTGCATAATTCCTGCAAAGTTATTTGCCAGTGAAAGATTCGAAATTTCATTGCGGATTTCTGGATACAAAACTTGCAAATACTCTACTGTTTTTTTTTGATTAATCTTTTGCATTAGTCAAATTTTAAGTTTTAAACTTAATCTTAATATTTTCTATTAAGGCTGGAGAATATAAGCGCAAACAAATACAGCAATAATCACAGCTAAATTTACAGTCAGTATTTGCAAATCATGTCTTCTGTTTGAAGATTTCCATTGATTGTAACGGTCCTGATACTTTAATTTTCTGTTCATTGTTTTTTTATTTTAAATTCCTGATTTATAAACCTGTTTAAAGTATGCTCTACTCAAATCTTTTGGGATTTTAGAGAAAATTAGGTTTTTGTAGGCATTGGTACAAGAGAATGTGAGACTGTCGAGAGAATAGACAAAGACGTTTTCAATGGCATTTTTCAGAGATTGGTCGCCTTTTTTGTACAACTCATTCATCTTAACAAGTGACTTCAACAAAATCTTAACGTCGCCTTTGTTAATAAGATTTTTGATATGTTTTGTAAAAACGTTGATGACCATAAAAGAGTTCTTGGTTTTATAAACTTCCTGAAATTCATCTTTAGATTCCGGTGCTACTTTTATAATCTCTTGGATTGCTTCTGTGTGATTCATTTTATTTTGATTTGAATCATTAATGCCAAAAGATATTCCTTTAAAAAAGCATTAACTCCAACCAATTGCAAATCAAAAATTTATAATTTAATTTGTTTTTTTTCACATCGGAAAACATAGCAAAATGATAGGCTTTTTTATCAAAATGATAGAAGGAAAATAAAAATCTAATGTTACGTCGTTTGACCTAATTCATCTAAGACAAGCCTTTCAATTCTTTATTTTTATTAAAAAGAAATTCCAAAAAAAATAGATTTTAAAACTAGCTTTTTGAAATGCTGTAAAAGGCAATCTGAGTTTCGAAAAACATATAAAATAATAAATCTGCTTTACAGATTAAATTAATGTACTTTTGATTTGCCTAAATTTAACCAAACACACAACTGAAAACTATTCTCTGATGAATATTAAAGTATACTTATTTTTCATCTTCTTTTTGACCCAATCCTTACTTGCTCAAAATGCAGAGCCTACGGGTAATACGGTAGAAACAAAAGCTATCGACAGACAATTAAATGAGATTGCTGAAAAAAGCAAAACTTTTGTTGACCCTAAGTACGAAAATACATTACTAAAATTGAAGTCTGATTCTAAAAAAACAGATTATGACTGGGGAATATTGCGAAGTGGTAATTATCTTACATCTATTTACCTTGGGATAGGTGAAGATCAGAAAACCGTAGACCTTGCTAATGAACTTAAAAAGGTTGCAAAAAATAAAAAAGATCTTTATGGTCATATATCGAGTATCTACAGAAGAAGTGCTTTAGCATTGGGATATTTAGGTCTGAGCGATGAAAGCTACAAAGATTTTGAAAAAGCGATTGAGTATGCAAAGCAAGTAGAAAATCATGATAAAAAAATGCAGCTATTATCTTTTGCTTATGAGAACATCAATGTTTATTATGAAACCAGAGGAAAAGAGCAGGCGGCAAATGATTCTATGTTTATAAATTTCAAAAGAAGCCTTGAGATGGCAAAAAACATCAGTGATAAAAGTGATGTGATAAGTCCTGAGCAAAAATATGACCTGATTGCTTATATGAATATGAAATTAGGGCTTTTTTACCTGGAACATGAATTGATTAAGGATTATTTGAAATTGGCTGAAAAATACCTTTTAGATGCGCAAAAATATATGAAAATAAAAAGTACGATATTGATCCTGCCAATAAAGCTCAGACATTAAACAATCTGAGTAGATTATATATTACAAAAAAAGAATACCATAAGGCGATAGAATGCGCTGAACGTGCTTTAAATTATGAAAAGCAACACAGCTATCCAATGCTTAGAAAAAATTCTTATGAATTTCTCCTTCAGGCTTATTTAGAAATTAATGATACCGAAAAGTCAAAATTTTACAGAGATAAATACAAGGATCTTAATGACAGTATTGACTATGTACAAAGAAATGCAACCAATTCAACGATGAAAGAAATGGTAGCTAAAGTGGATACAAAACACGAAGAAAAATCAAAAAAGCAATGGATTATCACAGGAATTCTTGCATTACTTACGGGAATAATTACAGCTGTTGTATGGAGAAGAAGAAATAAAATACTCCGTAAGAATTACGAGCAAATCATTGAAAAGCTAAAGGATGATTCTCCTTCTACCGCTTCTGAAACTGTTTCTGATGATATAAATAATATCTACATAGACGAAAATGAGTTGCTTACTGGTGAAGAAATAGAGAGTAAGTCTGTAAGCAGAACTATAATCTCTAAAGAAACTGAAGCAAGAATTCTTAAACGATTGGAAGCATTTGAAAAATCTGAGAAGTTTCTGAAAAAAGATTATACCTCCAGCATTCTTTCTATTCAGTCAAATACAAACACAAAATACCTTTCTGAGATTATACGCACTCACAAGTCTCAAAATTTCAGCAACTACATCAACGAATTAAGAATTAATTACATTATACAAAAACTCTACAACGAAACCAAATACAGAGAATACAAAATCAGTTACTTAGCCGAAGAATGCGGTTACTCTTCATCACAGGTCTTTGTATTGGCATTCAAGAAATTTGCTGGTGTCACACCATCTTATTTCATACAAAGTCTTAAAGAAGATCTTGACAATAAGCTATAATTCATTGGTTTAAATTTTTCTTAATCATAATTCCAGATTATTTTGCTTTTAGTAAGTAGGATAATCTGGAATTTTATTTTTTTGATACTTTAAATCAATATTTAAAGTAGAATATTCTCATAGTTTTTGCCTAAAAGCTTTTCTTAGCAGACTTCATCAAATTTCTATTTCCAAATGAAATGCCTTACGGAATAATCTTCTTGAATTCTTATATCTGAAGTTCTGCAGGTTTACTTTGATGCTTCGTTTTCTGACTTTCATCACCCTCACAAAACATCCTACTTTCCACCTTGAATTGGAATTATTATAGATTAATCCTGACGAAGGCAGTGTTGTTTTTAGCTTACTAAATTTTATCTACTTCACGAATCTATTGATGATTTGTCAAGAATTAACCTATACAAGAACTAATTTATAGAAAAAATCTTTGCCTAGAATACACATGAGACACATGATAATTTCAGAATTGCAAAAAATAAAAACAGGGTACAAAACCACATAACAATATATAAAAGATTGATTTTCATATATGTAAAATTGTAAAACCAAAAATTTATAATGGAATGATTTCAGTAATTATGAATTAGTTTTGTTTTTTCATCAACAATATCACTGTATTATTGTCACACATTTATTAGAAAATATTCCCCTCTTTCTATTTAAATTATCAACTAAAAACTAATAAAATCATTTGTGATGAAAAAAGACAAGAACTCAGTTTTCTTCAAAATGAGACCCTTTGGTTTCATTAGAAAACTGGGTTTTATTTTTTCCCTGTTATTAGTTTTATTCTCCACTCAACTCTATGCGGTTTGTGACCCAAAAGATGCAGTATCGGAAGCTTATGTTGATGACCAAAATCCTGAAAATCCTCCTGTAGTTGTTTCTGAAAACGGAATTTTACATGTTTCTAATGGTGCCCTTGTGTACGGAATGGAAAACATTGAATACAAGAATGACACCAACAGTTCTCCAAAAAAATCAAAAACAGCTGGAAACAGTGTATTACACACCAAAGCAAAGCAAAAAAACATAGTTAAAAAGACTGTTGATGTAGCAGAAAATAAAACTCTGAAAAAAGAAGTTCCTGTAAATATCACTTCTCATCACCCTAAAAACGCTTTCGAATCATCTAAGCATAATAGTACAGTTGCTACTACAAACAGCAATCATTCTTTTAAAGCCATTACCATACATTATCATTGCCTGATTTTCTCAGCACAGTTCTGCGAAATAAAGGCCGTCAAATACCAATTTTCTTTTACGCCGAAAACTATGTACTCCCATAGTTTCACTCGTCCCCCTCCATTCATGATATAATCTAAAAACAGGAATAAACATCTCATGTGAAATTCTTGTAATATTCAGAATCAGTTAAGAAATAATAGGTCGGAAAACTTGAAAAACAGTTTTTGCGGTATATCTGTTTGATGAGTCTCTACTGTTCGGGGTAGGGAGATCACCAATCAACACACGAAGCAATGCACATTTCATAAAATCCGGAACATAGACTCTGGATAGATAAAAGCAAACAAGTAAAAAAAATTTTAAACCTAATGATATGATGAAAAATCTCCTAGTATTATTACTATTTTTCACGGGAAATCTGCTGGTTTTCTCGCAGTCCTGCTCGGTCAACGCCGGAGGTAACACAACCATATGTGGTACGTCTTACACACTGCAGGGATCCACAACAGGTACTCCAACTGGCACCCCGACTTGGACAATCGTGTCTAAGCCTCCCGGTGCAACAGATCCTGTATTTAACAATACCAATACCCTGACACCTACTGTCAGCCAAATGAACTCTTCCGGGAACTACGTTTTTCAGGTAACGCAAAACTGTACCCCATCCGGAACTGCAACTTCACAGGTAACGATTACATCTACCGGTGCTACAACTGGCTTTACAGCAGGACCAGATATTACAGATATACCTGCAACTACAGGTGTAGCCACTCTTAATGCTACCATACCCGATGGATACAGCCCTTCATGGAGGTTTTATAACATCTATGATTTTGAAACCTTCGGACAGATGAATCCTACCAATGCTACACTTAGCAGTAATACAACGGCAAGTACTACATTAACGCTTACCAGCAAGGCAAATCATACCATAGATCCTGCTTACCGTGTTATTGTAAGAATCACTTCTAATGTAAACTCGAGTTGTTGGTATGAAGATGATGCAATCGTTAGGTTTATTCCTAATCCTAACATGCTTTGGAATCCTATAGCAACTACATGTGTGTCTCCACCCGTTGGTGGCAGTACATTTTATTATGATCCTACTAATGCTTCACCCAAATTGGCAACTACAACTGCCAACTCATCGGGAAATCCTGCTTTTGGTACAACAGTTACAATGACACCTGTAAGCCAGCCGCCTGGAGGAAATATTCAGTATTCCCGTATAGCGAATGGTAGACTTTATTTTACAGGAATTACAGCTACCGGCGATTATGTATTCGATCTTACCATTTCAAATAGCACAGGAAGTTTTACTAACAGACTTACTTATAGATTTAATGGTTTCCAGCCAAGTGCTTTAACGTTCTTAGACCCTGCTCATCCTAACCAGACAGAGGTGTATAGTGCTGGAAATACAGGAGGGGCAGTATATTGTGGTATGGTAAATTCTACGGCACCCATTACTTTTTATTATAAAATTAATGCAGCAGATCCGCCGACAATTTCTGATGTCATAACAAACGGAACAGCAGTGCCACCGGGAGGGTCACCCACATTTGTACAGAGTGGTGCGGGAACTGCCAACAGAAGTGTAACCCTTACACCACCATCGGGAGGGTGGAGAGCGGCCACTTATAAAGTTGCTGTTACGCTTACCTCAGCCGGAGGTTGTACAAGACAACATATTTTTTATGCTCATATATCAGATGGAGCACGCCCTGCTGTGAATGTAAACAACATTACGATATGTTATCCTGGTTCTGGAGTGGTAGCGGCAACAGTGCCATTACCGGCATCTTATATAGCGCCGGCATCGAATCCAACTTATCTTCAGGAGTATGGCGGACGTTATGATTTTACTTTGCTTGCAAGTCCTGCAGGGGCAGCGACTCCTGTTTATGAGGTTCAAGCTAACAGATCACTTACCAGTGCATCTACAGTCATCAGCAATCTTAACAGAGCAGGAGAATATGTCTTCAGAATAAGAGCTGTGGGTAGCGGTTCCGGAAAAATATTAACCGATGAATATGCCTGCTCAGGAACTTCACTTGAAGATACCTTCTCTATTTTTGTTACAGCACAAGTAGGTGCCAATGCAGGGTCAGATCAAAATATCGTTACGGCAAGCACCACTACAGCTACGCTTAACGGAAACAATGCAGGAACTTCTACCGGCACATGGTCTTTGGTATCAAAACCGGCAGGTGCACCAGATCCTGTAATCGTAAGTCCATCAGTGCCTAACACCAATGTTACAGGGCTCAATAACGTAGGGGCTTATACTTTCAGATGGACGGTTGCTACCGGAACTTGTACAAGTTCTGATGATGTTACCGTAAATGTAAATGCAGCATCACCTGCAGGTGTTCAGAATGGAATATCATATTGGTACCGTGCAGATAGAAATGCAACAAATACAGGCGATGGTACAGATCTTACTGCATGGGTTGATCAGTGGTCTGGAACTACAGTTTCACAAGTAGGCGGAAATAATCTTCCTAAGTACAAGCAAGGTGCAGTAGACTATTTCAACTTTAACGCGGGAGCTAATTTTACAGCCATAAACCAAACCATAGGAACGCTTGGCGTACAGACCATTTTCAATGCGAATAACGACCTGTTTATGGTGACCAAAGAAGGCATGACAAATCCAGGCAGCGGTAACCCCCATTTATTCAGTATAGGTATGAATAACGTTAATACTTCTATTGATAACTGGGATTATTTAGGTATTTGGCCAACAGGGAATGTTGAAAGAAGGATTTATAACGGATCAACTACTTTTCCAAATGTTGCGCCTGGTTTCAGTACAACCATACCAAGTATTATGTACTATAACTTCCTGAACCAACCATTCAGCAGAGGATTAAACGGTGCTGCAAACGGAAGTACTTATAATAGTAACGGAGCAATGGGAATTCCTTTGGGAGGACACATTTTTGGTTCTACTCAATGGACAGGAAGTGGAAGTGACAATGGTGGTTTCATAGGTCATATTGCTGAAACCATTATTTATGGTTCAGGAAACATTACCCCAGCTGAAAGAAGAAGAGTAGACTCTTATCTTGCCATTAAGTATGGTATCACGATGGGACGTGTAGATACAGACCATTATCTGGGTGCTGATGCCGGAATAGTATGGAACGGTGCTGCCAATACAGCTTACAACAATAATATCTTTGGTGTGGCAAGAGAAGACATCGGCGTTTTCCATCAAAAAGTATCAAAAAGCGTGAACGACGGAACGATACTTACCGTGGCAACAATTAATGATTTTGTTAATCCTAACCTTGCACCAGCACGTACAGGATTGGCTAATGACAAAACGTATTTCTTATTGGGAGATAACAATGTTACTTCAAATACGCTTACTACCATGAATGTGAATAGTGTTGCAATGCAGCGCATTCAGAGAACATGGTTGTCTCAACGTACCAATACCGCAGGAGCATTGTACTTTGAAGCAGATCTGTCAACTTACGGAGGCTCATTTGCAAATGGCGGTAATGTAGAAATGATCATTGCAGATGATGCTGCATTCACGACCAATGCAATACGGGTTACAGGTACTTTTACGAGTGGAAAATGGGTTTTCACTAATAATTTTAACCCAGACAACACCCAAAGGTATATTACTTTTGCGAGAACTGTAACCAGCAATTGTGTTACTGGAGACTGTAACCCAAATACTTTTGTAAATACTTTAAACCCTAATACCATAGAGTATGATAATATGGTTTCAGGTTTTCACGCTACTATCATAAAAGAAAGTAATGGCGTATTTAAAACATGGGGAGAGTATAGTGCAAACAGTGGCAACGGACACAATCTTTCTCCTACAGAAATAAGCCCAACAACTGGTTATAACTATATTGGTACTCCGCTTAAAGCTACAATGGGTAGTAATTCTGAAGGATCACATCAATCTGCTCTTTTAACCACAGATGGTTTATATGTATGGGGGGTAGCAAATGTTTTAATTAGTAATACTATTAAAAACACCAGACCTTTTGAAAAAATCACTATAGGTGTTGGCAACACAAATGGATTACCTACAGGTGTAGCCCCTGCTGATGTAAAAATGATGTTTGGTTCTCACGGAACTTTAGCGATTACTACTTGTATCGGCGATGCTTACGTGTTGTCTTTCAATGGAACTAAAAATGGTGACGGTACGCCCCAAAATGCAGCCAATAATGTCATCTGGCATAAAGTAAAAACAGCGGAAACAGGAAATCCAGACCTTGTCGATGTAGTTGCCTTACGTGGTACATCCAATGCTATGTTTGCATTAACTTCTAGCGGGAAGCTCTATACCTGGGGTACAAGTACATACATCAACAGCGGTGCTGCTGCTGCAAGACCTTATGCAACGGAAGTAACAGTACCTGCGGGTGTAACGCCTAAAATGATAGGAATGACTCAAACTACTAGTGCTGCTGCACAAACCTATTATCTTTTGGCAACCGATGGGAAGCTTTACGCTATGGGGAATAACGCCAGCCGACAGTTAGGAGATGGTACTACCACCGCTAGTAATACATGGAAAGAAGTTACGGCTACTTCCACTGTTTCAGGCACTACCTATACCTTAGGAGGGAATATTGCCTGGATTTCGCCAAACGAACATAACGGTACAAATTCAGGGCAGGCTACTATAAGTATTCTTACTACTGATAAAAAGCAATGGTCTTGGGGATCTAATGACGATAATATGATTGGCGGAACTGTAACACCTTCTCAGAACCCTACTTATATGTCAGGAAATAGTCTAAATGCTAATGGGCTGGCACTTACAGATAAGGTAATTGCTGTAGAAACAGGTGGACATACCACCATTAATGTGAAAGAAGGTTCAAGTGAATTTGGGTATGTAGGGCATAGAAAATTCGGAAGTATGGGAAGTGGTAATAGTGCAGAAGCTAATGTTACTACGTATACTTATAGTACCGCAGTTGTGACAATATGTGCTGCAGTGGCAGGTCCTGCTGTACAAGATTTAACAATCTGTAACGGTACAACAGCCAATCTTAACGATGCCAACTTAACTACGCCACCAAGTGATGTAGAATGGCATGCAACAAATGATGCTAGCAGCCCTGTAATGACAAATGTCACTGCGGTATCACCGGGTACCTACTATGCATTTTTCACTGTAGCATCAGGAAGACCAAGAACGGTAAGCTCTGCAGCTACAGTAACAGGAGTAGTTTGTTGTACAACAGGAGACTGTAACCCAAATACCTATGTAAACAGTGTAGATCCTAATACCATAGAGTATGATAATATGGTATCGATGTTCCACTCTACTATTATTAAAGAAAGTACTGGAGGTTTTAAAGTTTGGGGAGAAGAAACTGATCCTAACGGAACAGGTAATTTACTATCTCCTACAGCAATAACCCCGGCAAATGGCTTTAACTATACCGGAACACCATTAAAAGCAACAGGAGGATCAGGGAATTCTGGTGAAAATTATCATCAACACGCTTTATTAACTACTGATGGTCTCTATGTTTGGGGAACACCTAACTACTTAATAAGTTCATCGATTAAAGGCACCAGTGCATTTGGTAAAATCACGGTAAATGGTAAAACAGACGGTTTGCCTGCAGGTGTAATCCCTGGTCAGGTTAAGATGATGTTTGGATCTTATGGAACATTAGCAATTACAACATGTAGTGGTGAGGCTTGGGTACTCTCTATGACAGGTGCCAAAAATGGTGACGGTACAGCCCAAGATGCAACCAATAATGTGATCTGGCACCGAGTGAAAACATCGGCAGCAGGAAATCCAAATCTTGATAATGTAGTTGCCATGCGTGGTACATTTAATGCTTTGTTTGCTTTAACTTCCACCGGTGGTCTCTATACTTGGGGTACAGGTACCTATGTTAATAGCGGAGCCGCTACCAACAGAACCTATGCAACACCAGTATCTCTACCAGCTGTAGGAGGAGTTACTCCTAAGATGATTGGAATGACAAGGGGATTACCATCAGGATCACAATCCTATTATTTGTTAGCTACTGATGGAAGACTCTTTTCTATGGGGGAAAATAACAGCAGACAATTGGGAAATGGGACTACCACAGTCAGTACGACTTGGATACAGCCACAAAAACCGGCAAGTCAAGGACAAGGTACAGGTGCATTAACAAATATTGCGTGGATATCACCTGGTGAACATTCTGATTATGCATCAGGTATTGGTGCTATTAATGTATTGACAAACGATCGTAAGCAATGGGCTTGGGGGGTCAATGATTTTTCTATGCTTGGTGGAAGCGCAGCAGCTAGTATTAATCCAACCTATATGCCGGGTAGCAGCACAAATGCTAACGGAATGCAATTGACTGACGAGATCATTGCTGTAGAAACAGGTGGTCACACCTCGATGAACGTCAAAAAGAGCGATAACAGATTTGGTTATGTAGGACATTATATTAATGGAAGTATTGGGAATGGTACCAACACAGATAGTGCAGTTTCTACTTATACCTATAATACAGCTGTAATTGCGTTATGTGGTGCAGAGACTACATCTTTCTGCTACAAACCGGGTGTTTTAACAGGTACTGCACAAGATACCAAAGCAGGAATTACTGCATTGAGCAGAGCAGGATCAGATAATACAGACAACTGGCCAATGGCAAGAAAAGGTGCGTGGACTGTTTTGGAATCTAAAGAAAAAGGATTCGTTATCAACAGAGTAGCTACTACAGCCGGTTTAAGTTTAATCACCAATCCTATCGAAGGAATGGCGGTGTATGATCAGGAAGCGGCTTGTCTGAAAATCTATACCATCAAGGATGGAGAAACCACTGCCAACTGGCATTGTTTAAATACTCAGGCTTGTCCGGATTAATTAGAATATAGTATTGAAGAATAAAGAGGTGAGACACCCTCACCTCTTTTACTTCTTCTTTCATTTAAAAATCAAAACAATGAAAAAATTAACAATAATAGCTTTAGGACTTCTTTCGATACCGGCATTTTCACAGATTGCCATCGGAAAAAGTGCAGTAACTGCAGGCTCTAATGTTTCTCTGGAATTTTATGATAATGCAGATAATACCAAAGGAATTGTAGTACCCTGGACGACTACTGTTGCCAATAATCCTGTTGCTTACAACGCAACAACAGGTGCAGGGTACAGAGGAATGCAGGGAACAGTTGTAGACGGAACCTTTATCTTTGACCTTTCTGATAAAAAGCTGAAATACAGAAAATCGGGCGCATGGACAGACCTTACGGGAAGCCCTACTTTCCCATTGACCGTAAAAGACGGTTCTAATAATGATGTCATTTTTACGCAGTTCAACGCCATTAACTCCGCCTTGCAGGATAATGTAAAGGAAACCGATAATGCTAAAACTGCCATCGGCACAAGCGCTGCTACAGACACCACCAATGGAATATTGGTATTAACCGATACCAACAAAGCAATGGTACTGCCTAAAGTGGCAAGCCCGCATCTCAACATCATCAATCCGGCTCCCGGAATGATGGCGTACGATACCGTGAAAAAACAGCTTGCCGTTTACAACGGTACAGTCTGGAGTTTCTGGAAACCATAAAAATAAAAATCTCCCCTATTTCCCCTCTTCCGGAGGGGAATCTTAGGGAAGTATGAAAGAGCTTTACAGGCATGTTTAGCATTAATGAAAAAAATTATCAACAATTAAAAACACATACTTATGCCAATTTTACACAAGATCAAAGCTTATCTTTACGATAACGTTCTTACAAAAGACAATCCCAACGATTTTATTGCCCGCACCGTAAGCGAGCGCTCCTTAAATGTAAAGCAGATTTGCGAATCTGCTGCTAACCGTGGTGGCGCAGATGTATCTGCAGCGGCTATGGAACATGCTGCAGCGCTTTTCCTTAAAGAAATGGCTTATCAGCTTTGTGATGGCTACTCCATTAATACCGGATATTTTACTGCCGGAACACAGATTCGTGGAGTATTCGACAGCTCTGCTGAAAGCTTTAACAGTGAAAAGCACAGCATTCTTTTTCAATTTAACCAAGGTGAAAAGCTGAGAGCAGAAATCCCGAATATTGAAATTAATATCCTTGGGGTAGCAGACACTTCATCAGCCATATTACAGGTAAAAGATGTGAAAAGTGGCACTGTGAACGATACTCTTACTCCCGCAAGAAACCTTAAAATAAGCGGAAATAAAATAAAAGTAGCCGGCGAAAATACCGCCAACGGCATCTTCTTCTTAAATACAGTAACCAACGAGCGTACTCCTGTGGACACAAGTGATTTGGTGATTAATAATCCATCGGAAGTTATCGTCGTTATCCCGGATCTACCGGCAGGATCTTATCATCTGGAAATCGTAACGCAGTACACCGGAAACTCTGTTTTTCTAAAAGAGCCCCGAACTGCCCTACTGGATAAAATTTTAACTGTGGTATAACGCATAAGCAGGTATTGGCAACCCCAACACGATGCTGTTGGTTTTTTTTATATACCCCTGTTGGGAACCATAATACGAGGCTATTGATGAATACAATATAAGGAATATAAAAGCTTAAAGATTATTATTTAAATCTGAAAAATCTGAAAGCCTGAAAACACAATAAATGATAAAAATAATGATCAAAAAGAATCTCAATGATTGATTTTAAGAATATCCATATCGGTCAATTGCTTGAAGAACGGGTGAAAGAATCCGGTATTGGTATACACCGCATCTGCAGTTTTTTAAAATGTACAGAAAACGAAATAAGGCAAATGTACACCTCAGAAAGTATTGAAACTTCTACTCTTCTACGGTGGAGTAAATTACTGGAGTATGATTTCTTCCGAATTTATTCACAGCATCTGCTTTTATTTTCTTCGGTGCATGGAGAAAAACGGCAGATGGGAAGTTTGAAAAAAGCAGACCCTTCAGCTTTGCCTCAATTCAGAAAAAACATATATACCAAAGAAATCATAGAGTTTATTCTGGATGCTCTAAAGTCTGGTGAAAAAACAAAAAAACAGATTATAGATGACTACAGAATACCTAAAACCACTTTATACAAATGGATAAATAAGTATAATAATGAAAGGAAATAAAAATTCAGCACAAAAAGATGTAAAGCTTTCGGGAAGAACAAGAGCGGAAATCATATCATTATTAGGAGACGATTATGTAACAGATGCTAATGGGAACATGATCTACTCAATAACAATCTTCCTTTTTTATAAAAAGAAAACATTCATAGGATTTAACGAAAATGATATTGCTGATGTTGTTTTCACGATATGACAATCAATATTTTTCATTGATTATCAATAGCTTTTAAGAGTTTAAAAACACATATACGGTTATGAAAAGTATAAAACCCAATTACCAAAGAATATTTGAAGATATTATTGCTAAAAGATGCCCGGAAAGAAAAAATGAGTTTAGCTCTCTTCTACAAAAAGAAGATCTATCCATCATGAATGTAATCGAACTCAACGACAAAATCTTTGGTTTAAAAGATAGAGATACACTCTCTTTTGATCAAAAACACAGGTCTTATGATGAGCAAACTATTCTTCATATACTTCGGTATCAAACGAAAGAAAAGCTGAATAATATTACGCTTGCCAATCATTTTAACCTGAGCAGAAATACGGTAACCAAATGGAAAAGGCTCTACCATATTTCATAAAATAGTTTACATTTTTCCATATTAAAAGTTATGGTGCAATGAACAAAAAACCGTCCTCAATGGGACGGTTTTTATATTTTAATTCTTTCAAAATATTCCTTAGAATAATTCTTTTCTGATAATGTTCTGACTTCTTTCAGGACCTACAGAAACCAAATAAACATTGATTCCCAGATACTTTTCGATGAACTCGATGTATTTCTGAGCCGTGTCCGGAAGTTCATCGTAGCTTCTTACTTTCGTCAGATCTTCGTTCCAACCTGGTAAATCCTGATAAATTGGTTCGTAGTTGTATAACTTTTCAGTTGAAGAAGTAAAATAATCGATGATTTTTCCGTCTTCAGTTTTATAATGGGTTACGATTTTCAGATTTTCAATTCCTGTAAGAACGTCTAATTTAGTGATGACCAAATTGTTGATCCCATTGATCATACAAGCGTGCTTCAAAGAAACAAGGTCTAACCAACCTGTTCTTCTCGGTCTACCTGTAGTCGCTCCGAACTCACCACCAATCTGTCTGATGCTTTCACCCAATTCATTGTCCAGTTCAGAAGGGAAAGGTCCGTTTCCTACTCTTGTGCAATATGCTTTGGCAACACCGATCAAATTCTGAAGTGAAGTTGGCGGAACACCGGCTCCTGTACAAACTCCTCCCGTTGACGGAGAAGATGAAGTTACGTACGGATACGTTCCAAAGTCAATATCCAACATCAACGCCTGAGCGCCTTCAAACAAAACGTTTTTACCGTCTCTGATGGCTTCGTTCAGTTCCAATTCAGTATCAACGATTCTGTCCTGAAGCTGTTTTCCGATTTCCAGATATTCGTTGTAGATTTCTTCAACGTCTAAAGTTGGTTTGTCGTAATATTTTTCGAAAAGAGAATTCTTAATTTTTAAGTTTTTCTCGATTTTGTCTCTCAAAATCTCAGGATTCAGAAGGTCGATCATTCTGATTCCCACTCTTGCGATTTTATCTTCGTAGCAAGGTCCGATTCCTTTTTTGGTCGTTCCGATCTGCGTTCCTCCGTGCTCTTCCTCACGGTAAGTATCCAAAAGAATGTGGTAAGGCATGATCACATGCGCTCTTCTGCTGATGAAAATGTGATCTGTCTTTAAGCCTTTGCTCTCAATCTGATTCACCTCCTTAATGAAAGATTTAGGATTTACCACTACACCATTGGCAATGATACACTTCCCTTTGCACTGAAGAACTCCCGATGGAAGAAGGTGCAAAACGAATTTCTCTTCACCCACATAAACCGTGTGACCAGCGTTGTCGCCCCCTTGGAAACGTACAACGTAATCTGATTTTGCAGATAAAACATCCGTGATTTTTCCTTTACCTTCATCTCCATACTGAAGACCTACAACTACGTAAGTTGACATATTTTACTTTTATTTTAGATTCATGCAAAATTACTTTTAAAAAATTGGGTGGGCAAATTTGAGGTGGATTTTATTTTTGGGTGGGTGGAAATCATGTGGTTGAGGAATGATGAATTTTGTTTAAGTATAATAATAAATTTATGTTATTTGTATATTTGATTGAATTTAAAACGAATCTTAGACAAATAATTTAAAATGAATAAATCGCAGCTGAAAGATTATAAATTGGAATTAATCAATCAACTCAAAAAAGGCGAAAACTCAGGTTTCATAAAAAATTTCAATCGCAAAAACTTCTTAAACAATCTTAACAAAAAACGCGTAAAATAAAATGCAAGAAAACTCAAAAGATGAATATTTAAAAATAGCTAAAAATTATCTTTTAAATGAATATGGAGATATTGTTCAAATATTCGAAGATGATATACGTGAAACTGATGACACATTTTGTTTTCATTATCAATCTAAAAAGTTTTTGAAACATTAAAATTTGAGGATCAATTTGTAGGACAGGGTCATCTATTCATTTTAAAAAGAAGTAAAAAATAATTTCCTATGGAAGTACAATAGGAGAAAAACCTGGTCTTATCCATATAATTAAATAATGAAAGATTAATAAGGGTTTACTGTAAAAATTATGATATATGGGATGGAAAGTATGATTTAATAATTAATAAAGTTGAAGATGAAATGGGTTTTGAAGAACTAATTATGGCGGACTTACTAAGTGTTTTATTAAAACATAAAATATGGAAAGCTAATCAATATGATAGTAATCACCCAAACGCTCATTATTATACTGAAGAAGAAATAAAAGAAACTCTAATAAAATCTCCATTAATATTAAAAAGACCTTTTTGCAAAAACTTAGAAGATCTTCTTGTTGACCTTATTAACAAAGATATTTATCTTGATTGGACATTATCAGAAGTTAAATAATAATAATCATTCCGCAGAAACCTTTCAACCGCTTAGATTCCTGCGGAATGACAAACAGTATGGATATTTTTATTATTCTAACCTCAACAAAACCTCGCTTACCACCCCAATCTCTTTCAAAAAAACCCCATCATGCGAAATCACCATTAAAGTTCCGTTATAATCCTTAATAGAATTCGTCAGAATTTCCACATTTTGAAGGTCTAAATTATTCGTCGGTTCATCGAGAATAATCATATCGGGCGCTTTATTGCTGATGGAAAGTCCACACAGAAGAAGCCGCAGACGTTCTCCGCCACTCAGAACATCGCACTTTTTGTCCCAGGTTTCCTTTCCGAATAAAAATCTTGACAATAAGGTTTTCACTTCAGATTCCTGCAACGCATTATCGTTGAACTGTTGGGCAAAATCATAAACCATCGTCTGTTTATCAATCAAAGAATACTCCTGATCAATATAAATCGTCTGAAAATCAGTTCTCGAAATTGTTCCAACAGAAGGTTGCAAATCTCCCAGCAACAGTTTAATCAAAGTCGTTTTTCCCGAACCGTTCGAACCTTTAACCGAAATTCTGTCTCCACTTCGGATTTCAAGATTGAGGTTTTCTTTCCAAAGATTTCCTTCATTATATGTATAATTAATTTCTTCTGCTGAAATCAAAATTTTCCCCGAATGAAGATTGGAATCATTAAAATTCACTTTCATCTGATCCGCATTTCTCACCGACGAACGCAAATCCCGCAAGTCACCCGAAATATCATTGATTTTCTCTGCGTGAATTGATTTTAATTTGGAAGAATTTTTCTCAGCATTATTCCGCAGCGTATTCATCATAATTCTCGCCACGCCTGATTTTTCCTGCTTTCCTTTTCCTCGTGCATCGAGTTTTTGCTTTCGTTCGATCGTTTCTCTTTCCTTTTCTTTTGCCTTTTTCAGCGCACGTTCTTTCGAGTGAATATCATTTTGCAAGGCTTCATTTTCGATTTCTTTTTGTTCGGCATAAAAATCATAATTCCCTCCATAAGTCGAAATTCCCTGATTGCTCAGTTCAAAAATTGTATCCACCAAATTCAGCATTGCACGGTCATGACTGACAATCACAACTGTTGAATTGGTTTTTCCTATAAAACCATACAACAGATTTCGACCTTCCAGATCAAGATGATTTGTAGGTTCATCGAGTAAAATAATGTCAGGCTGATTAATTTGAATTCCGGCAAGAAAAACCTTTGTTTTTTGTCCGCCACTCAGGCTTTCTAAGGTTTGATTTAAATTTAAATTCTCCAATTTCCAATGTTGGAGAGCCATTTGACATCGCTCTTCAATGTCCCAGTCGTCATTTAAAATTTCAAAATACATTTCATCCACTTCCCCACTCGTGATTTTTTGAAGAGCTTCTAATTTTTTATCGATTTTTAAACATTGTGCAATCGTGAGATCATTAAAATTCCCGAACATCTGCGGAACATAGAATAAATCACCCTGAACATTAATGTTTCCATCCAAAGGTTCAATTTCATTCGCCATGATTTTCAGCAGGGTTGATTTTCCCGTGCCGTTGCTTCCGACCAAAGCCGATTTTGTTTGAGAAGATACTGTTAAGTTGATAGAATTAAAAAGCAGATTCCCTGCAGGAAACCCAAAGGATATATTTTGTAGAAAAAGCATAATTTCTTTATTTAAAAGGTTAAACTTCAATAACTTTTTAGGTTAATGTTGATTAAATCTGAAAGAAATTAAATTCTACATGCTGTTTGTTTGGGTTTTATGAATTGCAAAGATAAAGATTTTATTTTTTTTGGAAATTTGCAGTATTTTTTTTGGTTAAATTAAAATCTGACCGAAATGCATTGAGAATAAAGCGACCGTCTGGAGGAGATTAAAATACATACAAACTTTACCAATTTCTTTTATAAAATCAAGTTTCACAAACCTGATACACCTCACAAAAAACTTTCATCAAAATTCCGTAACTTTGCCGCCTACTAAAAATTTTATGGAAAGTATTCAAGTTCACGACAAAACTTTTGTGCCTTATTTAGAGGATGCCGAAATTCAGGAGATTGTAAAAGCTACCGCTCTGAAAATTTATGAAGATTATAAGAATGAAGTTCCTGTTTTCATTGGCGTTTTGAACGGTGTCATTATGTTTTTCTCTGATCTTTTAAAACATTATCCGGGGGAATGCGAAATTGCATTTATCCAAATGAGCTCCTACGCCGGAACTGAGTCTACAGGAATTGTTTACCAAAAAATGGAACTGACGAAAGACGTAAAAGACCGTCACATTATCCTTGTAGAAGATATTGTGGATACCGGAAATACGGTTGAAAGTCTTTTCAAATATTTCAACGAAACCCAAAGGCCGAAATCTGTAAAAATCGCTTCATTTTTATTAAAGCCTGAAGTTTACAAGAAAGATTTCAAACTGGATTACATCGGAAAGGAAATTCCAAACAAATTTGTTTTAGGTTATGGTCTTGACTACGATGAGTTGGGAAGAAATTTACCCAACCTGTATCAACTGGCTGACGGACAAATCAACCATTAAAATGCTGTTGGCTTTTAGCAGATAGCTTTTAGCCTTCATTTAGAAAAATAGAAAGAAATAAATTTTAATAATAACTAAAAATAAGCTGAAAGCAAAAGTAAATCGCCAAAAGCCAAAAGCCCAAGGCAAATTTCCAACTGCCAAAAGCAATTCACTATTATGATAAACATTGTTCTGTTCGGCCCTCCGGGAAGTGGAAAAGGTACACAAGCTCAAAACTTAATCGAAAAATTCAATTTAAAACAAATCTCAACGGGAGATCTTTTCAGATTCAATATGAAAAATGATACCGAACTTGGGAAACTGGCTAAATCGTACATCGATAAAGGAGAATTGGTTCCGGATCAGGTAACGACAGATATGCTGATTGATGAGATCAGAAAACCGACCGATGCTGCCGGATTTATTTTCGACGGATATCCACGAACAGCTGTACAGACAGAAGCTTTGGAAAAAATCGTGAAAGAAGAACTGAATGATGATATTGATGTATGTCTTTCTTTGGTTGTGGCGGATGATATTTTGCTGGAAAGACTTTTGAAAAGAGGCGAAACCAGCGGAAGATCAGATGACAGCAATGCAGAGATCATCGGCAGCAGAATAAAAGAATATTACGCAAAAACTGCAGAAGTTGCAGAATTATATAAGCAGCAGGGCAAATACGTTGAGATCAACGGTGTAGGAGAAATCAATGATATCTCTGAAATGCTTTTTGCTGAAGTTCAAAAATTTTCATAAATTTTTGATTCAATATTCAAAGTTCAATATTCAAGGTTGGGAACTTTGAACTTTAAACCTTAAACCTTGAATTGAAGTTATGAGCAATTTTGTAGATTACGTAAAAATCCATTGTAAAAGTGGTCATGGAGGTGGCGGTTCTGCCCATCTTCGCCGTGAAAAATATATTCCCAAAGGTGGTCCTGATGGCGGCGACGGAGGTCGTGGCGGTCACGTGATCATGAGAGGAAATGCCCACGAATGGACTTTACTTCCGCTTCGTTATACCCGTCACGTAAAAGCTGAACGTGGACAAAACGGAGCCAAAAACCAGTTAACTGGAGCTTTTGGTGAGGATGTTTATGTGGACGTTCCCATTGGAACGATTGCTAAAAATGAAGAGGGTGAGGTAATAGGCGAAATCATGGAAGACGGTCAGGAAATTATCCTGATGGAAGGCGGAAAAGGCGGAAGAGGAAATGAATTTTTCAAAACTTCTACCAACCAGACGCCCCGTTTTGCACAGCCAGGTATGCCCGGACAGGAAGGTTACGTAGTTTTCGAACTTAAAATCTTAGCAGATGTAGGTTTGGTAGGATTTCCAAATGCCGGAAAATCTACTCTTTTGGCATCAGTTTCTGCTGCTAAACCAAAAATTGCCAATTATGCTTTCACCACTTTAACTCCAAACTTAGGAATTGTAGACTACAGAAATTACAAATCTTTTGTAATGGCAGATATTCCGGGAATTATTGAGGGAGCTGCGGAAGGTAAAGGTTTAGGACACCGTTTCTTGAGACATATTGAAAGAAATTCGATTTTATTATTTTTAATTCCTGCGGATTCTGAAGATCATTTTCAGGAGTTTAAAATTTTGGAAAACGAGTTGAAAGAATACAATCCTGAACTTTTAGATAAAGATTTCATTATTTCGGTTTCAAAATCTGATCTTTTGGATGAAGAATTAAGGAAAGAAATTTCGGCAGAATTTCCGGAAAACAAAAAGCCCTTATTTTTCTCAGGTGTTACCGGTGAAGGAACAATGGAACTGAAAGATGCCATCTGGAAACAACTTCACGGATAAATTACAATAATGTGCTGTAATCGTTGATTGCAGCACAATTTCTTTTAGAATTCTCCGTTTCATATTTAAATTAAACTTAAAAAAAATGACAAGGAATTTTTTTTTGACCTTAGCGGTCACAATTTCGGGACTTATGAGCGCTCAGGAATCAGAATCAAAACCAGATTTCGATTCTAAATTTAAATTTGGTGTAAAAGCAGGGTATTCATTATCAACCATGAAATTTTTTGATAATAAACTGGATTCGAAATCTTACTTTTACGCAGGTGTGATAGGAGAACAACCCGTTTCATCAAAAGTAGGCATTCAGGCTGAAATACTTTACAGCAAGATTGGAGGAAAAGAAAAATGGCCGGTTTTACCCATCAACGGAAATACTGGCGAGCAACTGAGTTTTATTGATTTTAATTACGAAATCAACCAAATTCAGGTTCCAGTATCAGTAAAATATTATTTCATTCCTAATCTTTCGGCTTCCGTAGGGATGAATGTGGCATTTAGTATCTCAGAAAAAGTAAAAACCGACATGATGGTGAACGGAGCAACATCCAGAAACTACGAAGGAATCAAGAGTTTAAACCTCTTCCCTTTCCTGGGTGCCGAATACAAACTCACTGAAAAGTTTTTTGTAGACGCAAGATATAATTTCAATTTTATAGAAATACAGAATGGTGATTTGCCTACCAAAGTCGGATTTTTGCAGGCAGGCGTTGGTTACAGATTTAATTAAAATTTAAAAAGAGAAGCTGAAAAGTTTCTCTTTATTTTTTACAGACAATCACGACTTCATTTTTTGAAAATCCCTGATAAAGATCCTCGTCAAAGATCTTTATCTCAGTTTTAAAACCAGCATTTCTTAAGCGGCTTTCCAACCCTGAAACAGAATAAATTCTTACATGATCTTTTTGCCCGAAGTGTTCCAACCTTTCGGCTTCCGTTTTCTTCGTATAATCTTCATAGATTTCTCCATCTTTAAAAGGTGTCTGAATTAAAAATGAACCTCCCGGTTTTAAAACTCTGTACAATTCTTTCACAGCAATTTCATCTTTTACAATATGCTCTAAAATGTGATAGCAGACAATCAAATCAAAAAAATTGTCTTTTGCGTCTATTTTTGTAATGTCAAAACGGTAATCAGAAAGAAATTCATTTTCAAAATCAGTTGGAAAATAGGAAATATCTTTTCTTTTCTTCCATTTTTTGTACAGCATTCTTGAAGGTGAAAAATCAAGAAAAGCAGAATTCGATTTTAAATATTGACTTTTCAGAAGATGATTGAGCCTTCTTGTCCGTGGCAAACTTCCACAAACCGGACAGATCAAGTCAACATTTCCAGTTTTACAAATTGTTTCAAATTCGTCTGGCAGATATTACAATTGTGATTTTTGCCCTGATAAAAAGGTTTTAATAATTTCCGAAACTGATCTTAACAAAAATTCAAATAAAAACCAATGGTTTCAGACTTAAAATTCAACCTTAAATTTCGTTGGAATAATTATTGTAAGACCCCACAAAAAAAATTCAGTTATGAAATATTTATTGGCAATCTTTGCTTCCATTTTTCTACTTTCATGTGCTTCACAAAAAGCCGAATCAAAATATTCTCAGATAGAATATGAAGCCGGACCGTGCTTTGGCTCATGCCCTATGTTTAAAATCACGATCAATCCAGACCGAACTGCAGTTTTTGAAGCTGAACATTTTAATTTTTCTAAAAACTTCAGCAAAAGCGAATTTGACAAACCGAGAGAAGGCACTTTCAAAGGAACCATCAAAGAGGAAGATTATAAAAAACTAACTTCATTAATCGACGGACTGAATATTAAATCGATGAATGATAAGTACGGAAGCCGAAATGTTACTGACATGGCAACTTCGTATTTAAGAATAAAATTTGCTGACGGAACTTCAAAAGAAGTTGAAGATTACGGCAAAAAGGGAACAGAAAAACTGGTAGAAATTTACAAAT
This sequence comes from Chryseobacterium sp. HNCC26DJ240, assembly GCF_057180485.1. Classification (NCBI taxonomy): domain Bacteria; kingdom Pseudomonadati; phylum Bacteroidota; class Flavobacteriia; order Flavobacteriales; family Weeksellaceae; genus Chryseobacterium; species Chryseobacterium sp. HNCC26DJ240. Next base: position 367,786 of record NZ_JBXUGK010000005.1, read on the forward strand.
TTTTCGAAGACTTCAGAACTAATCAGGACTGGAAAAAAGTAGAGTGATTTTCTTAAAATAATTTAAGCTATCTTTGCAGTATATTTCGCGGCATTCTCAGCCAGACAGTAAATGATTTTACTTAAAAACTCTGTTAAAAAAACACTTTGGCAGATCTGCTAAAAATGATGAAGTATACTGCTTCGACCGCATTATTTTAATACACAACAAATATTTTGTTATTTACCGACTTAAATTTGATTAAGCCCATCCTCGATGCGCTTCAAGATCAAGGTTATGAAAAACCAACCCCTATTCAGGAACAAGCGATTCCTTCAATATTAGAACAAAGAGATGTGCTTGGTACAGCACAGACGGGAACAGGAAAAACAGCCGCTTTTGCCATTCCAATTCTGCAGAACCTTAGCGAAAGAAAAGGTCCGAAAAACAATCATATCAAGGCACTGATCCTTACTCCAACAAGAGAACTGGCGATTCAGATTGAAGAAAGTTTCAACGATTACGGAAAAAATTTACACTTAAGACAACTTGTTGTTTTCGGTGGTGTAAAACAGGGAAATCAGGAGAAAGCTTTGAGAAGAGGCGTGGATATCCTCGTGGCTACACCGGGAAGATTACTGGATTTTATCGCACAGGGAATTATCTCCCTTAAAAATCTTGAAATTTTCGTGTTGGATGAGGCCGACAGAATGCTCGACATGGGTTTTGTACACGACGTAAAAAGAATCATTAAACTTCTACCTCAGAGAAGACAGACTTTGTTTTTCTCTGCAACGATGCCCACTGAAATTCAGAAACTGGCAGATTCAATTTTGAATACACCAATCAAAGTTTCAGTAACTCCGATTTCTTCGACTGCGGAAACGATTAAGCAATCCGTTTATTTTGTTGATAAAGACAAAAAGCTGGATTTACTTTCTCACATTCTTCAGGAAAACATCAAAGAATCTGTTTTGGTTTTCTCAAGAACCAAGCATGGTGCAGATAAAATTGCCCGAAAATTACAGGCTTCAAACATTACAGCAGAAGCGATTCACGGGAATAAATCTCAAAATGCGAGACAGAATGCTTTAAGTAATTTTAAATCAGGAAAAACACGCGTTTTGGTGGCAACAGACATCGCTGCAAGAGGAATTGACATTGATGAACTGAAATATGTAATCAACTTTGAACTTTCTGATGTGGCAGAAACTTATGTTCACAGAATTGGTAGAACAGGCCGTGCGGGAGCAGAAGGAAGTTCGCTTTCGTTTGTTGACGGTTTAGATTTATTAAATTTAAAGGATACCGAAAAATTAATTGGTATGAAAATTCCGGTGGTAAAAGATCACCCTTTCCATACGGATAATCTGGTAGTTGAAAAGAGAGATTCTAACAATAAACCATTTATTCCAAAACCGAAACCTGCAGGTCAGCAAAAATCTGATCACAGCAAGAAGCCTAAGAATAAAAGTAATTTTTTCAGAAAGAAATAAAAGCAAAGCCTTCCGATTGGAAGGCTTATTTTTTGTAAAATAAGAAAGAAACTAGTATTTAAAAATCATCTTCGCATTTTCCGTTGTAATCCTGTCAATTTCAGCAAAATCGACTCCGTAAATATCCACCAGTTTGCCGGCAACCAAATCGAGATAAGAACTTTCATTTCTTTTTCCTCTGAAAGGAACGGGCGCAAGATAAGGTGAATCTGTTTCGAGAACGATTTTATCTAAAGGAATCTCCTTTAAGAACTGATCAATCTTGCCATTTTTAAAGGTCACTACTCCACCAATTCCGAGGATGAAATTTAGATCTAAAGCATGTTTTGCCTGTTCAAGATTTCCTGAAAAGCAATGAAAAATCCCGCGCAATTTCGGATGTTTTTTTCGTTCTAAAACCTCAAAAGTTTCGTCAAAACTTTCTCTTGTGTGAATGACAATCGGCAAATCTTTTTCAATTGCCCAATCGATCTGCTGTTCAAAAGCTTTCACCTGAATATCTAAAGTTGTTTTGTCCCAATACAAATCAATCCCAATCTCTCCGATGGCAGGAAATGGTCTTTGATCAAGATAATTCTTTACGATTTCAAGCTCTTTTTCCCACGATTCCGGTTTTACATAACACGGATGCAGCCCCATCATCGAAAAAATCTGATCAGGATATTCACTTTCAAGTTTCAACATTTTTTCATGCGATTCTGAGTCGATTGCTGGAAGATAAAACTCTGTAATTCCTTTATTTAAAGCTCTTCGAATAGCTTCTGCTCTGTCTTCATCAAATTCTTCTGCGTATAAATGAGTATGTGTGTCAATCATTTTTCTAAAGTTTTAATAAATCTTGATAAGGGTTTTCCAAATTCAGAAGCAGTCCGAAAGCGGGTTCTGTTTTAATTTCTTTTTTCTTAAGATCTATTATTTTCTGTTTAAATTCCTCTCCTTTTTCAATCAAAATTTTGTGCTCAGCAATCATGTGGAGATAGGCATTTTGCTGCGTTGGCGGCTTATTCTGTCCGAAAATTTCGATGGGAAATTCTTCTAATCTAAAATTACAGACAACCGATTCAGTTTCGTTGACTACAATGGTTTCAATATTCAAATCAAATTCAGAAAATGTTTTATTTAAAATTTTTTTAAACTCAACCTGATCTTTAACCTCGCAAATAATATCTAAATCGCTTCCTTCAATGTCAATTTCTATCGGAATTGTTCCTGCTAATATTGGATAATAACCTTTTAATTTTTCAAAGATCTTGTATTGAGTAAGAATTTCAAAAGCTCTTTTCTGCTTTTCATTTCCTGTTTTTAAATAATCAGGTTTCGTAAAGTCAATCATTTCATTTTAAATTTTAAACCTTACATCTTGAATATTTTATGTTTCACTTTCAATCTCTGAACTTCAATTCTTTGTTTCAGTTTTTCTTTAAACTCAATGAATTTCGGATCTTTTTCGTCGTCTGTTCTGTGTTCCAAAGCCTGATTGATTTTAAAATTTTCTTTGATAAAATCTTTGGTTTCATCTGAAAAATAAGATTCTCCAAATTTCTCAAAAATATAGTTGACCGCCTGTGAATTGGGATGAATCAAATCTTCTTTATAGAATCTGTAATCCCTCAAATCATCCATTAAAATCTCATAAACCGGCAGATAATGACAGTTTTCAAACTGAGAAATCACTTCATGAACGGCTGTAATCATTTTAGACTTACTCAACTGGTTTTCAATCATTCCGTCTTTGGTGTGACGGACGGGAGAAACCGTGAACAGAATCTGCAGATTTTCCGGACAGATATCCTTTAAATTGATAATCGTATCGTAAATAGAATCTGTAATTTCCTGATGCGTTAAAAGTCTTTTTTCAAAGAACTTCTGTGGAATTTTGTGACAGTTGGCGACCAGTTTTTTCTTCGGTTCAAATTCATATATAAATGAAGTTCCGTAAGTGATGATCACCCAGTTGGATTCCTGCAGAAACTGGTTTCCTTCAACCAGATTTGAATTTATTTTATCTAAAGTCTGATGAATATACCTCGTGTCAAAAGATGTATGATGATCAAGCGAAATAAAGTCCTCGTTGTAACTGATCAGTTCATCTTCATGATAAAATTCTGAGTCGTGAAGCCTTTTCACAGCATTATTAATCGAAAATGGATTAAAAACCGTCCCGAAAGGATTGTTGACCGTCTGAAGCTGACCTTTCTGAAATAAATCAGACATTTCCGAGGCAAAACAGGAACCGATCGAAAATATTTTATCTTCAATTCCTATTTTCTTTTCAGATTCTGCGATGTTTACTTCGGTACGGAATTTCATTCTATCACTTTGAAAATGAGTTAATTTGATAATTTGAAAATAAAAATTGAATCTCTAAAAATTTTCAAATTGGTACATTTCCAAATTTTCAAATTAAGATTCTCTTCTCAAAAGATAGTTTGCCAATTCTGCGAAAGGTTTTTTCTTCTCATCATCGATGTCGATTTTGTGAAGGAAGCTTTGACCGATCTCATTGTGTTTTTCAATTAATCTTAAAGCTTTTTCGTCAACACCAGTGCGTCTGAAAATCTTTTCTACGCCGTAGACTTTATCAATATTATCGGTCTTTTTAGAATACCAGAAATCAAGTTCTTTCAGTTCAGCTTCGGTAGCGTATTCTCTTGCCAAAAGATAAAGAACGGTTTTTTTGTTTTCATAAATATCTCCGGCATGCTTCTTTCCAAACTGTGCCTGATCTCCGAATACATCCAAATAATCATCCATGATCTGGAAAGCAATTCCGATGTGTTTTCCGAAATTGAAGATCGCTTTTGCATCTTTAAAATTAGCCTTCGCAATCATTGCTCCTATTTCAAAAGATGAAGCACTTAAAACACCTGTTTTATAAGTGATCATTCTGATGTAATCGTCAAAAGTAACATCTTCTTTTGTTTCAAAATTGATGTCGTACTGCTGACCTTCACATAGAAGTAATCCTGTATGCGTGAAAATTCTGATACAGGCTTTAAAGATTTCAGGTTCAAGATCTTCAAAAAACTTATAGGCTTTCAGCATTAATCCGTCACCGGAAAGAATTCCTGTGTTGATGCCGTGAAGCGTGTGGATGGTTGGTTTGTTTCTTCTTAACGGTGCTTCATCCATAATATCATCATGGATCAGCGTGAAATTATGGAAAAACTCAATTGCCAGAGCAGGTTTTATTGCCTCTTTCATATCACCTCCAAAAAGGTCGCAGGCCATCAGCACCATAATTGGGCGAAGACGTTTCCCACCGTGTGAGATGATGTAGTTCATCGGGTCGTAAAGCTCCGCAGGTTTATCTTTGAAAGTATATTTGGTAATGGCATCAGCAACAATCTGTTGGTAGGTGTCTAAGAATTCCATAAAATGTAAAATAGTTTGAACAAAAATACAATTTTCTGAGGGGTTTTGAAACAAAAAACTTTGCCCAAATGAGCAAAGTTTTAATATTTTAAAGTAAATTTTTCTTTAAGTAAGAGCAGTCACAACAAGATAAGTAAGACCCGCCACAATCGCTGAAATAGGAATAGTTAATACCCAAGCCCAAAGAAGACTCACGGTAATCCCCCAACGTACGGCTGAGATTCTTTTCGTTAAACCTACCCCGATAATAGAACCTGTAATCGTATGTGTAGTAGAAACAGGAATACCGAAATGGTCTGTTAAAAATAATGTAATTGCACCAGCAGTTTCAGCACTGACTCCTTCAAGAGAAGTAACTTTCGTGATTTTGGTTCCCATCGTTTTAATAATCTTCCACCCTCCACTCATTGTTCCTAAAGCAATTGCAACGAACGAAACTAAAGGTACCCAAAGATAATCTTTAGCAAAGTGATCAAAACGACCTGCAGAAGGAATCTGTAAATAACTATCCTGCAATATATTTACATGATAAAAAATAACTGCTGCACCAATGATTCCCATTACCTTTTGAGCATCATTAAGACCATGTCCTAAACTGAATAGCGCAGAAGAAGCCAACTGCAATCTCTTAAAAGACTTGTCTGCTTTATAAGGATTTGAATTTTTGTAAAGGTGTACGATAATCAAAGTAATGATAATTGAGATAATCATTCCAACAATAGGCGCCATGAAGATAAAGAGAAATATAGGAATCACTTTATCAAACTTCACGATATCCTGAGTAGCAACTTTAGCAAGAGCTGCTTTTATATTTTCAAAAGTTCCCAAATCAGGTTGAGCAACTGCAATCTCATGATAATCCATCATAAATGCATGCATTAATGCAGCACCTAAGAAGCCTCCAATCAAGGTATGAGAAGAAGATGAAGGTATCCCAAACCACCAGGTAAGAAGATTCCATGCAATAGCTGCTACCAGACCAGAAAATATTACTTCAAGATTAATAAAATTTTCGTTAACCGTTTTGGCAATTGTATTACCGATTTTAAATTCTCCAATAATATAAGCGGCGATAAAGAAAGCTGCAAAGTTCCACAATGCTGCCCAAAGTACGGCCTGAAAAGGTGTAAGAACCTTTGTAGAAACAATAGTAGCAATAGAGTTGGCTGCATCATGAAAACCATTGATGTAATCGAAGATAAGCGCCAAAGCAATGATCACTATAAGTAAAATAGGAAATTCCATTTTTAGATCTCTTGTTTAAGCGTATTTAATCATGATATTTTCGATTGTATTGGCTACATCTTCAGCTTTATCGGTAACGATTTCAAGATAATTCAATACAGAAGAAACTTTGATGATATTAATAGCATCATTGGTTTCAAATAAGTCTACCATTGAGTTTGAAAGCAAATCATCAGCAATATTCTCGATAGAATTCACTTTTATACAAGCCTCTTTCACCTGCTCCATGTTTTTGAATCCTTTAAGATTCTTCATCGCATTTTGAATTTCAATACATGCTTTGTGGATCAATAAAGAAAAATCTGAGTAAGCCTTCATTTCTGGAGACTTGTACAGAAAAATATATTTTGTAGAAGCGTAGATGTAATCTGCAATATCATCAAGCCCTGTTGCAAGCGTGTGAATATCTTCTCTATCAAAGGGAGTAATGAAGTTTTTCCCCAACTCTACAAAGATTTCATGAGTCAACTCATCGTTTTTGTGCTCGTAGTCACTCATTTTTTTCAACATGGTATCGTCATTTACATCAAAATCTTTGATACCATTATTGAACTCTTCAGACATCGCCACAAGATTGTCGGTTACTTTTTCAAAAAGTACGAAGAAGATTTTATCTTTTGGTTGAAAAGCGTGGAAAATATTACCAATTCCCATTGTAAAGTATTTATTATAATTCGTCTGCAAATTTCCTAAAAAAGCTTGTTATCAAAAAGCTTCCAGCGTTAATTTTTGTTCATATTAGAACAATGTTTTTAACAATCGATTTTCTATTAAAAAAAATCTCCACCAATAATAAAAGAACCCAAACAAAACACTGATTTACAACAAACTAAATAAAAAAGCCAGCAAAACTGCCGGCTTAATTTATATGGTATGGATAAGATTAGTTAGCTTCTTCAGCTCTCATATCTTTTCCTTTGAACTTCATAGACTGAATATTTCCTAAAAGTTCGTTCTTATAAGATTTTTCAACCTCAAAGAATGAGAATTTTTCAAGAATTTCAATATTACCAATTTCAGCTCTTTTAGCTCCTTTGCTAGAAGTTGCTTTGTTGATAATTTCTAAGACATCCAGTTTTTTCAACTGATCTTTTTTACCGAGATTAAAGAAAAATCTTGTCATATTTTCGTCTCTCTGTCTTGGCTTTCCGCCACGGTCGCTTCTGCCTCTTTCGCCTCTTCCGTCACGGTCACCTCTTGGGCCTCTGTCACGGTCACGGTCTCTGCCTCTGTCACGGTCTCTGCCTCTGTCACGGTCTCTTCCACTATCGCGGTCTCTTCCACCTCTGTCGTCATCTCTGTTGTTAAATTTCTGCTCGTGAAGATCGTCTCTGTCTTTGTAGTAAGCAGCAAGATCTTTCAACTGAAACTGAAGAAGTTTGTGTACCAGTTCTTCTTTTGTAAATTCCGAAAGATCCGGGATTAAAGAATCATCAAACTCAAAGAAATCTTCGTTTACTTCCAAAAGATTTTCAAAAACTCCTCCTACCTGTGCTTTTATAATATCTTTACCTGTAGGAATTCTTGCTTCGTGAATCTCGATTTTAGTAACCGCTTTAATCTGCTTTAATTTTCTGCTTTCTTCAGGTTTAATCAAAGAAATAGAAATTCCGTCTTTCCCGGCTCTACCCGTTCTACCACTTCTGTGAACAAATACTTCAGGATCATCCGGTAAAGAGAAATGCACCACGTGAGTTAATGAATCCACATCCAAACCTCTTGCAGCCACATCTGTCGCTACCAAAATGTCGATATTTTTGAGTCTGAATTTCTTCATTACCGTATCTCTCTGCGCCTGAGAAAGATCTCCATGAAGAGCATCAGCTGCATACCCGTTCTGCATCAGGAAATCTGCAACTTCCTGAGTTTCCATTCTGGTTCTGCAGAAGATAATTGAGTATTGATTAGGATTTGAATCAATTAATCTCTTCAAAGCCTCTTTTTTCTGACGGTAACCAGCTACGTAATATTCGTGCTTGATGTTCTTCTTAACTTCGTTAATAGAACCTACAGAAATTCTGTGTGGATTGGTCAAATAATTTTTAGAGATTCTCTCTACTTCTTTGCTCATTGTAGCAGAGAAAAGGAAAGTTTGTTTAGTTTCCGGAGTTTCGCTCATAATTGTTTCCAATTCGTCTTTGAAACCCATAGAAAGCATTTCATCTGCTTCGTCTAAAACCAACCAGTGAATAGCTGAAAAGTCTAAGGCTTTTCTGTTGATCAAGTCGATTACTCTACCAGGAGTTCCCACAATAATTTGCGGTTTTTCCTTTAGAGAACGCATTTGATCCATAATACTGCTTCCTCCATAAACCGCTGTCGATTTAATGTTGGGCATGTACTTTGTGTAATTTTTAATGTCTTTTGCAATTTGAAGACATAGTTCTCGTGTCGGACAAAGCACCAATAATTGGATTTTGCGACTCGTATCGTCAATCATATCCAAAATCGGAAGCGAAAACGCTGCTGTTTTGCCTGTCCCTGTCTGCGCAAGTGCGATTAGATCGCGAATATCTGAAAGAATGAAAGGGATAGTCTGTTTTTGGATTTCTGTCGGGCTTTCATAGCCCAGTTCGCCAATTGCCTTAAGTAAATCAGGACTTAAATTGGACTCCGTAAATAAATTCATTAAATTATATAAAATTTTTGCAAAGGTACAATTATTATTTGGATAATCTTTCAACGTATATTACAGAATTAATAATTTAACATCTCATATTTGATTCATTTTTTAAAATAATCAAAAAAAACAACTCTTTTTATTCAAAATTTTAAAAATACAACACGGTTGCAACAATTTAAGAGATTTCGTATTTAACCCTTAATTTTTTATTAATACCTCAAAAATCAATCCTCAATAGATTAAATTTGATTAAATTTGAATTAAAATTAATCAACGTATGTCTGTTTCTATTTCTAAAAACACTTTAGAATTTCTACAAAATCTTAGTCAAAACAATAACCGTGAGTGGTTTACCGAAAATAAAAAACGCTACACCGATTCTCAGGAAAACATGATTTTATTCATAGAGAATCTTATTACTGAAATGGGCGTTTTTGATGAAAACATTCTAAAAACTGATGCTAAAAAGACATTGTTCAGGATTTACAGAGATGTACGTTTTTCAAAAGACAAATCGCCGTACAAAAACAATATGGGAGCATCTTTGGGAATGGGGAAAGGCAGTCAGAAAGCGGGTTACTATCTTCATGTAGAGCCAGGCAAATCGTTTCTCGCATCCGGAATTTATATGCCTGATTCTTCAGCATTAAAAACTATCCGGAAAGAAATATCTATTTATTCTGAGGATTTTCTGAAAGTTGTCAATCAGAAAGAATTTAAAAAACTTTTTAAAGAGCTCGATCAGGAAGACCAGCTAAAAAAAATCCCACAGGTTTTTGAGAAAGAAGACCCTATGGCAGAATATTTAAAGTTGAAGAATTTTATCGTTGTGTATTCTTTAAAAGATGAAGATCTGACAAAAAAAGAAGCCGCAAAGAAGTTTGCCGAAATTTTCGGGGTCGCAAAACCATTGAATGATTTTTTGAATCGTGCGATTGAGGGATAGCTGGAGATAGCAGTCCTACGGACTGCGCCGAGGTTTTTAATATTTCTTGCTACACAGATACCGCCCCACTTGGAGCAGTTTTTTTTAGTATTCTTTCAGCGATACCTCTGATACATTTTAGTGGTAATATCTTTCATTTCTTTCCTCAGACTTTCGGGCGAAATCACTTCTACCATTTCGCCATGAGAAAGAATTTGCTGTATGAAGTCAAAAGTTGGAACCAAAAATAGTTTCACGGTTAATTTCCCATCATTTTCTGAAGCAATTTCCTGAGAATGATGCAATGGCATTGACTTTATGTATTTTCCCTGAACAGAATCAAAAATCAGAATAATCTCTACAGGATTTTCATTGAGTGTAGAAATAATCCCAAAAGAATTTCTAAAAATATCTTCGGTGTTTACTTCAAGTTTAAGAAAGGTAGAATGATGGATTTCGAGTTCTGAAATTCTATCCAGTCCGAAAGTTTTTATCAAAAACTGATCTATATTTCTTTCATTTGCCATAAGATACCAGCGCCCTCCAAATTCTTTGAGTGCATATGGTTGTACTACCCTTTTCTGAGCAGTAGTATCCCAAAATTTATGATAGGAAAATGAAATTAATTTCCTGTTTTGAATGGCATGCAACAAACCATGAAGATGATCCAGCCCATTGGCTTTTCTCTGCTCAAAAAGCATAATTTCCGAGTTTTCTTTAGTGCGGCGATAAGCGTCTATGAGCAGAACGTTGTCTAAGACATTTTCGCTTTGCGGATCAACTTCAAATTCTGTAATTTTAAAATTTTTGTCTGTTCTGGAGTACGAACTTTCCATATTTAAGAGGTCAAAAATCTGTGCTCTGTCTCTCTTGAAAGTTTTTTCCGAAAACTTCAGTTCCATATTTTTTCCATCGAATTTCTTCCGGAGATAATCAAAAGCTTCTTGATAAGAAACACCTTTTTTCCTGCTTTTAAAAAGTTCTGCGAGGAGTATGAAACGGTAGATTTGTTCGGTTTGCGCCATGGGAATCAGTTTGTCTGCGTAAGCGTCAGAATACTCAATATCAATCTGAGTTCATGTATAGATTTTGTTTTGACAAGTTTTTCAAATTTCTGATGAATATTGTGGAGAGAAAAATCAAAATCCGTTTGCGGTTTGTTATCTAAATTGTCGATAATAAAATCACGATAAAATATATTTGTCGTTCCTTCAAAGAATATTTTATATTCAGTTTCATTTTTTAAAAATTGTCGGAAAATATTTTTTTCTAACTCTGAAATCTTTTCTCTCAAGTGGATTTCTTTTTTTACAACTGAAATGAAGATATTCTCAAGAAGAATTTCTTTTCCATTTAAATCATGTCTTGAGTATAAACTTTCATTGATTTTTACAGCTTTTTCAATCTTTGAAATAAAGACAGCGATGCTCGCAGTATTGACTTCTATTAATTGGTTGACTGGAATTGTTCTTGTCATAGTTTTTTTAAAGTAAAATTTTTGTTTCAAGAGAAATTTACAATACGTATTTTCCGTATATAGAAAATGTGCAAAATTTCATTTAGATTTGTTTATAATATCCAATTACAGACATTTTTAATAATTGTATTACAATAAATCTCCTCTCCTAAACTTCGATTTGAGGGATGATATGTATCGACAATCATTAAATTATTGTCATAAAAAAACCTCGCCTTATTGTCCTTTATCACATTCATTTTATCATAATCATTACCAAATATTTCTTCAAAAAGATTATCGAGTAAGTCAAATGTTCCTCCACAGATTATTACTTGTGGTTTAAATAAATTTATCTGTTTTCTCAAAATATCATTTTCGGAAAAATGCTGTTTAACTTCGTTGTGATTTGCTATACTTTTTCCAGGGAGTTTTTTCACATTTACATAAGCAATATTTTTCATTACATTGGCAATCTCTGGTTTCTCAGAGATAAATGGCATTTCTTCCCATTCTATTTCATTATAAACCCCAAAGAGTGTGTAAACAATTGGGTTAAAAGTTTTATTCCAACCTTTTTCATTTGTAAGTAGATTTGGTAAATCATTCAAGACATCTATCAAGCTCCAACAATCTTTATCATCTTCACTGTTAACTTCTTTATTAATCCAAAGTATTTTAGGATTTGCATATAAATATTTTTCGACATCTATTATTCCGTCGGGAATAGGAGTGCAGTTTGCGCCTTTAAGATTTTGAATTTCTTTAATTATATTTTCTTGTTCAGTTTTTAAATTTTCTAATGTCATAATATTTTTTCTAACTTTATACTTTAGATAATTCAGCGGATAAATTTTTAATAGCATTGATTATTGAATTAATATAATTTCTTTTTCTTGATGCAGGATGAAACGCATCTAAATAAACCTTGCCATCTTTTAAATAAACATTTAATAAATTATCAATAGAAAGCTCACCGACTAAGTGGTTATCATCAATATTAAAAAAATCTTTGTACAAATGAAATGTGTTACCAAAAATATTCACATTTGGACTTAATAATTCCGTTTGTCTTCTGATTAAATCTTTATAACGTAAAAATCCATTAAATAAATTCTCATCACTAGTCCATGTTCCTGTTTCTGAATAATTTTTATTTGCGTTAATAATCGCAATACTTCTAACGACATCACACATCGAATGATCATCTCTAATATAATCTAATTCTTCCCATGTTTTAAATCCATTTAATATACTATATGAAACATAAATTATCGCATGCCAAGTAGGTTTTGCAACTGTCTTAAACCACCATATAAGTCTTCGCTCTCAAAATAGCTTCTATAATAAAATGAATCTTCTTCTTGTGAATATGATTCTTTTAAAAACCAAGCAATTCGGTACTTGCTCGCAAAATATTTTTCATTATTTATTGCTCCATCCACCATTGTTTTTGGAAAAGATTTTATCTCTTCCTCCATTTTTAGAATTTCTCTGATTTTAGAATTTAAGTTCATAATTTATTTTTTCTAAATTTAATTATTTTCCTTTAAGAAAGGTAGATCTTTAACCATTTGAGTTGTAAAGTCTCGAAAGATCTTCACAAGAAAAATTTCGTTTATAAGATTTAAAGCAACTTTTTCAAACTCTTTTACAAGTTCAGATATGTAATAATCTAAGGCGTCATCAGCATTCAGTTTTTTATTTTTAATAATTTCATAATTCGCTTTTACATTGTTTGTCATCAAAAATTTCAGCAAATCCTTATCTTTAATATCATTTTCATTCCCGAGAAGAAATGCCGCCCATAAAACATCTCTCAAATCCTCATCGTTGCTGAATCTGCAAAAACCTAAATGATTTTCATTATGATTTTCTTTAAAAAATCTTTCAAAAATATCCATTAATATTTTCTCTTGAGATTTCCATTCCCTTTGCAATTCTAAAGTATCAGTTTCTCTTCTTTTATAGGTATAACAAAAATAAATCCTCCCGTTTTCATCAATTTGCACTTCACTTTTGAGAGATCCAAATCTAAAAAAATATAGAAGATTTAAATTCGTATTCTTCTTTTCCAGACGTTGCAAAAAGATTTGATCTAATTTACTCTGCCATTCTTTTTTGAACTTTTCGTAATCTTTCACATTCATTTTTGTGCAAAACTAAAACCTCACAAACCCAAACCGCGTCCGTCTGATTTATTATCTCAAAAAAATATATTAAAAGTTTTTTGGCAAAATCACTACCTTTGCAAGTCGTTAAAAAAAGAAAAACTAATGTCTTTATACCAGCAACTCGCAGAAAATCTACAGTTTATAAGTCCGGCATTTTACAAACAGAGGTATTTTAAAAATCTGAAAAACCTCACCAAAGAAAACTTTTCGGCGAGAAATGTAGAACCGGAATTGGTTTGGATAAAAGATTATCTGCAAAATAATGCTGTAATTTTCGACATTGGCGCCAACGTGGGCACGTTTCTTTATCAGTTTGAAAACAAACTGAAACATCAGAATATTTTTGCTTTTGAACCCAATCAAAAACTGAACATCCGTCTGAAAAGACTTTTTACGTCGATGAACATTTCTTCTGTGGCACTTTCTGATGAAAACACAACTGCTCAGTTTAAAGTTCCTATTATCAAAGGAAAAATGGTCGCTTCGAGAGGCACTTTAAATACTGCCTACAAAGAAAAAGACGAAGAAAATTCTTTTACAGAAACCGTAGAAGTTGTAAAACTGGATGACTGGGTAAAATCTAAAAACATCAGCAGAATCGATTTCATTAAAATTGATGTGGAGGGAAATGAGATGAAAACCCTTTTTGGTGGAAAAGAAACAATACAAAAATTCAAACCAACTTTAATGGTTGAAATGGAACAACGCCACCACGAATCACCGATTTGGAATGAGATTTCCGAGGTTGAAAATTGGGGTTTTGATGCTCATTATTTAAACCGAAAAACATTCACTCTGGAAAAACTGACTGAAGAAATCCTGCTCAAAAATATCAGCGACGAAAAAAACAAAACAGAATACATCAACAACATTATTTTCCTTCCTAAAAACGTTTAAAAACTGAGTATGAGTGTAGTTGCAAGGCAGGGATTTAAATATTCAGTGATTGGATACGTCGCGACTCTGATCGGGATGTTTTCGATTTTTATTTTCACGAACAATCTTATCTTTTACGGGAAATTGCGGTACATCATGTCTGCTGCGGAGATGCTGGTTCCGTTTGTAGTGTTGGGAATTTCGTATTCGAACGTAAAATTCTTCGGAAAAGCTCAGGAAGACGGCAAAAATCAAAATATGCTGTCGCTTTCTCTGGCTTTGATTTGCATTAATTTTCTTATTTTTCTAATCGTATTTTTTTTCATCCCGAATTTTTACCCTCATTTTACTGAACTGAAAATCTGGGAAAGCAAAAAATATATTCTTCCGCTTGTTTTGACGCTTTCGCTTTGCGCGGTTTTCAACAGATATATTTCCAATTACAAAAGGATTGTCGTTTCCAATATTTTTGACAATCTGTTGCCTAAACTGGCGAATTTAGGTTCGTTTTGCCTGTTTTTTTATTTTCAGTTTTCGGAACAGATTGCATTGGCTTTTTTCTTCGGAATGTTTGCCTTGATGCTTTCCGGATACATTTATTACACCAACAGACTTGAAAAAGTGCAGCTCGATTTCAGCAGAGATTACTTTAAAAAAGATAATTTTTACAGAGAATTCGCAGCGTACAGTTTTTTCGGATTTCTGGGAACTTTCGGAAACCACATGGCCATCAACAATTATATGATTGGCGAGTTTATTGGTGACGAAGAAATCGCTGTTTATAGTATTTTACTGGCTTTGATCTCTTTGATTTCCATTCCGCAACTGGGCTTATTTAATATTTCCGCACCGATTATCAGAAAAAATCTGGCTGATGGAGATATGGAAGAACTCGACAGATTTCACAAAAAAACTTCACTGACGATTTACTTTTTGGGAGCCGTTCTGTTTGGATGTATTATGGTTGGATTTCCGTATCTGACGCATTTTATGCCTAAAAAAGGAGATTTACTGAGAATGTATGAGCCGGTGATCTGGATATGGGGATCTGCGGTTTTACTTGATCTGGCAACGGGTTTCAACGGAAATATTATTTCGCTTTCAAAATACTACAAATTTAACATCATCGTCATGCTTTTGTTAGCAGGATTGACGATTGGATTAAACTGGTATTTCATCAACAACACCGACCTTTCGCTGATTGGAATTGCGTTGTCTACGGCGATTTCAGTGACGCTTTACAATATGATCAAAGTGATTTTTAATTATTTTGTGTTTAAAGTTTCGCCCTTTTCGATTGAAATGATTTTTGTATCAATTATCTGTACGCTGGCAATTACCGTGGCAATTGTTTTACCTGTTTTTGAAAATAATTTCATCAATTTAGTTTACAAACCGGCAGTTGTTTTATTGCTGATTTTTACTGGAAATCATTTTACCAAAATATTTCCTATCGAAGATTACATCAACATGAAATTCATTAAAAGCATATTGAAATTTAAATAAGCTTTAAAAGTGTATTTTCTAAATTTCTGAGAGTAATTTGTTTGCTAAACTCTTTCTGAAAATCAAATTTATAATCTTTCAGCTCATAGAACTGTTGAATTACATTTTCTTTTTCCTGAACTACAAAATCAAGATTTGATGCGTAAATTTTAGGGAAAACAGCCATTTTTCCAAACTTGATGGCATCGCCGATGTTGCCGGTCATTTTGGTTGTTCCATAAATTTCTTTCTGACTGAAAAACTCTGTTTCCTGCTGAATCGGGCACCACAAAACATCAGCCTTTTTCATCCACATTTCAAATTCTTTCTGCGAAATTCTTTCGGTAAAATATTTTAAATCAAATTTTTCCGAAACTTTTTTAATATTCTCAAGCTCCTCTCCTTTTGCCTTACCCAAAAATACAAACTCAATATTTTCAGCTGATTTTGATTTTTGAATTGTACTTAAAACATGTTTGTAATCTCGTCTTTTCTGTGAAACACCGCCGGGAATAACAACAATCAATTTTTCATTTTCATTCTGAAGAAATTCTTTGGTGTAAAAAAGCGGTAAAAACTGATATTCTGATGAGGAAAAACTTTTATCCAAAACAAGTTGAGACGCGCTCTGATAAACTTTGGAAGAATTTGTCAATCCCTCTTTCCATAAAAGTTTTAAACGGTAAAATAGATCTTCCTTGAAAATATTTTTAATTAAATCAAATTTAGAAGCTTTGGAAAAATTGAGATTATGAACGATTACAGCGGTCTTATATTTTTGGGTAATGCTTAAAAATGTACTCAAATAACGGTGAACAGTTCCAATAATTATTAAATCATATTTTTTGGATTTAAGCTGATCAAAAATCATAGAATTATCAGATAACCAAATATTTTCATCGTGTTGCGGAATCTGATTTTTAATCTTTTCTGAAAAATAATAATCGACAGAAAACTCTTTTGAATCTTTCATTAAATCCAAAAAATCTACAGCAATTTCTGCGTGGGTGTCGATTTCGATATAAGCGATATTTTTCAAACTGATGACTTGTAAGTTTTGGCTAAAGCCACTGGAAAATTTTTATTTATAAACGGGCTAAAGCCCGTTCCTATTGATACATTTAAATTCTTAAATGTTAAACCATTTCTTTTTAAACATATTCCACCGTTGCTGATTGATGACTTTTTGTTCATCATTAGAAATTTTCAATTCCAGCTTTTGAGATTTGCATTTTTCATATGAACGGATGATTTGAAATAAAAAAGATGGAGATTTTATTTTCATCGCTTCTTTAGCTGAAGCAATGTAGGTCAGAAATCGTTTTAAACCTAAAAAATAAAAATATCTTCCGTAGTAATCTGCTGGTTTTATCGTGTAATCTGCACCTTTCACTTTTATTAGTTTCACATGCAATTCCGGAATCACAACTTCTTTCCAGCCCAAATTTTGTAGTAAAATAGCATCAATATTATCCCAGCCTAAAGTTTCCCGTAAACCGCCTATTTCAGTAAAACATTCCCTTCTGTATGCTTTCATCGGACCGCGGACGTGATGTTTATTTGAATTGCCTTCATAAACCCATTCTCCGTTTTTTTCAATATATAAAAGTCCGCCAACCAAACCGTAATCGGAATTTTCATTAAAAGAATCCGAAACTGCCTGAAGATAATTTTCATCTAGAATAATATCAGAATCAAATTTACATATGATATCAAAATCATTAAAATTTTGAGTTTCCAAACCTTTTTTAAAAGCCGCAACCACTTTTGAACCCGGTTGATGTCCTGATTTTTGAAGATTGATGGTTCCAAATCTGGAATCACTTTCCACATATTTTTGAATGACTTCTGCAGTTCCATCCGTTGAGCCGTCGTTGACAACAACAACTTTAAAATCCTTACAATTTTGCTGTTGTAAAGAATCCAGAGTGAATGGCAAATTGTTTTCCTCGTTGTGCGCAGGAATAATGATTAGAAATCTCAAAGTGAAAATTTAGTTTTCAAATTTAGTTTAAATCCATCAAAAAACCTTCTTCTCATCTTGAAAAAGAGTAAAAAGAAGGTTGAATAATTTATAATTTTTGTTTAAAACAAGTATTATTTTGTAGGATACTTTTGCATTAACGCCTGAAGAATTGCCCATGTTTCAGCATCCATAATTCCGTCATAATTCTGCGGTCTGAAATGATATTGGAATGCTTCAATGGTTCTTTTTGTAGCATCATCCCATTTTTCGGAAAGTTCAATTCCGTAGCCAAATTTCTGAAGATTGGTTTTCACTAAAAACACAAATCCCGGTTCGTTATATTTTGTAGCAAAATCTGTTGCAGCCAAATTGTAGAAATTCTGTTTTGTCGCTTCATCGTACCACATCCCGATTTGATATTCATCATACAGTTTTTTCCATGGAAACAAAGGTCCCGGATCCTGTTTTCTGGTTGGCGCAATATCTGAATGCGCCAGGACATTGGTGGGAGGAATTTGGTATCTGTCAACAATATCTTTTGCCAAAGCCGCCACTTTTTTTACCTGCTCATCGCTGTATGTGTAAAAAGTTTTCTTCCCAGAAGCATCGGCAGTATATCCAGTATTTACTATTTCAATCCCGATAGAATTGTCATTTAAATTCATGTCAGATCTCCAGGCACTCACTCCTGCATGGTAGGCTCTTTTATTTTCATCAACCAACTGGTAAATTTCATTATCGCCAGTATTGTTCACAAGATAATGTGCACTTTTATCCTTTTGAGTAAGAGCTACCAAAGATTTTTCATCATTTATAGCTGTATAATGCAAAATGAGATATCGTTGTCTGAAATTCTGTCCTAAAGAAGGAAAATAAGTTTTCACAACTTTATAACCCTGAGGTTTCGCAGAAACTATCGAACCATAACTTATAGTATTGTCATTATTGGCTGCGTTGGCAATATTTTCTTTATAAAATTCTACTCCGTTTTGTGTTTTAATCTGAGGCTTTTTCGCATTTTCATCCTCTGTATCTCCTGCAGTTTTGGTTGTGGCAGAAGCAATTTTGGGTCTGTAAGTAGTAGCAACAGTTTTTTTCTTTGCAGCACACGAAAAAATAAGTGTACTTAATCCGATGATATATAATGTTTTACGCATCTGTGGGTTTTTATAGTCAATTATTAGGGTAAAAATACACATTTTTTTTGTTAAAAATATTTGCTTGTTAATGAAAACTAATCTATATTTGCACTCGCAATAACGGAATAAAGATCTTCAAAATATAAGATAAAGGAGAGTTGCCTGAGAGGCCGAAAGGACATGTTTGCTAAACATGCGTACTGGAAACGGTACCAAGGGTTCGAATCCCTTACTCTCCGCTTTTTATCTTTCTCGGGGCGTAGCGTAGTCCGGTCATCGCGCCTGGTTTGGGACCAGGAGGTCGCAGGTTCGAATCCTGCCGCCCCGACAGTTTTAGATAATTTTCGCAAAATTACAAATGGGTGCGTAGCTCAGCTGGATAGAGCATCCCGACTCATCGGGACGGTCTGAGGTTCGAATCCTACCGCTCAAATTGTTTTAGTAATTTCACAAAATTACAAATGGGTGCGTAGCTCAGCTGGATAGAGCATCCCGATTCATCGGGACGGTCTCAAGTTTGAATCCTGACGCTCAAATTGTTTTAGTAATTTCGCAAAATTACAAATGGGTGCGTAGCTCAGCTGGATAGAGCATCTGCCTTCTAAGCAGACGGTCTCAGGTTCGAATCCTGACGCGCTCACTGAAAACTCACAATTTTTTGTGAGTTTTTTTATTTTAAATCTATGTGTTTCTGCTATATATTATATTCAAAAATTTTAAACAAATATTACATTGGTCACTCATGCGAGCAATTGCAGGAAAGATTAAGAAAACACTTATCTGACCATAAAGGATTTACATCAAAAGCAAGAGACTGGATCTTGGTTTATTCTGAAAATTTTGATGCTAAATCTGAAGCCTTTAGAAGAGAGCTGGAAATAAAATCATGGAAAAGCAAAATAAAAATTAAAGAATTGATATTTACAGCTGGATAGAGCATCCCGATTCATCGGGACGGTCTCAGGTTCGAATCCTGGTGCGCTCACAGAAAACTCACAATTTTTTTGAGTTTTTTTGTTTAAAGCATGTTTCACAACATCTTTTATTTCCATGACTGAAATCCTTTAATACTGAACATCGATTCTAGTGGATTATATTCTGTTCTAACCCTTATACATTTTTCTTTATTTTCAATAAAAACAGCTTTGTTTTGGAAAAAGAAAAAATAATCTTTTCTCACACTTATTTTAGATTTATCAATGTTCATTCGTAATAATTCCTGTTGAAAACTGACACCAATATTTTCAATATTATTTTCTGAAAAATTTTTGTTGGAAATATGTTCTAAATTTTGAAGCTTTTTGAAATTTATCTTAGAAAAAGCTGCCAAAAGTTTACTTTCAAGGTAGAGATTAAAAGTAAATGATGCAATCAGCATCAAAAATATGAATATCCAAATTTTATTTTTCATCTAAACATCATTTTACAACCATTAATTATTTTACTAAACTAAAAAAGATTTAGTAAAAAACAATTTTTAAATAAGATTAAAAGGTCTTTCCTCTTTCTCAAATTCGTCCTTAATTCCTGATAAAAGATTTTCTTTAGACAAAAATTTTTCATTTTTATCTATAGCTAAAAGCGATGCGTGCAGAACTGAAGAAACAATCTGAGCTCCCGTCAATTCATATTTTTTTGCAATCTGAAAAAGAATTTTCTCATCAACTGATGCGTTCTTGGGAATCGCGTTCTGCCAAAGTCTCAAACGTTCTTCTGGCGTAGGTTTTTGAAATTTAATAATGGAATTAAATCTTCTTAAAAAAGCTTCATCAATATTATTTTTAAAATTGGAAGTCAAAATTACCAAACCGTTAAACTGCTCTACTCTTTGCAACAAATAGCTCACTTCCTGATTGGCATATCGGTCATTGGAAGATTTTGTGAAAGTTCGTTTTCCAAACAAAGCATCGGCCTCATCGAAAAGAAGAATCCAGTCTTTGTTTTCTGCCAGAGTGAAGATTTTTTCAAGATTTTTTTCAGTTTCTCCAATGTATTTTGAAACAACTTGCGAAAGGTCGATTCTGTAAACTGGTCTGCCAAATTCTTTTGCCAAAAGAGTTGCAGCAAGCGTTTTCCCAGTTCCGGAAGGTCCATAAAATAAGGTTCTGAAACCTGGTAAGGCTTGTTTTGTCATCCCCCAATCATTCAGAAGAGTCTGCTGATGTTTAATCCAGAGTTTTATATAATTGATCTGCTTTCGGATATTTTCATTCACCACAAAATCTTCCCAATTCATCATTGTTTTTACTTCTTTTGCAGGAAAGCTGTTGCTGAATTTAGGTTTTAAATTTTCGCCAAAACAAAGTAGATGAACAGTTTCTTTAGACATCATCAATCTTCCGCTCATGATGGTTTCTCCCTCTTTCACATCTTCTATGCTGACGATATTTCCAGTATGAAACCAATGATTACTGCTAAAATACTGTTGTATTTTTAAACGTTTTTCAATGTCGTTTCTAGCTAAAAGATATTGCACAGTTTCACCTGTAGGAAACATTCCCCTATGGTTTCCTGATCTTACTCCGCCCAATTCCGGAATATCGCCACCTTCGGGATAAACTTCTTTAATAATCTCATCAAAAAAAGATGGATAAACATGGGGAGTGAGTGCCATCAATAATATAAAACCTTCCTCGTGAGAAATTGTTTTGCCAAACACATCTGAAAATGTCCCTTCAAAAGAAATATCCTGAGCAGATTCAGATTTTAAAGATGTTAAGATGAAAATTTTAAGTTGCTGATTCATATTTATTATTTAATTAGCTGAAGTATACCTTTAAAATTTCTCTGTCTGAACAGTATTGCAAATCTATTGACTGTCACAATTTTTTCATCCTCATTTGTCACTAATGTTTGGTGTAAAATAGTGAGAATTCTCTGTTTCATTAATGCCCAGTCTTTTGGTAATAACGCAGTTTGATTTATTTGTGATACTATGGTAATCATTGATCGAATCGTGAAATCTACAATCGAAGGTTTGAAACAATCTGGTAAATATCTCCAATAAAACGATACGTAAATTAATGGTAGCATCCACGGATTATAGGCTAACATATTGACTCTGTCAATCATTGCGCTAAAATTGCCTGCCATTCTGGTTAATGTTGTCATTACCCCACTGAAAATAACATTGAATCCCGAAAGGCGTGAAATTGCTCTGGAAACCGTTTGGAAAACAGCCAAAGATATAGATTGAGCCACGTTTGTAAAGACACTGAAAATCCCTGTTTGTATCACTCTGTTTGCAAATGCCTGAAATACTGACTGCAATCTACCGAGCATTGCCTGCGTCCAATGAAGGCTTGTAGCAAAAAGACCTCTAAAGATTTCCATTCCTCTCAAAATTGGATTAAGTACCATCTGATAAAGAACATTTCTGGATCTCACTAAAATATTTCTGCTAAATGAAGATGTTACAAACTGTAAAGTTGCATAAAAACTGGCTGCTGCAGTAGCCATTATTTCGAGAGGATTTAAAGATGAAAATACCCGAATCGTACTTTCTATCATGGAGGTAGCAATTCTGATGGGGTTGAATTTGGCTAAAATTAGATTCCAGATGGGTGTAATTCTGGCAATCATCCACGCCCAGATGGATTCGGCATTTTGCCAGCTGATATTGAAGTTTCTTGAAATCCAATTCCATACAACAGAGAGTCCTGTTCGAATGGGTGAAATTAATCTCCAAACAAAATTTACTTTTTCAGTTAAATAATTCAATGCATCTCCTGCGAAATACCTTATCGCATCCATCGTCGGTAAGGCAAAACGCGTCCATAATGACCCTAAAATACTTGTGATATTATTAAAAGATGCTCTCAGATTTGCCAAAGCTCCACCTCTCAATTGTCTTACAAAATTTACAATTTTTTCTGCTCCCTGCGAAAAGCTTTCACATGCTAAAACAGAACTTCCCTGAATGGTTTGAAAAACACCATCAACAAAATGATTGAGAACACCAAAAAGTCCTTCCTGTTGCAATCTACTGAAAAGTCCTCCTGTAATTCTGTCTAAACCTCTTTCAATCATGCCTCTTACCGGAGCTACTATATCAGTTCGTAAAAAATTGAGTAAACCCGGAGCAATTGAATTGATGATTGATTCTGCACGCTCTTCAGCCCAAACGAAAGTCCTGCCGGCAAAATTGATTATCATCCCCGCTGCTCTGCCTGCAAAATCCACTGCAACTCCACCTGTTCTGTCCCAAATGGAAGATGCGACCTCACCAATTCTGTCCAAAATCCCCCTTTGAATTTTCGTTCCGTGAGTCGATTTTAATGATAGTTTTTTAATATTCCCTCCGCTCTGCTGAAGTGTGTGCGTCAACTCATGAGCCAGCAAAAATTTACCGGAATTTTGCGAAGGATTGTACTCTCCACTCTTAAAATAAATATTATTTCCAACTGTAAAAGCTCTTGCATTAAGCTCTTTGCTCATTAAATTTGCCCGTGAATCTGTATGAATTCTGACCGATGAAAAATCTACACCAAATCTGTTTTCCATAAAATTTTTGGTACCATTATCCATCATATCTCCACTTCCCTGAGAATTTCTGATTTGATTTTCTATATGTGATGGAGCGAAATGAGTATTTAAATTTGATAAATTTTCGCTTGCGGATTTCTTTCTCACTTTTTCTTCCTCTTCACAATGAGAACACTTTCTCTGAACAGCATTAATTTTATTTAAAACCAAATCTCCGCCAGGTTGAAGAATAGAAGATTTCTGTACAGAAACAGGAGATTGACTGACCACTTTTTCTGCAACAGAATCCGCTTCAGCTTCAAAGACATCATGCACCGAACCAATACTCAGTTTTTTCTGAATAACAGCCGGAAAGAATGGCTTAGACTTGCTTGCCAAAGTATTCTTAGAATTTTGTTCGCTGACTTTCTGAGCTGAAAACATGGCTTTTAATTTTAAAAATTAAACCAACCAACTATTTAAACTGAACACATCGAGAGCCGATTTTCTGAAGTTTCTCACCCTTTTGTAAACGCCGTCTCCGTTGCTTGAGCCATCGTTATTGGTATTTCCTTCAATTGTTATAAATGTATCTCCAACCACATCAACAATGATGGCAGTGTGAATCCAGTCATTTTGAGATTTTCTTACTAAAAGGACATCACCTTTTTTTGCCAAGGCAGGATTAATTCTGATTTTTTCGTTTCTGATTAAAGCATTTTTATGAATTCCGTGGGTTCCTACCGTGTCGCAACTGTAGCTGATTGGCATCATATCAGTAAAATTTCTGCCATGTAATGATGTTGCCTGATCCAGAATAGCCTGCACAAATCCCATGCACCACAGCCAGTTTGAGCCTTCGTTTCCGCCCATATAACTTCTTACCCAAGGTCCGCAATTGGTTTGCTGTTTGATCACCAGCTCAAAAGGAAATCCTTTGAGATGATTATGAGCTACTTCAGAAATTGTATCTCTTAAATTTGCCTTTTTTGCAGCTCCTTCAAAAGAATTTTTGAGGTTTGACGTTAATTTTGAAAAAAGCGATGCTGTTACAATTCCGTCAGCTGGCAGGCCAAGAAATTTCTGATAATTTTTCACTGCAACTTCTGTCGCTGTACCATAATCTCCGTCAATTCCTGTCATTGTACCGATTCCGCGGTGTTGTCTTTCGTGAAGACAAAGCCAAGACTGAATTTTTTCTACATCTGCTTTTTTGTTTGCTAAACCTTTTTTCACAACCGCAGTTGAAAGGCTTAATTCTTTTAAATAGTTGGTTTTTTTCATGGTTATTTTGTTTTATGATGTTAGTTTCAGTAATTCCAATGGCAGAACATAAGATGCTCCATCCATTGGGTTTTTATGGTAGAAATTCCCCATGGAATCTGATCCAGAAGAATGTCTACACCTTTTCCTTCTATCCAAAGTTCAAGGTTTTCATTTTTAAATTCAATTTTGCCGTTCCGCTGAAGAAATGTTTCACGAAGAGCGTCAATGGAAGATTTATTCAGCAAGCTCCAATGTTCTATAACTGCTTTCAAAAGATCTTCACAAGCTTCCTTTTCATCGGCATTTAAACGAATATTTACATTGATAACCTCATCTGAAGGCAACCCGCAAAGGATTTTATTTAAAATCAATTTATTTTCCTCAAATGTTTCATCTCCGTAGACTAAAAAATGCATCAGCAAAACAGCTTTGTGTGCTTCGGTTTCAGATTTCCATACGTTTTTTTCTGTAAGACTGAGCTGCTCAAAAAGTGATGTGAAAAACGGATGAAGTATTGTTAATCCTGAATTTTCCATGTAAATAAATTCTTGTTTTTCAGTTTTACTTTCTTGAAATTCAATATTTTCGGATTCAGATTCAAGGTTATTTTTCCATTTTTCGATAAAAATTGATTCTTTTATGTCTAAATATTGCTTTGAATTTAAAAATTCTAAAATCTCAGCTTTTTCTAAATTCCAGTATTTTTTTGCGGATTGATTTAGAAATTCAAATACGTTTTCATTGATCATAATTTCATTTGAAGAAATTACCATCAGCAATTCCAAAAAACGTTTTCTTTCAGAATTATCAGTATTTAATACATCTCCAATTTCTGAATATCTGTTTTCCACATTTATAAAATGATACAGTTCATTTCTAAAATCAATTGGAACCGAAAAAATCCAGCGAAGAATTGTTTGATTCTGATTTTTAAAAATGTCAATTGTTTTATAATAGAATATTTCAGATATTTTAATTTCAGCAATCACTGATTTTAAATCTGAAAACATTGAATTTTCTATAATTTGTCCACTTTTTAAAAATTCCAAAAACAGATTCTCCGCATAATTTTCTATAGATAATTTTCCGGAATCTGACTTTTTATCAGAATTTTCGGACTCGTAATTTTCAATTTTATTTAATCTTAAAAAATTTTCAATCTGTTCAAGCGATTTATTTACAATCTCTTCTTTCCAGTTTTTTTCTGAAATTTCTGAAATTTCGATTTCCAGATTATCAATAAGCCAAATTTGATTTTCTTTTGAATATTGGTCTAAAATAATTTCTAATCTAGGATAAAATTCTTTTTCCAGAACATACGACAAATTTGCATTCACTTCCTTACCGAACGATTCGGAAGAACAGTTAACTTCAATAACATGTTGTCGTATTTGATGCATTTTTTAAATCTTACCTAAATTAAAATTTGGATAATGGAATGTAACTGAGCTCACAGAACTTCCTGTAGCAATGCCCAATTCCGCAGAATTTTTGGTGTAGTACGTATTATTAAAATCGAAAACGATTCCTTTTTCACTGAAAAATATGCTGGTACTTAAAGGATAATCGACCAAAGTCTCTCCGGTGGAAATCGTAAACGGAATAAAAAATTTGACGTTTGGTGAATTTAGCATTGCAATTTCTTTTAAGTTATCCAAAAACTTCAAATCCTGCTGCTGAAACGGAAATACGAAAATATTATTTGACATATTATTGGTCGCATTAGCATTTGTTTTTCTTATTTCAATTCTGAAAGTAAAATTGATGTATTGCCCTTTAACTCCTTTTATCGAATAGTACAAGGTATTCTGCAAATTATCAAAAACGGGATTTTTGTCTGTCCAAAGATGAAAAAACTCTACTTTCTCAGTCGCTGGAAAGGGTACATTTTCGGTATAATTTAAAATCTCTGTAAGCACATCCCGAACTTCCTGTGCGGTGTTGTTGCCTTTATCCTGTATTGCAGCAATTTTTGCTTCTGCGGTTTGTCTTGTTGCCATGGTTATTTTGTTTTTAGGTTATCGGTTGGTATTAAAATCTTCGCTGTCAAAATCCGGGTAATCAAAATCCCCGATTTTTGGTTCTGGTTCGGGAACTACTTCTTTCTCCTTTGAAAGGACAAAATTGATTGCATCGCCATCGCTACAACAGATGTAGGGAATGTAAAAATCTGCAATCACGGTCTTATCTGCGATCGTATCCTGAATAGGAAGCAGAATGTTCGGATTAAAATAATAATGTAAATATTTATTGAGATCTACAGCCAATTCCGGATGATAGTAGCTGATGTAGTTTTGCATTTTTAATACTGAATTTTCGACAAAAGTGCTGTAATCCAAATCGGTCACCTGTGATTTTTTCGTTCCGATAACTGTAACCTCATCCAAAACAGTCGTTCTTTCTGCTGCAGGTTCAATATTTCTTACAGCTGCATCAGTAAATCTGAACACTCTTTTTTTTGCAGGTGGATTTTCTTTGTACACCAAAATAAATGTTCCACCTCTCGGAACTCCGGCTTTGTGCTCAATTCCGGGATGTTTTTCTATAAATCTTTGCAAAGAAAGTCTTTTGCCAAGCTCTTTCCATTTTTCCTGAGCGGCTTGAAACAGTGCTCTGAACTCTCCTTTTTCGCAAACCATAATGACCTCATCCAGATGATCAATTAAGTCTTCATCAAATCTAGCATCTTCTCTTCTGGCATTTTGAACGGCTTCTCTGAAAGCAATTGAAAGTTCCTCGATTTTCTCATAAACAGGAATAAACTGATGGTAGATTTTAAGAAAAGGAGTCAGAGATTCATACATGAAATTTCTTCCTTTCTTCAGATAGCGAATGTACTGATCAAAGTATTTCTGGTCTTTAATATAACGGTTTCCACGGATGGTTTCCTGATTAAACTCCAGCCATTTGATGATTTTTCCGATTACATTTTCCCAGTTCCGGCGCACCAGATCGTAATCGAGTTCCATGTGACCCCAATCTGTTTCGTCAGTAGCGAGACTGAGCGGAAGATTTTCAAACTGAACAGCATTGAGAGCAATCACCTTGAAAGGCAACTGATGAATCTGCTGGATTTTTAAAATATCCGTCAAAGCATCCTGATAATTTTTGCCGATATGACCTTCAATTCTGAAGAAATTATAAGGTTCCAATTCAAAAAGCAGTGGAGTTTTCACTTCATTTTTTGTTGTATACAAATTGTGAAGAGAATGGTAAGACAATACGGAATCGTTTTGCTTTTTAGACCATAATTCGGGATTCCATTTGTCTCTTAAACTGAGAATATCATCGTAATAATAAGGCAAAGCTTTTTCAGAAAGCCTGAAATCTCCATAGTTTGAAGGTGTAATTCTTATTGAAAGATTTTTTCCGACTTTAAATGAGCTGATGATGTGAGCCAGTTTTTCAAAAAGAACTTTGATTTCATCTTTATTTTTTCTGCTTTCGGAAGAGGAATTTCCCGTTGCAAAAAACGGTGTTCTGTATGATGAATTATTTTCGTCAATTCCTCCCAAAACCACATGAAAAGGGAATAAACCTTCATCTACACAACATAAAGCAAGATCATTTTTTCTGTAATATTTTATTTCATTGTAAGCCGCCACAATATCAGAAATCCAATCCCAAAAATACTGTACGTTGATGGTACCTTTGTATGATTTCAGATTTTTCTCTATCGTAACTTTACAGTCGTTTAAAATATTTAAACTTTGATTGGTTAAACCTTTATATTCATTATAAATTTTAGAAACAGCATCTGAAATATTTTTTATAAATGTTGTATTAAAAGGCGTTATGAAGTTTTCTAAAACTTTTTGAGCATTTAAAATATCATTAAACGGAACATTGTATCTCGGAAAAACCAAAGAATTAAAATTATACGAAGGATATTTTGGAAACAATTCGTTTTTAAAATCAGCTTCTGAAACAGCAATCGGGCGGAGATTAAATTCCAGTCTTTTGCCTTTGTCGTCGCAATTGGTCGTAACGCAATTTTTTTCGTCAACCAAAGTGATCTCAAGTAAAAGAATAATGAGTTTATCTTCAAAAAAATCATCAGGAATGAGCTTTTTATTTTCATCTGAATTTTCCGCAGGAAGCAATTCGTAGATCTTTTTTAAAGAATGGTAATTTTTATTGTGCTTAAAAATATTGTCGAGATAGGCTTCCTCCTTATAATCCGGAGCCAGAAATAGGTCAGAAAGCTGAGCTTCTTTGTAATGAGTCAACAGTTTCTCATTCCA
The DNA here is from genome assembly GCF_057180485.1 of Chryseobacterium sp. HNCC26DJ240. Taxonomy (NCBI): domain Bacteria; kingdom Pseudomonadati; phylum Bacteroidota; class Flavobacteriia; order Flavobacteriales; family Weeksellaceae; genus Chryseobacterium; species Chryseobacterium sp. HNCC26DJ240. The sequence continues at coordinate 396,499 of NZ_JBXUGK010000005.1, forward strand.
GTTGATTTGAAAACCTAAAGAAGTCAAGGCAGTTCCACAAGAGATTCTAACCTGAGTTTTTGTTGGAAAAGAAAGATCCAAACCGCAGGAAATCCCAATTCCGGTAAGGTTTTTTCTAGTAATTCTGTCCTGCTCTTCCAGATGACTTACGACCAAATTGAGATCTTTCTGGCTGAGCACCTGATCGGCTTCAAAAACAGGATAGGATGATGAATTATATGCTTTCATGGTGGTGTTTTTATAAGGTTCCTAATGATGTACTTCCGAGTATGAGAGGATTTTTGGTTTCACTGATGTCGCAATCGTAAAGATTTCCTTCAGGATAAATGGTGTTGAGTTTTTTTAATGCTTTTACCAAATCGCCCAGCTTTTTCACATAATCTTTTTCGTCTTCAGTTTTCAGCTTGTGACCACAGAATTTTTGGCGGTAATATCTGTATTCTTCGAGCCATTTTCTGTACGTTTTCTGAAATTCCAGCATATCTTCCGGATTGACCCAACAGATTTTTAAAAGAACATGAGCCGGCGCTTCCTGACGGAAAACTTTCTCCGCAAACTTCCGAAAAGTGAGATTTCTAAACCTCGCCAAATATCCCGGAAGCACAATCGTCGCTTTAAATGAATAAGGATCATCGTTGGCTTCACTGCTGCAGTCGTCATTCAGACAAACCGACAGCAATTCTTCATCTGTAAAATGAATTTGATTGAATGGCCGTAAAAGAACATGTTCCAGACAGAAAAAGTTTTCGTAATAGTTATTCAGAATTGAGATGAGCAGAACAAGGTAATCATAAGCCTGTTGTTCGGTTTCAAATTTCTTCTCAAAACGGGCCATTTTTCGGGTGCCGTCTTTCAGATATAAATAATATTTTCCCGAAAAAAGATCTGTTTTATATACATTCTGATCCAAAAAATTGAGTTGAGACCATTCCCACTTTTCTTCCAGATCAGAGGTCGGATTTACAATTTTAAAAAGATAATTTCCGTTCTCCGTTTCTACCGTCCATTGTTTTTGCTGAGAATCTTCGGTCACAATATTTCGCAGACCAATATTATTGATACCAAGCAATTTTGCGACTCTTTTTTCGTAACCTCCACGATGATCGGTTTTCCAAAAAGGCTGGAAATCATTTTCATCATCTGTATTCCAGTAATCTATCCCCAAACCTCTTTTACTGCTGATTTCAGGGTAATCTTTGAGAAAATTCTGCTTATCCTGAATAATATCTTTAAAATCAAAACTTAAATGAGACGAAGTATTTTGCGTAATCTGATACATCGTGAAAACATACTCATTGAAACTCTCCGCAAATCTTGCCAAAAGATGATCCAAAGCTCTGTTTCGTCGGTTGCTGAATGAAGATTCCGTTTCGTAAAGTGTTTCAATTTCAGAACCTGAAAAATCTGTTTCAATGGCTTTTTTTCTGTCGGAACTGAAGATTTCATTTGAATAAAATTCCTTTCCTGTGAAATCATCGATTTCGAGCAAAGAAGGAAAATAAGTCTGATGAATCGTCTCCGTATCCAGCAAATTTCCGGCATTGTACAACTGACTGAAAAAGTCTGCCAAAATCTGTTCATAAAAAGACAAGTATCCCTGTAATTGCTTTGCCTGAGCCTTTCTCAACGGTGTTGCTTTTTCTGAAATCCTGTTTTTCCCTAAACCGTAAGTTGCCGGAAAATCATTTTGGATGCTGTAATATTTGTTGACTTCAAAGTGTTCTCCGCTTTCAATTTCAAAATCAGTGGAAATTCCTTTGAGTTTTCTCTGTTGAATCTGACTTTTGTAAAACGTAAACTTTTGATCAACCATCATTTGCTGTGTTTCATTCAACAGAAAAGGAATATTTTTCTGAAACAGCAAAAGCTTAGATCTTTTCACATCAAAAACCGGTTTTTCTTCGCCCGAAAGTTTCAGAATCCACTTTTCGTTGGTTGCACCTGAAACAGGTTTTCCTAAAAGATTGTAAGCGGTCATCATCAGATTTTTCACAGAAACAACCTCCGGAATTTCCATTAAAACGGCAATAATATCCGAAGCATAAATTTCTTTAATTAGATTAGCTTTTTCAAGTTCAGCATCTTTTATAAAACCATGCATCAACTTAGGACCTGTGAAAATGTCTTCCGCATGCAACCCTTCTTCTACAAGCTGATTTAAAGTATAAAAATTAATTCCGGGATTAATAATTTTATCGATTGCTATTTGAATCTGACTCATCGCTTCTATCGCATCAGCAGAAGGTTGAAGCTCAATATCAGCGCAAATTCCGATGTTTATTTTTTCAATAACTTCAAGACACAAATAATCTTCTCCGAGATTTCGGTTTTGATGTAACGTCGAATTAACTGTCGCAAAACTCTCCTGCACTTTTTTTCTTTTTTGTGCGAAAAGCGAAATAAATTCGCAAATTTGTTTTTCGGTATCGAAATGATTTAAAATTAAATCAACCTCCGAACTGTCATCCGAAAAAATTCTGAAATGAAGCTCCTGCGACGGCTTCGTATATCTGTGAACCACGATGAATACAACGTCGCCCACTTTTTTTATGCTGTCAACCGAGATTTCTCCGGGTTTATCCATAGTGCGGAAAAAATCTGATTTAGGATCGCTCCAGTTCGTAAACTGAGGAACGATTTTGCAGGTTACCCAATGATTTTTTTCCCAGAAAGCAAAGTCGATCAACAGAGAATTTAAATCTCCGAAATCAGGATCTTCGCCAAGCTCAATTTTAATTTTATTTAAACCCCGAACTTTCAGCTCAGGGATTTTTTTACCGTTAGTATCTGTGTTTTTTAAACTTAATTTATCCTCCAGACGGTTGATAAATATTTTCGATTCAGCATCATTCGGGAGTAAATATCCATTAGAATCCTTTGTGTTTTTGGTAGGAATCAGCCATGCATTTGAGATTCCGTCAATATCGATTAACAACTTTCTGTAGTCATTTACGGTAAGCGCTGCATTGGTATAAATTTTGGCAGGTGTAAAGAAAGTTTTATTTTCAATTTTACCACTCTTCCCTGTCAGAAGATCCTGAATATTGAAATCTGAGCGGTAACCCAATTCAGTAATCGCATAACATAGAACTTCCAAGATTGTGATTCCGGGATCGTGGGTGTTGTAATCTGTCCAGAATTTGCTTCCCAATCTTTCCACATATTCCAATCCGGATTTGAACAGGAACTGGAAATCCTGTGACGGTGGAAGCTGTCGGTCTCTGCTGATGAAATTTTGTGTTTCCATGGTTTGTGTTTTAGATTTCCTGAATTTGATGCGTTTCTGTCGGGATAAACAAGCTGAAATCGGTTTGTGGACTCACTTTACTCAGATTTTTTACCGGGTTTCCTTTCACTTCATAATTTTCATCCAAAATAAATTGTACAACAGAAAAATCTGTGATGTAATCTACATAATATTGATTGTCAATAAGTTTAATCAATGATGAAAACTCAATATTCTGAGCAAAATTGGTTTCTTCAAGGTCAAAAGCCCAGGGAGAAAGGAATTCATTGATTGTTTTCATCAATTCCTTTTTATAAACCGTGCTGTCTGTCCCCGGATTTTTATGAAATTTAACTTTAAAATTCAGTTCAACTCTTTCAGCTCTAGGAGGTTTTACATTGATTCTCGCATGAGGCGAACTGATTTTTGCCAGAAACTCTTTGATCTGCTGCATTTTGTTGATGCTCAGAAGCGGTTTCCAGTTGATATTTTCGGTTGCTGAAGATTTTGCCACCGGAATTATCGTCACAAAACCCGCCGAAACATTGGATAATTCTGAATCATATCTGTAATGGTTCAATGTTTTCACACGGTAGATCTCAGGAAATTGCTGGAGCAAAATATGCTCATAATCCCATGAGGCAACCGCACGGTTTTTATGTCTGAGTCTTTCGCTGGTTCTTGTGTAAAGCGCTTTGTCTTCCTCTTTCAATCTTCCTCCAAACGAAGAATAAGGTTGATGAATTTTCCTGATTCCGTTGATAACTTTGTAGCTTTTGCTGATGGTTTCCTTAGGCGTACTTTCTGTAAAGGCCGTTCCTTTATTTTCAAAATCCGCCAGAACCGCTTTAAAAGCCTGATGATGGACACCCAAAATTTTGCATACCGCCCGAATATCTGAAACCGAAATTCTGATCCAGAATAAATTTTCTGAATGAACCGTATTTTTAGGATTAAATTCAGGTATAGTTATCGCAATTATTCCACTTTGAGTAAGCGCATAAGTTTCGTCTGCAATGGAGTTTTCATTAAATTTCTCCCATTTGTTTTCAGATAAAAATTCCCAATTTATTTTGGCAGTTGGCAATTGAGGGTTTGCCGTGCCTTCTTCCAGTTGAATTAAAAAACTAAGACTGTCATTCGGAACTGCATTTTCAAAACCCAAAAATATAAATCCTTCTAAATTAATGAGTTTTGTAAATTTTAAAACCTCATCAACGATTTTTCGATATCCAAATGGTTGTGCGATAAAAATTTCTGTTGGCGAAGCAGAATTGGTTTTCAAATCGATCATTTCCTTTGCTGAATAGTTGAAAGTAAAATCTTTAATTCTTGGTTTATATGGCAAAACAGCTGTCGTTCCTTCCGCAATTGTTTTGCTCGCCAAAACATAATCCTGTATGTATTTTTCTGCTGAATAATCGGAATGATTTAATTCAATTCTCAACTTTTCAGAGCTTCCGATTTCTTTAAAATTATAATCTTTTATTTCGAAATGGTTGTTCGTCGCTGAAAAAGTATCTGAATGATTTTCCTTTCCGTTGTCGTCCTGCTGGAAGATTTTCACTCTGTCATTCAGCCAAAAAAGAGGTTCGGAATCTTTATCGGTTTCCGCAACAAACTGAGCCACCGCATCTTTTTTCATGAAAAACTCGTTGGAGCTGATGGTCATGCCGTTTCCATTTTTTGGAAATTCGCTGAATGGGTAAAATGGTTTTTTGAGATTGACGCTTCCAAAATCTGATTCTATATTAAATGAAGTAAATTTTTCAACGCTCACTTGCAAATCAATCTCAGAAACAGAAGTGATTGTATTTTTATTTTTTGGAACAATTTTCAGAACCGGAAAAATTGTACTGACTTTTAAATCCTGATGAATTTTTTGGTCGAAAGGCACGATTGCTTTTTCGGTATCTGAAATGACAAGTTTGATAAAAAAATCGGTTGAACTGATGTCTTTCTTTTCAGTATAAAGATCATTCAACTGGATAATTTTTTTCTCGCCTGTGATGTAAAAATCAAAATCGTAATGATTTAAATTCTGCTTATTGAAACGGAGAAAAATCGTTCTTACGCCACTTTGCAGAAATAACAGCGGACTTGCAATTAAAATTTCCTGTCTGCATTCCTGACGGTCTGTCCGGAAAGCATCGAAACTTTCACCAGTTCCATTTATTTTGATAAGATTTTCTGATTTATAAAATTTTTCATCTTCTAAATAATAAGACGAAAATTGATTTAATTTAATTTGATTAATAATCTGATCGTTGATGGAAGTGTAATATTTTTTTTCACCTAAAGTATTTTTACCGGCAGGAAAAACCGTGTTTTTTGGCAGAAGAAATTTTGAATTTTTCTGTGGTTCTACGGTAAGGAAAACGAAATCTGGTTTTGCACTTTGATTTTCTGTCCGGATGACATCTTTGTAGTAGAATTCGAGATGGTTTTTGGTAAATTCATTCAGTTTATCTTTTGCAACATCCATCAGTTTTAAAAATGACAGGAAAAGTGCATAATGCGGATGATGGCTGTCATAATGATTTAACTGAAATTCAACCGCAGATTCTGCATATTTTTTCCAGCTTGAAAGCAAACCAAAAAACTGCTGAAGTTTTCTTGTATAAAACGGATTTTTCAGAAAATTTTTAATCTCGAAATTGGTTTCAGCACTTTTAATATTGATCTCGTTGGTCAAATTCTGCAACTGATTGACAATAATTAACAGACTTCCGATTAAATTTTCTTTAACGCTGATTTCATTATCTAATCCATTAATTTTTTTAGAAATTTTGATTAATTTTTCAGTAAAATCAATGAAATAATCTTTTAAAATCTGAAGCTGATTTGTTGGATTTGTACTTAGCTCAATTTCTTTTTCTGCAGTTTTATAATTGTTTTGAAGAACTTCAATATTCCATTTTGCAATGCTGATGATGATCGAGGTAGATTCATTTTCAAAAAACGCTGACCAGTTTCCTTCTGTAATATTATTTTCATCATAAAATTTCACATATTTTGAAAGCTTCTGCACAAACAAAATGTAATCTTCAGTTGTTCTTTCGTCAACAGGAAAAAAGTCCGGCAAAAGCGCAGGATTAAGCCTTTCGCTTTGCGTAGTGCCGTTTCCTTGATGAATTGACATTGAAGATGAACAGTTTTCCATGATGATAGTTTATGATTTTACGAACGTGCCTTCCTTGATGTAATAGGGAAATACAAAGTTTTTTCTGGAATTGGTTGCCCGAATTCGGTATGTAATTTCGATGTTAATCATTCCATCAATATTATTTTCATTGAAAAAATCAACTTCCAGTAAATCTACCCTCGGCTCGTATTTCAGAATAGCGTTGGTAATAATTCCTTTGATTTTTGTCAGCAAAGTGATGGTAATATTATCGTATAGCATTGACGTAAGGTCACAACCGAAATCTGACCGCATCACTCTTTCTTTCAGCTCTGTGGAAAGCAGAATCTGCAGACTTTGGAAAACGTCTTCTTCGTCTGAAACGGTTTTTACCGTGCCCTGAATTTTGCTGAAAGTTGGCGGAAAAGACCATCCCACCCCAAGAAAAGTTTTTGGCTTCATGATTATCGTTTTTGAGCTAATAGTTTTTATTTTTCTGATGAAATATTATCCACCAATATTCACAGTTGGGCATCCTAAAATGACCACGCCACCGTGAGCTGTGCTGTCTCCTACTCTAACAGCTGGTTTTCCTCCGATTATCACAGTGGCCGAACCTTTAATAAGTGTATCCGGCGGTCCTGTGCAAATACAGCTGTCTCCGACCGTTGCAGCAGGCATTCCGCCTATCATTACGTTGGAATTTCCACCCGGAAGTATCGGACCTCCTACGTGTGGAACAGTTCCGTTGATCACCGGGCAGGTGTGCATGTCTGTTGCTCTGGCTGCTAATCCCATTTTAATTAATATTAATGATTGAACCTTTTAAATTCATTACTCCGGAAGCATTGGCTTCGATCTGAATACCCTCGATTTTTATATTTCCGGTGGCTTTCAGATTTAAATCTTTACTGCTTTCGATGGTAATTCCCTGATTATCCATCACGATTTTGTTGTTGTTTTCGTCCTGCAATGTGATTCCTTTCAGATCGTCGCTTATTGTGATTTTATTTCCCTGTTTAGTGGAAATCTCAATGCTTTTTTTATCATCATCCAGCCTTATTTTTGTGCCCTCTTTTGTAGTGAATCCTTTAATAAAATTATCCTGAGTGATCGCTTCGGGCATTGGTTTACTGCTGCTGTACAGACTTCCCAAAATAACCGGTGTGTCCGGATTATTTCCTATGCATCCTACGATAACCTCATCTCCAACATCGGGAATAAAAATACTTCCCATATCGTTTGAAGCATTCAAAGTGGCCAGTCTTGCCCAAATTCCCTCACCATTTTCTGATAACACTGGAATTCTGACTTTGATTCTGAACTGTCCGTCAGGATCTTCAATATCTGTAACGATGCCGATCTGCATTCCGTTGACAGAATTGGACTGTCCCATTTCAGCCTGAACATTATTAATACCTGACGTTGTGTTTTGTGTAAATGATCTCTCATTCTCAAGCCCGAAAGTGAATTCGGTTTTCCAGCAACCGTTTTCGATGATATGTTCTTCGGCCGTGATGAGCAGTTCCTTTTCATCGATTTCGGGATTAACTTTATTTAAAATCAGATAGTCTCCGATTTTGGCTTCAAGATTTCCGAAAGTGTTGACTTTTCCGTTCACGGAAGCAATATGGCTTTTAGCAATAATAGCATCTGCGATTCTTTGAAGCGTTTCGGGGCTAAGATTGGTTTCACTGATCCTGATGGTATGCGGATTTTCTTCGGCATCCTGTTCAGATGAAACTTCACTGACTTCCTGATTATCGCTGTCCCAGTGCTGAATGGTTACGGATGACCGTCTCACTTCGGGATCAACTCTTCCATTAAAGGCAAAAACATTAATTCCGTTTTCTGCCTTGTACCGAATTTCTTTTTCTCCGTTGTTGATATCAACACAATTGAACTCAGCATTTCTTAAAACTACGGGCATTCCGACGGAATCCAGAAAACCAACGAGGTAATCCCAAGGCGAAGTCGTTCTGTTGTGGGTAATATGTTCACGTCCCCAATTCTGTCCGGAAAGATTGCTGTTTAAAATTAAATTGTTGGTATAATTCGTCAGTTTATCTTCAAAAGTTTCGGTATCGTTCTGATCAGCATTTGAGGTCTGCAAAAGATTAAGTGCAATATCTTTACATTCAATTTTTGCAACAATATTATTATTCTGATGTTGAATATCCAGCGATCTGATAACACCTTTGAACAATGTTTTCATTTCATTTTGCGAAGCTATTTTCACCTCTATCGACCTTGGTGTTGAAGTTCTCGGTCGGTTTAAAGTTTGCAGAGGCGAACTACTACCTTCTTTAAAATCTTCTTCTGCGCAGAGAAATGTAAACTTGGCAAAAGGGATTTTATTCATTTCAAAATGCACTTTTCCTTCAGACAAAAAATTATCCAGTCCTTTATTTTCGCCATCGATAAAGAATTCAAGTTTCAGTAAAGTTTCATCGAGATAAAAAGGTCTGATGTCCGGCATTTTAATACATTATTTTATGGGTGGAAATTCTATTTTCTGTCCTAAATCCAGTTTTCTGAAAGTCAGCATTCTATTATTTTTGGCAACATCGATGTAATAATTTTCATTCTGATAAATGTTTTCGGCGAGCAAAGCAAGGCTGTCATTCATTTTTGCAGTGCGCTGATGGGTCAAATCGGGAGAATTTTTGTTTTCCTGAGCAATCATTATTTTGTAATCAACCGTTCCTTTAAAAACACATTTCACTTTAGCTCTGATAGGTCTTCCGTCTTTTCTGAAAAGGGTATATTCTATCTCCATACTCTTGAGACGGCAATCTAAATTGTAACCTCCCCACAAAATCCTCAAAAATGAGGTTTGATGCGTTTCTCCGTTATAACCCATTAACAGTTTTCTGAACTCTTCCACTTCCTTTTCAACCGTTTTTACCTCGGCAAAAGGTTTAATCATCGCAGGTTTGATAGAATTTTCAACATCGGAAATGGTATCAAAAAGTGAAACTTCTCCTTTCCCATCTTTAATTTTACCTGGCGGAATAACTCCCGAACTATCAAATAAAAATTCAAAATTTACTTCTTCGCCCTCAATTCTGTTGAATCTGAGGTCAGATCCGGATGTTCCAATGGCTTGTCCTTCACAAAAATCAACATTGTGTTTCAGTGAATACTTTTCAGGATTCAGCTGTACATAAATCGTTTTTTGTGGCGGCTCTGTATATTCCTTTGAAGGGAAAACCTCGATCCGCATCTTATCGATAATGCCTAATAAACCTGAGATCATCGCTGTGAATTTTCTTTGATTTTTTCGAGTACTTTCTGTATACATTCGTTTACAATTTCCTGTTTCATCTCCTTAAACTCAGTTGAATTGATTTTTGGAAGTTGACTAGAATTGCTGTTCTGAGGGTCGCTGATATTTATTTTTATTTTCAGCTCTTTTATTTGTATTGGCATAATTTACAACCCCGGAACAGGTACTTCTTTGAAAAAATTGTATCTCAATGTCATGGTTTCAATCACGATTTTGCTTTCTTCAGCATTGAAATCAGCAATTTCATAACTCAACGGGATGGCATGCGAAACATACCATACTTTTACAGGATCTCCATTTTCGTTGAGCAATGAAACAGTAAGGTTTGCAGGAGAAAAAATAAAATCTTCCAATGCCTGCGAACACCACATCGATATTCCCGACAGATCTGAACCCAAACCTCTTTTCAAAACCAGATCCTGATAACCCGATCTTGTCGGAAGGCTGTGTTTAAATCTATTCTGACCACCTTCCACTACAGACTCCATGTCCATCGTTACTTTTAATCCGGAAACGGACTGAAATTTAGTATCCACTGAGAACTGCGGAATCAGCTCAAAGACCACCGAAAAATGAAAACCTAATATAAAATTGTTATCAGGCATGGCAAAATATTAAGTGTATTCTACGCTGAAGCCGTGATTCGCAATTTCTACCGTATCGATTGCAGCTTCGTTGGCATCCGCTTTCATATCGGTGCATTTCAGCGAAACGATGAAGCAGTCTTTCACAAACCAAACCACTTTAGGCTCATGATTTTCATCTAAAAGTGAGATGGTAATCGACCTTCTTTCCACAGTATTCATTGCAACGGTATTGTACCATTCATAAAACTCATTATCTCCTGCAAAAACGCCTCTTTTGAGCGTGATATTGCTCAATTTCTGTAATCCCGGCATTTTCTTTTTAAAGAATTCCGGACTTGAGCCCACACGATGTTCAATGACATCCATTTCTTTATTTAGGCCTGAAACTTCTGTAAATGCTATTTTGCTGCCGCCCCAGTCTACACTGAAATGAAACTTCGGAAGCGGAAAATCTCTGTTTGCCATAGCTGTCGTTTTTTATGGTTAATTAGTTTTTATGATCTTTGCTGCATTTGCTTAAACTCAAGAATAATGAATTCTGCAGGTCTTGAAGGTGCATAACCGATCTTTACAATCATTCTTCCTTCAAGAATATCCTGTGCAGACATGGTTTGATTTAAGCCTACTGAAACGAAAAAAGCATGTTCCGGTTTTCCACCTGCCAATGCACCGTCGTTCCATAATGTGGTAAGATAATTATCAATCATCCCTTTTACGCTAACCCATGTTCTGGCAACATTTGGCTCGAAAACAAACTGCATACATGCTTTTTTCACAGATTCTTCAATCATAATTGCAAGTCTGCGGACATTGATGTATTTCCAGTCATTACTGTTTCCGGCAAGTGTTCTTCCACCCCATACCAGGAATCCTCTTCCTGTAAATTTACGGATGGCGTTGACAGATTTTCCGGTTTCGTGGATGTTCATATCTTCATGATCAGCATCATTGATATCATCTGAAAGACCGACAATACTGTTTAAACTTACATTTGCCGGAGATTTCCATACTCCTCTTGTCGCATCTGTTCTGGCGTAAATTCCTGCCATTGCCCCGGAAGGTGGAATGGTATTCATCGACTGATTGAGTTTGTTGATTACAGAAGAATATAATGGTAACTGAGAGATTAGATCATTTTCAATCTTTAATTCGTATTCTGATGATTTCTGAAGCTGTGCATTAATGGTATTGACAATCATCGTATGCAACTTATCCAACTCGCTTCCTATTTTTCCATAGTGAGCTGCATCGTCTGCTCCATCGGGGTTTGAGGTTAATTTCTTAGCATAAGGATTGACGGCTGAGGCTTCAAAATCTGTTGCCGGAGCTTTCTTCCAATCGGCATCACTGAAAGTGTTATCAAGCGTTGAATCCATCACAGGAGTGTATGCAATTGTACTTAATCCGTCAAATTTTGTTTCAAAATCAAAAAGATTCTGAGCTAACGGTTTAAGGCTTATTTTAACACTGTCTGAAGTATAACTTTCAAAATCTGAATTCGTTAGTGCAGATGGATTTTTAAAAATGCCAAGCAAATTCCAGCATTTTGAAACATAGGCATTCACGTCAGCCTCGTTGGCGACTGCAGTTGCGGGCTTGGTTTTGTCTGTATTTAAAGCTTCCCAAGCCGTATTTAAAGAATTAACGTCAGTAGTTAAGGCTTCAAAATTATTGATGTTGGTTAACGAACCCGGATACTGCATTTTAAAATCAATCCCATTTCCCTGAATATCTGAAAATCTGAAATTTTTAGGAACACTCGAAATCAGATTTGGATAGTAAGCCGCGCCATATTTTAATGAAGAATTACCAATGGCATCTCTGAAATCTGTCAAATCAGTTGTTTTACCATCTTTTTGAATGACGTCCAGAATCACAAATCGATCCATCAGCTTTTCGCATTGCATCAAAGCCTGTTTCTGAATATTCCCCAAGCTTGCTTTTGGATTGGTGCTTTCTACATTGACTGCATCCGGAAACAAAATCAAAGTGGGTTCATCAAAATTTTCCAGAAGCTGAATGCCTTTTTTAGGAGAATTTCCGTAAAAATCGTTTTCAGAAATTGTAGTTACTGTTGCGCCACTGTTGTATTTCCCAACGGAAACGATGTAACAGACACCTCCACCATTTTCATAAAACAGTTTTAAACTATTATACAGCTGAAATTTGCTTTCCTCTGCTTTTGACTGATCTGAAGGCATTCCGTTATCATCTAAGACCACACTGATACTTTTTGGAGCCGGTGCACCGCCGAAAGTCTGTTCAAATTCCATAAAAGACTGAATTCTTGTAGGAATCGCCGGACCTTTCTCTGTATAACCCAAAAAAGCCGGTATTGCTGTAGCTACCTGAGCTACCGAAGGTGGGAATGCATCAATCTCATTGATATAGACTCCCGGTGTTTTGATAGAACTTAGATTCATGGTAGATTATTGTTTTTGTTTTTATTGTTGTCCCTGAAATTCTCCAGACTCAATTTCGCCTGATAGATTATTTTTATCATTTTCCCAAAGATTTATTCTTACTTTGGTAATGATATTTTCTTCGGAAACTGTAGATGCCTGTATCGTGCAAAGCCTCATTTTATAAAGCACAGACGGCATATATTTTGAGCCGAGATAAGACCACATCTGGTTGAGCTGTTCTGTGCTTAAGCTGACCATTTCCATAGTAACGGTTTGATAATTTTCCTTTTCCGATTCACTTTTTTGTCCGAAACTTTCTAAAGTGATAAGTTCTGTATCGTCATTTTTATAATAGAAGGAGTTGTGTTGCTGAAAAAAGGCTAAAATATTGTTGAGTTTGTCTATTCCATCAAGGTATTTGTTCATTGTCTTATTATAAGAAGCAAACAATAATGACAAGACGAAATATTGTGTAGGGTTTTTATATCTTGAAATCTGATCCGGATTTTCTGTATCTTTAAAGTACACCGTTTGATTTTTCATCGTACGGTCTTCTTCGATATTGACTATGGACAGAATAATTGGAGAAGTGGTATCAAAAAATTCATCGCCATCATTCAATGTTGAAATATTTACAGTTTCAATCATAGAGCCGACGGGATCTACTAATTTGCATAGTAATTCTATCAATTTTCTGAGATTCATGGTATTGTTTTGTAGAGTAAAGTTACTCATTTTCCGATACATACCATCCGTAAAATCACTATTTTCGCTACCGTATTTTTACGGTCTCTAAAGTGTGAAATTACAAATTAACTGAAAACACTTTAGCAGAACGGTTTTCAAAAGAAAATATATTTTTCAAAAATTCATCAAATATGTTTTAAAATATATCGAAATAAAAAATTATTAATGAAAATTGTTCAAAACTGAATTTTAAGAAAGACTTTAGAAAGATTTTGTTTAAATGATAGCCCCGAATACTCACGAAAACTCATTTTTAAAAATTAATTTAAAATTATTTATCATTTTATTTTTAAATTAGAAAAAATATTCTATCTTTGCACCCACAAAAAACAAGGTAATTCTTGTTTTAGATGACTTTCAATCGGGGCGTAGCGTAGTCCGGTCATCGCGCCTGGTTTGGGACCAGGAGGTCGCAGGTTCGAATCCTGCCGCCCCGACAGTTTTAGATAATTT